>JBEQTH010000095.1:0-45499 GCA_040348785.1 Myxococcales bacterium | reverse complement strand
GATGTTGAAGGTCGCGATCTTGAGCGGCGCGCGCTTGGCGGTCGCCGCCCGCTTTGGCGCGGCTTTTTTGGCGCTAGCTTTCTTGGTTGCCATGGGGGGAGCGTCGACCGAGCGTACCCGAACCCAGCTCGCTTGGCGGCTGATTGGTATCAGTCGCGTGACAATCTGGTGAAGCGCGCGTTCGCTGCTGGACTCTGCCCGCCGCGGAGTGGCACGGAGGGGCCGTGGACCAAGTCTTCGGTCTCTTCCCGATTCCATTCATGCGCGCGCCGGGCACTTTGCCGCCGGCGCTGGTCAAGGGCTTGGTCGAGCACTTTTCGGCCAAGGCCACGCAGGACAACAGCTCGTCCAGCAATCTTTCACATACCGCGATGCTGAAGCCGAGCGACAGCCCATTGCTTGGCGAAGCCGCTCAGCTCATTGCTCCCAAGCTGATCGAGTTCGGCACGCACCTGTTCGCTGAGCGCTTGCCGTGGCTGATGAAAGAGATGTGGGTGAACGTCCTGGGCACGGGCGGGCGGCAGGCGATGCACAACCACGCCAACAGCTTCGCGTCGGGCGTCGTGTACCTGACGCCCACGCATCCGGGCTCGCAGACGGTGTTCATGAAGTCGCCCGGTGGCAGCGAGTTCATGTTCCGGAACGATCACGGAAAGACGGTGCCGAGCGAGTACAACGCGGACAAATGGGTGAGCCCCGCCCCCGAGCCCGGCGACATGGTGCTGTTCCCCAGTTACTTGATGCATGCCGTACCGCCGAACCAGGGCGAGCGGCGCATCACGCTCTCGTTCAATGCCGTCCCGTCTCAGCTGGATTCCTGGGGCTACGTCGTTAGGTTCGGCTAAGTGAGCCGAGCGCGCAGTGTTCGGCGCGAGCGCGCGTCGCTGCTGCTGATGGTGGCGTCCGGCTTTGCGGGGCTCGGCTACCAAATCGTTTGGACGCAGCAAAGCGCGCTCTGGCTCGGTCACGAATCGGCCGCGGTGCTGGCCGTCGTAGCCGCGTTCTTCGGGGGGCTCTCGTTGGGCGCGCTGGCGCTCGGCTCACGCATCGAGCACAGCCCCCGGCCGGTGCGCTTCTATGCGGCGTGTGAGCTCGTGATCGCGCTGTGGAGCGTGCTGCTCGTGTTCGCTATGCCGCCGTTCAGCGGCTGGGCGTTGCATTTGACGGGGGCGCACCCCTCGCCGATGAGACAGTGGGCGGTCGCGTTTTTCGTTACCTTGCTCATGCTGCTGCCGGCGACGGCGGCCATGGGCGCGACGCTGCCGGCGATGGAGCGCATCCTCGCGCGCCAAGCGGGGCACGGCCGCGCGCGCAGCATTGCCGCGCTTTACGCGGGGAACACCCTCGGCGCGGTGCTTGGCGTGCTCGGAGCGGCTTTTTGGCTGGTTCCCGAGCTCGGGCTGCGGCGGACGACGTTGCTGTGTGCGGCTCTGAACGTGCAGTGCGCGGTCACTTCGTGGCTCGTATTTTCGCGCACGACCGCAGCGCCGCCGAACGAGGCCGACCAGGTGCCCGAGGCTGAGCGCTCGCTCGTGCGCGGCGTGGTCGTGCAGCTTTCGTGGACCGGGTTTTTGGGCATTGGCTACGAGGTGCTCGTCGCTCGCGTGCTGAGCCAGGTGTCGGAGAACACCGTGTACACGTTCGCGCTGCTGCTCGCGGTGTACCTCGTCGGCAGCGCGGCGGGTGCCGCGAGCTACCAGCGCTGGTTGCTCCGCCGGCGCGAGCCAGAAGTGCTCGGCGATTGGCTGCTCGCTGCGCTGTCCGCGGCCTGCCTGATGGGCACCGCGAGTCTGTGGGCGGCCGAGTCGCTGAAAGACAGGGCGCTCGACGCGTTCGGCGACGGGGTAGCTGCGGCGATCGCCGCGGAAGCCGTGCCCGCGCTGTTTGCCTTCGGTCCAGCGACCGTGGTGATGGGCGCCTTGTTCAGTCATTTGAGCCGCCGCGCGCACGCTTCGGGGATCGGCTTCGGTCGCGCCCTCGGCATCAATACGCTGGGCGCGGCCGCGGCGCCCGCGCTGTTCGGGGTGCTCGTGCTTCCAGCCTTTGGGCCTAAGGTTGCGCTGCTGCTGATCGCGGTCGGGTACCTGGCGCTCGTGTCGCGGCGGTCTTTTCGGCGCGCGCTGCTGTGGGTGCCGGCGGGCGCGGCGTTCGCTCTACTGTGTTTCGCACCGCCGCTCGAGTTCATCGCGGTCCCCGAGGGCGGTCACGTCGTCAGCTATCAGGACGGGGTGATGGCGGCGGTGAGTGTGGACGCAGATGCGGACGGTGTGCTCCGGCTCCGGATCAACAATCGACAACAAGAGGGCAGTAGTCGCACGCAGCGCGTGGACGGCCGGCAAGCGTGGCTCCCCTTGTTGCTGCATCCAGGACCGAAGCGCGCGCTGTTCTTGGGCCTCGGTACCGGCATCACCGCCTCGTCGGCGGCCGAGGATCCCACGCTCTGGGTGGATGCCGTCGAGCTCTTGCCCGAGGTGATCACGGCCTCGCGGACGTTTGCGCCGAGCGTCGCTGACGGCGCAGCCTACGCTCGACTGCACATCCAGGAGGCGGACGCACGCCGCTTCGTGCGCACGAGCGAGCGCCACTACGATGTGATCGTATCGGACAACTTTCACCCGGCGCGCAGCGGCTCGGGCTCGCTGTACACGGTCGAGCACTTTGGAGCGGTGCGTGAGCGGCTCGCGCCGGAGGGCTTGTTCTGTCAGTGGTTACCGCTCCATCAACTCGATCGCGAGTCCCTGCGCAGCATCGTGCGCTCGTTCCTGGCCGTGTACCCGCAGGGCAGCGCCGTCATCGCTAGCAACAGCTTGGAGACGCCGGTGCTCGGCTTGCTGGGCAAGCGCGATGGGCGGCGCTTCGACGCCGCTGCGCTGCAGGCGCGGCTTTCTCGCGTGGCGCTGCCGGAGCGCGTCACCGGCATCGGTTTCGAGGATGAATATGCGGTGCTGGGCAGCTTCGTGGCGGGGCCGTCCGCGCTGCGGCGTTTGGCGGAAGGCGCGCCGGCCAACACCGATGATCACCCAGTCGTGGCTTACCGCGCACCGAGCCTCACTTATGCGCCGGATTCGACGCCGGGCGATCGCCTGATCGCACTCCTGCACGAGCTCTCCATCCAACCAGCCGAGTTGCTTGCGCCAGCGCCGGACGACGCATGGCCGCGGCGCATGGCGGCCTACTGGGCCGCGCGCAACCGCTTCGTCGAGTCGGGCCGCGACGTTCACCCAGCGGCAAGGGTGGAGGACATGCTGGCTCAAGTGCGTGAGCCCTTGCTCGGCGTGCTCCGAATCAGCCCCGACTTTCGACCGGCGTACGACCCGTTGCTCGGCATGGCAAAGGCCCTCGCCGAGTCCGACGCAGCCGCGGCGCGCGCCTTGCTCTCCGAGCTGGCCCAGATCCAACCCGCGCGCGCCGAAGCCGCGCTGGCGCTCGTTCAGCGTTGAGCTCTTTCCGGAAGTCGAACGGCGTTCTTCGATAACCGGAGTTTCGTGACGTTCGACACACGTTTGTCGTACGCGTTTTAGCCAGATTAGCCGCCATTTCTGGCTGTTTCGCCGTCGCTTGGCGATTGTCGCCAGTGGCTTCCTTTTTGCACCAGGGCCCGGACGACGACCGCGAGTCTGCGGTCGCGGCAGAAGGTTTTTGCGCACCGTTTTTGGAGGCTAAGTGATGGCTCGACGCGTATTGAAAATGAGGACGCTCGCATTGGCGTTCTGTGGGTACACATCTCTCACCGGCTGTAGCGGCGTCCAAGGCACGCCCGCGCCGGAGAGCAACGAGTCGGCCGGTACGGTCAACTTCGCGTTACAGCTCGCGGGTGGTCAGACCATCAACACCGCGAGCTACACGATCGTCGGGCCGAACGGCTTCACCAAGACTGGCACCATCGATCTGTCTGCCGCGACCAAGCTGAGCGCCACCATCGGCGGCTTGCCCGCGGGCAACGGGTTCACGATCAACCTGACCGCGAACACCGTCGACGGCGCGCTCAGCTGCGGTGGCTCGGCCAGCTTCAACGTGACGGCGCGCAGCACGGTGCAGGTCAACGTGCCGCTCTCCTGCCGTGAAGCTCCGCGAACGGGCAGCGTGCTCGTCTCCGGCATGCTCAACGTGTGCCCGACGATCGACGGCATCGGCGCGAGCCCGGCCGAGGTTCAGGTCGGCGCCAACATCGCGCTCTCCGCCACCGCCCACGATTCGGACGCCGCTCCCGGCCCGCTCAGCTTCGCCTGGACCACCACGGCCGGCTCCTTGAGCGACCCGACCGCTCAAAACCCCACGTTTACGTGCACCACGGCGGGTCCGGCCACGCTCACTTTGAAGGTCAGCGACGGCGATCCGTCGGCCGCCTGCGGCGATACCCTGACCGCGCAGGTCAACTGCAGCGTCGCGGCGAAGACCCCGGGCACCTACGTGGCCGGTGACTTCCACAATCACACGACTTGCTCGGACGGCAGCATCTCGATGCAGAAGCTGATCAACAAGGCGACCGGCAAGACGGACGGCACGTTCGGTCTCGACTGGTTCGTGCAAGCCGGCCACGGCGGCAACGGCAACCGCAACTGCACGCTCGTCGAAGACGCGTCGCTTGGCACCCCCGCGTACCCGTACGTCTCGACCTTGAGCCCCAACACCACTTGGGAGGCTTCCGGCGTTACTCCGAAGGGTGATTCATCGGGCACCAGCCCGAACAAGAACATGTGGCGTTGGCAGTCGATCCAAGAGTTCCAGTACCCGGTCGTCGAGTACCTGAACGCGCTCAAAAACCTGCCCCTGTTCCTCGGGATCGAATCGGTCACCCCGGGTCACGAGCACACCTCGATGTCCGTCATCTCCGGTCAGGTTCCTTCGTCGATCGACACGAAGGCGCTGCCCAGCGCCCCGCCGTACGTCACGACGGGCAACGCCGACGCGCTCGCCAAGTGGGAGTACTGCTTCGACCGTGGTGATACGGACACCAGCCGCGGCGCTGCCAATGCCTTCGACTGCTCGGTCCCGGATAGCCACAACGAAACCGACGTCAGCTGGAACGCCACTGCGAAGAAGCTGATCCCCACTGGCACCACGGGTGTCGGCACCAAGGGTCACCTGAAGGCTCTGGAGTCGCTCAAGTGGATGGCGAAGTTCGCCCCCGACGCCAGCTACTACGTGCCCGCGCATCTCGAGCGCGCCGGTCAGTTCAATCCGGACGGCAACAACGGCTTCAACGTCGAGAGCTTGCGCGACTTCAACAACACCGCGCCCAAGGTCGCGTTCGGCATGGAGACCCAACCGGGTCATGGCGCTTCGGCCAATCGCGGTGAGTACCAAGTGCTGCGCCAGGTCATCAACGGCGTGCCGACCGACAGCGTCGGTGGCACGACCTTCGGTGGCACGGGCGTGTACGGCGGCGTCGTCGGTGGCGTGTGGGACGCGCTCTTGGGTGAAGGCCGCAACTTCTGGTTCTTCGCCAGCTCCGATTGGCACAACCGCGGCAGCTTCGGTCCGGACGACCGCCGCACCACGCAGGACTTCTACCCCGGGGAGTACCAGCGCAACTACGCGCTGGTGCGTAGCGGGTCAGACAAGCTACGCCCGCAAGCCATCGTCGATGGTCTGCGCTCCGGCAACAACTTCGCGACCCAAGGTCAGATCATCGACCGGCTGTCCTTCGTTGCTTGCACCGGCAAAGACGAAGCGCTCGTGGGCGAGCTCGCGGGCAACGCGGCGATGAACAAGACCTTCTTCACCGCCAGCGGCTGCGCCACGATGGGCGAAAAGCTCGCGGTTGCGGCGGGCTCGGACATCATCGTCGGCATCGCGGTGCGCGACCCGGAGGGCGTGAACTTCTCGCCCTACACCTTCCCGAACCCGTCGCTCGCTCAGGTGGGCACCAGCCTGCCAATCAACATGCCGGTACTCGATCACATCGACGTGATCGGTGGCCAGGTCTCCGGTTATCGCACGCCGGGCACCGCGGGTTACTCCGGCGCTTGGCCCGCGAACACGGCTTGGCTCAAGGCCGACGGCACCACCACGGGCTTGGACTCGGTGCCCGACGCCGCCAAGAACGTGACCGCTGCGATCTTGAAGACGTTCAACGGCAGCGGCGCCACGCCGTGGAAGGCCGTCACGTCTTTCGTCGATGGCACGAAGTACCTGACCATGACGTTCCGCATCCCCGCGGTGACGGTTTCGCAGTACGTCCGCCTGCGCGGCACGAACCTGCCCCCGTCCGTGCCGTTCGAAACCGACGCCAGCGGTAACCCGCTGTCCGACGTGTACACCAATGCCAACGACGCCACTCGCTTGCGCATCCCGTGCACGACGGCCCACAGCGCGAGCAGCCAATTCGACGGTTGCCCGGATCACCTCGCGACGGCGAGCGGTGCGAGCCCGTTTGCCGGCCAAAAGGCGGTGTCCTTCGACGTCGCGGCTTGGTCGGATCTCTGGTTCTACAGCAACCCGGTTTACATCGAGGTCGCCGGCTCGACGCCCATCGCGGGCGTCAAGTAAGGTCACGCGGCTGACCGCGTGAGGCGCGGCGATCGGCGCCGCGTGATTGAGCAACGGCGCCACACGGGAAACCGCGTGGCGCCGTGCTTTTTTTCGAGCGCGTAAACCGATGACGAGAAGGGCAACGAGCCGTCACGCAACGGTCACGGAGAGCCTGTTTTCTTCGCATAAACGTTGCCCAGAAGCCGATGAGTCCCTGTTACGAAGGCGACGGTGACGCGCCTCTAGTCGCGCAGGAGATTTCTTCACAATGCGATCCCTTTTGTCTCGTTCTTTCGCGGGCCCTTTGACTCATTCTCTCAGCCGTGCCGTGGCCCTCGTTGGCCTGGTTACGCTGCTTCCACACTGTAGCGACGACGATACCGTGAAGCCTCCGTCGAGCACCGCGGGCGCTGCCGGGCTCGGCGAAGCGGGTGACTCGAGCGTAGCTGGTGCCGGAACCGCTGGCCGCGCGGGCGCGGGCAACACTGCGGGCACGTCGGGCTCCGGTGAAGCGGGTGCTGCCGAAGCCGGCGCGGGCGGCGAAGCGGGCACGCCGGAGCCGAGCGGCGGTGCGGGTGGCTCGATGGCGGGCGCGGGTGGCAGCATGGCCGGTGCCGGTGGCTCGATGGCCGGTGCCGCGGGCAGCATGGCGGGCGCGGCGGGTTCGATGGCAGGCGCGGCTGGCAACGCCGCCGCCCTGATCGGCACCTACGTAGCCGGCGACTTCCACAATCACACCACGTGCTCGGACGGCAGCATCTCGATGGAGAAGCTGGTCAAGAAGGCGACCGACAAGACCGACACGCCGTGGGGCCTGGATTGGTTCGTGCAAGCCGGTCACGGCGGCAACGGCAACCGCAACTGCACGTTGGTGGAGGACGCGACGCTCGATACCCCCGCGTATCCGTACGTGGCCGGCAAGAGCCCAAACACGACTTGGACGGACTCGGGAGTGACCATCAAGGGTGACGCCTCGCCGGTTGGAAACCCGGCGACCAGCTACAACATGTGGCGCTGGCAGTCGATTCAAGAGTTCCAATACCCGCTGATCGAGTACCTGAACGCGTACAAGAAGCTGCCGTTGTTCCTCGGTATCGAGTCGGTCGGCCCAGGCCACGAGCACATCTCGATGTCCGTGATCACCGGTCAAGTCCCGTCGACCATCGACACCAAGGTACTGCCGACCACGCCCGGCTACACCGCTACCGGCAACGCCAATGCGCTCGCGCAATGGGAGTACTGCTTCGACCGCAATGACACGGACACCAGCCGTGGCGTCGACAACCAGTGGGACTGCTCGGTCCCCGGCAGCGCCAACAGCACTGACATCAGCTGGAACGCAACCGCGAAGAAGCTGATTCCGGCGGGCGGAGTGGGTACCGGCACCAAGGGTCACTTGAAGACCCTCGAAGCGCTCAAGTGGATGCAGGCGTACCACACCAACACCAGCTATTACGTGCCCGCGCATCTCGAGCGTGCCGGTCAATTCAACCCGGACGGCAACTTCGGCTTCAACGTCGAGAGCTTGCGCGACTTCAACAACACCGCGCCCAAGACGGCGTTCGGCTTCGAGACGCAACCGGGTCACGGCGCCTCGGCCAACCGTGGCGAATACCAGGTGTTGCGCAACAACTTCGGAACGTCCGCCGCCCCGGTCTTGATCGACAGCGTCGGTGGCACCACCTTCGGCGGCACCGGCGTGTACGGCGGGTTCGTCGGTGGCGTGTGGGACGCCCTCTTGGGTGAAGGCCGCAACTTCTGGTTCTTCGCCAGCTCCGATTGGCACAACCGTGGCAGCTTCGGTCCGGACGATCGCCGTTCGACCCAGGACTTCTACCCGGGCGAGTACCAGCGCAACTTCACCATGGTGAAGAACGGTGCCGACAAGCTGCGCCCGCAAGCCATCGTGGATGGCCTGCGCTCGGGTAACAACTTCGCGACCCAGGGTCAGATCATCGACCGCTTGGCCTTCGTGGCTTGCTCCGGCAAGACCGATGCTCAAGTTGCGTCGCTCGTCACCGACGCCGCGCAGAACAAGACCACGATTATCGGCGTCTCTGGCTGCGCGACGATGGGTGAGAAGCTGAGCTTGGCCACGGCCGGCGAAGTGGTGGTCGGTGTCGCCGTGCGCGACCCGGACGGCGAGAACTTCTCGCCCTACACGTTCTCGAACCCGTCCCTGAAGCAGATCAACAAGGATGTGCCGCTCAACAAGCCGGTGCTCGATCACATCGACCTGATCCGCGGCTTGGTGACCGGCTACCGCACGCCGGGAACCGCGCAGTACTCCGGTGCCTGGCCGCAGAACACCGCTTGGCTGCAAGCGGACGGCACCACCACGGGCCTCACGAACGTGCCGGACGCGGCCAAGAACCCGACCGCTGCGGTGATCCGCACCTTCAACGGCGCGGGACTCACCCCGTGGCAGAGCGTGACCGCCGCCGATGGCAGCAAATACCTGGTCATGACCTTCCACGTCAGCGGCACCACCTCGCAGTACCTCCGTCTGCGCGGGACCAACCTGCCGCCGTCGGTGCCGTACGAGACCGACCCCAGCGGCAACCCGCTGTCTGACGTGTACACCAACGCGAACGACCTCACCCGCCTGACCATCCCCTGCAGCACGCCGATCCCGACCGGCGGAACTCAGTTCCAGGGCTGCCCGGACCACTTGGCAGTCCCGACCACGGGCACGTTCGCCGGCCAGAAGATGGTCTCGTTCGACGTCGCGGCTTGGTCGGATCTGTGGTTCTACAGCAACCCGATCTACATCCAACTCGCTGGCTCGACGCTGATCCAAGGCGTCCAGTAACCACACAGCAGTCACCAACCAGTGACACAATTGTCACCTACGGGTGACAGAAGGGTCGGCGCCGCGTGGCAACGCACGGCGCCGCTTCTTTTTTGTTGGACGCACACGACCCATGACCACACCGCTGCTGAATATCCACTCTTCCGAGCTAGTTTCCGAGCCTCGACCGCCGACGCCGTGGTCCAAGTGGCTGCGCGAGCCGCTGCTGCACTTCCTCGTCTTGGGGGGCCTGCTGTTCGCGGTCGACCACGCGCTCGTCGCCCGGGGGGACGACCCGCACACGATCGTGGTCAGCGCAGAGGTGGATAGTGAAGCGATTGCGACCTTCACGGCCGCGCGCGGCCACCAGCCGAACAAGGAGGAATTGGACGCGCTGCGCCGCGTTTGGCTCGACAACGAGGTGCTGTACCGCGAAGGGCTCGCCCTGCAGGTAGACAAGGGCGACACGGCGATTCGCGAGCGCGTGATTTTCAAGGCGCTGAGCGTCATCGACAGCAACGTCAAGCTGCCCAAAGTCACGGATGACGAGCTGCGCAAGTGGTTCGAGGCGCACCGCGAGAAATACGACGAGCCAAGCCGCTACGACTTCGACGAGGCCGCACTCGCCGGCGAGCCAACGGAGCAGCAGGTTCGCGATTTCGTGAAGGACCTCAACAGTGGCACGCCCGGCGACGCCAAGGCCGGGCTGCGCGTTTTCAAGGGGCGGCCGCAATCGAACCTCGTTCAAAGCTACGGGCAAGAGTTCGCCGACGCACTGGCGAAGGCGCCACCGGCAGAATGGCAAGCGCTTCACACCAAAGACGGCTGGCGCGCGATGCGCCTGAACACAATCACGCCCGCGAAGCCGGCTGTGTTCGAGACCCTGCGCGGCGTGATCCAGCAAGATTGGACGGACGCCACCGCTTCCGAACAGCGCTCGGCCGCCGTGCACGCCTTGGCCAAGAAGTACACGATCAAGCACGAGCTCCCGCAGAAGGAGAGCGGCGAATGACGAGCAGCCTTCGCGCTTGGCTCGCGAGCTCGGTGCTCGTCTTGGCCGTGTTTTTTGCGGCACCCGCGCGCGCGCACGAGATGACCATGGCCGAGATGGAAGTCCGCGAGACGGCCGCTGGCGAGTTCATGTGGCAATGGTCGGCCTCGAACGACAAGCGCCCCATGGGCGACGATCTGAAGCCCCACTGGCCTGCGGCCTGTCACGGCGACGCGAACTTCGTACACTGCGGCAAGGAGGGCATGAAGGGCACGCTGTCGATCGAAGGCGTCGGCCAACGTTACTCGGCTGCTTTGGTGAAGATCGTGTGGCTCGACGGACAGAGCCACGTGTACACGTTCACGAATGCACAGCCGCAGGTGCAATTGTACGGCTCGGCCGACGACCGCCGAGGCAGCGGGGAAATCGCGCGCGCCTACGTGATCCTCGGCGTACAGCACATCCTGAGCGGCATCGATCACCTGCTGTTCGTCGCGAGCTTGCTGTTTTTGGTGGGTTTTCGGCGGCGCTTGATCGGAACCATTACCGCGTTCACCGTCGCGCACAGCATCACGCTCGCGTGCAGCGCGTTCGGTTGGCTCACCTTGCGGCCGCCGCCGGTGGAGGCGTCGATCGCGATGTCGATCGTGCTCGTGGCCAGCGAAGCGCTACGCCAGGACGACAGCTTGGCGCGCCGCGTGCCCGCCGTGGTCTCGTTCCTGTTCGGCCTCGTGCACGGCCTCGGCTTTGCCGGCGCCCTCAAAGACATTGGCCTGCCGCAGACTCACTTGCCGCTCGCGCTGCTCACGTTCAACGTCGGCGTGGAGATCGGCCAGCTGATGATGGTGCTGCTCGCCTACCTCGTGGTCGACCGCTTGCCGCGGCTGGTCCCCAAGTTGAGCGGTTGGTTCGGGCAAGCGCGACGACCGATGCTGTATGCCATCGGCGTGGTGGCCGTGTACTGGTCGTTCCAGCGCATCGCCGCGATCGTGGCCTGAGCGCGCCTCGGAGCGTTCAGTGCTCGTGCCGGTGATGCACGTCTTCGGCGTGCGGGTGCTCGTGGGCTCGCTCTTCGTGCGAGTGCCGGTGGCTGTGCTCGCCGCGGACGGGCGGGTCGTGCTCATGGTCATGATGACCATCATCGTGGCGGTGCAGGTGCTCGTGCGTGATGGGCGCGTGCACGTGAAAATGCCCGTGACTCTCGGTCAAATGCAGGTACACGCCGAGCGCGAAACAAGCTGCGGCCAAGGCGGACCACGCGCCCGCGGGAGCCCCGAGCAGCCACGCCGCGCTCGCGCCCACGAACGGAGCCGCCGCAAAGATCGACCCGGTGCGCGCAGCGCCGATCTGCCGCTGCGCCCGCAGGTACAGCTGCAGACTGAGCCCGTAGCCCGTCGCCCCGCACGCGAGCAAGCCGAGCAGCGGCCACGGCTTGGGGAACGATTGTCCGAGCCCGAACGCGAGCAAGGTGCTGAGCAGCGCGCCGAGCCCGCCTTTCCAGAGCACGACTTGTGTCGGGCTAAGCTCGGACAGCGGCCGCGACAGGGTGTTGTCGAGCGCCCAGCCCAGCGTGGCCAGCACGATCGCCAACGCGCCCACCCCGAATCCTGGAATCACCGGCGCGCCCGCGGAAGCGAGCAGCAACCCGCCGACAGACATGGCCGCGAGGGCGAGCGCCACACGCCGCCCAATCGGCTCACGGTACACGCCCCACGCCAGTAATACCGTGAACGCCGCTTCGAAGTTGAGCAGCAGTGACGCGCTCACGGCGTCAGTGCGCTGCAAGCCCAGGATCAAGCACGCGGGGGCACCGACTGCGCCGAGCAACGCCACACCGAGTAGCCGCGGCAGATGCGCGGAGCGGACGGGCGCAGCGGAGTGCGCCTTCCGCCGAACATCTAGCGAGG
Organism: Myxococcales bacterium; assembly: GCA_040348785.1. Classification (GTDB taxonomy): domain Bacteria; phylum Myxococcota_A; class Polyangia; order Polyangiales; family Polyangiaceae; genus PMG-095. The sequence goes on along the minus strand of JBEQTH010000095.1, from coordinate 33,336 downwards.
CCAGCGCTGCGCCCGCGTACAACAAGGCCGCCGCAGGGAGCACCCCCAAGCCCGCGCTCAGGCGCTGAATGAGCGGGGTCGTGAGGCCGAAGGCCAGTGCCGACAGAAGCGCGAGCGCGCCGCCGCGCAGCACCGGACTGTTCGACGGTTCGTTCACTCGGCACGACTTTGAAAGAGCAAACCTCCGCGGTCAATCCCCGCCCGGTGCAACGCTCCGGTGGACGGCGAGACGAGCCTGCCGCCGCACAATGACGCACGCGGGACGAATTGCGCCGTAACCGGCTACTTCGTGTTGGCTGCGGGCGTGTCGGCTCCGGGCGGGCTTTCCGGCGACGCAGGCGCGCTGCTATCGGTTGGCGGCGTGCCGCTTTCGGGCGTGGTGCTCCCGCTCGTCGCTGAGCCGGAAGGGTCCATGGGCGGCGGTGTGCTGGAGCCGCCGCACGCCACGGCCGCGAAGCAACCCAACAAAACCAAACCAAAGCTCAAATGGGATCGATGCATATCCGGCCCATGTGCACGGCACGTGCCACTCGCCGTGCTGGTCCCGGATTTGCTAGCCTGAGCCAAAGCACATGAAAATCTTGGTCATCGGCGCCTCGCAGGGCACGGGCGCAGAAACGGTAAAAAACGCGCTACAGCGCGGGCACGCGGTCACCGCCTTCGCTCGCAGCCCACGCAAGCTTCAACTGGAGCACGAGCACTTGCACCGCTTGCAGGGCGACTTTCACCAAGCTGATTCGGTCGCACGCGCCGTGGCCGGCCACGATGCGGTCATCATTACGGCTTCGGCCACGAGCTTCAAGGCGTTCAAAGCCAATCCGAACTACTTTTCGCAGGGCACGCGCTACGTGATCGACGCCATGAAGGAGCAAGGGGTCAAGCGCTTGGGGGTGCTCAGCGCATTCGGAGCGGGTGATAGCCGCAGAGCCGCCAATTGGTTTTTGAACAAGCTGATGATCTCGTGGCTGCTCAAAGTGCCCTATGAAGATCACGAGCGCCAAGAACGCCTCGTCATGGACAGCGGGCTGGAGTGGGTGATTGCGCGCCCCACCCGTTTGACCAACGGTCCAGCGGACGGGCGTTACTTGATCGAGACCCAAATCGCCGCCGTGCCGAGCCGCATTTCCCGCGCAGACGTGGCAGATTTCTTGGTCCGCGCAGTCACCGAAGAAACGTGGCTCGGCAAAGCGGTGCAGCTAGGCGGCTGATTCGCGCTCAAACCAGGCGCAGCACGCCGCCGAGTAGCCGCGTCGGCAGCTGGCGCCTCGGCGCCCAGTGCACGCTGACTTGCCCGCTGTCACGCACGATGCGCTTGAGCTCGCTGGTCAGCACGCGCAGCCGATCGTACTTCGCGCGATCGAAGAGCGGAGACCCACTGGCTGACAGAGCAGGGCGCAGCGGCTCACTGGGCAAGTGCTCGTACGCGACATCGCTGCTTGCGACGAGCTCACCACCCCGAATCTGCAGCAAGCGAGCTTGCGTGCCGCCGGGCTCGCGGTACACGATGTCGCTGTCGTGCAGAAGCCGCATGAAGCGCGCTCGGCGGTAGGCTTGGTAGGACTGGGCGGCAGCGCTTTCGATGTGCCGGGCGACGCGCGCCGGGTCCCACCCCTCCGGTTTGGCCGCGTCTTCGGCTGAGTTATCTTCGGTCGGGAAAAGCAGCAGCTTCTTTGCGAGCTGCAGTGCACGCCGCCCGGGGTCCACAGTGACCGTCTCGAGCTCGGGATGGCGCGCGATCAGCTCGGCCAACCCAAGCTTGAACACGGGCTCGTCCGGCGTCCACAGATCGGAGATGCCGACGGCGCGGGCGCGCAGGGCAGGGGTGATCGGCGCGCCCGCGAGCAGCTGAATCAGAGCGTGCAGCGGGCGCAGTGAGTGTTCGGACGCTACGGGGCCGCTCTGAAACTGAGCGTCCGCCGTGGTCGACGCGGCGGCAAAATCACGGCTAGCGTACCAGACCCGGGTCTCACTCGTGGTGAGCTGCACGTTGTACGGGGGGCGGAGCCGCTTGATGGTCTCGTTCTCGAGCAACGCCGCCTCCAGCGCACTGGGCACGACCGAGACCTGAATCTCACTCACTTGGGTGAGCATCTCGGGCGCTACGAGCTTGCTCACGCGCGCGGAAAAGTGACTGGTCACGCGCTTCTTCAGGCTCGCCGCCTTGCCCACGTACAGCACGTCCCCATTGCTGCGCAAAAAACGATACACTCCTGGCGCGTCGGGCAGCGACTTATAGCGCTCGCTCGCGATCGGGTATTTCGGCTTCTTCGAGCGAGCTTTGGGCGGGGGGCGCTCGCCGAGCCAGGCCTGCAATTGCTCCCAAGTGCCGATGCCGCGCGTCTCCAGGTCCGCGCATAGCTTGCACCACACGAACGCCGTCGCCTCCACGTGGCCCAGTGAACGCCGCGCGAGCTCGAGCCCATGCCCCAAATAGCCCGCCAGCGCGCGGAGCGACAAGCGCGGCAGGTCCGGGTAGAGCCGAGTCGCGATGGCGTGCACGCACACCGCGTCGAATGGGAACGGAGCGTCCGGCTCGAAGCGCGCCGACCACTCACGCAAGAACGCGAGCTCGAAGCGCGCGTAGTGGATCGCCGTGGGCGCCGCGGGTGCGCGCGCGATGGCTTGCCTCAGGCGCTGCCACGCCTCGCGGTCGGGCAGCGCGCTCGCCGCATGCGCCGGCTCGTAGCCAGTAATCTTTTGTACTTGGCGCGGCACCCGCTGGCCGTCGGGCAAAGCGATCCAATGCGCCTCAGCCGCCGTGAGCCCACCGCTCGCCGCGCGCGCCACGCCCCAGCCTAGCTCCAGCACCGACCCAAACGCGGGGCTCGCGCCCGTCGTCTGGCAATCGACGATCAACACCTCGAGATCGGCGAGGGCACGCACCGCTCAGTGATAAGGCGAGCACACGTCCAGTCAAGGCGCTGGCCGGAACGCCGGCTGCTGCGGCGCAAAGCGAGGTGCGTGGTGGCCCAATGAGCGCCCCCTTTGGGTCTTGTCCGTCGCACCCTCACTTCGGTCCACGCAATTTAGTTGCACACGCAACTAAATTCCTCGGCCGGCAACGGCACTGCCCGTCGCCGCAGGGAGGCCGCCACCCGTCCTGAGTCGAGGCGCCGGGCGTCGCGATTTCGCAAATTGATACGCTCGGCCCGAGCAGATTCGCGAATTTGCGGCGATTTTCGTGTGGTCCGCGGCTTGCTGTACGGGGCATATCCCGATGTCGCTCGCCCGCCCGACCCGCTGCTTGCTCCCGACCCTGAGCGCCCTGTTCCTGGCCCTGACCGTCGGTCAGACATCGCAGGCCGCGGGCAGCTCGCGGGCCAGCAGCGCGCTGCAGATCGGGGTCGAAGTGGTGCGCTCGTGCACCGTCGATTCGACCGCGACCGCAAGCGCCGCCACGTTCGACGCCGCGGCGCGCGCGGCGCTCGTGCACGCCACGCAGGGGTCGCTCGCGGTCAGTTGCGGCCTGAGCGAGACCCGCGTCGCGGTGCAAGACGTGCGGGTCAGCCTCGTCGGGCCGAGCGCCACGATGCCGCAGCTCGACGTCGAATTCTAAGCGGGCTGTTCGAAAGTCGCTTTCGAGGGACGGTCGTGCGCCTGCTAGGCTGGTCGGGCCATGAAAGTGAAGCGCATCGTTCGTAACGTAGTGACCCCCGATCCGACGCTCGCGAAGCGCTTCTATCAAGACGTGCTCGGGCTCGCGGTGCTGATGGACCAGGGATGGATCGCGACCTTGGGCTCGAGCGCGAAGAGCGCCGTTCAGATCAGCTTTCTCTCCGAAGGCGGCTCGGACACTCCCGTGCCGGATCTATCGATCGAAGTCGATGACGTCGACGCGGCTCACCGCGCGATGAAGAAAGCCGGCTTCGCGATCGAGTACGGTCCAGTCGACGAGCCGTGGGGCGTGCGCCGCTTCTACGTGCGCGATCCGTTCGGTCAATTGGTGAACGTCTTGGCGCACACCTAGCGGCTCACGCCACGCGCGAAACGTTGCTCACCGCGACGGCACCCGCGTCCGCTCCGCCGTACTCGCGCGTTGGCTCCGGGAAACCGCACGACGTGCCGTCGGTGTGCGTGACCTCGGCCTCCCACGGCAGCCGATAGCGCCCTGCGGTGAGGTCCGTCATGTACGTGTACGGGCAGTCCTGCGCGCCGCCCTTCACCGCAACGTAACCGCGGTGTCCGAATTGATAGATGTTGTTCTCGACGCCCCACACGCGCCGCGCTTCGCGTACGAGATCCGGGCGAACCTCTGCCGCGACGATCTCGTCGGGCCGCCCACCGCCGGTGGCCATTGGCACGCCATCGAAGCCGCAAATGCTCGCTTCGCCCATGGAGTCGAAGGTACCGTCACTGCCGCACATGCACACCGATGCGGTGTACATCAGATTGCAGAATGCATTTGCTTGATTGGTCACGTGCCAAGCGTGGCGAATCGGCGCCGTGTAGCCCGCAGTGCGAATCATGATTTCGGCGCCCTTGTAAGCGCACTCGCGCGCCATTTCGGGGAACATCCCATCGTGGCAGATGATGAGCGCGAGCTTGCTGCCATTGGGCCCTTCGCACACCGGAATTCCCAAGTTGCCGGGCTCCCACGGCTCGACGGGCACCCACGGATGCAGCTTGCGGTAATACAAACGCAACTCACCGCGATCATCGACGATGATGCCGCTGTTGTACGGGTAGCCGCCGGGGTTGAGCTCCATCAACGAGAAGCAGCCCCAGATCCGTTGCTCGCGACACGTCGCGCGGAACAGCGCCACCTCTGGCCCGTCCATGCGGCACATGATGGCGGGGTTCGTGTCCATCGACAAACCGTGCAGCGAGTACTCGGGGAAGACCACGAGGTCCATCGTTGCCGAGCCGCGCCGCGCTTTGACGATCAACGCCGCGACCCGCTCCGCCTGCGCCTTCAAATCAGCGGGCGTCACGACGTTGGGCAATTGCATTTGCACGAGGCCGATGACCACGCCGTTGGGGGTTTTGTTGAGTCCGCCGAGTCCAGTCATGGGCGATAGGCTACGGTCGAGGCATCTCCGCCGCGCCTCGTAGGCATTGCCTGCGGGTTTCGACGCCCTCGGAACTCCGGGGATCTTGTGAGGTGGGCGCTCGCGGGTCCTCCGCTGCACCTCCCTGCGAGGCAAGAATGCCCGCTATAAGCCGTCGGCACGAGCCGTGCAAAGCTCGAAATCATGAGCGAATCGAGCCAAGCGCAGCCGGACCTGCCCCGCGACCCGCACTGGTGGACCGACGAACACTCATCCAGCTGGGAGCGAGCGAAGGTCGCCCTGCGCCGAGATTGGGAACAGACCAAGGGCGACCTCGCCGACACCGGCGTCGACCTCAATCAGGGTGCGATGGACACGATTCGTCAAGCCGTGGGCACTCAGCCCATCCCGGCAGATCATTTACCCAACCCCGGACCGCGCCATGAGTGGTCGCGGCTCGAGCCTGCGCTCCGCTTCGGTCACGGCGCCGCGCGTCACTACAGCGACAGCGACTGGAACGAGAAGATTGCCGCGCGCTTGCGAAGTGAGTGGGAAGCGAGCGGCCAACGCTCGGCCTGGGACAGCGTGAAGGCGGGCATCGAGCACGGCTGGCACAGCGTGCGCCGCGCGCTGTAGCTCGTCGTAGCCCCGAGCGGACCCGATCCGAACAGCCCATCAGCCTCAAATTCGAATAGCACTTCAGAATGCCGCTCTCGCGCTCCGAGCGGCTGAAAAAGGCTGTGATCGCTTCTCGGCCGCGCCGCATTACGCGCGGGACCTTCCGGGAGCCGTCCAGTCATGCGCACCACATTTCAAGCCTTGCTCGCCGCGACGAGCGCCGTAGTCGCCCTGTGCATTGCAAGCAGCGCGCTTTTCGGCTGCTCCGCCGCGAACACCGATGGCGCCACCGTGCACGGCTCGGCCGGCAGCATCACCAGTGGTGCGAGTGGTGGCGCGCCCAGCACCCCGCCGCCCAACGGCGGCACGGGCAATTCGCTCATCGTCGGTGAGCCCGCGGCGGGCACCGCGGGCGCGCTCGCAGCGGCGGGTGCCGAGTCTTGCGCGACGCAGAAGGCTGACGCGGCGATCACCAAACTACCAGTCGACATCATCGTCGTCATCGACAACTCGGGCAGCATGCAGGACGAGATTGACGCGGTGGCGAAGAGCATCAACGTCAATTTCGCGAACGTGCTGCAAACGAGCGGCGTGGATTATCGCGTGATCCTGATTTCGCGCCACGAGAAGAAGGGCCGCCAAACCTCGATTTGCGTCACCGCGCCGCTCAGCGGGAACACCGCCTGCCCGCCCACGCCCGACCAACCCGCGTTCACCGAGCGCTTCTATCAATACAGCTTGAAGGTCGACAGCCTGAACTCGCTCGAGCTCATCACCTCGACCTACAACGCGACCCTGCCGGACGAGTTCAAGCTCGCGCCCATGGGCTGGTCCGCGTGGTTGCGCCCCACGGCAACCAAAGTGTTCCTCGAGATCACCGACGACAATTCCACGACCATGACCTCGGCTGATTTCGACGCCAAGCTGCTCGCGCTTTCGCCGGAAAATTTCGGCACTACCGCGCGCCGCAAATACACGTTCCACAGCATCATCGGCATCGGTGAAAAGCCCATGCCCACCGACGCTTGGCTCCCGACCGAAGCGATGCAAACCAGCCTGTGCACGGGCAATGGCGATACCGTCGAGAACGCCGGCCCGGCTTACCAAGAGCTCAGTCGCCTCACGGGCGGCCTGCGCTTTCCGATCTGCCAATTCACCGCCTTCAATACCGTGTTCGAGACCATCGCCAACAACGTCGCGAGCCACGCTGGCATCGCCTGTGAGTTCGCCATCCCGTCCGCGCCCGCCGATCGCGAGCTAGATCTGGCGAAGGTGGCCGTCTCGTACGACGCGGGCGACGGAACCCCGTTGAAGACGTACGGCCAAGCCATGTCCGCCGCCGCCTGCGTGCCCGACGCCTTCTACATCGACGCGGCCACCCAAAAGATCGAGCTCTGCCCCGAAGCTTGTGCCGCCGCCCAAAACGGCCTCAAGCCGACCATCAACGTGCTCTTCACCTGCGCCGACACGTACGTGCCCCCGCCGAAGTGAGCGGGCCTCCGCCAGCACCTCGCGGGCGCGTCACTTAAAGCGCTGCGCCCTTCACGGCATCCCAGCCGGTCTGCACCTTGCCAGCGGTCCAGCTGATGGTCGAATAGTTGAAGCTGTCCGATTCGCTCAACGTGCCATCGTCGTTGGCGGTGATGGCCACGTGCGAAATGAGGAAATCGGTCAGGCTGATCGAATGGCTCGCAGCGGTCGCCGACGTGAACCACGTTAGATCGATCTTCGGCGTGTGCTTGCTGGTGAGCGCAGTACCAAGGATGTCCAGGGTTTCGGCGCTCACGAGCCGTTGCACCGTGAGCGCGCCGTGCGCCACTTTACACGGTGGCGTGGCACAGCCCATGTCGTGGCTGTAGCCCGTGATGGGCACGTAGCTCGTGTCTGCGGCGACGCCCGGCGGAAAGTAGGCGAGGGAAGCCGGGGGCGTGCCGCCGCCGGAAGCCACGGCCTTGGCGACGTCGAACGTAACGACGGTGGGGGTGCCCTTAGCGACCTGCCACGTCCATTGGATGCTGCTGAAGAACAGGCTGATCGCCTCCTGCGCGTAGCCCTCCTGAGCGCCGCTGACCGAGACGCGACCCACGAGCACGTCGCTGAGGTGCACCGTCAAGTTGCCGAGCACGATGTCAGCGGTGGCGACGTGCTTTTGCTGGTTCAGGAGCAAGTCGAGCGGCGGCGTGTCGGCGCCTGCGTCGCGCACGACCTGCACTTCCGAGAGCGCGGGCTTGCCCGTGCCTTGCCCGCTGCCACCCGCGACGAACGGCACGTCCACGGCCACCGAGAAGCCACGGATCGGACCCGCGCTGATCACGCCGGGCAAGGTGAGGGTGCCCACCACTTGGCGCGGTGGAGTGCCGCTCGAAAGCGCGTCCAGCTGGGCGCGCAAGGCCTCGAAGTTCGCGTTCACTTGCGACGCTTTGATCGGGTCACCGGCCTTGAACGAATACGGCACGCTCAAGGCCGCGGTGACGAGCGCGGGCACGCACAGCGCGCCGACCACCCCGAGAACCCGCCATTTTTTCGCTATCGATTGGGTCATTGTGTTCCTTGTCGGCCGAGTCCACGCGCACAGGCCGCGCTTCGAGCTGCGGTCACTGCCAGAGCGCCTCGTCCCAGAAAGACGAATCCCAAGCCCCGAGCGCGAGGTCCGAGCCTTCGCTGCCGCCGTCAGCGTCGCCGGCCTGGCCGAGGTTGCCCGCGCCGCCGTTGCCGGCCTGGCCGCCGCCAGAAACATCACTGCCGGCGAGGCCGTCACTGCCCGCGTCGCCTGACGGCTCTTCGCCCGGGGGCACGCCGTCAGGGCGCGAGTCCGAAGAGCAACCGACGCTGCCGGCCGCGTAAACGCAGAGCGCGAGCGCGACCCGAGCCGCCCAGCGCGGCGCGCGTTTTTCGGTGACTCGGGCCATCACGCAGGAGTATCCCGCCCCTGCCCGGATGTAAACGAGCGTGGTGCTGCCGCTCGACGCCGCATGCCTCAGCTTCAGTATTGGTTCTGGCTCGGCGTTTTTACGGAGCGCCGCTGGTCCCGCCGTCGGAGTCAGCCGCGCCTGTGCCGCCTTCGCCCGCATCACCCGCGGGGCTTACGCCGCCCGCGCCGCCTTTGCCGCCAGCAGCAGAGCCCCCGCCGCCCCCTGCGCCGCTTCCACCCGCGCCGCTTCCACCCGCGGGGCTCGGGTTGCCAGCGGGCTGATACTCATAGCCCATCAGCACGGCTTTGATTGCCGCGCCTTGGACGGAAGGCGTGTAGTCCCAATCGGAGATGAGCGACGGGAAGTGACAGTCACCCGCCCACCAAGCCCACGCGGTCCAAGAAATCTGGCGCGCGTCCGCGTAGGCAGTCAGCTTGTCGTTCCAATCCCCCGTGCAGTTGTTGCTGGTGTCACCGAACTCGGTCGCGATAACGGGTGCGATGTCCTGCGCCGCGAGGTAACCGAACTTGGCATCCCAAGACTGCATCGGATCTTGCGGGTAGTACGGGTGCGTGGCGTACATCACGTTGTAGCCCTGGATCAGGAAGTTGCGCGCCTGCGAAAGATCGAAGGCGTAGCTCAGCCCGCCGGCGATCACCACGTTGTCTGCGCCCACGCCGCGCACCGCGTCGTACAGCTGCTGCATACCGACGGCTTGGTACTCTTTCACTTGGCCGCCGCTCAGCCAGGTCTGCCAAGGGATGTCGTGCGGCTCGTTGTACAGCTCGAACAGCACGTGCCCGTCGCCCTTGTACTTACCGGCGACCTCTTGCCAAAATTGCACAGAATTTTGGTCCGCCATGGGTTGCTGGTCGGCATGGCCAGGCGTATTTTGCATGCCGCCGACTTGAGACGCGCTGCGGTCCCCGCGGTCGGACCAGTGCAGATCCAGGATCACGTCCATACCTGCGGCTTCGGCGTTGTGCACGGCGTCATCCACCGTTTTTGCGTAATTGGGATCGTAGAGCGCGGCGCCCGCGAGCCAGAAGTCTTGGTTCAGTGCGATGCGCACCACGTTCGCGTGCCAGGAAGCCATGGCGTCGAAGTCCGAACGCGGAATGCCCTCGGAGTTTGCCCACTCACCCGACGAGTCCCACTCCATCGACGGCCGATCCACACCGTGGAACAGGTGAGGAGTGCCGGCCGCGGTGCACACGGTCGCGCCGTTCGTGTAGTAGCCGCCCGGTGCGGTCTTCGGGTTCGGAGCGTCACAGCCTCGGAGCGCGCCGGGCGTTGCGTCAGTACTGGTGTCGGTGCCCGAGCTATTGCCAGCGTCACAGCCTGCCAGCACCGAAAGCGAGACGAGCAGGAACGAACCCAAGAAGCGTCGCATCATTCTTACTTCAGTGACTCAATGACACAGCGCCCGCAAGTCCTTTTGTCATCACTCCACCGGTTGAATGCGGAACCGGTTCCAGTTACGACGCTTTCTTATGCTTGAGGGGGCGCGCAAGAGGTCCCGACGCACCTCCTACATTGTCTCAGCAGCTCGCGGCACGGCTTCGGCTCGGCCGTGCACCTCACTGATACGTTGACACGCAATGTCCGCCCTGGGGCAGCGCTTCGGGCATCGTGGCGACGCGCCTCGACGGACGAGCCCAGCCCACGCCTGGCGCGCGCAGTACCGCGTTGCAGGTCACCCGCGTGTGGCGCGCGCAGCCAACCGAGACCGGCTGCCACAAGTCTGCTGTGCAAGGCGCTCACTCACGCCACGCCTCACGGCTCCGAGCTCGTCGAAAACCCGCTGTCGCAGCCGTGAGGGCGCACACCAGCGCGCTTGCAACACCCCAGGCGTCCCATCGGCGCGCGCCTTGCACGCTCACCGGGGATGAAGTTCGCTATCAGAAACGCCGGAGAGGCAGATAGCAGCGCCTCGACCGCCACCTACGACAGCCTGGAAGCCGCCCGCCACGCGCTCCGCCAAGCACTCGGCTGGCCCGATGTCCAACTCGGCCGCGGCTACACCACCGCCAATGCCAAGGCCCAAGTCTGGTGCGCCTATCGCACCCGGGCCGAGGCGGATCGCGATCCCGATGGCCTGCTCACCCCACGCATCGTGCGCGTGCCCGATGCGCCCGACATGCCCGACGCGAGCAACGCGAATTGAACCCCTTGGCAACGCTCCTCGTCGCGTGAGGCCGTGCCCGGTGAGCGGCCTCATGCGCTCGCGTCCGCCCCCCGGCCCTGGGCCGATGCGTCCAGCTCTACGTCCAGCTCGCGGGCTTGACCGCATTTTTGTGGCGATCCACTCGCTACGATACCTTCGTATGATGGACGCGGCCTCGTGATCGCCTCATGCTTCCTGGGGTATCGTTAGGCGCCAAGGGCCCGAATAGAGAGTCATGTAAAGGAGCCCGTGACGGCCAAACGCCCCCTTGTAACGGTGGTCGACGACGACGAATCCGTGCGTGAGTCATTGCCGGATCTCCTGAAAGAGCTGGGGTTCGCCAATCGCGCCTTCTCTTCCGCCGAAGCGTTCCTGGCTTCCGACGAGGTCGAACAGTCGCAGTGTCTCATTTTGGACATCGCGATGCCGGGAATGACCGGTCCGGAGCTGCAGCTGGAGCTGATCCGGCGCGGCGTGCACTTGCCGATCGTGTTCATCACGGCGCAGCTCGACGAAAGCGTGCGCAGCGCGGTCGTCGCTCGCGGCGCGGTCGCCTGTCTGTTCAAGCCGTTTACCGAGGTCGCGTTGCTCGAGGCGATCAACGCAGCGCTCGGCATCACGAGCTGAGTCAGCCGCGGATCGATACCTTCGTCCAATCGCGCCGCTCGTCGCGGGCCGCTAGCACTACTCAATCGTTCTTGAGCAGGAGCAGATCACGATCGTCGTGGGTGGACACGAGTAAACGGGAGAGCCGGCGGAACCGGTCGCCTGCTGCCTTGAAGGTCGGAGGGGACGCGGGACAGCCGGGCTTGCTGCACGGCCCAAATTCAGCAGCCGACGCGGCCTCTCCAGTTCGATACGGGAGCGACCGAGTAGTACTACGAGTGAGCGGCACCAGCCGCTGGAGGACGAGCACGCATGACGCTGAACACCGCCTGGCTCATGACCTTGCAGGTCGCCGTCGCGAGGCCGCAGCGGATCGGCGCAGTTCCGCACGGCACGCGCGTCACCGCGCCTATCCTCGGAGGCAGCTTCGAGGGGCCGCGCTTGCGCGGGCGCGTGCTACCCGTCGCCGGTGGCGACTGGACGCTGTTGCGCAGCGATGGCGTGCTCGAGCTCGATCTGCGCCTCACCCTCGAGACCGACGACGGTGCGTTGATCTACCTGTCGTCCTTCGGATTGCGCCACGGGCCGCCGGAAGTGCTCGCCGCTCTGGCGCGCGGCGAGCAAGTCGACCCAGCGAGCTACTACTTTCGTACGACGCCGCGCTTCGAGAGCAGCCACGAAAAATACGGCTTCCTCAATCGCCTGCTCGCCGTCGCCAGCGCGGACCGCCAACCCACGGGTCCCATCTATTCCATTCACGAAGTGCGATGAGCGTCGTGAGCCTCGACCGCCGTGCGGCGCTCAGCGCCGCGCTTGCCTTCGCAGCCACGGGTTGCAGCCGCGCCCTCCGCCCCACCTTTTCCACCCCAAAGGAAAGCGAAGCCATGGTCATCGAGTCCCGCCCGCTGCTCACCTTGAGCCTCACCACGGCGCCCACCCAAGATCTGGGCAGCACCCCGCACGGCACGCGCCTGATCTTCCCCGTTACCGGCGGTCATTTCGAAGGCGAGCGCCTGCGCGGCACCGTGCTCCCGGGCGGCGTGGATTGGGTGCTGCGCCGCCCCGACGGCGCGCTCGAGCTCGATCTGCGCGTCAGCCTGCAGACTGACGATGACGCGCTGATTCACCTCACGTTCACCGGTCTGCGCGACGACGCTCACGCCTACTTTCACACCTTGCCGCGCTTCGAAACCGCAGCCCCCAAGTACACCTTCCTCAATCGGCTGCTGGCCGTCGGCACGGGCGTGCTGCGCGATGGCGCTCCGGTGCACGTGATCGACGAAGTCTGCTGAGTGTCGAGGCGGAAGCGGGCCGGTCGCACAGCCCGAGCCCGCGAGCTGCTCGCGCCGCTCGTCGATGACAGCGTCGTGAAGGAGCCGCTCGCGAATCGAGCACCTGCGCCGCGCGCTGAGCTGCGTGGCGCGCCCTCGGAGCGCCCCTCCAATTTGGCAAAGGTTCCCCATCCCCGAGCGCGCCGGGTCGGCGTAGACTGCCGCTCATGCAGCTAGTCCACATCTATCTCAATTTCCCGGGCACTGCCAAAGCCGCGTTTCAATTCTACGAGACCGTCTTTGGCACCAAGATCGCCATGATTCAGACCTTCGGCGACACCTCGTTCATACCGAACGTGCCGGACGCGGCCAAAGACAAGATCATGCACGTCCAATTGCCCATCACCGAGGCCGTGCATTTGATGGGCAGTGACGTGGTGGAAGGGCTCAGCCCGCCCGTCACGTTCGGCGACAACTTTCACGTCTCCGTGGTGGCCAACGACAAGGCCGAGGCCGACCGTGCGTTCGCCGCGCTGAGTGGCTCCGGCAAGGTCACCATGCCGCTCGCCAACGCGCCCTGGGGCCCGTACTTCGGGATGTGTGTGGACGGCTTCGGCATCCATTGGATGGTGAGCCTGCCCACGCCCGTCTGAGCCGTCGCGCCCTCACGCTACGGACGCGCGCTGGGTCGGCGAGAGATCGGCTCGAAGCGGACGTTGCGCGCGTCGTCGTAGAACTCGCCACAATCGTTGTCGCTGTAGCCGGGAATGGCCAGCACCGGGATCGGATCGAGCACGGGGCGCGCGGCGCGCCAGGTCGCTACCTGTGCCGCGACGCGGCTGTCGATCTCGAAGCGCAGCTCGTCGCTCGCCTGCGCAGTCGTCGGCAACGTGGGGACGTGCCAGAGGACGCCCCGCGCGACCAGCCCAGGCCGGGGATTCAACAGCGATTCGAGCATGCCGTGGCCCACGACCCAGAAGCGCGTGGTCTCGAGCAACTCCGCGCGGCGCTCCCAAAACGCCACTTTGAAGCGCAGCGCCTGCAGCTCGTTCAGCATGCCCTGGCTCGTACTGAGCACGATGATGCCGGACTCGTCGAACGTCGCGGCCGCGTTTTGCGCGGGCGCGCGGCCGTTGCGCGGATCGACGGGCCCCGCTTCGGGATCGACGTGCAGCGCGTTGAGCGCCCAGCGCACGCTCGGAAAATGCGCCCACACGACCATGTTGAAGAAGTCGTGCCAATGCCCCGGCCGCGACGGCACCGCACGCAGCCGCGCCACGTGCTGCTCGTAGCCGCCGACGGCGCGCAGCGCCTCACGGCTCTCTTCCACGAAGCGCGGCAAAGCCACGCCGGAGGCACGCGGCACTAGCGCCGCTAGCTCGTCATAGCGCTCGGGCCCCGGGAAGGTAACGAGCGATTCCAGTGCGCGCAGGAAGCGCGGCTGAAGGTCGGAATAGGGGCGTCGCTTGAGCCAATCGAGCGCGAACATGCTCAACTTCCGGCCTGCCAGGCGGCCTTCTCCGACTTGAGCGCGCGAGCCAGCTGATCGAGCAGCGCTCGTTGCGCGGGAGCAGTTGGGGCGGTGGTCGCGACGAACAGCCAGAGCGGCGTGCCCTCTTCGAGCAGCGAAATCCGCTCCAGCCGCGGGTCGTCCGTGGTCAGAAAACAGGGCAAGATCGCACGGCCGAGGCCCGCCACGCACGCGTCGCGCAGCGACAGCAGGCGGTCACACTCGACGGCGACACGTGCGCCGGCGGGAACTCGCCTGAGCCAGCGCAACGAAGCGCGGCGCTGCATCTCCTCCGAAGCCACGAGCCACGCCTCGTCCGCGGTTGCCGAACCGCGTTTGCGATACACCCCGACCGAGAGCACGCCCAGACGCCGCCCGCGGAGCGAGCGCTGCGGCGCACCGGTCGGCCTGAGCGCGACGTCCACACTGCCGGCTTCGAGCTCGTGCTCATCGTCACTCACCAGGAGCCGGACGCGGGGAGCGGCGTTGGCGCGCGCGATGGCGCGGACCAAGAGCGGCGCGAGTGCGTCGCTCGTCGTGATCGCAAGCTCACTCTCACGCCGGGCTTTGCGCGCGGCAAGGGACGCGCCGAGCCGCTCCGCTGCCGCGCCCATGGCCTGCGCGTGCGCTTCGATCTCCAGCGCCAAGCGCGTGGGGGAGAGCCTGCGGCCGCGTAGGAACAATGCTTCCCCGAGCTCCGCCTCGATCGCGGCGATGCGCCGCGACACGGACGAGTGCTGAACGCCCAGCGCCTTGGCGGCGCCAAGCAAACTTTTGGTGCGCACGACTGCGGCAACCGTGGCGATGGCGTCCCATTGCATGTGCGAAATCGTACACCAAGTGTGCATTGATGCACATTGCGAATCTCGCGCTCGATCGGCAGATTGTGGTCATGGACGCAGCGCGGCGCACCCGGCGTCGGCTGCGTGCCGGCTCGGCTCGCGCCGGGCGCACACCCAACAACGATTCAAGGAGAATCATCATGAACGACATTCGCAGCATCCTCTTTTTGGCTTTCCCGAACGCAGGCGAACAAGACCTGCTGGCCCCCTGGGAGCTACTCAAGTCAGTGGCCTGGTCGCTCGGCGCTCGCGGGCAAGGGCTGGAGGTCACCCTCGCGAGCTTCGAAGGCGGCGTCGTGACCACGCAAATGGGCGCCAAGGTTCAGATGGACCGCAAGCTCGAAGCCAGCGATCGCTTCGACCTGGTATATGTGCCCGGCGGCATCGGCGCGGGTCAGCTCTCGCAGAATGCCGAAGTGCTGGAGTTCCTGCGCGCGCACCAGCGCGAAGGGCGCTGGCTGGCGGCCAACTGCGCGGGCGTCGGAGTCCTGCACCGCGCGGGCGTTCTGGCCGGCGCGAGCGTGACCGCGCCGGCGACCCTCGCGCGCCGCTTGCCCGAGCAGGGCACGCCGATCGAAAGCCCGCGCCGCGCTTGGCGGATCGATCGCGAGCACAAGATCTTCACCGCGGGCGGCGCGGCGACGGTGCACCCGAGCACCATCGCGCTCGTCAGCGAGCTGTTCGGCGCCGAGCAGGGGCGGGAGCTGGCTGCCGGCTGGGATACGCTGCCGCTCCACGGTGACGCCCTGTTCTCGCCGCTCGGGCCCCAGATGCGGGACGACGCGAACATCGCCCAAGGCTTGCAAGAGCAATGGGAAAACGTGTTCCTGCCGCCGGTCGCCAGCGTTCGCGCTGACGATGCGGCCTGAAAGGGCAACGCCATGAACGCTACCTCGATCGCGCTGGCCATGCTGCTCGTGAGCAGCACGGCCGCGGCGGAGGGTGACTTCCGACCCGGCAGTCGCGTGCTCGGCACGGCTGACCTGGCGGCGCGCGTTGGCCCCGCTGGAGCGGCCGCGCGTGCCGGATTGGTGCTTCACCACACCTACGGCGTCGCTGAAAGTGGCGACGATGAGAGCTCGTACCTCGAGGGCGGCGTGGCCTTCGTGGCGACACCCGCAACGCTCGAGCCGCAGGCCCACGTCGAGCTGTTACCAGTCCCGTTCCTGGTTTTGCGCGGTGAGTTTGGCGCAATTCGCTACCTCGGGACCAACTACGGCTTACTCAGCTTCGACTCAGCCGACGCCGACTTTGGCAGCCAAGTGCTTTCCGCACGCAAAGGCGGGGAAAGGGCCGCGTGGGGCACTCGCGCCGCGCTTTCGCTCACGCCGCGCATCGAGCTCGGACCGGTGGTCCTGCGCTCGAAGCTGAGCTTCGCCGCGTATCACTTCGACCGCGGTGGACCCTACGTGTACGAGGCCGAGCTCGATACGCTGCTTCACACGACGGACTTCGTCTTGACGAGCAACAGCGATGTACTCTTCCAACTTCACGATGGACCAGGCGCCGAGGCGTTGCTGCTCGGTCCGAGCGTCGAGGTGCGGCGCACCTTCGACAGCGCGCTGACGCGCACCCGCGTGGGCGTCAGCCTCTGGTACGTCCCGAGCGACCACTGGGGGAACCTGCACCAGCCGCGGCTGTACGCTCAAGCCGGCGTCAACCTGGTCGATCCCAATCGGAAAGGCGAGCCGTTCGCGGGTGCAGGCTTCGGTGCGGACTTTTATTGAATGGCGCTCCGGCGAGCAAGCGCCGCCGAGCGAGAGCCACGCGGCGGGCTCGCCTGATCGCCGAACGGCGCCTCAACGTTTGCGGGTGAAGATGCGCGCGGTCGCTCCGCTCGGGAACGCGGTGCTGCTGAGCAGCTTCAAGTCTAGCTGCTTCTCCAGCCCGTCGAAGACCGCGAGCCCTTTGCCCAGCGCCACAGGGTGGACGACCAAGCGATATTCGTCGATCAGATCGTGCTTGATCAGCTCACGCGCGAAGTTCGCGCCACCGTAGGCGATGAGCGGTTTGCCAGCTTGCGCCTTTTGGCGCGCAATCTCAGCGACGAGATCGGTCGCGATGATCGGGTCGCGCCAGGATTGCTGATTTTTCTTGGTCTCTTCGGGCGAAGCGAGCATCTGCTTCTTTTTGGCGTCATCCGCGGTGGCCGCGGTGGCCGCCTGTTTCTTCGCAGCCTGGTCGATGGCGCCGAAATCGATCTTGCCCGAGCGGGTGAACACGAGCTTCGGGATCGCGTTCATGGCCGCTGCGAACGGGTTGGTCGCGCTCGGCCAGTAGCTCGCCATGTCGTGGAACGTTTTCCGTCCCATCACGTGCAAGCCCGCCTGCCAGATCGTCTCGACCTCCCACAGCGTGCAGCCCTCGTCGCAGGTCTCGAAGATCCACTCCGACTCACCGTTCGGCCCACCGACGAAACCGTCGAGGGACACATCCATCTTCAGGATTAATTTTCGCATTCGACGCTCCTTTGCTGGCCGGAATTTGCAAATCACGGGCCAGCGCAAGGCACCTGCGTTTTATCGACGAAACGCGGTTCGTCGTGAGCGCGGGGAGGGGCCTTGTGACGAAAATGGCCATGGGCTCGCGCCTCATGCGTCGTTTGCAGACACGGAGTTGCTTTGTACGTCATGCCGTTGTTGCAACGGCCCGCGCGCCTTCGCCCGTGTGCAGTTTCTGCGCGGCGTTTTTACCGGAGGGTCATGCGCAAGCCATGAGCCGCACCTAGGGTCGCGAGCCGTCGCGTTCGGCAGGTGCCGATCGCCATCATCGGAGGGAAACGCATGCCCGTTGTATCACGCCGAAAGTTTCTCGGTGCCGGCGCCGCCGTCGCCGCTACCACCGCCCTGCCCGCTGCAGCCAAGCCCAGGACCAGGCTCCACGGCGACCTGCGCGACATCAAACATGTCGTGGTGGTGATGCAGGAGAACCGCAGCTTCGACCATTACTGCCTGTTCAACCCAACGCGAACTTGGTCGACCTCAGCATCGACGCCGCTGGTCAGCTCGTGGCTTACCTCGAGCTCAGCAACGTCGCTCCATTCGCCAGCAAGGCGAGCCACTTCGCCGTGTACAACAACCGCGCGGGCGTGCCATCACTCACTGCCTACCCGTCTGCGTTCCCAGGGCAGTACACGGTCGGCGCTGGTGACGTGAGCGTTGGCACCGGGCCCGTCGGTGGAAGCCCCGGCGACACGAGCTACGACATCACCGTGATCGGCCCGAACCGCTTCCTCCGCCGCTACATCGGCGACACCGAGGCTGCTGGCGCTGACGTCTGGGTCGAGGCGACCTACTACGACCGAGACCAGCACGGTCACGATTGCGACGCCCGCGACGCTCAGCCAAAGCTCAAGCTCTTGCTGCGCAATGACGGCAAGAAAGCCGTGACCTTCACGATCACGTTCAACAACTATTGCTCACGGTCGCACGAGAGCGTCAAAGTCAAAGCGCACGGCCGGGAGGAATGGACCCTCGACGCCTGCCGCGATGCCGACGGCTGGTACGACCTGACCGTCACGGTCAGCAACGACTCCAGCTGGTCCCAGCGCTTGACCGGTCACGTGGAGACCGGTCGAGCCAGCGTCAGCGGTTGAGCCCACCGTCGCCAGGTAAGCGGGTCCGCGCAGCGCCGGGCCCGCTCACCTCGGCGGCATTTTCTCGAACTTCGGCAACTTCGGATCGGTCGCGTCCCAAGCGTGTCCGCGAACCGCGTACGTGACCACGCTCGGCACGTAGCGACTCGGGTCGTCGAGGCTCGCCGCGTGAATGGTGAACAGATCCGGCATCGCCGAGAAGGTGAGGTACACCGGCGAGCCACAGCGCGGGCAAAACGAATGCCCCTTCACGTTGCCGCTGTCGCCCGTGACGTCCCAAGACGTGGCGTGACCTTCGATGCGCACCTGGGTCTTGTTCGGGAAGGTGAGGTATGAACCGTGGCCGGTGCCGCTGCGGCGTTGGCAATCCCGACACTGGCAATCGTTCATCGCCAGCGGCTCGTCCTTGATCTCGTAGCGCACGGCGCCGCACGCGCAGCCACCGGTATAGGCGTTGCTCATCGTTCGTCTCCTGTCGAATGGGGTTAGTGCCGGGTCGGCGACGCGCCTGCGTCCGTGACGACGGTTTCTAGGTTTCGGACGACCTTCTTCCAACCGTCGCCCATGTTCTTGTACGCGACTTCGTTCGTCGGCAGCACGAAGCCGGAATGAACGAGCCGCAGGCGTGTGCCGCCGTCAGCCTTCGTCAACGTCCAGGTGACGCGGGTTTCGAGGGGGGAGCCGTAGCCCACGTTGCTTTCGTGGCCGCCTTTCCAGGCGTAGGCGAGGCGCTCGTTGGTCACGACCTCGAGCACCTGGCAACGAATGGTGCCGTCCCATGCGCCGGCCGGCGTGGTCTTGAACGTGAAGTGCGTGCCCACGACCGGCTGAAAGCCAATCGGAGTCATCATCCAGCGCGCCATCAGCGCGCCGTCCGTCAGCGCCCGCCACAGCTTCTCGGGCGCATGCGGAAAGACTTCATCGAGCACGATGTCCTGAACGGCGGGCTTTTTTGCGGCTAAGGTCACGGGTCCATCTCCTTCATCAAGGCGCGCAAGTCGGCAAAACGCTTCTGCCAGAACACGCCGTAGTGGCTCATCCAATCCACCAGCGGCGCGAGCCCGCTGGACTCAGCGCGATAGTAGACATGGCGACCCTCGGGTCGCTCGGCGACGAGGCCCGCGTTCTTCAGCGACTTGAGGTGCTGAGAAACCGCGCCCTGTGTGACCCCGCTGCCGCGCGTCAGCTCGGCAACCGTGATCTCGCGCGTGCCGACGATTCGCTCGTAGACCGCGCGCCGTGTCGGATCGGCGAGCGCGCGCATGACCGTGTTGAGCGAGTCGACCTGAGGCATGACAAACTATTAGTGGCAGCTAATGCATGAGTCAAGGCTAATACGTCGGCACAACGTCATTTTCGCGAATCCGCTCGGAAAACCAGGCTCCGGCCACGGTCCGGGCAAATAGTTGTTGTCTAACAACTGTTGTCGTGGGACAGTTGTTTTATGACAACTATCGAGAGCGCGGCAGCTCCGCGCGCGGCAGCCAGTGTGCGGCCGAACCTCGTGCTCGCCATTTGCTGCATGAGCCTGCTGGTCGTGTCCATGGACGCGACAATCGTCAACATCGCGCTGCCCTCGATCCGCCGAGACCTATCGGCATCCACCAGCGGTCTGCAGTGGGTGGTGGATGCTTACACCCTGGTCGTCGCGAGCTTTTTGATGCTCTCGGGCTCGCTCGCCGATCGCATCGGGCGCCGCCGCACGTTTCAGACTGGCATGGTGATCTTCACGTTGGCCTCCGTGTTGTGCAGCCTGGCGCCGAACCTGAGCGCGTTGGTCGCCTTTCGCATGCTGCAGGCCCTGGGCGGCAGCATGTTGAATCCGGTCGCGATGTCGATCATCACCAACACTTTCGTCGAACCGAAGGCGCGCGCTCGCGCGATCGGCGTGTGGGGCGCGGTCGTCGGCATCTCCATGGCGCTCGGTCCGCTGGTGGGCGGCGGCCTCACGCAGTCCATCGGTTGGCGCTCCATCTTCTGGATCAACCTGCCCATTGGCGCGGCCGCCATCCTGCTCTCGCAGCGGTTCGTGCCCGAATCGAAGGCCCCTCGCGCTCGGCGCGTCGATCCGGTCGGGCAATCGTTGGTGTCGGTGGGCTTCGCCTCCTTGATCTACTCCGTCATCGAGGGCCCGCGGCGGGGTTGGAGCTCGGCCGTGATCTTGGGCTTGTTTGCGCTCTCCACCTGCGCCGTCCTCGGGCTGTTGGTGTACGAGCCGCGCCGCAGGGAGCCGCTCTTGGATCTGCGCTTCTTCGGCAGCATCCCGTTTGCCAGCGCGACCGTGATCGCGGTCTTGATGTTCGGTGCCTTCTCGGGCTTCAGCTTCTTGAACGCGCTCTACCTGCAAGAGGTGCGGGGCATGCCGGCGTTCCTCACCGGCGTGTACACATTGCCGCTGGCACTGGCGACGATCGCTGCTTCGCCGGTCTCCGGACGCTTGATCGGTCGCTTCGGCACGCGCCCGTCGCTCTTGATCTCGGGCTCGGCGGTCGCGCTGAGCGGCCTCTTGCTGACCCGCCTGAGCGCGGACACTCCGCTCTCGCAATTGGTGCTGGCGTACGTGATCTTCGGCGTCGGCTTCGGCCTGGTGAATGCGCCGATCACGAACACGGCCGTGTCCGGTATGCCCCGCGCACAAGCTGGCCTGGCTGCGGCCGTCGCCTCCACGAGCCGCTTGTTCGGCGCATCGCTGGGCGTCGCCATCGGCGGCACCTTGGCGCACGGCCATCACCCGCAGCTCGGCTTCACTCAGGCCACGCACCCGTTCTTTTGGCTCGTCACTGCCGCCGGCGTCGCTGTCGCGGCACTTGGCCTGTTGTCCAATGGCAGGCGCGCCAAGGCCTCCATGCGGCGTGTCGCGGGCTTGCTCGATGAGCCCAACGCTGGCAGCGTGCCGCTTGGCACCGAATCGTGAGCCGAACCAAACCGAAAGCCCCGGGCTCGAGCCCAAAAGAGGTGTGGCGCCGCCTCGTGACGCTCGTGAGCGACACGCGCGACGATTGGCGCCACAAAATGAGCGAAGCCACCGGGCTTCCTTTCGGTCGCGCCCGCGTGCTGCGCCGCTTGCTCGATCGCCCGCTCACGTTGCGCGAGCTAGCGGTCGTGATCAGCAGTGACGCCCCCGCGACCACCGTGCTCGTCAACGATCTGGAACGCCGCCAGCTGATCGTGCGTGAGCCGCACCCCACGAACCGACGCGCCAAGCTCGTCTCGCTCACGCCCGAGGGCCGCGCTTTGGCGCTCAAAGCCATCGCCTGGGTGGAAGAGCCGCCGCCCGTGCTGAAGACCGTCGATCCCAACGACCTGGCCGCGATGGCGCGCGTCCTGGACGCGATCCTCGCCGCGCGTAAGAACCCCGCCGAATCGTGAGCGCAGTGCGTGCGCTGTGTCGGCATGTTTCCGAAGGGTCGCGCTCGGAGCTACGCGCCGCGCTGCGTGCGCTCGGCCCGCTAACCCAAACCTCCAGTCTTTTGTTTTTGGCAAGCGGGCGCGGGCGACGATGAGCGGCGCGTAGCTCAGGAGCTCGGCTCCTACGCACGTCTCGTCACAGTCAAATCACGAGATTGCAACTTTGTCAGCTCGAGCGCGGTGGTAGGCAGCGCGCATGAGCCACCTCGAAGGCCAATCTTTACGTCGCCGCACCTCCACGATCCTTACCGCCGCCGGCCTGCTCGCCACGCTTGCCGCAGTCGGCCTCGTCGCTTGCGGCAGTGATTCCGACGGCGGCGCGGGTGCCAGTGGCAGCTCGAACGGCGGTGCTAGTGGCAGCCACGCGGGCAGCGGCCACGCCGGCGGCGCCGGTAGCCCCGAGGCGGGTGAAGCGAACGGTGGTACGGGGAACACCGCCGGCCACGCCGCGGCGGGCGAGGGGGACGGCGGCGCCGAGAGCACGGGCGGCGACAGCGAAGCGGGCGGCGCGAGCGGTGCCTCGGGCGAGGGCGGCGAAGGGGGCGGCCCTGCTCCTGTCACGCAGCAGTCAATCAGGCACGTGTTCGTGCTCACGATGGAGAACAAGAACTTCACCGACACGTTCGGCACCAGCAAGCAGGACCCGTACTTCAAGCAGCTGGCAACGCAGGGCGCGATCCTCACCGAGTATTACGGCACGGGCCACGTCAGCCTGGACAACTACATCTCCATGATGAGCGGTCAGCCGTCCACGCTAGAGACGCAAAGCGACTGCTTTCAGGGCTTCAACGACGTCGTCGCCGATGGCTCGGATGCCGCCAATCCCAAGGTGCTCAAGACCAAGGACGGCAAAGGCTGCGTGTACCCGGCCACGGTGAAGACCCTCGCCAACCAGCTCGACGAGCAGAGCCTGACTTGGAAAGGCTACATGGGCGACATGGGCAACGACCCGACGCGCGAGTCAGCGACCTGTGGGCACCCGGCCATCGGCGCCATCGACAAGACCCAGGCCGCTCAAGCGCCCACCGTCGACGTGCCGGACGGTGACCAGTACGCGACCCGCCACAACCCCTTCGTCTATTTCCACTCGATCATCGACAATCAATCGTACTGCGACGCGCACGTGGTGAATCTCGAGTCGCAGCTCGAGAAGGATCTGCAGGCGATCGAGACCACGCCCAACTTCGTCTTCGTCACCCCGAACCTGTGCGACGACGGGCACGACGGCGACGGCACCGGCGCCGCAGGCAAGGGCTGCGTGAATGGCGACCCCGGCGGCCTGGCCACGATTGATGCGTTCCTGAAGAAGTGGGTGCCTTTGATTCAGGCCTCGCCCGCGTACCAGAAAGACGGCCTGATCATCATCAACTTCGACGAGTCCGCCGACACGTCCCTCGCCGGATCCAGCACCGATCCCGGCACTGGCAAGACGACGTACACCATCAACCTGCCGGGCCAAGCGTGCTGCGGGCAGAAGACCGGCCCGAACGTCACCCGTCCAGGGGATTCGATCATCCCGGCCTCGGCCACCCTCGAGTACAAGCTGCACTATGTGGGCGTGGGCGGTGACCGCACCGGCGCAGTGTTGCTCTCCAAGTGGATCGCGCCCGGCACCGTCAGCTACACGCAGTACAATCATTACTCGCTATTGCGCAGCCTGGAGAACATCTTCCAGACCAACGGCTACCTGGGCTACGCCGACGACGCGAGCCTCACGACCTTCGGCGACGACATCTTCACCAACCTCAAGTGAGAGGCGCGGGCGGCGAGCGATCGGTGGGGCCGTGCTGAAGGCGGCCCTTTTGCTCGGTCTGTGTTTCGCGCACGGCGCGTGCCAGAACGAGACGCATCCGGAGCGCGGCTCTACTCCCGAGCCCGGAGCTCCAGCTCGGACGCAGCCCGCGGCCCACGAACAATTGGCGGTTCGCGATCCCAAGCCCGCGCTTGCCGAGCTGGGTAGGCTCGCCTTCTTCGACCCGTCACTGTCCGCCTCGGGCCGCGTCTCTTGTGCGACGTGCCACAGCCCCACGCACGCCTTCGGGCCACCGAACGACCTGGCCGTGCAAATGGCCGGCCCGGAGCTGAAAGATGCGGGCCTGCGCGCTACGCCCTCGCTCCGGTACCTCCGGCGCACACCGATCTGGACTCACAGCTACATCGGCAACTCGCGCGAGCGCCTCACCGAAACCGATCACGTCCCGGTGGGCGGGCTCACCTGGGACGGCCGCTTCGATTCCTTGGCCAAGCAAGCGAGCTTCCCGTTGCTCGCGCCCAACGAGATGGCCAACGCGAACCCGGCGGCGCTGGCCACGCGCGTGAAGCAAAGCGACTATGCCGCGCGCTTCTCCGAGCTGTTCGGAGCGGACGTGTGGTCGAACGCCGAGCAGACCCTGCTCGCGCTCGGCCGAGCGCTCGAGCGCTTCCAGCTCGATGAGCCGAGCTTCCAGCCCTACGACAGCAAGTTCGACCACTACCTGGACGGCCAAGCCACGCTCAGTGCCCAAGAACAGCACGGCTTCGAGCTGTTCAAAGACCCCAAAGGCGGCAACTGCGCCGCTTGTCACACCAGCGAGCGCGGCGCCAACGGCGCCCACCCGCTGTTCACGGATTTCAGCTTCGCGGCCGTCGGCGTCCCGCGCAACCTCGAGATCCCCGCCAACGCCGACCCGAAGCACTTCGATCTGGGCCTGTGCGGCCCCGTACGCGTCGACAAAAAAAGTCAGGACAAGAAATACTGCGGCATGTTCAAGACGCCCAGCTTGCGCAACGTCGCCATCCGCCGCGCGTTCTTCCACAACGGCCGCTTTCACACGCTGGGGGAAGCGCTCCACTTCTACGTCGAGCGCGACTCCCTGCCGGGCAAGTGGTACCCGCACCCGGGCAAGCAGCAGTTCGACGATCTGCCGCCTGAGCAGCAAGACAACGTCGACCACATCACGCCGCCGTTCACGCAGCACGCGGGCGATCCGCCGGTGTGGTCGGAGTCGGACATTCGGGATGTCGTTGCCTTCCTCGAGACGCTGACTGACGCGGATGCCGAGCCGCTACTGCACGACAAGCTAGTGACCCGCTAAAACCACTTGGAGAACGCCAAGATCCGCCAGGCTCTCGACGAAGCCCGCTCCTGACGTTGCATTTCGCCGCTGCCACGACGCTCGTTGGACCCTTATTGGAGCTCTGGAAATGCCGTAGCCAAAGCTGGGTAATCCGAAGTCACGGGAAGAGGCTCGAATGGGTGACAGCTCGCTGAAGGCAGGTCCGATCGCAACACTCCTGGCCCATGGCGTGGGTCACCATGGCGTGCCGCAAGTGTTGCGCACCGTGCGCAAGCACCTCGGGATGGACGTTGCTTTCGTGTCTCATTTTCGTGAAACAGACCGCGTGCTCGAGCATGTGGATTGCGACGGCTTCGCACCCATTTCTGAGGGACAAGCTATCCCGCTCGAGGACGGCTACTGCATGAAAATCGTGCGCGGCGAGCTGCCTGCGCTGATCGCCGACACCTCGCTCGTGCCGGCGGCCCTCGCCATGCCGGAGACCCTCGCCATCCCGATCGGCGCTCACCTGAGCGTGCCGATCGAGCTTGCGAGCGGCGAGATCTACGGCACGCTGTGCTGCTTCAGCCGCGAGCCGAACCTCACCCTCGGCGAGCGCGACCTGCGGATGATCCGCGCGCTCGGCGAAGTGCTCGCATCCCGCATCGACGAAGAACTGCTCGAAACGCGGGCCAAACGCGGTGCAGCCGTCGAAATCCAGCGCGCGATCGCCGAAGGCGCGCCGCGCATCGTCTACCAACCGATCTACTCGCTGCTCAGAGACGAAGTCGCCGGAGCCGAGGCCCTGTCGCGCTTCGACTCGCTGCCGCCGCGGCCGCCCGACGTCTGGTTCAACGCCGCGCACGAGGCGGGTGTGGGCATGGATCTCGAGCTGTGCGCGATCGAGCATGCGTTGGTGGCTCTCGATCGAATGCCTGCGCCGCTGACCCTCAGTATCAACACATCGCCGGAGCTATTGATCTCGGGGCGCCTGATCCCGGTGCTGCGCAATGTGGACCTTACTCGGATCGCACTGGAGGTCACGGAGCACGCCGCAGTGACGGACTACGATGCGCTCGTGAGCGCGCTCGCGCCCTTCCGCGAGCGTGGCGCGCTGCTGTCCATCGACGACGCCGGCGCCGGGTATGCCAGCATGCGCCACATCCTCAATTTGAAGCCCGACGTCATCAAGCTCGACATGAGCCTCACTCGTGACATCGACACAGACGCAAGCAAGCGCGCCCTCGCCAAAGGCCTGATCGCCTTCGCCCACGAAATCGGCAGCACGATCATCGCCGAAGGCGTCGAGACCGAGTCCGAGCTCGCCACCCTGCGCGCCATCGGCGTCGACAAAGTGCAGGGCTATTACTTGAGCAAGCCGAAGACCTTGGAGGACTTCGTGCTGGTCGCCCGCGGGGCGTCGAGCGAGCAGCGGCGCGTCGCCAGCTAGGGCGGGGCGGGGCGACCGAACCGCATTTAAGTGGCGTTACGCTCCCATTTTCATCCCGCGTCTCCCCGAAATCTGCGGCGTTTGCGGGCACACGCCGCAGCGAGCGTGAGTGCGGCGAGCCACCAGACGTGGGTGTTGGCGCGCGGAGCCGAGGTGCAGCCGCAACCCCCGGCTTGCTCGGCGCTTCCGCCTTGGCCCGCCGAGGCGGCTGGGATCGATGTCGCTTCTCCGGCGTTCGCCGGTCCTGCGCCTCCGCCCGCGCTCACTCCACCCGCGCTCACTCCGCCCGCGGGGGAGCCGCCGTTCGGATTCGAGCCGGAGCGACCGCCGGCGGCAACGGTGCCTTCGCCCGCGGCCGAAGCGGCGCCCCCTGATGCACTGCCGCCCGAGGCCTGGTAGCCGGGGCCTCGGTAGACTTGAACCGACTCAGTGCGCAGCCCATTCCAAAAGCCAATGGCCAGTGTTCTGAAACCCCCAGCTCGTCAGCTCGTTCTCGCCAGGCACCGGGAAGCTCAGCTTCTGAATCTGCTGCCAGCCGCCGTTCGCATGCTGGAACTCATAGACATTCTTCGACTTAGGCTCACTAGTAGACGAACCGAACCACGCCACATCCCCGTCCAAAACCACCCCTTGCGGGAACGACTTTTCGCCTTCAATCGTGAGCTCTTTGTCGAGCTGCCAGTGCTCATCGTGCCGCGCATAGACGAGCGCCTTGCCGCTGGACGATGCCTGATACGCGGGCGGAGCGCTTACCACGAGCGTGTCGCCACTGACCGCGACCTCAGCCCCGAACCAGTTGTTCGCGGGATCATCCCCCGCGAGCTCCCCGTCCTGAACGAATCCGTCGCCTACCCTCGAGAAGGTGTACACGCCCGAGCGTTTGGGTGCGAGGAGGTTCCCGGGAGCCGCGACCGCCAAGCGCTGTCCGTCGAAAGAGATCGAATAGCCGAAGAAGTCCCCATCCTGAGCATCGCTCGCGGCGAGCACTTGAACCTCACCCCAGTTCCCCGCCACACGTCGATAGACGTGCACACTTCCCGTTCCCACGCGGGCTGCCGCGATGAACGCAAAGTCTCCTCGCAGCGCCAACGCATAGCCGAACGCCTCGTTGACGACGCCCTGGGCGCGGAGCTTTTCTGTCCACACCCCTGCGACCCTCTCGAACAGCCAAATCACACCGCTATCGATGGCCGCGTTCGAAATCAACGCTCGCTCGCCGTCGAGCCGGATAATCGACCCAAATTCGAAATCCGCATCGACCGAGCTCTTGAGCCGAGCCACCTCCGACCAATCCGTGCCCGAGAAGACATGGACCCCGCCGCTGTAGTCGTTCGTCCCCTGCTCGTCCTTTGCCCCCACGAAGAGCGTGTCCCCGCTAATCGCGACGGCGCACCCAAACCGGTCCTCGTTGATCGGCCTCGGATTGGGATGGACCAACGTCGTCACCAACGTGAAGTCCTGTGCGGCGGCGGGCTCAGTGAGCCCGAGGAGCGCCAAGAACACCGCAAATCCCAAGCAAGCCGCCCCTGACACCGACCCCAGCCCACGCATGCGGGAAGGCTAACCGAACTGAGGCAACAGTTCTAGGGATTCGGGGGGGAGGCGACGCCTTGATCGAAGTCCCGTCGCAACTCACGAGCGCCACGCTCAGAGGAGCTCGAGGCCGTGGCTCTCGAAGACGGTACGAACGTCGATCCGTGGATCGCTGTTGGCTACGCTCGTATCTGCGACGAATGCCTCGAAAACGCGAGCTGGGCTGCTAATGGTCAGTAGACGGCCCGGCTCCGGGGACGTGCAAGCGAAACCGTGCGACGCGCCCCGCGGAATGATGAGTATCTCTCCCGGTCCGAGCGAACGACGCTCGCCCGCGGCTTGGAAGTCGAAGCGCCCTTCGAGGACGATGAAGGTCTCCTGCCAGGCCGCGTGCCGGTGGAGGGAGACGCTGGCGCCTGGCTGCTCGAGCGACTCGATGAGGCTGTACGAGCCTTCTACCTCACCTTCGCGCCGCTTGAAGGCGAGCTTTAGTGGCCCCAGTTGGTACGCCTGGCCATCCATCTTGCCGAAATGCTGGACTAGTTGCGGGTCATTCATGGCCCCAGCCTGTGCTTGTTTCGCCCGGTTGCGAAGACAGCGCTTTGGTGACAGTAGGTTGCATTAATGCAACCATCGACAGGCCTGTCGGAACAGCTCCAGCGAACGCGTTTCGACGAGCTGGCCGTGCTGGTGATGGTCGCGGAAGCGGGCTCGCTCAGCGCGGCGGCTCAGCGCCTCGGCGTGCCGAAGTCCACCGTGGGCCGCGCCATCGCCCGCATCGAGGAAGACCTGGGCGTCGTACTCGTGCGCCGCATGGCCCGCGGCCAGGCGCTGACCGAGCCAGGTCGGGTGCTCGCAGCCCTCGCGGCGCCCCACGTCGCCGCTCTGCGGGACGTCACCGCCGCGCTCGGCCGCGAATCGAGCGAGGTCTACGGCCTGCTGCGCGTCACTGCGCCTGCCGACGTCGGCACGCACCTCGTGGCTCCGGTCTTGCCAAGCTTCCTCTCGCGCTACCCGCGCGTTCGGATCGAGATCGAGCATACGTTGCGCGTCGTCGACCTCGCACGCGAGGGCGTCGATCTCGCAGTTCGGCTGACACTCGGACGGCTACCGTCATCGACCCTCATCGCCAAGAAGCTGACGCGCATGAACCTCGCGCTCTACGCGGGGACCGCTTACGCGGCGGGGCGCGACTTGCCGAAAAACGCCAGCGAGCTGCACAAGCATGACCATGTCGTCTTCTACCCGGGCGGCAACAGCCTCACGCTGGAAGGCCCAAAGGGCATCGTCAAAGTGCCCGTGCAAGGCCGCGCCGCTAGCAACGATTTCTTTTTTCTGCGCGAAGCGATCGCCGCCGGCGTCGGCATCGGCCCGCTTCCGTGGTTCCTCGCCAAGCACGAGCTCGCCGCCGGCCGCATTACCCGCGTCCTCCCTGATTACCGCGCCGCCGGCGGCACCGCCTACCTCGTCCACCCACCCGCCAGACCTTTCCCTCCCAAGCTCATCAAATTCTGCGCGCACCTGCTCGAGCACGTTCCTCGCTTGACGACGCCGGGCTAGCGGGGCTCACCGCGAAGCCAAGCTCTTCTACCAAGCGTGCCGGCCCAGCCCTGCTTCGGAGCCGTCATTGAAAAAGCCCGCTGTTGGGCCCATTGGGCCGAGGGTCGCGAGGTGCACGGCGATGGTCGCGCCTTGTTCGACGGTGCGATAACCCTGATGGTCGTTCAGATCGGTCGCGACGTAGCCCGGGTTTGCGGCGTTGACCTTGATGCCATGTGCGATCAGCTCCTTGGCGAACGACACGGTGATCATGTTGAGCGCGCTCTTCGACGAGTTGTAGCCGAGCAGGTTCACGCCGTAGGTCCCGCTGGTCAGGTCCAGTTGCTCGGCAATGGAGCCTAGGCTGCTGCTCATCATGACGATGCGCCCTTGGCCGGCCTTGCGTAGAAACGGCACGAAGGCCTGGGTGACGCGGACCGGGCCGAAGACGTTGACCTCGTACAAGGCGTGCATGTCGTCGACGCTCGCCGCGGTTGGCAATGCGTAACCCCCCGTGGAGACGCCAGCGTTGTTCACCAGCGCATCGAGCGTGTCGCTCGCCTTGCCATAAGTCAACGCGGCTGCTCTTACGCTGGCATCGCTCGTGACATCGAGCGCGAGCGCGTGCGCGTCGAAGCCCTCTTTGCGGAGGTCGGCGGCGGCCTGCTCCCCGCGCTCGGCGTCGCGACAGCCGAGCCAAACCGAGTAGCCCTTGCCTCCGAGCTGACGCGCAATCTCCCGACCGATCCCCTTGTTCGCGCCAGTGATCAGCGCGGTTTTTCGACTGCTCATGAATGCGTCTCCTTCATGGCAATGGTCATAGTCGCCGCCCGTCGCGTTGGCGCGCCGGATGCTGCCGGACTCTTGCCTGATCCTCTCAAACTGCTCGCACCTGGTCTTGCGTGGTCCGCGTCCACCTGGGATATTGCTTGCGATGCACGACCCGACGCCCGAGCTCCGCGCGCTAGTGCAGCGCCACGCGGCGCCCACCTACCGGGAGCTCCTGCCAAACCTCACACTGTGGTCGAGCAACGGCCCCACCCCGCAGACTCCGGTGATCTACGAGCCCATGCTCTACTTCACCCTGCAGGGCGTCAAGCGAATGACAGTGGGAGAACGCCAGCTCGACCACCGTCCGGGCTCATTCTTGGTGGCGACGATCGACGTCCCTGTGGTGTGCACCGTGACCGACTGCAGCCCAGAGAGGCCCTATCTTGGTCTCGCGTTCACGCTCGACCGTGCCGCGGTTGCCGCCCTCTTGCTCGACCTACCGCCGCGACCGGCGCCGGTGCTCGACGCCGCTTACGACGAGCTCGAACCGATGACGCTCAGCCCCTCGACGAAGGCCATGGACGACGCGCTGCTGCGGTTGGTCCGTCTGGTGGACGCACCGGATGACGCGCCGCTGCTCGGCCCCATGATCGAGCGCGAGCTGCTATACCGCGCGCTGCAGGGCGAACACGGCTCAGTGCTCCGCCAATTTGCGCGCGCCGACAGTCGGCTGTCGCAGATCCATCGCGCCGTGAAATGGATCCGGGCGCACCTGGCTGAGCCGCTTCCGGTAGAGACACTGGCGGGCATTGCCTCGATGAGCGTTTCTTCGTTCCACCGCCATTTCAAGGTCGTAACGGGTCTCAGTCCGCTCGCCTATCACAAGCAGATGAGACTGCGCGAGGCGCGTCGGCTTTTGCTCGCCGAGCCAGGAGCGGTCGCGAGCGTGGCGTTCTCGGTCGGCTACGAAAGCGCGTCTCAGTTCACGCGCGAGTACACTCGCCAATTCGGAATGTCGCCAGCACGCGACGCAGCTCGCCTGCGCGCAGGCTGAGCGCGACCGCTCGGACCCGCACGCTGACGGACTTACCCCGAGACGACGGTAAACCTCGGAACGCTCGGTTCATCGGTGCAGCGACAGGGCTCTGTACGCCGGTCCAACGACGGTTGTGCTGGCGCACGACAACTCCGCTGGACAACGGCCGCGTTCTGATGCGGATGGCTGCGTTCAGTGGCTGTACAACACGCCGCGGCCGGAACCGTTCACGTAGATGCGTCCGTAGATGTTCTGATCAGCCGCCATCGCGCCGATGCCGCCGAACTGGTGAGCGTCGTCGTCGAAACGCCGACGCGATCGTCAAGCTCATCCAAACCCCCGCTGGACAACGCCCCGCTCGCGTCTCTGTGGACGCTATGAACGGCCCTTTCGTCCCGCGTCTCAACGAAACCCACGCCCAAGTCCAGCGTGAGCTACTCCAAGCGATGGGCATGGGCACGCTCGCGGATTGCAGAATCGGCACTTGGTGGACGTGCGACAGGTCGTCGTCTTACCGCCTTTCCGGCGGGCGGAGTCCGCGCCACGCTGCTCACGGCGCGGACGTCGAACACCAGACTAATTCGTTGGCCCCCCGTGCGGGCGGAGCCCGCGCTTGCCGGGGGCCCTGGCGCGCGCAGCGAAGCGAGCACGCCAGGCCGTACCTGGCCGTGACCTGTGAGGGGCACCTTCCAGGAGCGAATACCACCGGCCTTCTTGCCATCACGCGCTTGTCGCGAACAAAAATTGACGTTGGGTGGAACTACCTCCATGAATCGTGAATGGATACGAAAGCGTCCACTCAGCCAGCCGCTTTGCCGTTCAAGAGCTGGCAGGCGCTGTCGCCCGCGCAAACCGCCCACGAGGTCCACGCGCGCGTCAGTGCGCTTGCGGTCGACTTCCGCAAGGCGTGCGTCGCCTGGATGCGGCCCGAACGCGAGCTCGCCGCTGAGCTCAGCAATGGTGACGCGAGTCATGCGCTGCATGGCGTGCCTTATTTTCTAAAAGATCTCTTTGCTCTGGCCGGTGTGCCGACGCTGGCGGGCTCCACCTTTCTCGACCAAGTGCGTCCCGTTCCCAGCCGCGACAGCGAGATCGTCCGACAATTTCGCAACCACGGCGCGAGCTGCGTGGGAAAATCCCAGCTGGTCGAATTCGCCTCGGGTCTCACCGGCGAAAATCCTCACTACGGCGATTGTCCCCACCCGCGATTTCCCGATCGACTGAGCGGTGGCTCTAGCAGCGGCTCGGCGGCTTTGGTCGCGGCGGGCGTCGTTCCGTTGAGCATCGGGACCGACACTGGCGGATCAGTCCGCGTACCGGCCGCTTTCTGCGGGCTATACGGATTCAGGCTCACCCCGCGCGATGCGCTGATCGCGGACGCATTTCCACTCTCGCCGACGCTGGATACCGCCGGTTGGTTTACCGCAAGCGCCGCGGATATGCTGACCACGTGGCAGGCAATGGTTGGCGGAACGCGGTCGGAAAGTGCCAGTCGCGGTTGTTACTTACCGATGGGCGCACTGCTCCCTTCCGCCGACGCCGAAGTTGCCCGGGCATGCGATGAAGCCGCGGCGCGCTGGTGCGGCCCCGCCGATCCACTCACGCAGAGCCTGTTGCTCGAATCTTGGGAAGAATCGATCGACACCTATCTGACGATCGGCATCAGCGAAGCGAACAACGTGCACCGTGAATGGCTCGAGCCTTACCGCGACCACTACGATCCGGCGGTATGGCAACGGTTCCACGATGCCGCGAGTTACTCGCCTGAAAAAATAGCGAGCGCCCGGGCAAAACAAGCTGGGGTCTCAGCCGCCTGGCGGCAGTTCTTCTCTGACTACGAGTTTTTGATCCTGCCCGCCACGCCGTGCAAAGCTCCGCGCAAAGCCGATTGCACGGTGGAACTGCGCCGCAGCATCATCCGCCTGACCGCGCCGGCAAGCTTGGGCGGTTTGCCCGTGTTGAGCATTCCGGTACCGATGCCGTCAGGCATGACCGGTGGCCTGCAGATCATCGTCCCCGTCGCCAACAGCCCCGTTATTCCCTGGATGCTGAGTC
>JBEQTH010000085.1:0-70830 GCA_040348785.1 Myxococcales bacterium | reverse complement strand
TCGGGTGGCGGCGCTTGAAGCAAAGCTTGGGGATCGAGCGAGACCACCGTGATCAGCGCCAAGCCCTCAACCGCTTCGGCGCACGAGGTGAAGCGAACGCTGCGTTGCCGCAGGCTGCCGTTGCGCTCGATGAGGCGCAATTCACCGATCGTAAAGCCGGCTTCCTTGCTTAGCGCGATCGACAGCTCTCGTTCGTGCGAGCCCTCGTCCACGAACCGCACTCGTGAGGAGCGGCGTTGTACGCTCTTCTGAAACTCGGCGACCTCGGGACAGTCATCGGGTGCGCGATAGGATAGAAGCGTGGGCCCTAGCGCCTGCGCGTGTGCTGAAGGTGCGAGCAATAGCGTCACCGCGAGCGTGGCACTCGCGCGAAAGCCACAGCCAACGCTCCCTCGTCTCTCGGTTACCAATCCATGCAGTAGAGCATGTTTGTAAGGCACACGGCACTCGCCGTGTGATCGGATGTAGGCGTCCGGGCATTAGCATTCGCCGGTTCCGACCAGGCGCCGTGGGCCGGGGTGCTACGGCGTGAAGTATTGGATGCCGCGCCCTTCGGTGCCGACGAAAACCCGTCCGTACACGTTTTGGTCGCCGGTCACGCAGTGGATGGTCCCGAACTTGTGCTGGGCATCGGTGACCTCGACGAACGTCTTGCCTTCGTCGTCGCTGCGGAACACGCCGGTGCTGCCGTTGACCGTCGCCCACACATACAGCGCGGGGTAGGTGGCGCCGGCTTTCGCTTTGCCGAAGCCGGTGCTGAAGGCTTCGGTCGGGCCCGTCACGGGCGTGAACGTCGCGCCGCCGTCGGTCGAACGCAGGAGGCCGTGC
The DNA here is from genome assembly GCA_040348785.1 of Myxococcales bacterium. GTDB lineage: Bacteria > Myxococcota_A > Polyangia > Polyangiales > Polyangiaceae > PMG-095. The sequence continues at coordinate 70,002 of JBEQTH010000085.1, read as the reverse complement.
GTGCCCAGCGTCAACCAGAGGTGACCTTCGTGACCGAACACCGCGCTGAGCGTGCCATCCGCGAGCAAGTAATCGGGCAGCGTGCCCAGGCCCGCCGCGCCTGGAGTGAACGTCGCGCCGCCATCAATGCTGACCAGCACGCGCCCCATGAGCCCATCGAGCGCGTAGAACTTGTTCGGGTTCACGCGGTCGGCGATGGCCGTGAGGCCCGCACCGAGCCCAGTCGTCGGCTTCCACGTGGCGCCCTGATCGGTGGAATACGAGGGCGTTGCGCCGGTCGGGGACCAAACGATGTGCGAGCCGTCCGCGGAGAGCGCAATCGATTGCCAACCGCCGGCCGTTGCCCCGCTCGGGAACGTCGCGAACTTTTGCCAAGTTGCGCCGCCGTCGCTCGACGACGCGCCGAACGGCGAGGCATTGAAAGCCTTCACCATTTTCATGGGCGCGCTTTCGGCGAAGGCGATGCCGAGCGTGGTCCCGACTTGCGGCGTGTAACGCGACGGAGGCGAGACCGTGAGCTGATCGTGCTTGAAGCCATCGATGTCGCCCATCGCCGAGAGCAACGGCGCGCCCGTGGGGGGCGCGATCAGCTGTGCGGCGACGGTTTCTTCGATGCCTGCGTTTTGAAACGCGCACGTCGTCTGCGCGCCCGTGAGGCCGGTGCACGACCAAAGCCCGTAACCCGTGACGAACAGAGCGTGCCCCGAATCGAACGGGTCGAGCTTGGCGTCGTTCAGCCAATGAGGTGTACTGGCGCTCGTGTACGGGGCGAAACTGCGATCGAACGTGGCACTGTCGAGCAGCGGCCGGAACGTCTTTCCGCCGTCGACCGAGTCGTATAGCTCGTCGTGCGGTGCCCAGCGGTCCAGCGTGCTCGCGATCAGGTGCTGTGGGTTCTTGGCGTCGACCGACACGCCGCCGAAGCCGTAGCTCCCCGTCGGGGGTGAAGCGGGCGACCAGGCGAGGCTGGCCGTGTCGAGCTTTTGAACCGAGCCGCTGGTCGCGCCGTTCGGGCCGCTCGAGTTGGCGAAGCTGACGTACAAGCTCGTGCCGTCGAGCGCGGCGCGGATGGCCGTGCTGCCGGCGGGCGCGCCGGGCACCGCCTTCCAAGTCGCGCCGCCATCGACGCTCGCCCACAGCGGATCGGTGGTGCTGCCCGAGGCTGCGAACACGTGCGTAGTCGCGCTGCCCTTCGGCCCCGCGGCCCCGTCGAAAATGACGAAGCTCACGCTCGTGGGCGTGAAGCTCGCGACCTTGGTCCAGGTCTTCGCAGAATCGATGCTTTGCCAAAGGCCATCTTTAGTAGTGCCCATGAACAAGTGCGTGCCCAGGTTGGGGTCGACTTGCAGCCGCTCGCCCGTGCCGCGCCCATCTTCGTTGCCGCCCACTTTTACGGTCAACGCGCTCTTGGTCCAGGTTTGCCCGCGGTCCGCGGACGCCAGCACCGCGCCCATCCCGGCCCAAGACGCCGTGTATTTGCCGGTCATCAGGTACACGCGCTCTTTGTCACTGGGGTCGATGGCGAGGCTCAAGATGCCGAGCGAATCCGCCTCCGTTCGGCCCAGGCTGTCGGTGATTGGCAGCCAACGTGCGTGCGCCGGATCGAAGCGATACGCGCCGCCGATGTCGGTGCGCAGGTACGCGAGCCCGGCCTCGGCGGGATGAAAGACGATGCCGGAAATGAAGCCGCCGCCACCGACCACCACGTTGTGCCAACCGGATCCGCTATCCGGAGCAGCGCCGGCGGCACCGGCGGCACCGGCGCCACTCGCGCCTTGTCCCGCATTACCCGCCGCACTGCCCCCCGCGCCCGCTGTATTCAACGTCCCAGAGGCGCCAGCCGTGGCGAGCGAGCCCGCCGCGCCGCCGAGCGCGTTACTACCGGACGCACCCGCCGAGCTCGCAGGTCCGTTGCTCGATCCGTTCGAAGAGCAGCCGAGCCCAGCACTGAAAACGATCGAAGCGAGCACACAACGCGGGGCGGAGGACAGAGCGCGAGTCGTGAAGAGCATGGGCTGGGTGTAACTGAAACCGGTTCCAGTGCAACCCCTGCGCGGACAGGAGCAGAAAATCAATCGCCAGCGCTCGGCTTCAGGCTCGGCGTTCGCAGTGCTATAGCTGAGGCACGCGATGTCCCCGAGCACTGCCCGCGAAGAGAAGCCTGCCCACATGCGGCGCGCGCTGTGTTGGTCGCTCGCCTACTTTGCGTCGCTGCTTGGCCTTGCTTGCGGCGATCCGGAGCCCCAGTTGATCGCGCGTTTTCCCGCAGTTTCTGGGGCGAATTCGGGCGGTGCTGGCGGCCTGGTCGAAGTCGCCGGGGGCGGCTCGGCGGCGTTCGCGGGCGGAGCTGACGCAGGCAGTGCGGGTAGCTCGGGGGGGCCGCTGACCATCCCGCTCGAACGCGGCCGCGTGAAGGTAGTCGATGGCAAGCTGGTGACTGACGTCGGCACGCCGCTCCGCGGGATGCTCTTGCCGATCGACACCGGCTGGGATCTCGCGGATTTTGCGTTCCTACACGAGCTCGCCACGACGACCGGCCTCAACGCCGTCCACATCTACCTAGAAAACTCCGACGTGGTGACCGGTGCGAATCGTTCAGCGGCGGATGCCCTGGTCGCGCTCGCCGCACACGAAGGCCTGTACGTCGTCATCGGGTATGGCACCGGCATCAACCTGGGCACGTTCGACGCTGCGAAGCTCAAGGCGTTTTGGACCTACTACGCCGGGCGCTACGCCGGCTGGACCAACGTCGTCTACGAGATCCAAAACGATCCCCAGAAGAATGTGTGCACCGCGCTGCTGAATGACACCACGCTGGCGATGGAGGCGCAGATGTACACGCTCATCCGGTCCAAGGCTCCGGACACTCACATCCTGATGTTCAGTACCACGAACATCGTCCAACCGAGCGTGCTCACCGCGGCCGTCAAAGGTGTGGGGTCGACCGTAGATTGGGCGAACGCGTCCTTCGCCGTCGGCGGCTCGAACACGTGCCTAATGGCGGACCAATTCGCGACGTTGACCGACGCCGCGAGCGCGGCCGGCGTCTCTTTGTTCTTGACGCAACTCCCGCCCCTCGACCGGTGGGAGGAATTCGTCCCGCCGCTCGAGCAAGCCGGCGTGGGTTGGCTTCAGTACCGCTGGTTCGGTGTCCAGACGGAGACACTCGCTACGTTCACCCAAGCCATCACCAAAGCCAAATTGAGCTGGTGCCCCGAGCGCGGCATGTTCCCCGAAGACTCCAATACCTGCCGCTAAACGCCCACGGGCCAGGCGAAAAAATCCAGAGTCCGGCGAATCTCGGCCCACAAAAATGCGGGCTCGTCTCGAAATACGATGAACGATTTGGAGCGGACGCGTCCCTTGCTTCTAGAGATGCTCGATTGCTCCGTCCGCACTGCCCTGAGTGGCACCGCCCTCGCGGCCTTGCCATGACTCCCGGCCATCCCGGATCGGAGGCGGGTTGGCGTTTTTCAGTACCGGGCCACAGTAAGGATCCGTATCGTTCACTGCGGATGTTAATCGTCGCAGCGTCGGTGTTGTTCGCCTGCTTGGGTAGGAAGCGCGCTTGGTAAAGCGCACGGCTCAGCTGTGCGCGTTGCCCCTGTTGGCCGCGTTCGTGTTCGCGTGTGGCTCGGACGCCGCACCGGGCGGTCCGGGCACGCCAACGGCGGGTGCCGCTTCCCAGCCGCGAGCTGGCGCATCTCCAACCGCCGGAAGCGGCGGAGCCTACGCGCCGCCGAACGGCGGCGGCTCGAACAACGTCGCTGGTGGCGCGGGCGCGAGCGGCGGCGCACCGCCCACCGCAGGCGCAGGCGGTGGAGCCGAGGCCGGTGGTAGCGCGGGCGCATCGGGCGCGGTCGGCCTCGCGGGGGCAAGCGGCGCGGCTGCGGGTGGCGCCGGCGCAGGCGGAGCCGGCGCAGGCGGAGCCGGCATTGCGATCGGCGCGTGGAAGAACCCCATTTTGCCGAGCTACAACGCTGACCCGCAGATCGCGATGTTCGGCGGCAAGTTCTACATCTATCCGACGACCGACGGCTTTGCCGATTGGCTCGGGACCAAGTTCCACGCCTGGTCCTCGCCCGATCTCGCCAAGTGGACGGACGAAGGCGTCGTGCTCGATCTCGGTCCGGGGGTGAGCTGGGCCGACGACAAAGCTTGGGCACCGGGCATCGCCTTCAAGGGCGACACGTATTACTTCTATTTCTGCGCCGGCCAGGCGATCGGCGTCGCGACGGCCAAATCGCCCACCGGCCCCTTCAAAGACGTGCTCGGGCACGAGCTCGTGAAGCAGGGCGCCTATGGCGTGCAAGCCATCGATCCCTACGTCTTGATGGACGACGACGGCCGTTCGTACTTGTACTTCGGCAGCTCTTCGAGCGCGCGCGTGGTGGAGCTGAACGAGGACATGATCTCGTTCAAGGGGACGCCGCAAACGATCACGATCGGCGGCTTTCGCGAGGGCAGCGTGGCCTTCAAACGCAACGGAAAGTACTACTTCATGTACTCCGTGGGCGACACGCGCGACGCAGCGTACAACGTCGCGTATGGCATGGGCAGCTCTCCCATGGGCCCGTTCACCAAGCCCGCCGTCAATCCGGTCCTCGCCAAGAACGACGCGCAAGGCATCTTGGGTACGGGCCACAATTCCGTGTTGGCGATGCCGAACGGCGACTACTACATCGCATACCACCGCTTCGCGATCCCGAACGGCGACGGCACGCATCGTGAGGTCTGCTTGGATAAGCTCGAGTTCAATTCAGATGGCACAATCGTGCCCGTGAAACCCACGCGCTGAGCGGTCGCGTCAGCTCGGCTCGCGCGCTTTTGGCTCGAATCAAGGTGGGTCTCGTGTCTTACGTTTGAGGTATGCTGCGCCGACCGATGCCAAGTCTGCGTTGCCTGCTTTTGGCTTCGAGCGTGCTGTTGTTGGGGGCGCATCGCGCCAGCGCAGATCCTTCGCTCGCCGCGCACCGTGAGCTGCGTTTGTCCTGGGCGCGCAGCGCGACTGCAGCGAGTTGCCCAGACGCCGGCCACGTCGAGGCCGACGTCGAGCGCCGCCTCGGTTGGTCGCCGTTCGTGCGCGGCACGGGCAGCGCGGAGTCGATCGAGGCCGTGGTCGATCGCGACACGGACGTGTGGCGGGCCGCCATCGAGCTGCGCGCGGCCGACGGTAGCTCGCTTGGTTCTCGCAACGTGGAGAGCCCGGCCAACAGCTGCGCCTCACTCGCCGCAGCGGCGGGCCTCGCCATCGCGCTGATGATCGAGCCGCTGCTACCCCCCGAGGCGCAAGTCGTGCCCGCGCCCGCAGCCGTGACCCCGCCAGCGACTACGAGCAAGCCGTCTTCGAATCCAAACCTCAAAAAGCCGGAAGGCGCAGATACCGACACGCAAGACGCGCAAAACGGGCAAGACGGTGACTCCGACCGGTCGGCGCGGCGTCGCTCGAGCTCGCCCGTCGGTGATGGCAGCCTCGCACTCGGCGCCATCGGCGTCTCTGGCGTGCTGCCGCACTTTGCCTTGGGCGTGTCGCTGTCGGGAAGCGTGCGCCTGGTCGATCGTTGGTTCGTGGACGCCTCGGGCAGCTTCCTCCCCCAACAGCACGTGCAACAAGGAGGCGGCGAAGTAGGTTTCGGTATGACTCTCGGTGCCCTCGGCACTTGCTATCGAGTCCCGCTCGCGACACGCTTGAGTGTCGCCAGCTGCGCGTCGCTTCTACTCGGCAGCATGCAAGTGATCGTGAACAATCCCCAACCCGTCGCCGCTGGATCGCACCCCTGGTGGGCCGCTAGCGCAGGCCTACGTCTGGGCTGGAACCCGGGTCGTTTTCAGGTCGCCATCGGTGTCGATGGCATCGCTCACTTCGAACGCCGGAGCTACCGCTTGGAGCGCGCAGAAACGCTGGATTCTGCCTCGCTTTTCGTGGAACCCGCAGCTGCGCTTGCGGGCTCGCTGGCGCTCGGGGTCGGGTTTTGATCGGCGAGCGCAATGACCGGCAGAATGAATCAGATCTTTTTCTGAAGGATCCGCTCACGTCCGACAAATCTAGTGTCGAGGTTGGCGGGCGAGTCGAATCACCGCGCAAGCCTCAGGAGCCGACGGCCCTCTCGGTTCCAGCCGCAGGCGAAACGCCAGCGACCACTGCTTCGGTTTACGCTCAATGGGCTAAGTTCGTGTGGCTCTCTTTGCAGCGCCTAGGTGTGCGCCGCGCCGATCTCGATGACGTGTGTCATGACGTTTTTATCGTCGTTCAACGCAAACTGCCGGAGTTCGATCAGCGAGCCAAGCTGCAAACTTGGCTGTTCGGAATCTGCACGCGCGTCGCGGCGAACTATCGAAGGCGCGCTTACATCCGCTATGAAGATCTCGCCGGTGGCATCGGTGCAGACGGTGCGATTGCCGTCGCCGCCCCTGAGGCGAGCCGTCCGGATCAGCAAGTCGCCCGCCAGCGATCACTCTCGCAGGCCGAGGGAATATTGAACCGCATGAGCCCTGTCAAGCGCACGGTGTTCGTGATGTTCGAGCTCGAAGGCCTGAACTGTCCGGAGATCGCGGCTGAGCTCGGTTTGCCGGTCGGCACCGTGTACTCGCGGCTCCACTCGGCGCGCCAGTTCTTCCTGGCCGAGAGCACGCGTGCTCAGAACGGAATCAAACAATGAGCGAGCCGCGACGCTTGCTCGATGACCTGAACGCGCCGCCCGAGGCAGCGGCTTTGTTGCGCTCGCTGTCTGCGCCCACACCGCCCAGCGCGGCGAAGCAAGCAGAGCTGGGTCGCCAATTGGCAGCCCTCACGAGCCCCGCGCCGATCATCGCTGCGGGGGCTTCATTGTGGGTGAAGGGCGCGCTCGTGATCGGCGCGCTGGGTATGGCAGGCGCCGTCGTGTGGGCGTTGCGTCCCGCCCCGACGGTCGTGAACGTCCCCACGATTGCCAGCTCGAACGCGCCCGCGGCCGTGTCTGCGCCGGTCGCTGCGAATAGCGCGGTCGCGCCCGTCGAGCCCGCTCCTCCGGTGGACGCTGCGCGCGCCGATGCGTTGCCGTCCAGCGCGTCTGCCGCGTCTGCCGCGTCCGCCGGACGCAGCAAGCCCTCGCCGCGCGACAATTTGGCCGAAGAAGAGGCGCTGCTCGAGCAAGCTCGGCGTCTCGCCGGGAGCTCTCCGGGGCAGGCGCTGACGTTGCTTCAGCAGTACCAGCGTCGCTTCCCCTCGGGCCAGCTCGCCGCCGAGCGCATGTTCCTGAGTGTGGATGTGCTCACGCGCCTCGGTAAGACCGCCGCCGCACGCAAGCAGGCCGACGCGCTGATGCGCGCGTTCCCCAGCAGCGTTTACGCCGCCCAGGTCAAAGCCCGTAGCTCGAATCCGTAACTCTTCGCATTTCCGGCGCGGCCGCCGTCGCGCGTTGTTGCGCTGCCGGAGCCGCTGCTAGAATGGCGGTCGTGGCTGGAGCATTGTTTCAACCCTTTCCGATGCTTCCCGGGCGGCGCGCTCAGGCGTGGCGTCATCAGCCTGCCTATCAGCGCCCGCGTCACTTTCACGAAGAGCCCGAGCTCAACCTGATCACGAGCGGCAGCGCTACGTTCGGCATCGGCGATTTGCAAGTGACCGCGCGCCGTGGCGACGTGCTCTTGTTCCACCCGGGTCAGGATCACGTGCTTCTTTCGGGAAGCGAGGATCTGGGGCTATTTGCGGTAGCGTTGCAGCCGGCGTTGGCGGCGCGAGCGTGTGCCTCGCTTGCGCACGTTCGTAGTCAGGGCTGCCGGCTCTCGGAACCGGAGGTCGAGCGCACGGCTGAGCTGCTCGCCGCCGCTGGCTCGAGCCCAGAATTGGAGGCGCCACTGGCGGATCTGTTTCGCGCGGTGCGAGCGCGCTCGGGGGCCACTCACGTACTGAGCCGGCTCGCGCTGGAGCACGTGCGCTCCGATCCGGAAGCGAAGGGCGCCGCGCCGAGCGGCGCGCTACGCGCTGACCCCAGCGCGTTCAGTCGTCACTTTCACGATGATCTCGGGCTGCGCTTCGTCGAGTATCGCGCGCGTGTGCGGCTGATCGCGTTCGTGCGCCGGGTCGACGCGGGCGAAAGCATGACCCGCGCGGCGCTCGGCGCTGGCTTCGGCAGTTACGCGCAGTGCCACCGGGTGTTCACTGCGTCGCTCGGCTGCTCGCCGCGGCGATACTTCAAGGGTCAGCGTCGGGTGTTGGACGCTGCGCGCGTCGCCGCCGAACGCTGAAAGTACTTTTTTCTAAGAAGGTCGACCCCAGTCGCCACATATCAGCACGAGCGCTGGCGGCCCGCGTTCGGGTCAAGGCCCCAAAACCACACGAGATTGAGCAGGGCGCCGGATGTTCACTGTGCGAACGCGGGCGCCGAGTTCGCTCCACGCACAAATTACCGGGCTCACGCGAAACACCGAATCAGCGCCAGAATGGCCGGAGTCGCCTTGACACCCGTCTCGCGACTAGGATAATTCAACCGGTTGAATACGCCGAGAATCACCGGGCAATGCTCGAACTCAAACTCACATCCCTGATTGGACTCTGTACCTTGATCGCATCCACCACAGGCTGTGCAAGCAACGCGTCCGACGTCGTGCCAACGACCAGCGCGGCCGCGAAACCCGTATCGATTCAGCGCGCCCCTTGGGGCACCGTCGACGGAAAGCAAGTCACCCTCTTCACGCTCACCAACAAGCACGGTCTCGAGCTCAAAGTCCTGAGCTACGGCGGGATCATCACCGAGCTGCGCGTGCCCGATCGCCACGGCAAGCTCGACGACATCGTGCTCGGCTTCGATGATCTCGAGAGCTACCGCGAGAAGACGCCGTACTTCGGCGCGGTCATCGGGCGCATCGCCAACCGCATCAGCGGCGCGCGCTTCAGCCTCGACGGCAAGGAGTACCAGCTCGCTGCCAATGACGGGCAGAACTCCTTGCACGGTGGGCGCAAGGGTTGGGACAAGGTGGTGTGGGACGCCGCCGCGTTCGATACGCCCGCCGGCCCAGTCGTGCAATTGAGCTATTCGTCGAAAGACGGCGAGGAGGGCTTTCCCGGCACGGTGAACGCTCGCAACACCTACACGCTCACGCACGACAACGAGCTCAAAGTCGAGATGGAAGCCACGACGGATCGCACCACGATCGTCAACATGGCTCATCACACGTACTGGAACCTCGCCGGTCAAGCCTCCGGCACGGTGCTCGAGCAAGAAATGCAAATCGACGCGGACGAGTACACGCCCGTGGATCCGGTGCTCAAAACGCAGAACGGCCGCGTCGAGCCCGTCGCGGGCACGCCATTCGATTTTCGCACCTCGAAGCCGCTGGGCAAAGATTTGAAAGCCGCGGGTGGTAACCCCGCAGGTTTCGACACCAATTGGGTGGTTCGTGGCGAGCCGCACACCCTGCGCCACGTGCTGCGCGCGAAGGATCCGAAGTCGGGGCGCGTGCTCACGCTGCAAGCGGACCAACCGGGCGTGCAGCTGTACACCGGCAATTTCTTGGATGGCACGCTGCGCGGCAAAGGCGGCGTGAGCTACCCGCAGTACGGCGCGTTCTGCGTCGAGACCCAAAAGTTTCCCAACTCAATCAACGTTCCCGCGTGGCGTGCCGAAGTCGTGCTCGAGCCCGGTCAGGTCTACGTGAGCACGATGATCCATACCTTCACCGTCGAGTGATCGAGAGTCATCATGAACAGCAAATGGTTGATTTTGGTCGGTACGGGCGCGTTGTCATTTTCGGCGGCGTGCAGCAGTGACGGTACGCCCTCGTACGGCTCGGCGGGTGCCAGCGCCCAAGCGGGTGCGACCTCGCCGAGTGCAGGCGGTGCGGGTGCGTCGAGCGCGGGTGCTCCGCCCACGGCTGGCGCGGGTGGCAGCGTCGCCGGCGCGGCACCGACTGCCGGTGCTGCCGGCTCCTTGGTGACTGCCGGTGCGGGCGGCGCCGGCGGCAGTTCGGTGGCTGGTGCTGGTGGCGCAGGTGGTGCGGCTGGTGGCAGCGCCGCTGGCGCAAGTGGTGCGGGTGGCGGGAGCGCGGGGGGCGGCTCGTGCGTCACCACGCTCGGCAAAGCGATGAAGTTCGACGGCACCGTCATCGACCTCGTGACCGGTGACCTGGGGACTGATTTCCCGGGTGGGGATGTGCCGCGCACCATCGAATTGTGGGCGAAGTTCCTGGGCAGCCAGAGCTGGAAGGCAGAGGGCTCGATGATCGAGACTGGCCTCGCCGTCGGCGGCAATAACAAGGTGATGGGCATCGACCTGAGCGGCTACAGCGGGACGACCGCGCAGTTCGGGCCGTACACCAACGGCTACAGTGACAACAACAACCCGAACGGCGTGTTCGTGATGAACACGCCGCAAATGGGCTGGCTGCACCTATCGTGGTCGTACACCGGCAATCACGGAAAGTTCTCGTTCACGGTCAACGGCATGGAATATCCGATCAAGACCATGGCCGGTGATCCCACCCTCGCGCTCACGCAAGGCATCGTGACGCTGGGTGGCTCACAATCATTCGGGTTCGAAGGTTGGTCCGGCGTCATGGACGAGGTCAAGCTGTGGTCGGTGGCCAAGACGCCGGCCGAGATCAACGCCAATATGCGCGTCGTCCTGAAGGGCACCGAGCCTGGGCTAGTCGCCTATTACCGGTTCGACGAGGGGTCGGGCACCTTCACGGATGACGTGACCAAGAAGGCCAGTCACCGCCTGAGCACGTGCTCGGCAACGAATGGGCGCTGCCGCTCCGCCAACAATGGCTCACCCACCTGGGTGGACTCGGACGTCCCCGGAACCTTTACCTGCGCGCCTTAGCGCAGGCCCCCGCACTAGCTAGTCAGGCCGCTACGGAGAACGACGGGCACTGCGCCCTCGACGATCTCCGTGCGGCCGTTGGAGATCAGGTCCACGATCGCGTCGAACGCCATCTCGGCCAGTGTCACGGAGTCGAACAGCGCGGTCGTTAGACCGACGAGTGCGCCGTATTCGTCCCCGTCGAAGCCAGCAAGCTTCACGTCTCGCGGTACGCCCAGCCCGAGCTGCTGCATGCGGTGCCAGAGCTGCATTGCCCCGCGATCATTGGAGCAGAAAATCGCCGCGCCGGGGCGCTCGGCGATGCGCTTGAGCTCGGCATCCGTTGCTTCCTCGAGCGAGATTTTTTGCAAGGTGTCGGCGGGCGAATGCTCGAGCCACGTCTCCCGCGTGCCGCGCCAGCGCTCGATGTGACCCAGGTGGTCGGCCACCACTTGCACGAAGGTCAAGTGCTTCGCACCGCGCTCGATCAAGTGCTCCACGACTGCGCTGGCGCCCGAGCGATTCTGAATGCGCAGCGCATTGCCCGGGTAACGTGCGTAGCTCGGGTGATGCGGATCGAGAACGATCGAAGGACGCGAGTAGGTTGCCGAAAAGCGTTGAGTGGACGAGGCTGGCACGTCCCCCCACACCAACAGGCCATCGGCGTGCAGCGCGAGCACGGGTTCGTCGACGTCAATCAGCTGCTCGCTCGCGATCAAGTTCAAGGTCAAACCGCGCGGGGCCGTGAGCTGAGCCAACGCTTGAGTGGTGCTGACCACCGGCGGATGCACCAAACACTCGAAGGTGCTGGGCATCACCAGACCGATGGCGCGTTCGGAAGAGCCTGCCAGCTGCTTGGCGGCCCAATTGGGAGAGTAGTTGTGCTCGTTCGCGGCGGTGCGCACCCGCAAGCGCGTGGCCTCCGAGATGCGCGGGCTGTCGCGCAGCGCGAGCGAAACACTCGACTTATCCATGCCCAGCACGCGCGCCAAATCGGCGATTGTCACGCGCTTTTTCATCGGTTCCGGCTTCGGCACCGGCGAAACTTTCGGGGCTTGCCGCGACGAGGGGCGTTCCGAAACCTGGAGCGGAGCCGAGCCGCGTGCCGTCTTGGTGGGGCGCGCCATTTCTTCGGGCCGGAGCCTAGCATGTTCGCCCCGAGTTTCGTCGGGCCGCCGCGAACTAATGCAGTAGCGACTGAATGCCAGCGTACCAGACATCAGCCATCAGCGCGTAACCGGCGTCGTTCGGATGCAGGTCGTCCGTGGACTTGAAGTAGGCGGTCTTGTATTTCGTATTGCTGGTGAAGGTGCCGAACATATCCACCAGCTGGATGTGCTTGCCCGCGTCGGCCCGCGACTTGACCAGGGCCGGGATCATTTTATCGTACGCTTCGACCGTTGCCGTCTTGCTGTCCGTGGTGGTCGGGATGACCGTGGCCACGACGACCAGCAGCTTTGGATCGGCCGCCAAGATCTTATCGAGCAGGTTTCCGAGCTGCGAGGCCATGCTGCTCGACCCCTCAGAAATGTCGTTCGTGCCGATCTCGAGCAGCAGAATATGAGGCTTGTTGGTGGTGATCGTGGTCGGGACGATGCCCACCAAATCGGCGATCCGCCGGCCACCGATGCCCTCGTTGGCTTGCGGGAAGGCAACGCCGTCGACCTTGGCCGGGCCGTGCGGTGGGGCGCTGCCCACGAACGTTATCGACTGCTGGTGAGACAATGCCAGGTGAAACAGGGGGGCGCGGTAGCCGCCGTAGCCCGTGGAGCGATAGCCCTCGGTGATGGAATCACCCATGGGCATGATCCGGCACTCGCTGCCTTTGGCGGGACACGGGTCGTAGCCCGCCGCGCCTGCGTTTCCCGAGCCCGCGTTTCCTGCGCCAGATGCGCCAGATGCGCCAGGTGCGCCAGATGCGCCCGCGCTGCTCGATCCAGATATTCCGCCGTGTCCTGCGCCGCCGAATTCGCTCCCGCCGCCGCTTGCCGCTCCGGCGCTCGGCGCGCCGCCCGGCTCCGCACCTCCGCCGTCAAGGCCGGCCGAGGCGCCGCCCGCGCCGGACGTGGAAGTGCTTCCAGCCGTCGCGCTCGCGCCGCTCAGCGAGTTGCGCGCGCCGGCGTCCGCACCACTCGCGCCGGCGCTGCTGGGCCCCGTGACACCATCCGTCGTCGCGCTGCAGGCCAGCAACCACGTACTGCACAGCAGCGCAGCGCACTTGAATCTCGCCCAGAGACGCTGGTTCACGACATGGTCAGGCAGCATGGCTGCCTCTCATTGTGCCGAGCACGACGTGCCCTTCGAATTATCGAGTCGCGCCTCGATCTCGAGCTCGGTTTTCGACTGTGCATGTGATTTTAGATGCTGGGAGGTAAGAGGCGCGTCGCGCGCGATCATTATTTGCGGCCGGTTGGTTTCCTCTTGACCAATCCGTGCGATAATTGGCTAATACAACCGGTTGAACTACCAGAGCGGAGTTTCATGACCACGACTCGCACACTCACCCCGAGCCCCCGCACGCGGCGGACTTTCCTCGCAGCGGCGGCCCTCGCGCTCGCCGTGTTCGGCTGTAAAGCCAAAGGGGAGGGGGCAGCTCCGGGAGCCCCCTCGGGCCAACCCAGCAAGCTGCATTTCGCGTTCGTCACCAACAACTCCTCGGATTTCTGGAACATCGCCAGCAAGGGCGTGAACAAGGCCAAGGCGGACTTCGGGATCGACGCGGACGTGTTCCGGCCCCTCAAAGGTGAGGTCTCCGACCAGCAGCGCTTCCTGGAAGACATCCTGGTCCAGAACTTCGACGGCGTCGCCATCAGCCCCATCGACGCCGAGGCGATGACCCCGCTGCTCGACAAAGTGTCGGCTCGCATGCCCGTCGTGTGCGCTGATTCGGACGCTACGCACTCCAAGCGCATCGCCTACGTCGGCAGCGACAACGTGGAGGCTGGGCGCGTCGCCGGCCGCGCCGCGATCGCCGCGTTGGACGCTGCGGGTACCAAGGCCGGCAAGGTTGCCCTGTTCGTCGGCCGCATGGACATGCAGAACTCGATCGATCGCAAACAGGGCATCGACGAGACGCTCGGCAAAGTTTCGGGCTTGGAAATCCTGCCCATCTTTCTGGACAGCGCGGACCGCACCAAGGCCAAGAAGAACGTGGAAGACGCGCTCGCGCGTTACCCCGACTTGGTCCTGATGATGGGCATCTGGTCTTACAATGGCCCGGCCCTGGCCGGCGCTACGCGCGCTTCGAGCCGTACCAAGAAGCCCGCCATCGTGACCTTCGACGAAGAAGAAGAGACGCTGAAGGCCATCGAAGACGGCTTGATCTACGCGACCATCGCCCAGAAGCCGTTCGAATTCGGGTATCAGGCCATGAAGGCGTTGAAAGACACCAAGGACGGTAAGCCCGTCCCGAAGTCGATCGATACCGGCCTCACCACCGTGACCAAGGCGAACCTCGCGCCGTTCTGGGAACAGCTGCGTGCGCTGAAGAAGTAATGCTGCAACTCGACGGCGTGTACAAATCGTTCGGCGGAGTGAAAGCACTCCGCGGCGTCGACTTGCGCGTCGGGACCGGCGAGATCGTCGGTATCGTCGGCGGCAACGGCGCTGGCAAGTCCACGCTGATGAAGGTGGCAGCGGGCGTGCACCAGCCCGACAGCGGATCCATCACCATCGACGGCCGCTCACCGAAGGGCCCAGCGGATGCGATCCGCCTCGGTGTCTCGCTGGTCCGTCAAGAGCTGACGCAGGCGCATGATTTGGACGTCGCCGCGAACATCCTGCTCGGCCACGAGCCGCACCGCTTCGGGGTGATCGACCGCGCCGAGCTGCGCCGGCGCGCCGTGGCCGCGATCGACCGCGTGGGCGGCGGCATCGACGTGCGGATGCGGCTCGGTGAGCTCTCGCCGGGGCAACGGCAGCGCGTGGAAATCGCGCGTGCACTTTCGCTCAACGCCAAGGTCGTGCTGCTCGACGAGCCCACGGCCACTCTCGCAGAGTCGGACGCTGCACGCTTGTTCGTGCTCTTACGTCAGCTGCGCGAGCAAGGCCTCGGCTTCGCGTACATCTCGCATCGCCTGGGCGAGATCATGAGCATCACGGATCGCATCGTGTGCATGCGTGACGGTGAGCGCGTGGCCGAGATGCGCACCCAGGACTCCAGTCGTGAAGAGCTGGTCACCTTCTTGGCCGGATCGGCTGGTTTGATCGAAGCCGAGCTGCCGCCAGTCGGTGACGAGGTGCTGCTCAGCGTGGATGGCCCAGTGAAGTTCGACGTGCGCGCGGGCGAGATCCTCGGCCTTGCCGGCTTGGTCGGCGCAGGCCGTACCAGCGTGCTGCGTCGCTTGTTCGGCGCCAAGGTGAGTGATCTCCGCGTGTCGGTGCGCGGCAAAGCGGTGGACATTCGCTCGCCGCGCGACGCCCTCGGCGCGGGCATGGTGCTCGTGCCCGAAGAGCGCGCGTCCCAGGGCTTGTTTCTCGACCAGGCCGCCGAGCGGAACATTGCTTTGCCGTCGCTCAAGCGCTTCGTGCTCGAGGACGAAGCCAGCATCGCCGCGCCGTTCATGCAGCGCTTCGGCATTCGCAAGGGTGCCATCGCGAGCACGCTTTCCGGCGGCAATCAGCAGAAGATCGTGCTCTCCAAGTGGCTCGCTCTGCAGCCTTCGGTCCTGCTCTTGGACGAGCCCACGCGCGGCCTCGACGTGAAAGCCAAGCGCGACGTGCACGACGTGATCCGCGAGCAATCCGCCGCAGGCAAAGCCATCGTCGTGTCGAGCTCGGAGGCAGAAGAGCTTGCGTCCTTGTGCCACCGCGCGCTCGTGCTCGCTCGCGGCGGCATTCGCGGCGAGCTCCGGAGCCGTGACATCACGGATGCGAACATTTTGAGACTGGCGACATGAAGGCGTACAAAAAAGAATTGGTGATGCTGGCCGTGTTGGTCGCATTGTTCGTGGGCACGGCGCTGCTCAATCCGAACTTCCTGGGCGCCGACAACCTGAGCAACAACGTGCGCCATGTCGCGTTGATCTCGCTGTTCGCACTGGGCGAGGCGATCGTGATCATCGCCGGCGGTATCGATTTGTCCGTGGGCTCGGTGATCTGCATCGCAGGCGTGACCACGAGCTACCTGGCGATGAACGTCGGCGTGGACATCGGACCCGCCGTGTTGATCGCTCTCGCGATTTCGCTCGCCATCGGCCTCCTGCAAGGCGCGCTGATCGCTTGGCTCGGGGTGCAGCCGTTCGTCGTCACGCTCGGTTCCATGCTGCTCTTGCGCGGCGTCGCCGAAGTCTTGACGGGCGGCACGGACGTCGGTTTTCAGGGTAAGTTCCCCGGTTTTCGCTTCCTCGGCGAAGGCGTGGGCCTTGGCTTGCCGATGCCGTTCTGGTTTGCGCTCGTGGCCGTGCTGCTCACGGCGTACTTGATGCACCGCACGCTGTTCGGTCGCTACTGCTACGCGATCGGTTCGAACGCGGAGGCCGCGCGCCTGTCGGGTGTGGCCGTGCAATGGGTGCGCTTGGCGACGTTCGTGATCAGTGGCTTCCTGTGCGGCATCTCCGGGCTCTTGTACGTCGCGTATCTGCCGACTGCGACGCCCTCGCTCGGCTCCGCGTACGAGCTGCACGCCGTGGCCGCAGCTGTCCTCGGCGGCTGCTCGCTGCAGGGCGGGCGCGGCTCGGTGTTCGGCGTCGTGCTCGGCGCCGGTATTCTGCAATTGACCTTCAACGCAGTGAATTTGGTCGGCAAATCGCTGTGGCAGAACGTGGTCGCTGGCGGCGTGATCCTGGCGGCCGTGATCGTCGACCGCCTCCTCGAGAAGAAGTGAGTGACATGAACCGACTCGACATCCAAGAGACCAGCACGCGCAACGGCTCAGCTCCCAGCAAGGTGCAGAAATGCATCCTGGTCACGGGCGCGACGGGCAAGGTTGGCCAAGCGTTCATCCGTCGCCTGCTCGCCGATCCGGCCTTCGCCGAGTTTCGGGTGCGCGCGCTGTGTCACAACCGCTTGCTCGAGCCCAGCGAGCGGCTGGAGGTCGTGCGCGGTTCGATCGACCGCAGCTCGACCGCGACCGAAGCACTCGCTGGCGCGACGCACGTGCTGCACCTGGCGACCCCCAAAGAAACCCCGGAATCCATCATGGATGTCGCGGTGAAGGGCATGTTTTGGCTGCTCGAGGCCTGCCGCAGCAGCCCTGATTTTCGGCAGTTCATTCTGATCGGCGGCGACGCAAGCATGGGCCACTTCTTCTACCCGTGGCCCACGCCGGTCACCGAGACGCAGCGGCACAGCGCGTACCCCGGCTGCTACGCGCTGTCCAAAGTGCTCGAAGAGGTGATGCTCGAGCAGTACGCCATTCAGTACGGTTTGACCACGTGCTGCCTGCGCGCGCCCTGGATCATGGACAAGGACGACTTTCGATATCAACTCTCCTTCGGCGATGACGTTTTCGGCGGTCCGCGCTGGATGGAGCTGGTCGAGCCCGAGCAAGCCAAGAAGTACCGCGAAACCGGCGCCGTGCCGCTGATGCTCGATCCGAACGGCGTGCCCGTGAAGCGTAACTTCGTCCACGTAGAGGACTTGGTGTCGGCGATCTTGTGTGCCATCGACCACCCGCGCGCCGCTGGGCAAACCTTCAACGTGTGCATGGACGAGCCCGTGGACTACGGTGAGCTCGCGCGCTACTTGGCCGAGACTCGTGGTACGCCGAGCGTGCCGATCAAGACGCCCTACTTTTCGACCTGGCTCGACAACAACAAGGCCAAATTCTTGCTCGGCTGGCGCCCGGCGTACGACCTTGGCCGGATGATCGAGGCGGCGTGGAGCTACCAGCGGGCCGCGGAAGATCCGCGCATCGTCTGGTATCCCGGGTGAAGCGATGACCGATCCGCAGCACGTCCGGCGAAACTTCGAGCTTCGTTTTCACGAGGCGCCGCGGTTGTTTTCCGCACCGGGCCGCGTGAATCTGATCGGTGAGCACACGGACTACAACGACGGCTTCGTGCTGCCGATGGCGATCGATCGGCGCACGTACGTGGCGGGCAGCACGCGCTCCGACACGCGCGTCGTCGTGCACTCGCTGAACGCCGACAGCACCGTCGAGTTCGATCTGGCCCGGCCCGGCCCGCCCCGTCGCGGGTCCTGGCTTGACTACGTCGAGGGCACGGCGCGCGCCTTGATCGATCGCGGCTTCACCCTGCGCGGCGCGAACCTGCTCGTCGAGAGTGACGTGCCGACCGGCGCCGGTCTATCGGCATCGGCGGCGCTCGAGCTCAGTGTGGGGTTTGCGCTGGCGAGCTTGTCCAGCCCAACCCCGCCTGACCGCGTGAAGCTCGCGCTGGCGGGGCAAGCCGCCGAGCATGACTACGTGGGTACGCGCTGCGGCATCATGGACCAGTACATCGCAGCGCTCGGCTTGGCGCGCCACGCACTCTTGGTGGACTGTCGCTCGCTCGAGTTTCGTTCGGTCCCGCTCTCGCTGGGCAGCTCGTGCATCTTGATCTGCGATACCCGCGTCAAGCACGAGCTGGCGACCTCTGCCTACAACGAGCGGCGAAAGCAGTGTGAAGACGGGGTGGCTTGGATCGCGCGCGAGCTGCCCGCCGTGCGCGCGCTGCGCGACGTGAGCGAAGCCGAGCTGGACGCGCTCGGCCGCCCCTTGCCCCCGCTCCTCGAGCGCCGCTGCCGGCACGTGATCACTGAAAACGCTCGCACCTTGCAGGCCGCCCAGGCGCTCGAGGCCGGACAGCTGGCTGAGCTCGGGGCGTTGATGTTCGCGTCCCACGCCTCCCTCCGTGACGACTACGAAGTCAGCTGCCCCGAGCTCGACGAGGCCGTGGCCGCGGCGGCGAGTGAAGCGGGCGTGTATGGCTCACGCATGACGGGCGGCGGATTCGGCGGCTGCACGGTAACCGTTCTCGAACGGGACGCGGTGGCTCGGGTGAGCGATACCATCGGCAGGCGGTTGAGCGCTCGATTTGGTGCAGTGCCGCAGTTTTTTGCTACCGTTGCCTGCCACGGCGCGTGTGAAGAGTAAGAACAAATGAATGTGTTGGTCACTGGAGGCTGAGCCACCAGCGCAACACTGCGCTGTCTTCGGCGTGCCGGAAGCGCGCTGAGCCAAGCTCAGTAACCGTACACGCGCAGCTCCCAGAACGACGCCCAGGTCGGGTACGTGATGCCGTTGCCGTCGGTGTAGGGAACGCCCGCCGTTACCGTGACACGCAGGTAACGCGCCGATACGCCCGCGGGCATGTCGATGGTCTGCGTGTCGCCCGTGCCGTTGACCATTGCGCGCTGAGTGAACACCGCGTCGTTGGGGGAGGTCTCGATGACGTACGTATACTTGCGCTCGGGGTGCTCGAACTTGACCACCACTTGCGTGAGCTGATGCGTGTCGCCGAGATCGACGCGCCACCACTGCGGCATCTTGTCGCTCAGTGCGCACCAACGGGTCTTGCTGTCGCCGTCATTGCCCTTGGCAACGTCGTTGCCCGTTTCGACGCTCGAGGCGGTAGCCTTCTTGTTCTTGGCCAGCTCTTTCACGACCGGAGGGCTGCCCCCGGCGCCCGCGCTGCTGGCTCCCGCGGCGCCCGAGCCGGCGCTCGACGCGCCGCTGCTCCCCGAGCTGCCGTCGCTGCCGCTTGCGCCGCCGTAGGTCACGATGACCCCTGCGCCGCCGGTTTCCTGGGCCAGAGCCCCCGCCTCCCCGCCGCTCTGGTCCCCGCCGCTCGAGCTCCCGCCGGGAGCCTCGCTCGTATCGCCAGCTTTGCCGCTTCGTCCCCCGTCGCTCGGCGCATCGCCGCCGTGGCCGCTGGTGAGACTGCCCGAGCCGGCATCCTGCGAGCTACCGAGCCCGGCGTCGCTCCCCTGAAGCGCGCCACTTCCCGAGAGCAGGTCGGCGTTGTAAACCGAGCAACTCAGCACGAGGACCGAAAGACAGGTCGCGAGCTGGAGCGCACGACGGGTGCGCTTCGCTCGCTTGGCTTTCACCACCTGCTCTTGTCGTCTCATCGAAATAACACCGCCCACCTGCGAAGACGCAAGCGTCCAAGCTGCAACAACCTTAACTCAAAATCTAACTGGCGGAGGCGAGCCGGCCTCTGCGGGCGAAAAACAGGTGTGCTGTTTGCGCACAGAGCACCGGTTTTTCCTCCAAATCGACTGGCATGCGCGATTTTTTGAGCGACTCGGCACGACGCTGAGGGTGCAAATCCCTGATCGTATTCGTGCCCAGCACACGGCTCGTTCAGCTCTTTGGGCTCGCTTTTTCCTCGGCCTTCCTCGTCTTGAGCGGCTGCGGATCCGACGTGGAGAGCGCTCCGCCCGGCACCGCGGGTGCGCGCGCCGACAGCGGCGCGGCCAATCTCGCGGGCGGCTCCGCGGCAGGCGCCTCGACCGGCGCTGCGGGCGCGCCCAGCGCCGGGTACGGCGGCGCCTTCAACACGTCAGGCGCGTCAGGCGCGTCAGGCGCGTCAGGCGCGTCAGAGGGCGGCAATGCCGGCTCGGCCAGCTCACTGGGCGGTACCGCCGGTGCGCTAGGCGGGAGCACCGGGAGCGCGGGATCCGCGGGGGCTGCCGTCGCCGGCTCGGCGGGCGCGGCGGGCTCGCCCAACCCCGGCTACAGCGCGTGTCCGGCGGCGCCGAACCCCTGCGTGATCCTGCCCTTCGGCGACTCTATCACCTACGGCTACGGCTCGACCGATGCCGGGGGTTATCGCTCGCAGCTGTTTGCGCTGGCTGTCGCCGACAACAAGTCGCTCACCTTCGTCGGCTCGGCTGCCGATGGCCCCAGCATGGTGAGCGGCAAAGCCTTCCCGCGCAGCCACGAAGGGCACCCGAGCTACACGATCACGGGCTCCAAGGGGATCGCTCAATACGTCGATCAAGGCATCATCAAGCGGTTCAAGCCGAACATCGTGCTGCTGATGATCGGCACCAACGACATCGCGCAGAACATCGATCTGCCGAACGCGCCGCAGAGGCTCGGCAAGCTCATCGACTCCGTCTTCGCGGATGCACCGGACGCGCTGATCGTCGTCGCCAAGATCACGCCCAGCCAAAAGGAGCCCGCGAATGCGAACACGACGAGCTACAACGCCGCGCTCCCCGCGATCATCAAAACGCGCACCGACCAGGGCAAGCACATCGCACTGGTCGATATGAACGCGCCTTTTTTGGCCAACAGCAACTGGAAGAAAGCGCTCATGACCGACTCGGTTCATCCGAACGACGCGGGCTACGCCATTGTCGGTAAGACCTGGTACGTCGCATTGCGAGACGCCTTGCGTTGAGACCACATCGTGGTCGATGTGCGATAGCGGCGACGTGCGACAAAACGCGTAGAGTCGCGCGACGGGGGCACCAACAGGCGTCTTTGTCGCACCTCGGTATCGTAAGTGGTCCTACCCTGCAGGGTGAGCGGCTTTCTTGTGAAACCGATTCCAGTGCGGTGCCGCTTCGTGCAATCGCACTGGTATGCGTTGCAAGTGCCCGGGACATGAGCCAAATACTTTGGAAATGGGTATGCGGCGTTCGCTGACTCCTCTCCTCACGTTGCTGCCCCTCTTCGCGGGCGCCAGTCTGACTGGCTGCGGCATCCAGACCTCCACCGGCAACAATCACAACTCCGCGGGTGGCAGCACAGGCGCGTCTGGCTCGACGGGCAGCGGCAGCACGGCAGGGGCCATCGGCTCCGCGGGTGCGTCGACGTCCCCGCTTCTGCCCGCGCGCATCCGCCGCTTGTCCAACTCCGAGTACGAGAGCTCGGTGAAGGCCGTGGTTGGCAACTCCGATCCCGTCGCGACCGGCTTCTCTCCGGATACTCGTCAGAACGGCTACACCGTCAACGACGCGCAGCGCGTCGACAATGTGCTCATCAAGCAGATCGCCGGCGCCGCCACCACGCTGGCCGCTCAGGTGCGCACCAAGTTGGACTCGGTTGCGCCGTGCGCGGACCAAGCCTCCGGCGCCGAGGCCTGCGCCAAGACGTTCATTCAGTCCTTCGCCGGCAAGGCCTATCGCCGCCCCCTGGGCGCTGATGAGGCGCAAAAGCTATTGGACCTGTACCACGTGGCCGCCGACGACGGCGGCACCTACGCCGACGGCATAGAGCAGGTCGCGACCGGCGTGCTCCAATCAGCCGCATTCTTGTACCTGACGGAAATCGGCGACGGCACGACGTCCAATCCGGTCGTGCTCACGCCGTACGAGACGGCGAGTGAGCTTTCGTACCTCGTCACCGGTGGCCCGCCGGATGCCGACCTGCTGACGGCTGCGGCTTCCGGCCAACTCGGCACGCCCGAGCAGCGCAGCGCCGTGTTCACGCGCCTGTTCGCGAGCGGGGATCCCACCGGGTCGCGCGCGCGCGTCGTCCGCATCATCCAAGAATGGCTCGGGACGGATCGCCTGGTCGACACCGCGAAGGACACCACGGTGTACACCACCTTCGCCGGCTTGAAGCCGGCCATGGTTAGTGAAAGCGCGGACTTCGTGAAGCGCCTGATCGACAACAAGACGGGCACGGTCGGGGAGCTGCTCGGCGCTTCGTGGACCGCCACGAAGGATCAGGGCCTGACTCAGCTGTACAACGGCATGACCGGCTCGGCTGATGGAGAGATCAACTTGCCCGAACGGCGCGGCATCTTGAACCAAGCCGCGTTCTTGTCCGTGTACGCGCATGCCAGCGAGACCGGCCCGGTGCTGCGCGGTGTCGCGGTGGAGCGGCGGATCGCTTGTGTCGTGGTTCCCTCTCCGGCGCAGCTGAAGCTCACCGTGCCGCCGCTCGTACCAGACCCGAACAAGACGATGCGTGACCGCCTCTCGGCGCACGCCAGCGACCCGGGGTGTGCAAGCTGTCACAGCGCGATCGACGCCCTGGGCTTCACGTTCGAGCTGTACGACGGCATGGGCAAGCTCCAAACCCAAGATCATAACCAGGCGGTAAACAGCAAAACCACCGTCAGCATGTCCAAGGACTTCGACGGGGACTACGCGGACAGCAACGCGCTGGCGACCGCGCTCTCGAACAGCGCCGTGGTGCGTGAATGCTTCGCGCGCAACGCCTTCCGCGCCTCTGCCGGCCGCAGTGACGCCGACGTCGCGGTGGCCGAGAACGCCTTCGTCGACTACTGGAAGGCGCAGCCCGCGCCTGCACCCGACTCAACTCATCCCCAGCCCGCTTCGGCCATGCAAGGCAGCATCCTCGAGACGCTGCGCGCCTACATCACCAGTCCCACGTTCACGCAGCGGAGAGCGCAATGAAACGCCTGAGTCCGACACGTCGCAACTTCTTGCGCGCCATGGGCGCCGGCATGGCTGCCTTGCCGTTCACGCGTCTGCTGGAAAACTCCGTGGCTCAAGCCGCGGGTGAAACCCTGCCGCTGAAGTTCATCACCATCTACCACCCGCACGGCTTGTCCGCCGAGTTCTGGGCGATGAAGTCCGGCGACACCGAGACCGCGTTCGACATCACTTACGAGAACTGCTCGCTGCAGCCGTTCGACGATGCGGCGACGTACGGCAAGTCCTTCAAAGACAAGCTGCTCGTGCTCGAGGGCATCGATCACCTCTCGAACGCGAACGGTCATGACTCCGCCGGTACCATCCTCACCGGGAGCACCATCGACGGCAGCGCCAAGCGTCCGTTCAATTCCTCTCTCGATCAGTACTTGGCCGTGACCAAGGGGCTGGGTAGCGACACGCGCATCACCAGCGTGAACCTGGGTGTCGGCAACGACGGTACGGACCCCGGGCTCACCCTGTCTTACGGTGACGGCGGCGCCCCCTTGCCGAAGATCATCGATCCGGTCGCGGCCTTTCACCTGCTGTTCGACGGCTTGGCCGTGAGCTCCGATCCGGCCGCCATGGCCGCGGCCGCGCGCAAGATGAAGCTCGGTCAAAGCGTGGTCGATTTCGTGCGTTGGGACGTGAACCGATTGCGCACTGGGCTCGCTCCCGCCGAGCAGCAGAAGCTCGACCAGCACCTGACCGCGCTACACGAAATCGAGAAGCAGTTCACTGCCGGTACTGGTGGTGGCCCCGTCTGCACGGTGCCTGCAATCCCGGACAAGACCAAGTTCCCGAGCCTCAAACAGTACAACGGCGGCGAGCCGTACTTCGACGCGATCACCGACGCGCACATCGACATGCTCGCGCAGGCGCTGGCTTGCGACGTGACTCGTTTCGGCACGCTGTTCATGAACGACTTGTCGTACGCCGCCAACCCGCTGGGCCTGCCCGCGGACAACCACGGCAGCGTCGCGCATACCTACTCCGCGTCCACCGTGGGCAACAACGACGTCACCGCAACTGGCTCGCCTGACTCGTGGCTGCCGCTCGCCAAGTTCAACAAGTACGTGTACGGCAAGGTCGCGCGCCTGATGCAAAAGCTCGACGCGCTCGGCATCTTGGACAGCACGATCATCTACGTGACGAGCGACATGGGTAACCCCGCCCTCCACAGCTGCCGCCACGTCCCGACCGTCATCGCCGGCGGCGCCAACGGCAAGTTCCGCATGGGCCGCCGCCTCAAGATGGCCCCCGGTTGCCCGCCCACCGACCAATGGTGCGTTGGTCGCCCCACGTACACGCCCACGACCAACAGCAAGATCTTGGTGTCCATCGCTCAGGCGTACGGCGTGGACGTGAACACGTTCGGCACTCAGCCGAACGCGGCCGACGTGACGGGCGCGCTCAGCGCGTTGACTTGAGCCGCGGCTGCGCGAGATTGGGAGGTCTACCCGTGGCGCCCGAATACGCCGGAGTAGACCCTTCCATTCGTTTGCTCAGAACAACACTTGCAGGCGCAGGCGCGCGCTCACTAGCTTGTTGCTCAATGGAAATTTGTACGGGTCGTCAGCCTCGGCTTTGGCGTACGCAACGACAAGTTTGATCATGAGCGTGTTTTCCCAAAAATACTGGACTGCCCCGAACGTTTGCAGGTGAGAAAACTCGCCGAAGCGCCCGTCCTTCGGGTGCTGATTGGACAGGTGCACCTTGTTCGCTCCCAATCCGATGAGGACGTCCTGTACCGGTTGCACGTTGAGGAAGCCGCCGTAGCTCGTGGTCGTGGTACTGCCTTCGCCGGACAGGTTGCCGTTGGGGTCGTACGAATCCACGAGCGCGTATCCGACGTTGGCACCGAACTCGACATAAGGATCGATGACGAATTGCACGCTGCCGGCGCCGCCCCGGTTCACGTTCTTGTCTTCGTATCCGGTTAGCCCATTCTTGGGGATCTTCGGGTCCTTCTGGATCTGGTACTCGCCTGCCCCCCTGAGTTTGAACCAGCCAAGATCCAAGATGCCCGCCGGGCGCACACCGGCCGAGTTGTAGGGGCCTGAGTTACCGAGCTGCCCCAGCATTTCGAAGCGTAGGTTCTTCGTCGGATAGGCGTGAAACGCGAAGTTGCTGGCCTCCTCCGGGCGGAGATACATGAAGCCTGCGTTGTATAGCGCCGGAGGGTTGGTGTACGAATCGCTGAAGGCGCCTTTGCGCTCGTCGGTGTTGATGTCGAGACCCATGCCCAGGTGGTAGACCTCGAAGGCCTCGAACCGGCCTACGGTGAGATCGAAGCTCTGCCATTTCCCGATGCGGATCCACAGATCATCGACGTCCGCACTCGTAGCCGGCGTGGTTTGCGTTTTGTTTCCGACGAACTCGGCTTGAACTTGTGCGAACCAGTCTCCTTTGCTGTACGTCGGCGTCACGCGCAAGACGGCACGGCCTTGCGCCGTGAATTCCTTGCGGTCGTAACCGGCGGACTGGGCGAGATCGTCCGCCTTGCGATAGTTCGTGTCGAGCCACGCATAGCCGGACACCCCGATCGTCGTGCGCGGCAGGTACGGCCACTGCAAGCCTTGTGAGCTGAGCCACAACGAGCCGCCGTGCAAACCGCGAGTTACCGGTGAGTAATAGGCCGACGGTGGCAGCCGTTCGACCAAACCGACTGCCGGCGGTTCGACGTCATCCGCTTTCACGGGTGTCGGCGGTGCCTTTGGCGGTGGCTCGGCTTGCTCGGTTGGCGCGGCGGGTTTCGGCGCGTCTTCCTCGGCGTCGTCATCGAGCGGAGCACCGGGCTTTGGGTCGTCAGCCGCGTGCGCAGGGCGCGGCGCGGCCGCAAACGCGAAAGCTAGAGCCGTGGCACCCGCCCAGCGCAAACACGACGATGAATTGAATGAAGTGGACAAGGATCGAACGGTCATGATCTCGCGAGCTCGTGGCACAAGGAAAAAAGAGTGAAGCTCACTTCACCGTGAAGGTATCCATCAACGTCAGCTTGTCCGAGCTCGGACCCACGAGGACCTGCACGGGCCCCGTTTGGATGTCCCACTTGTTGTTGGTCGAGTCCCAGTACTTCAAATCTTTGACGCGCAGCGGGATGGTCACGCGCTTGGCGCTGCCATTGGTGGGGTTCCCCGGATCGGGAGCAGCCAGCGACACGCGCGTGAAGCCTTTCAGCTCCTTCATCGGCCGGCGCACTGCGCCCGCGTTCGGATAAGCCACGAACAGGAACACGACCTCGTCACCCGCCTTGGTACCGGTGTTGGCGACGTCCACCGTGACGTTCACGACGCCGTCCTTCGGTACATCGGAGCAGGGGACCTGCAGGTTCGAGTAGCTGAACGTGGTGTAGCTGAGGCCGGCGCCGAACGGGAACAGCGGCTTCGTACCCTTGTTGTCGAACCAGCGGTAGCCCAGGTAATAACCCATGGCAGTAGTGCCGCTGCTATTGGCGAACTCCGGCTCGTCCGCCCAGGCGGCAGGCCAGGTGATCGGCAGCTTGCCGCTGAAGTTGGCGTCGCCCAGGAGCAGGTTACCGAGGGCTTTGCCGCCGGTCATGCCCGGGTACCAGGCCATGACTACCGCCGGCACGCTGGACAGCCACGGCATGTCGATCACGCTGCCGCCTTCGAGCACGACGACCATCGGCTTCTTGAGCGCGGCGACCGCCGTGATGAGCGCGTTCTGCACGGCCGAGCCCTTGGCGTCGAGCGCGAACGAGCTGCGATCTCCCGCGTTCGTGTACTCCTCACCCTCGTCGAACGGCGTGAGGCCGGCGACCACGACCACGAAGTCAGCGTTGGCGGCGTCAGCCGCGCTATTGCCGCGGGTAACCGTGATGCCCGAGCCCGCCGCCGCCTGAATGCCTGCGAACGGCCCGAAGCTCTTGGCGGGATCAGCAAACACGCGGCTGGACCCGAGGTCGCCCGTGCGCACGTTAGTCGAAAAGTCGATTGTGTTGCTGCCGTCTTGGCTCTTCACGCTGAGCATGCCTACGCCAACGTTCGCGCCGATCACCGCGATGCTGTGCACCGTGGCCTTGTTGATGGGCAGCACGTTGCCCTCGTTCTTGAGCAGCACCATCGATTCTTTCGCGGCTTGCGTCGCGAGATCGATGTGCGCCTGGTTGTTCTCGACGCTCGAGGTGCCCGCGTTCCAAGTGGTGCTGGGCGTTTTCAGACCCAAGGGACCGGACATCTTGTCGACTTTGAAGCGCATCTTCTGCTCGATGATGCGTGCGGCCGACGTCGCGAGCTGAGCGGCCGTGAGCTGCCCACCATTCACGAGCGTGGCCAGGGTCGAGTAGTTGTATGACCAAGGCAGCTCCATATCGAGGCCGGCGTTCACGCCGTCTTTCGCGGTGCCTTGCAAGATGTTGCTCGCTGGGAGTGGCACCATGTTGCCGTTGGGCGCGGCCCACCAATCCGTGAGCACGAAGCCTTCGAAGCCCATGTCGGTGCGCAGCAAGTCCGTGAGCAGGTGCTTGTTGACGGTGGAGTAGGTGCCGTTCAGCTTGTTGTATGCCGCCATGATCGAGGACACGCCGCCCTCTTTCACGATCATCTCGAAGTGGCGCGCGTACATCTCACGCAGCGTCTGCTCGTCCATCGTGGCGTTGGCGGTTTCGCGACCGTTCTCGATGTTGTTGGCGGCGTAGTGCTTGGCACAGGCCGCGACGTACTCCTGCACGCCGACTACGAATGCGCTGCCCAAACGACCCAACAAAAACGGGTCCTCGCCGTAGGTTTCTTGGGCGCGGCCCCAGGCCGGGTGACGCAAGATGTTCACCGTGGGCGCGAGGATCATCGTATTGCCCGAGACCAGGGTCTCGTCGCCGATGGCTTGCCCGATGTGATACTCGAGCTCGGTATCGAACGCGGCGCCGCGCGCGATCGCGACGGGGAAGGACGTGCAGTAGTCCGCTTTGCCGTCGCCGTTGGCGTTCAAGTTCACCCCGCGCGGGCCGTCGCGGAAGTAAAAAGCTTTGATGCCTTTGGAGGTGTTGTCCTCTTGGCGAAAGACATTGTAGTCCGCCGTGCCGGCTTGGGGCAGGCCGCGCATTTGTTGCGCGCGCTCCTCCACGCTGAGGCTGTTGGCGAGCGCCATGGCCGCCGACCGCGTGGTGGGGTCCGCCTTGTAGCCACCCGTGTAGGGCAACGGATCTTGCGTAGCGCTCGTGCACGACGTCTTCGGCCCAGCGCCGCCCGCGCCGCCCGCGCCGCCCCCGACTGGGATGACGACCTCACCGCCGGCGGTGCCCATACTCACCGAGCCGCTTGCGCCGCCATTCGGATTGGCCGATCCGCCGTTGGGGTTCGAAGCTCCGCCGCCTGGAACGCTCGACCCACCGCCGGGTGAGTTGCTCGATCCGCCATTGGAACCGGTTCCAGGCAAGGCAGGGTGACCGCAAGAAACGGCGGCAAAAAGAACAGCGGAGGCGCGTAGGCAACGGCCTACGGACAGAGCGTGGCGCATGTCAGTGATGCTCCTGGTGTGTCGAGCGATTTTTCCAAATCGTGAGCAAGCCAATGCCGACGCGGCGACACTGTCTCGAGCGCGAGTACATTAGTACGAAAAGAGCTCGCGCGCAGAGCGCAATCGAGCATGCCGGACAACTCTCGAGTTGGTGAAGGCGC
Source organism: Myxococcales bacterium (assembly GCA_040348785.1). Lineage (GTDB taxonomy): Bacteria > Myxococcota_A > Polyangia > Polyangiales > Polyangiaceae > PMG-095. Next base: position 41,306 of record JBEQTH010000085.1, on the reverse strand, counting down.
TTGTCTTTGTGCGGTGTACGAAAATTGCGCGGCGCTACGGAAATTTTCGCAGCGCGTGCGAATTGGGCGCGTGATTGCGAGCGGGTCAGTCGTGCGAGTCGCACAAAGGCGCCCGCGCGCGCGAAAGACGAACGGAAATCGTACGCGCTCGTGGGCGCGTCATGCGCGGTGTGCGGGCGAGCGTCGAGCTCGATCCATGCGTCATCTCACCATGTGGCTCACCTGATAGCGTCCGATGTGGGACCGGTACCAGATTACGGGTCCCGATCTTGTACTCGCGAACGATTGGCCGCTGCTTCAGGCCGGGTCCGTTCGTCTTAAGCCCCACTGGCCGATGGAGCCAAGGTGTAATTTTCCAGCCCAGCCCCGGGCGAGAGATCGTTGGTCAACCCCCGCCGTGTCTTCTCTGCCCCTGGTCGCTCCCCCGTCGCTCGCCCGAATCGTCGTCGCGCCCTGCCTGACACCCGGACAAGGGGGCTGCAAGGGTTTCATCGTTCAAAACTTTACCGACTTTTTTGATTCTCTCGTGGTTGCGCGAGGCTCTGTTTTCGGCTCACAGGGCGCATTTTTTTTTCGAAGGATATCGGAGCTACCCACAATCACTCGGTAGGCGCGGCTCGTCACCCGCCTTTAACCACCCGCCCTAGCGCCCCGAGATCCGATGTTGGAAAGTTCGCTTTCAGCCAACGGAGGCGGAGCTGTGCGTTCGCTGCAGTGCGTTCGTACGCCGTCGCCTACCGAGTTCAACACCCTGTACGCTGCTTGGTTCAAAGAGGTCACGCGTTGGGTGCGTGTCCTCGGAGCGCCTGCCGCCTATTGTGAAGATTTAGCGCAAGACGTATTCGTCGTCGTGCATCGTCGCTTGCACGAGTTCGACGGGCAGAACGTCGGCGGCTGGCTGTATCAGATCACTCGTCACCGGGTGCGGGACTTCCGTCGCGGTCTGTGGTTCCGCCGCCAATTGCTGAGCGCGGGCATCGATCCGAACCTGTGCCGCGAGCTGCGCGCGAACCCGAGCGAGTCGCTCGAGACCAAGCGTTCTTGGTCGCTGCTAGAGGCACTGCTCGGCCAGCTCAAAGAGCACGAGCGCGTCGCCCTGATCTTGTTCGAGATCGAGGGCCTGAGCGGAGAAGAGATCTCGGTGATTCAAGGCGTCTCGATTCATACCGTGTTTTCACGGCTGCGCCGCGGGCGAACCAAGCTCAAGACCGCGCTCGCGCAGTTCCAGAGCGTCCCGCAACAGCGCGCTAGCTGAGCAAACTGCGGCCGTGCATGTCCTGCGCTTCGCGCGTTAACCCTCGGGGTTGATTGCGCGAAGAGGCGTTTTGTGGCAACGCGAGCTTCGGTCGGGCGCGGGTGAATCTCGGTGGGCCGCCATCTTATTTGACGCATTTTCGCGCACGCTGAGCAGCGTCCTTGCCCCTTCCTTGAGTGATGCCCACTCAGCTCATCGAATCGCGATTTGCGGCGCTCACACTCGGCCACGTTGTGCGCAGTGCGCGGCTTTTACCGTCGGCTTTTTTGCTCTGTTCCGCCTTGGGCGCTTTGCCGGCGTGCTCGACCAAGGCGGGGGACGGGCAAGCCCCCCCCTCGAACGCCGGTAACGCGGGGGAGGCGGGGCCGGGCCCAGCGAACGGCGGAGAAGCATCGGCGAATGGCGGTTCCGGAAACAGCGCGGGTGATGGTTCTGGCGCAGGCACCTCGAGCGGCATGGCCGGCAGCGCGGGCGGCGTCGGTTACGGCGGGCCACCGCCGACGGCCAGCGCGCTCCGTAAGGTGAAAAACGTGCTGACTGGCCTCGCGCCGAGCGACGCCGAGCTCGCCATGGGCAGCACGCAAGCCGGCTTGAAGAGCTTGATCACCACCTGGATGAGCACTCCGGAGTTTCAAGACAAGCTCTTGTTGTTCTTTCAGAACACGTTCCAGCAATCGCAGCTGGCCACGCTCGATTTCGAGTTTCAGCTCCGCAAGCGGCCCGGTGCGTTCGACCTCTCGTACGCCATCTTCGGCGACGATGCGTACCCGAAGATGTACCAGAACATTAAAGAGAGCTTCGCGCGCACTGCGATTGCATTCGTGAGCGCGGGCCGTCCGATGTCGGACCTGCTCACGACCGACTCCTTCATGATGACCACGGCCTTGAAGAGCCTCTACATGCAAATCGAGGCGCCGTACGACATTCACACCATGAACTGGAAGTTCAACCACGGGAAGCGCCCCGCGCTCAGCGAAACTCTGGATCCGAATAGCCCGAACTACATGACCTTCGGCTACGAAGCGCCGACGACCAGCACGGGCAAAAAGTTCAGCGGCACCTGCGCCGGTGACGCGAGCAAGGTCTCGACCTGCCCCGGCAACACGCTTTTGTTCCAAATGCTGCTCGGCTCGATGCCGCGTGACTCGACGAACAATGGCTTCTGCGGCGACGCCGGCTGCTTCGAGCACGCCATCAAGCCGTACTTCACCGCGCAAGATTTGAGCGACTGGCAAATGGTCAAAATCGTCGATGGCACGCCGATCATGCCTTGGGACTTGCTGAAGCTTCGAGCCTCGGGTGGAACGCTCAATTCCAAGATCCCGCGTGTGAGCTTCTTCAGCACGCCTGCCTTCTTCGCGGTCTGGAATACGAACGACAGCAACCAGCACCGCGTCACGGCGAATCAGGCGCTCCTCGGAGCCATCGGTCAGGGGTACACGAACGCCGAGGCCGCGATCCCGCTCCCCCCGACGACCACCGCGGTCGATGGCGAGCACGCAGTCGGTGGCGGTACCGGCACCTGCTACGCCTGCCACAAGAGCCTCGACCCGATGCGTCAGTTCTGGGGCAACTCCTTCGACTACAACGACAAGCAGTTCGCCGGCACCAGCAATGGACCCGCGAGCTTCGGCTTCCTGAACGTGTCGGGCAACGGCAAGACCCTCGTCGACTTCGGCGGTTTCTTGAAGCAGGTCACCGACGAGCAGGTCACCGGCAACGTGATCAGCCGCTTCGCTCTGGAGATGACGCAGAAGCTGTGCTTCTTCGCCAACTCCAGCAAGTGTGAAGAGACCGACCCGGAGATGCGCCGCATCGCCAAGGCCTTCGAGGACTCGAGCTTCAAGTTCGACGTGCTGGTGCAGGAGCTGTTCTCTTCGCCGCTCGTGACGAACGCGGCGAGCACACAAACTGCCGAGAAAAATGGGGCCACCATCAGCATCATGCGTCGCGATCAATTCTGTCAGTCGCTGTCCAACCGCCTGGGCGTGAAAGACATCTGCGATATTCAAACGCCCACGCCCACCGGCGTGACCAGCGCCATGAATCGGCTCGCTGGCGCCTTACCCGCCGACGCATTCAGCCGTGGTGTCGCAGCTCCAGTTACTCCCAGCGACCCGTCTCTGTTCTTCCGCGCGGCGAGCGAGCTGTTGTGCGAGGCCGTCGCGGTCAAGGTGGTGGACTCTGGCGCTTCGGCCAAGTTCATGAGCAGCAACGTCGCGACGGCGGTCGAGGGGCTCGTCAGCACCATCATGGGGGTCCCGCCCTCCGACCCGCAGCACGCGGCGGCCGTCACCGTGCTCACCGCTCACTTCAACGACGCCAAGACGGGCGGCGCGACAGCGACCAACGCCATGCGCTCGACATTCTCTGCGGCCTGCCAATCGGCGCCTTCACTCGCTCTCGGGATTTGAGGCAAACCATGAACCCCATCAATCGTCGTGACCTTCTGCGCGCTTCGGCTCTCGGAACTCTGTTTGCTGGCCTGAGGGCAGCCGCCACCGGGTTGCCCGCTTGGTTCTTGGCCAACCCGACCAAGGCCAGCGCCGCCGATATGGCGTGCACCATCGCCAACATGGACAAGTTGCAGTTCCTGGTGGCCAGTACCTCGAGCGCGGGCGACCCCATGTCTTGCAACGTGCCGGGCACTTACGAAGCCGCCGGCATCATTCATCCAACGCAAGCCGAGTTCGCGGCCACGCCGTTCAACTTCGGCACGACCAGCGTCAAAGGTGCGCAAATCTGGTCGACGCTCACGGACAGCGTGCGCAAGCGAACGAACTTCTTCCACCACATCACCGGCGGCCTCGTGCACGGCGATCATCCGAAGGTGATGCGCTTCCTCGGAAACTCGAGCGGCGGCGAGATGTGGCCGTCGATCTACGCCAAGCGCTTGGCGCCGTGTCTCGGCACGGTGCAAGCAGAGCCCGTGTCCGTCGGCGCTGCTGGCAACGCTTTGGAGCAAATCTCGTTTCAAGGTCGCACGTTGGCGGCGATCAGCCCGACCCAGCTCAAGCAGCTCTTGACCGGCTCGATGACGGACCCCGTCGTGGCGCTGCGCAAAGTGCGGGACAAGACGCTCGACGATCTGAATACTCTGTTCAAATCCAACGGCAGCAAAGAACAGCTTGCGTTCATCGACGCGCTACACAATAGCCAAGCTCAGGTTCGTAAGTTGGCGACCGACTTGGCCTCGGTTTTCAACGCGATCACGGACGACGACGTGGGCGGACAAGCGCTCGCCGCTGCCGCGCTCGTGCAGGCCAAAGTCACTCCGGCGATCATGGTTCACATCCGGTTCGGCGGTGACAACCACAACGATAGCGGCCTGTACGACGAGTGGTTCGAGACCACCGATCACGCTGGCAACCAGTCCGGTGTGCCCGGTGTACAAGCGGTGATTGACGCGCTCGACAAGCAAGTGCCGGGTAAAGCCACGTTCGCGACCATGAACGTGTTCGGGCGTGATTTGGCGGGCACAGCGAAGGTTTCCGGTCGCAACGGTCGTGACCACTTCGGCAACCATTCCGTGATGGTCATGATTGGTAAGAACGTTTCCCCGGGCGTGACGGGCGGCTGCACGCCGCTAAATGCAGCCTTCGTCGCCTCCGACATCGACAGTGCGACGGGCGCTTCGAAGGCCAGCGGCGGAGACATCCCGCGTGCCGACACCCACATCGCCGCCGCCAAGACGCTCGGGGTCGCGCTGGGCCTGGACGCGGCCTCGCTCACTCCGGACTTCAACGACAATGGCAGCATCAAGTACGCGAAGAGCGCTATCTTGGCGTGATGACCCAGAGCCATGCCCGGTCGCTGCTCGCATCCGCCGTTCTCGCCGTCGCTCACTGCGTTGCATGCTCGAGCTCATCGGATGCAGGCGGCGGCTCAGCGAGCGCCGGCGTCGGCGGCAGAGTGGATCTGGGTGCGGGCGCGGCGGGCGCTGCGCCCACGGCGGGCAGCAACACGAGCGGAGCGGCCTCGAGCCAGGCAGGGGCGAGCGGCGCGGGATCGAGCAGCGCAGGCGCTAGTGCTGCGGGCACGAGCAACGCGGGCACGAGCAGTGGTGCGGCGAGCAACGGCGGCGCGAACACGGCGGGCTCGGGCAATGCCGGTGCGAGCAACGCGGGCTCGGGCAGTGGCGGCGGGAGCGGAACGCCGTTCAAGGGCGTCGCAAACTCGCCCTGCGCTGCGCGCGGCGCGCTCAACGTGTCTTGGTATTACAACTGGACTCAGAAAGAGACCGAGCCGTGCGCGGACGGCACTGGGGGCCAATTCGTGCCCATGATTTGGGGCCACGCGGGCGCCGAGCAAACGCTGGCTGGCATCCAAACCTCGATCAGCGGTTTCGTCAGCAAGGGCTACAAGTACGTGCTCGGGTTCAACGAGCCCGACAACAGCGGCCAGTCGAACCTCACCACTGCCTCGGCGCTCGCGCTCCTCCCTGGCTTCGACAACCAGGGGATCCTCGTCGGCACGCCCGCGACTCAAGCGAACACCACGGGTCAAACCTGGTTCAAGGACTACATGGGCAAGGTCGGGAGCGACGCCACGCTGCGCGCCGACTTCATCGCCCTGCATTGGTACGGCTGGAACGATGGCTCGTGCGACGCCAAAGCGTCTCAGCTCGAGAGCTATCTCAAGTACGCGGAAGGCCTTCCCGGCAACCGCCCGATTTGGCTCACCGAGTGGTCGTGCTTGAACCTGAGCGCACCGACGCCGGAAGGCGTGTTGGCCTTCTATCAGGGCGCGCTGGCCGTCTTCGCCAAGCACCCGCGGGTCCAGCGCTACGCCTGGTACCCCTGGACGACGAATTGCGAGCTGAACGACAAGAGTGGCGCCCTAACTCCCTTAGGAAGGGCATACGCGATGGCGCCCGCCTTGAAAGCGCCCTAAACCAAAACGTTCGAGCAAGGGTGCCAATCTTGAGCCGTAACTGAAGCGGCCAGGCACTGCTGAGGTGTCGATGAATACTGCCCAACCTGCGCACCTTCGCGCCCGCCATGCGGCGCGCGTCGTGCCCCTGCCGTTCGTGGCAGCGGACGACACCGCGCTCGTTCAGGGGCTCTTGGCGGACAACCCTGGCGCCAAAGTGGTGTTCTTCAACCGTTATTCGCCGGACGTCGAGCGCCTGGTCACGCACCTGATTGGACTCGACCGAGAGCTGGCGGATATCTTGCAAGAAGTGTTCGTGCAGGCCCTGGCCTCGATCGGCAACTTGCGAGATCCCGCCGCGCTCAAGCCGTGGCTGATGCGGATTGCCGCGCATTCGGCGCGGCGCGCGTTGCGCACCCGCACCCGCCGCTCCTGGCTGCGCTTCTTCACGGACGCCGAAGAAGAAGCGCGCAGTGAGCCCGTGGTCGCCGGCATCGATGCAGAGGGTCGGGAGACTCTGCGCGCCGTGTACGCGGTGCTCAATCGCATGCCAGCGGACGACCGCATCGCCTTTGCGCTCCGCTACATCGACGGCATGGAGCTGACGGAGGTGGCGGCTGCGTGCTCGGTGTCGCTCGCCACGGTGAAGCGCCGGCTGCGTCGTTCGGAGGCGCGCTTCCTGAAGGCTGCGCGCAGTCACACGTTGCTCGAAAAATGGGTCGAGGAGGGATCGAGATGGCAGGATCGCTGAAGCCACTCGAGGCGCTGGGTCGCCACGTGGCGACTACGTTGGACGCCGCTGCGCCCGAGCGTGAGCGTGCGCTGGATGAAGCGCGTCGCAGTTTCCTGCTCGCGGAGCTGGGAGAGCCGCGTCAGCCGCGCTCGTTCTTCGCTTCGCGTGCCGTGTGGGCGTCGGGTTTCGCGGTCGCAGTGGCGGCCGCGGCCGCGGTTTTCGTGCTGAATGCGCGCCACTCCGCGCTTACCTTCGAGGTAGACGGCGTGCCTGGCGTTGCCAAGACGTGGCTCGCTGCGCCGCACACGGTGCCCATGCAGCTGCATTTTTCCGAGGGCACCAACGTGCGGCTCGAGCCGGACTCCAAGCTGCGCATCGTCGAGCTCAGTGAGCCAGGGGCGAGCTTGTCGTTGGAAAGCGGGCACGTCCATTGCGAGGTCGTGCACCGCGCGAGCTCGGCGTGGAAGGTGGTGGCCGGCCCGTTCACGGTGCGCGTTACGGGCACCGTGTTCGACGTGAATTGGGATCCGAACAGCGAGCAGCTGTCCGTGAGCGTCACTCAGGGCAGCGTGGTCGTGCACGGTGCGAATGGGGACTCGGAGCGCGTGGTGCGCGCCTCCGAAACGTTGAGCACGAGCGCACCCGAGCACCGCTCCGAGCAACCCAGCTCCGAGCTCACGCTTCCGAGCGCTGCGCCCGCGCTCGATGCTGCGGCAACCGCTGCCCCCGCCGGGTCCACGGCGGACGAGCCCAGCACTCCGCCTTCATCGCGCGATGAAGCTCCGGCGGCTTGGCGTGTGCTCGCCAAACGCGGCGCCCTGCGCGAAGCCTTCGCCAGCGCGGACGCCACAGGATTTACCGGGATTTGTGCGATTGCGAGCCCGGGTGAGCTGCTCATGCTCGGTGACGGCGCCCGCCTTTCGGGTAAGCCCGACCGTGCGACCGAGGCCCTGCTCGCGCTTCGCCATCGTTTCCCTGGGGACTCGCGGCGCGGCGCTGCAGCCTTCGCGCTCGGCAAGGTGGCGTTCGATCAGCGCCGCGCTTACGAGCAAGCCGCCGAGTGGTTCGCAACCTCGCTCCGCGAGCAGCCGGGGGGCCCGCTCGCTCGTGAGGCCGAGGGGCGTTTGATCGAAGCGCTGCGTTCAGCCGATGATTCGGCGGGCGCGCGGCGAACCGCCCGCGACTACTTGAGCCGATATCCCGAGGGACCGCATGCAGATTTAGCGCGCTCAGTGCTACACTGACTCGCGCTTGAACGGGTGGTTACAGAACCTGCGCGGCTTGCTGCGCATCTTTTTGCATGGCTCGATAGTGAGCGTGGGTGCGTTGCCTCGCGTGGCGCAGGCAGCGGATGGACCAGAGGCGAACGTCGTGGTTATCGTGTACGAATCGCACGCCACGACGGTCTCGCGTCGCTTGCGCCAGGAAATCGAAGCCCTCGGCTTTCTCGTCGAGCTGAAGCGGGAGACTTCGGAGCCGCGCTCGCTCGAGTCGTTGGCCATGGCCAGCGGTGCCGTGGCTGCGATTCGCGTGCAACCCCTCGCCGAAGGCGGCGTGGAAATGACCGTCCTCGACCGCGCCACCGGAAAAACGGTGCATCGCGATTTGCTGCGCGTGGCCGCGGGCGATCCCGCAGGTGAAGAGCTGATCGCAACGCGCACGGTGGAGCTGCTTCGCGCGAGCCTCTTGGAGCTGAACGCCGACCATCCGTCGCGTGGCGACGCGCCGGTGAGCGCGCCCGTGGTCGCAATAGCGGTGCACGACCAGGAGCGCGGGCTGCGCCGGCGCTCGGGCGCGGTCTTCGTCGGCGCTGGCCCTGCCCTCCTGCTCATGCCCGGATTTAGTGCTTCGGCGCAGCTTTCTTTGCGCGGCGCGTGGCAGTCCACGACTGGCTTTGGGCTGAGCGCCGAGCTATTCAGCCCGCTGTCCGCCGCGCGGTTCTCCGAGCCCGAGGGCAATGTCGAGGCGCGTGCTACCTGCTATCGCTTGGGCGCACTGTGGGGGCTCGGTTCGAATGACGCGCCGCTTTCGGGCGCGGTCGGCGCGGGTTGGTCGCTCTCCACGTTGAGCGCGCGCGGCAGCGCGAGCGCGCCGTACGTCGGTGCCCAGGATGATTTCGTGGTTTGGGGGCCGTGGTTGAGCCTCGGTGCGCGGCTTCGGATCGCCGATCATCTGGCGCTGTGGGCGCAGGGCAGCGGCTCTTTGGCGTTGCCACGCGCTACGCTGCGCGTCGCCGAGCGCGGCACGGCGGATTTTGCGCGGCCTGCGTGGCTGCTCTCGCTCGGACCGGAGCTGTCATGGCCGTGATTTGCGCGCCGACACGAGCTCTGAGCTGGCTCGCGGGAATGCTGGCCGCGCTGAGCCTGCTCGGTGGCTGCGGCACGCGCTACGCGGACGTGATCGTGCTCGGCGCGGGCGCGGGCGGCGGAGACGCGGGCGGCGATGTGTGCCTGACGCACGGTGCTGCCGAGTGCCTGCTGGACACCGCGCATGGCTGCAGCTTTCAACCGAGCCCGGTCGGGTGCCTGAGCAGCGACCTAAGCTGCGCCGGAGGCCAGTGCCGAGCCGACGATCCCTTCGTGCACAGGTTCGGTGAGTCCTTGTTCCTGCACAATGACCCGTTCCGGTTCATGGGTACGGTCTCGTGGTGGATCTCGTGGCAAGCAGGGGGGTGCCAGGTCGGCGCCTATCCGAGCCAAGAAGCCGCGCTGACCCCGACCTTCGACGAGCTGGCCAAAATGCGCATGTCGGGGCTAAGGTTCTGGGCTTTTCAGAGCTATGCCGGTGCGAGCGGCACGGACTATTCGCACTTCGATCGCGTGGTGGCGCGCGCGCGCGCCGCGGGGGTGCGGTTGATGCCCGTGCTCGAAAGCATGTACGCGGATTGCAGCGCGAGCCCGGCTCGCGACGATGCCTGGTTCGCCTCGGGCTACAAGAGCCCCTACGGCAGCTATGCGCTGTCCTATCGCGACTATGTGACCGGTCTGGTGACGCACTTTCGCGATGAGCCGACGATCTTCGCTTGGGAGATGATGCACGAAGCGGGCGGCGGTGACTTTGCCAGGTTGGATGCCTTCACGGGCGACATCAGCTCACTGATCCGCAACATCGATCACAATCATCTCATCGCGCTCGGGGTAAATAACGGCAACACGGCCGCCACCTCCACGGAGGGCGAGAATTCCAATTACTTCAAGCTTCACGCTCACGACGGCATCGATCTGCTCGACGTGCACGATTTCGGTAATCCCGATGACGCAGAGCCGGATCAAGTCGCGCGCTGCCGTGCGATCGCTCACGATCTGCACAAGCCGATCTTCGTCGGCGCGGGCGCGGTGGACTTGGCCGACACTTCTGCCAGCGCGTACGCTCAGCGCGCCGATCGCCTCAGCCGCAAAATCGAAGCTGCCCGGAGTGACGCCTTCGCCGGCTACTTCGTTTACGACTACGTGCCAGGCTGGACGAACCTGACGTTCGACTTCGACGCGCGCCCCGAGGAGCCCTTGGCCGGCGCGAACGGCGTGCTCGCGCAGCAAGCGGCGAAGTTCTGAGCTGCGCGCGGAGTCAGTGCTTGTCGAGCGCGCGCTTCGCGAGATCCCGATATTTGCCCTTCGGGTACAGGGAGAGGTAGCGGCGGGCGTAGTCGGCGGCGCGCGGATCGTTGCGCGCGGAGGCGGCTTCGATGGACAGCGCGAGGGCGTCACCGGAGAGCACGCCGCGCGGATGCGTCTTCAGGTAATCGTCCAAAAGGCCTTGGGCTTTGGCTGGGTCGCGGCCAGCGCGCAGGGCTTGGATGGCTTCGACGACGTTGCTCGCATCTTCGGCGGATTCAGGGCGGGCCCGGGACCCGCCCTTGGGCTGCGTCGATGCGACGGACGCCGCGCTCGGCATGGGATCCGGCGCGATGTCATTCGAAGCCGCGGCTTCGGGAGCGGCTGCGATATGACGCGCCGGAGAGGGGCTCGGGGCGCGCAGCGTTTGAGTCGCTGTTGCGCTGGGCGCTACCGACAACCCAAAAAAACCAGAACCGGGTGCAGCGTAGTGGTGAAGGGTGGCGGCAGCAGCCGTGCCGCTGATCAGCAAGGTGAGCGCGACGGCGGGGCGCAACCACAAGCGCCAATTGCGAGAGGAGCTGGCAGAGCCACGCTCGACACGCACCAAAATCCTTCGTTTGCGGAACGGATCGACTTCGAACGGAGCCGCCGAACGCAGTAGATCGGCAAGCCGTTCGTCGTCACCCTGCAAGCCCTCCTCGTCGAGTAGGCGCTTCATCATAAGGAACCCTTGTGCTCTTGGGCCGCGTGCTTGGCGAGCTGAGCCTTCAGCTTCTTCCTGGCCTTGTGTATACGACCCCATGCCGTGTTTAGGGGCACACCTTGGATTTCTGCGATCTCTTCTCCGCTATAACCGTCGATTTCGAACAACACGAGCGCCGCGCGTTCACTGTCGTTCAACTTCTCGAGCAAGCGTTCCAGTAGCACTCGCTTCTCGTTCGTTTCGGCGGTGTCGGAGGGGGAGGCGCCCAATGTAGGCAGAGCATCCGTCAGCGGAACTTTGCCGAATAGCATCCGCCGCACCCACACCAAACGCCGAAAGTCACGCACACGGTGACGGGCGATTTGGTACAGCCAGCCCGGCAGGTTCTGACCGTCGAAGTCGGGCAGGCGGCGGTGGACGACCAGGAAGACGTCCTGCACCAAATCCTCCCGGTCCGCTTGGGGGCCGCCCATGGCCCGGATCCAACGCGAGACTTCTTCGAACCAAGTCTCGTAAATGGCGCGAAACTCCAGCGGTTTGGGCGCACTGGGGGCGCTTTTGTGATCCGCTGGCCATTGTTCGGCCTGGCTGGTTCCGGGCATCGTTGGATCAAGGGGCAGCTTCACGGCAACCTTGTCAGATAAAGTAAAGACCCCGCCCTCACGGATGTCAGCGCGCCCGTTTCCATTGAGAGTATCCTGTCTCGCGTCGACTCGCCATGCGTGTTCAGCGTTGCTTCAAGCCATTCGGATTCAGTGCCTGGATTCGGGCTGGGCAAATGACAAGCCGAGCGCAGCGTTGCGCCGCGCTGTGCGGGCTTGGGATTTGGTTTTTGCCCAGCCTCGCGAGCGGTCAAACGAGCACCAGCCCGACGCCTCCCGAGCTCAGCGTCACGAGCAGCGGGAGCACTGAATGCCCCGCGCCGCGCGCGGTGCAACAGGCGGTGCTCCGCTTGATCCCGCGCGCGCACCACGACTTGCTTGCCGTGCACGCGGTGCGCGTCGAGCTCGAGGATCTCGACAACAGCTACCTTGTCCGGGTGTTCAAAGACGGTCAAGCCTTCGCCAAGAAGTACGCGGACCCGGCTCGGGACTGCGAGGGCCGCGCCAACTTCGCCGCGGTGTTTGCAGTGCTCACGGTGATGCCGCCCGAGCTTGGTTTCGCAGAACCCGAGCCGGAGCCGGAGCCGGAGCCTCAGCCGAAGAAAGCGCCGCCGCCGCCCGTGATCGAAGTGCCGAAAGTGGAGCCAGCGCCGCCGGCACCAGCGCCGCTCGCGCACATCGAGCTGAGCGGTCTGGTCGCCTACGCACCGGCGATTCTGGATGCGCCCGAGCTCAAGTCCCTCGGGGGAGAGCTGCGGGTAGCGCTGGGTCGCGGCGCGTTCTCGGGTACGATGTCCGTGGCGTACCTCGGGCGCGCCAAGTTCCAGCTCGCGGGCGTGGAAGGCGACGTCACTCGCTTGCCCGTCAGCGTCGGGGTGCGGCTGAGCACCGACATCGAGGGTGTACGGCTTGCGGGCGAATTGGGCGCGTTGGCGGTTTCTCAGCGTGTGCGGGGCACGAACCTGCTCGACTCGCGCGCGCACAGCACGCTCGAGCTCGGGCTGCGTGCGGGCTTTCAAATTTCGAGCTCGAGCGCGCGCTTGCGGCCCTTCGCCGGTGCCTTCGCGTGGTTCTCGCCTGGTCCGCGCGATCTCGGCGCGTTACCGTACGGGGACATCGGCAATCTACCGTATCTCTGGCTGGGCGGCGCCGTGGGCCTGTCCTTGGGGTTGTGATGTCCAAGATCCGCTCCTTTTCTTTGATCGCGCGTGGGGCCGGTGTTGGATTGGCTTTGTCGTGCGCGGCTTGTGGACCGCCGATCGATTTGGGCAGCAACGTGACTTGGGCGACCGACCACGAATCTGGCACGCTGAACGATTGGCTATCGCCGCCCGGCGGAGGCATTTTTCAAGACGAGAAGACGAACGACTTGGTGAGCATCGCGGCTGGCCCAGCTCACAGCGGGCAATATTCGCTGAAGCTCAGCAGCGGTAGCGCGAGCGATGTGGACGGTGCCGGTGTGTTCCGTGAGCTCGTCGACCCCGAAGAGGCGTATTACAGCGCTTGGTATTACCTGCCGGTCGCGTACACGACCAACTCTCAGTGGACGATTCAGAAGTTCCGCTCGCGTTTGGAAGGCGATCCCGACGACATCGTGAGCCACGGTCACGATCTGAACCTGCGCACGCTACCGGGCGGCGAAGTGATCTTGTACGTCGTGAGCCACGATCCGGCGTATTTACAGGCGCCGCTCGCCGACCCACCGGCGTTCGTGCCGACACAGGCGTGGTTTCACATCGAGGTGCTGTTCCGCGCACGCACCGACGAGACCGGACGGCTTTTGGTGTGGCTCGACGATCGCTTGGTGTACGACCTGGAAAACCGCCGCACTGCCGGCTCGAGCGATTTGCTTTGGTCACCGTGCAGCGTGGGGGAAGACGTGAAGCCCTCGCCCAATGTGATCTACGTCGATGACGCGGCGATCAGCCGCACGCGGGTAACCCGCGCTGGCAAGCTATTTTGATTCTTGGCTTTTCGGGGTCGACACGCGATGCGGCATGCGTGCGGTGATGCCGTCGCCCAGCAGGCCGTCGTTCTCGAGCGACGAATGATCGTAGATGATTGGGCCTTCGCTTTCGTCGAAGGGCAAGCTCATCACCAAGCCGATGGCGTCGGGCGAAACCGGCTCCGTGAGCTCGCTCGCGATTTGCTCCGCGGTGCGCTGCACGTCGAACACGTGCACGTCGTCCAGCGAGCCGTGGAGAAGCTCGGATGTGCCTTCGAGCGTGCCGAGCAAGCAAGTGAGCGGCGTGCGCTTGTCCGGCATGGTGGTGGAGCTTGCCACGAGCGCGCCGTCCAGATAGAGGCGATTGGTCGTGGTATCGAAAGTATAAGCAGCGTGGTGCCAGGTATCGACCGTGACTGCATCGGGCGCGGCGAGTAATGGCTTGTCCGAGAACACGCGCCAGGCCGTGAGCACCCCGTCGATCACGCCGAGGCCGAGGCCGCTGTCGAAGTCTTTCCGCACCGTGATGAACGCTTGCTTGCCGGTGAGGCTGCTCAGCCGAAACCACGTCGAAAGGGTATAAGCATCGAGGCCGGCCGGGAACTCCGCGGTGGCCGTGGTGGCGTAGTCGTCGACGCCGTCGAAGGCGAGTACTTGGTTGATGCCCGAGTCATCGACATGGCGTTCGAGCGAGGTCGGTCCGAGATCCGGAGCGGCTTTGGTGCACGCGCTCAGCTCACTGCACAGCGCTAGCGAAAGCGCACCCAGTGCAAAGTGGCCGAGCGAGGCAGGGCGAATCACGCCCGGCAGAGACTAGCACGGGGCCTACTGATGGACGGCGACTTTGGTCACGTCGAACTGTACGAACTCACCGATGTATGGGCTGGACGAAAGCATGACCCCGCTCAGCACGTCCTTGTGGTTGTAGCATTGGTGCTCGTCCGAGCCGATGATGTAAAAGTCCAGCTTGGCCTGACCTTGGATCGGGATCGTGACCGTGTAGTCGTCCTTGTACACGGCGTGCGGCGGGCGATCGCTGGCCTTGTCCGTGGTGTAGTTCAAGTAGTAGTGCGTCTTTGGAGCCGAGACGGCGAGCGCGAACACGTTGAAGCCGTTGAAGCAGTTGTCCGTCGGGCTGAGCTCGGTTGGGAGCGCGAAGGGCAGCTCGCTCGTCTTGTTCTTGCAAGCGGACGAATAGCCGCCGACCGTGGGTACGCCGCCCGTGTAAAAGGTCTTGCTCACCGGGTCGAGGGTCCCTCCAGCGTACCAATAGTGCTCCATGATGCCGCGCACGTGCAGCGTGACATCGTACGTGAGCGCTGCCTCGCCCCCGAACGTCAGCGTGACGTGCTGGTTCTTGACGGCGTTGGTCTGCGGGCAGACGGCGCCGGCCGCCGCCTCCACCTTGTAGTTGCTGAGATCACACGGGTCGAGCAGCTGGTACTTGTCGAGCACGGCGGCTGCGTTGCTCACCGAGCCCGCGCTGCCCGGCATTTGCCCGGCCGCGCCCGAGGCTGCGCCACCCGCGCCGCTCGAAGAACCGCCGACACCGCTGCCGGCCGCGCCGAGCGGGTCACCGCCATTCGCGGCGCTGCCGCCCGAGCCGGCACCGGGATTCGACGCGCCTGCAGCGGGAGCGCCCGCAGTGGGAGGAGAACCAGCGCCTGGAGCACCGGCCGCGAGCTCGCCCGCACCACCGGCGAGGCTCGATGCCCCCGCGGCGGAGGTCGCGTCCGGCGTGCCGTCACTTCCGCAGGCCGCGACGAGCGCGCAGAGCCCGAACCCGACGAGCACCCGCTCGCCGGCTCGCCGTTTACGGAAGACCATCAAACGGACTTTCGTAGACCGCTCAGCTCGGTGGTGACGTGACCCACGTCGAGACCGATCTCTTTTAGATTGGCGCCCATCGCGTTGGCGACGGTGAGCAGCACTTGCGACAGATTGCCGTTGGCTTGGCGGTAGTGCTGATTGCCACTGAATTGACCGCCCGCCTTGCCCGCCAAGAGCACTGGCCAATCTGTCTTCTGGTGGATCTTGCCCCAAGACGTGCAGGAAGTCGCGTAGACGAGCGAGTTGTCGAGCAAGGTCCCGGCGCCGACCGGCACCTTCTTCAGGTTGCTCAAGAACTCGGCGAAGCAGGTCATCGCGTAGAGCACTCCCTTGTGGACGCGCGGTTGATTGCTGCTCGAGCCCGCGTCGGTGTGGCAGATCGTATCGTGGAAGTCGTCATCCATGTCGGAGGCGAGCTTGCGATAGTAGACGTGGGCGGCGGGCAGCGAGAACGTGAAGGCGAGCACGCGCGTGCGATCGCACGCCAGCGCCAGCGCACCGAGCTGCGCCATCACCGTGTTCACCGCGGCGGGCGCCTCACTCTGCGTGTCTTTGCCCACCGTGGGTGCGCCGGGCACCGTGCACGCCGCGGTAGAAGCGGTATTGAGGCCCTTGATGCGGTTCTCGAGCTCGCGAATGCCTTGCAAGTGGTTGTCGAGCCGCCCGCGATCCGTCGCACCGAGCGATTGTCCGAGCTCGGTCGCGTCCGCAGCCACCGCGTCGAGCACACTGCCCTTGATCGCGGTCAGCGCTGCTTGTTTCGGGTCGACGGTGCCGCCCGAGCTCGTCACCCCGGTGAAGATGTTCTTGAACGCCTTGGCCGGGTCGAACTCCGGCGGCAAGGTCGCGTTCGGTCCGGTGTGCGAGATGCTCTTCAAGGTCGTCTCGGAGCCGTTCGGCGTGGCCGGAGTCACGCCCAATTGCAGCGACTTGAAGGGGAGCTTCGCCCCGTCGGGCGTAGCGCGGATCACGTCAGCCACGATCTGATCGATGGATTTCAGCTGCGCGGTCTTGTTCTTGATCGGCGCGCCGGTCATCGACGCGGCCGAGCCATTGGGATGCGGAGGATCTGGGAAATTGTGGGTCAGACCGCTGATCACCGTCAGCTGATCTTTGACTGCAGCGAGCGGCTGCAGTTGCGAGCTGAGCGCCCAATCCGTGCCAGTGGACGCCGGCACCCACAGACCGGGCAAGATGCCGTTGCCGAAGAACCAGGTGGCGTAGCAGCGCGGCAGCGCCGCACCGGCGGCGAAGGCCGTGCCGTGCTCGTTCAATAGAATATCGAATAGGGGTAGAGGCACGGTCACTGCGCCGCCGAGGGCGAGCAGGCCGCGGAGCACACCGCGCCGGCCCAATTGCTTGCGTACCTTGGCCGTCGTGGCGCCGAATACGGGAAGATCGCGCTGGGTCATGGGCTCTCCGGAGCAACGAAGGTGAAGGCGTCGCTAGTGACGAGGGCGAGGACGAGGGCACGCAGCCGATTGCCGGAGCTGGCAAAGGCGGTCGCGAGGTCCTTGACCGCTATTTCTTCCGTATCGACGACGGCGTGCCCCGTGGCGTAGCTGTACACGTTGCGCACCAGGCACGGCGCCGTTTCGGGCGCGGCAGCGAGCACCTTGCCCAAGGTGGGGGCATCGTTGAACGCTTGGTCACCGATGGTGCCGCTGGTGTCGATCGGTTTGCCCGAATCGGTCGCGCGATAGGCCCCAATGGCGTCGAAGTGCTCGAGCGCGAAGCCCAGCGGATCCATGAGCGTGTGACACGCAGCGCAGGTGGGCACCTTCTCGTGGTTGACCATCTTTTCGCGCTTCGTGTAGACGACGCCAGCCGGCGGATCCTCGAAGGTGGTGACGACATTCGCCGGCGGATCGGGGATCGTCAAACACTGGAACTTCTCGCGCAAGAAGCGACCGCGGAGGGTGGGTGAGCCTTCCTTCTGATTGGCTTGCGTCGCAAGCGCTGCGGCCGTCGTCAGGATGCCCGCGCGCCCGCTGCTGGCCGGAAACGTGACCGGGCTGAAGGTGCCGGCGCTCAGGGCGCTCGTGTCGAGGCCGTACATCGCGCCGAGGTCCTTGTTCACGAAGGTTTGCTGAGTCGTGAGCAGATCGAGCGCGTTGCTGTCGGTTTCGAAGGCCGCGCTCTCCCACATGCGCAGCACTTCGGTGCCCATGGCCGCCGACAGCGCATCGCTGAATTGCGGATAGGCCGCGGCGTCTTTCGCCATGCCCAGAAGGCGATCCGTGCGCAGGAACTCGCGCGCAAAATTGACGATGGACTCGTGGCCTTGCGGCGTGTCGAGCAAGCGCTGGGCTTGCTTCTCGTAGCCGTCAGCAGTGGCGAGCTCACCGGACTCCGCCGAGTCCAGCAGGGCCAGATCGGGCGTGGAGTTCCAGATGAAGAAGGCCAACCGCGAGGCCAGCTCATACGGCGTGTACTTGTTGCGATCCGGGCTGCCCGCGACCGGTGTACCCAGCTCCGAGCGATACAGAAAATTCGGCGACTGCAGCAGCCCCGATGCCGCCCATCTCAGCCCGGCGTAGGAGTCGGAAAGCGACGTACCCGCGCTCACCGCCAGGTTCGAATAGCGATCGAGCTGCGCTTGGGAGAGCGGTTTGCGCCAAGCGAGCCTGCCGAAGGTTTTTACGAAAGACTGCGCGCAGGCTGCGTCGAGCGGTGTCTTCGGTGTGCAGCCGACCAGCGTGTTGCGACGAGCCGTATCGGCGAAGACTTGATCGAGCGCCGCGTCGATGGCCACCTGGTACTGCTCGACGCCGGTCGACGAGGTGACGATGACGCCCGCGCCCACGGTGGCGAAGCCTCCGATGTAGCTGTCGTCCTCGATGTCGCTGATCGTCACTTTGCCGAGCAGCGCCGTCAGGCTGTTCTGAAACTGCGTGCGCGTCAGCCGGTGCAACGAGGTCGCTGCCGGCACGAATGGCTTGAGCGCCGTGCTCCCGGTGCCGCCCGCCCCAGCGCCACTGCCGCTCGGGGTATTGCCCATCCCGCCCGACGGGTTCGCGCTGCCCCCTCCTGGGATGACCTGTCCGGGGATGGAGCCGGCCCCTCCCGAGGGGGGAACGTTGTCCGCAACTCCCGCGGTGCAGCCCGACAGGCCGAGGACCAATGTCGCGGTCGAGCACGCCATTCCGAACCCTGAACGCAGGCCGTTCGCGATTTTTGAAAGCTCCATAGAACCAACCCTCGGCGCTAGGCCGGCATGGGACACCCATGACTTGTTGGGTGCTCGCGAATCCTTCGCCGAAATCTCAGGAAACAGCGCGGCCCGCGCCGCGGCGGCGGCGCGCCAGCGCGATCAGCGCGGACCCCAGGGTCGCGATCTCCAAGCCGCGCCCCCGCCCGCGAGGCACCGAGCAGCCACAGCCGCCCGAACTCGCCTGCCCGGCCGCGTCTTCGGCCGAGCCGCTCAGCCCGGGAGCGCCTCCGCCGATCATGCCGGGATTGCCTTCAGCCGAGCCGCCCGTTCCGGGAGTGCCAGCGGCGGGCATCCCGGGAGTGCCCGCGATCCCGGAAGTGCCGCCGGTGATGGCGGCGCCGCCTTGGCCGGCGCCGGCGAGTGAGGTGTCGCCGGCCATGCCTCGAGAAGGAGCGCCGGCGCTGCCTCCGCCAGCAGAGCCATCGTCCAGGGCGGGGCGCTTATCGAGGAGGGTCGCTACGATCACGCTCTTGCCCGCGCTGTCACCGCCGGGGAGCGTCACGGCCTGCGACTTCATCCCCCCGGTGACATTGGTCACCGTCACGGTCACCTTGCTCAGCGAAGCATTCGGATCGCTCACTGCCACACTGCCGGCGGGCTCGTTCAGCACGACGATGCAGGGCGCGTCTACCTTCACCGAAGGTCCGCCAGGCACGCTCACCGAGCCCGCTTGAAAAAACACAGCGCCCGTCGCGCGACGCTCGAGCTGCGTTACCGCCTGCAACGCCGGCGTATTCGACAACACCTCGATCGGAGGCGCTTGCGCGTACTGCGCGAGCGCGGCCTGGTCGATGCCCGGAACAACCACGTATTGGTACGTTTTGCCCTTGGGCGCAGTGCCGTGGTCGAACCACAGCGAAAAAACGTTGCCGCTCACGGTCGCGCTCGAGCCCAGCCCGAAGATACGCTTCACACTGCCAGTCTGCGCACTGGCTTGAATCTGCACCGTCTGAGCCTCCGGAAACACGTAGCCCACGCCGTCGTGCAGGACCCACTGCGGGTTGGTCAGCGCCTTTGCCGTGCCAGAAAAGGCAGAACCGTCGGCGAGCACAGTGCCCTTTTGCAGGACCTGCTGCACGCTGGTGAAGATGGGCTTTGCATGCGTCGACTCGATGCCGGCTCCGAGGGCGACCCACTCGCGGTCGAACCAGAACCACGATTTTTTGGCTTTGGTTTGCTCCAGCGAGAAATCCATGGCGGACGCACCGTACGATCCATCGCTCGCACCGCCCACGAAGCTCGTGCTCTGAGACGTGTAGGTCGTGGCGTTGTCGGTGATCGAGATCTCGACGTGCGGCGAGGTCACGCCGGGCAGCCGAGCCCAATCCCAAATCGGAAACACGTAGTCGTATTCGTCGCCGCGTTGATGTGTGTACGTGAGGCCGTAGGGCAACCAATAGCCGAGCAGGTTCTCGGTGTTCACGTTGCGCTCCATACCGATCGTGCGCTTGGAGCACATCTTCAGCGAGGCGAAGTACGAGGCGCGTTGTACGGCCGTGTAGTCAGAGCTCCAAAAGTGGCGCACACCGGATACGTCTTGAGGCTTTTGCGCGCCAATCGCCGACTTCGCGGTTAGATACGCGCTCGCGTTCGCCGGATCGATGAGCGCAAAATGATCGAGCACATCCAGGAAATCGTCGGCCTTCAGGCGGGCGCCGGCGGACGATCCCACTTCGCGCCCGCGCACGTTGTAATCGAGCAAGCCGCCGCGGATCATCCAGCGCGTGCCTTGCAAGAAATTGTCCCGCAAAAGGCCGGTTTGCGCCGCGGAGAAGGCGTATTGCGTGCCGCTGAGCATGGCGCCCACCCAAGTCACGTCGCGCAAAAACGCAAACCCGTAATTGCCGTTGTACAGGATGCCGCCGTGCTGCTGAAAGCTGAAGTCGCGCTGCACTCCGTCGCCCGAAGTGACGGCGATTACACTCGCCACGCCCGAAACGCCCGAGCTCAGGCGGGCCGTGCTGCCCTCGATCACCGCGCGATAGATCACGGACGTGGACAGTGCGGTCCTGTTCGCGCCCGTCATGCTCGGCGCGTCGGTCAAGTCACCGATGATCTTGTCCAAGTTGCCAGCGTCGATCGCGCCCTGCATCAAGAGCCCAATTGGGCCGAGGTAGAACTGCTTGGCGATGTCGTTCTTGAACCAATTCGAACACTTGGGGTTGACTTGGTACCAATATCCCAGGGCCTTGTTCATCGCGGCGAGCAGGGCCGCGCTCTTGTAGTGCGCGGCGTCGGCCTTCTGATTGTACGAATAGGCCATGACCAACACGTGATCGAGGTGATCGAGGGCTGGAAAATCGTTGCTGGTGTCGCCGTAGTCGATGCCCGACCAACTGCCATTGGAGCCAATGCTGCTGGCGTACGTGTCGGCCTTGCTGAAGTCCGTGTCCGAGTAGCCAACGGTTTCGGCCCGGAACCCCGCCTTGTCGATGGCGTCCGCAAGCATTCGGGCCTTCACGGTGCTCAGGTCACTCTGGGCGTTCGCGCGCGGGGCCGTGCACAAGAACGCAACAATCACCGCCAACCAGTACAGCGGCCTCGCGAAACGGACTCTCATACAGTGTTGATTGTGGGGCGCCCCTCCAGCCATCACCGAAATCGCACGGGAAACTCGGAAATCGCGAATGGCCGCATGAAAAAGGTTTGGCGGAGGTCGGCGTCAGGCGACAATCCGGAGATGGCATCGGGTGTGGGTGCAGAGCTGCCCGCGACACTGCGGGTAATGCACAACGCGGATGGCCTGTTGATGGGCATGGTGGGACCCGTTTGTTTCGCGCTCTGGCAAGCCAAGCCGACTCCGGAGCGCTTTGCGATCCAGCGCACCCAGTTGCACGCAGCGGTCGCCCGAGATCCGGGCAAACTTGCCTTCCTGTGCGTGGTGTCCTCGCAGGCGGACCCGCCCGAAGACGCCGAACGCAAGGCGTCGGCCGATATGATCACCTCACAGGGCACCAAACTGCTCGGCGTCGCTTGCGTGATCGAAGGCGTTGGTTTCCGCGCGGCCATCACGCGTACGGTGCTCACCGGAGTCGTGCTTCTGATCCGCAGCCCGGCGCCAATCAAGTTGTTCGATAGCGTGCGTCACGCGAGCCCCTTCCTAGCTCGTTGCTTGAAGCGGGCATCGTTGTCCGAGCTCGACGCCGAATTCGAACGGGCCCGCGCGCTGCTCAAGCCCGCTGCGCGTCGTGTCGAGTGAACCACTCCCGCTCACGCGCGCGCTCACGCCACTACAAGCACCCACCCAATGCGCGCTGCGCAACGCCCAGCGACAGCTCTTCACGAGAGGTCTTCCTGTTGCCGCGTCCACTCAACTCGTTACAGTCGTCAGCGTGAAAAACTTTCTCGCGCTGGGGTGCGCGCTCGCGCTGGCGAGCACCTTTGGCTGTAGCAGCAAGAGTGACGGAGCGAGTGCGGCAGGTGCGGGCAACACCGGCTGCCGCAGCGATTGCGCGGCAGGCGGCAGCGAACAAACTGGAGGAAGCGCCGGCGCAGCGCCGCGCGGCGGGGGCGAGAACGGCTCGGGCGGCGCGTCGGTCACGGGCGGCGCAGGCAGCCCGTACGGCCCGAAGTACTTTCGTTTCGGCGACAATCCCGGCTTCTACGGCACCGGCATCGACCGCCGCGAAAGCTCCCAGCTGGCGGTGGCTGCGGGC
This sequence comes from Myxococcales bacterium, assembly GCA_040348785.1. GTDB lineage: Bacteria > Myxococcota_A > Polyangia > Polyangiales > Polyangiaceae > PMG-095. The sequence continues at coordinate 18,942 of JBEQTH010000085.1, read as the reverse complement.
GCAACCAGCCTGCGCACGACGCTGCCCGAGTACTACTTGAAGCAATGGGGCGATGGTATCGAGTCGGACGACTACGCCTCCTACTCACCGCTCGGGCTGGGCCACCACGTGTGCTTCTTGATCGGCCCCACGCACGAACACTCGAGCGCGCCTTCGACCGCGCAAGACTACGAGCTCGCGCACTACTCGCCAAAAAATCTGTACGAGCCAATCTTCCTCGCCAGCGGCGAAGTCAACCCGGACAACTACTGGGCGGCCTACGTCGCGCGCGTGGCGAGAACTTATGGCCAATACCTGGACATCTACGAAGTGTGGAACGAGCCCGACCAAGTCGGCGGCAATTGGCAAGCCACTCAAGCTTGGGATACGGACCCGCCGAAGCCCGCAGACTTGATTTGGTGGAACGACACGATCTTTGCGTACATTCGCATGCTGCGGATCACGCACGAGGTCGTGCATCGCTTCGATAGCGACGCCTCGGTCACCGTCGGTGGCATCGGCTACGGCAGCTTCTTGAGCGCGCTCCTGCGCTACACCGACGAGCCCAAAGCGGGCGCAGTCACGGCCGACTACCCCGATACGGCAGCCAAATACCTCGATGTCCTGAGTTATCACTACTATCCCGTGTTCGGTGGCGGCAGCTCGGACCAAGGGGTCGACGGCCTGTTCGCGGCGCGTGACGACTATCGCTCGCGGCTTGCCAAGGCCGGCGCAGGCACCCGGCAATACGTCGTCACCGAGACCGGCGCGCCCCGCTACGCCGTCGGCGGCAACGTCGGCGGTGCCGAATACGCCGCGAGCTACCTCGTGAAGACGATGACGCTCGGTCACTTCGAAGGCTTGATTGGTATCGACTGGTTCGCGCAGGGCGACGGTGCCGCGATCGGCGCGTCCACGGATTCGTTCGCGTACATGGGCCTGTACTTCGACTACTCGAAAGCGACCCAGGTCAGCGACGTGAAGATCAGTCCCCAAGGGTCTGCGTACGCTTGGCTCTCCACTTGGCTGCCCAATTCCGCTGCCGATCCGGACGCGCTCGCGGCACTCGCTTTACCGGACGGCGTGCGCGGCGCCGCATTCCGCACCGACACCGGGCACTTGTACGTGCTCTGGGCTCGCACCACGAGCGACGAAAGTGCGACCGCATCTTTTTCGCTCCCGGCGTCCGGCCCAGTCGTCGTTCATTCCTTCGATGTCGCCAAGGGCTCGAGTCAGGCGTCCGTGTCTCCGTCCGGTGGCGTGGTTTCGCTGGCTTTGTCGGGCATGCCCACGGCCATCGAAGTCCCATGATCTTGGCGCGGACCGCGCGGCGCCCGAGTACGCGCCTGTGTGTTGACGCGGGGCATCGAGAGCGGGCGCGGTGGCGACCTTCATAGCCGCATGAAGAGCTCGACGTCCTCGGCGAACGGCAGCGACAAGTAGCCGTTCGCGGGCTCGCGAATTCGAGCCAGAAACTCGGGGTTGTGGTCCGCGTTGTCGGCTACCACGAGCGATCCGGGATGCAGCCGCGGTTCGACCAGCTCCAAGATCGCCGGGTACAGCACTTTGGCTCCGTCGAGCAGCAGGAAGTCGACGCGGGCCGGCAGATCACGGGCCAAAGTCTCGGTTGCGTCACCTTCGCGCACCTCGACGAATTCGCTGAGCCCGGCGAGCGCGAGATTGGTCTTGGCTTGCGCGACTTTTGCGGGCTCGAATTCGCTGCCGATGACGCGGCCGCCGCCGTTGTCTTTCAGCGCAGCAGCCAAATGCACAGTGGACAGGCCGAACGACGTGCCGAACTCGACGACCGTGCGCGCCTGCGTGGCCCGCACCAAGAGGTACAGCAGACGACCCGTCTCGGGTGAGACGGGTAAGAACATGTCTCTGACCTGGCCGTAGAAGCCGCGGTAGTCGGTCTTGGCTTGGTTCATCAGCGCGGCGCGCGCTTCCGGGGTGCACTGCGCGAGCTCACGCCGGAGCGGCGCGTCGGCCGTCTCGGCTTCGGCGAACAGCCGAGTGAGTAATGGAGCAACGGGGGCAGTGAGCAAGCTGTTCATGGGGTCCTCGTGAATGGTTTGGTGTTCTCGATCAGCGCGCCTAGAATACGAAGGATCCTTCGCATTCGTGCTTCGCGTTTCGGATGGCTCTCGCCCATGCCCCCTCGCACTCCCAAAAATACCCGAATTTCCGCCAGAAAGAGCCCAGTTCAGGCCCGCTCGGCCCGGCTCGTGGCGGACATTCTCGAAGCCGCAGCTCGCGTTTTGACGCGCGAGGGAGCGCGCCGGTTCACCACCGTGCGCGTCGCCGAAGAAGCCGGCGTGAGCATCGGCTCGCTCTATCAATACTTCCCAAGCAAAGAGGCGTTGCTGTTCCGGCTGCAGACCGACGAGTGGAGTGATACCTGGGGCGTCTTGGACGAGATCTTGAGTGATGCCCGGCTCGCGCCGCTCGACCGGCTGAGCAAGGCGGTGCTCGTGTTCTTTCGCTCCGAGCAACAAGAGGCCGCCGTGCGCACCGCATTGGACGACGCCGGCGCCCTGTTTCGTGATGCGCCCGAGGCGCATGAGTTCCTGGTCGTGATCAAGCGTCGTATGCTCGCCTTCTTCGAGCTGGCATTGCCCGGCGTGCCCGCCGAGCGTCAGGCGTTCACCTCGGAGGTCGTGCTCACGGCCATGGCGGCCGTCGCAGAAAAAGTGACTGCTCAGGGGCTGGACCGGCGCACGGTCGATGCCTGGGCCAAAGAGAGCGCGGACATGTACCGCGCCTACGTGGAGTCCGTCGCACGCAGCGCGCGCCGCAAAGCTCGTTGAGCGCTCGGCGTATGGAAATTGGTTTGGGTAGCGGGCTCGGGATGCGTGCTACGGCTCAAAGCTTTCAGCCAGACTTTCACAGCAAATCCGGCCCTTTTTCCGCCAAGGCTCGGATTGCGCAAGGCTCAAGGCCTTGGTCCAGCTGATGATGGTGACGTCGGTGAGAGCCTTGGTGAGGTCGTTGGGGAGATTGACGTAGCCCTTGCAGCCGTCGAGCACGAGCCGCCCATTGCCGTCCAGCACTGCACCAGGGGCGCAACGGCGGAGCCCGTGCAGATGTTGGTGGCCGCCAGCGCGTCGAGCAGCTGGCCGTCCGCTCCATTGATCGAGTCGACGGCCGTCGTGCCATTTCCGTCGAACGAGTAGCGATGAATGAGGCTGCCATCGGCCGGGAGATCGAGCGGATCGCAATCGTGTGCCCGGCCGTGTTCTCGGGGGCGCCCGCTTCGCCCAGGCCGCCCAGGCCAGCGCCGGCCGTCGCCCCGCCCAGCCCTTGCTGTGATCGAGAAAGCCCGCGCGACGCGCAGCAAACGTGGCAAATTTCCAGCACTGTAGCCGAGGGCGAGTTGGCCCAAGCTGGCACAGCATGATCGTGAAGGTGTGCCCACTCCTGGCCCGCCGCCGCACGCTTCACGAATTCATTGAGCATTCGACCCGCGCGGGCATGGGCACGATCGTTGCTCCAAACGGGGGGAGGTGATCTCGATGAATCAAGCCAGGGTCGGGCGGGCGGTGGTGACGGGGAGCGCGTGGGGAGCAGCGCTCTGGCTCCTGGTGGGGTGCAGCTCGAACGATGCGAGCCTGAGCGCTCCCGCACAGGCCACGAAGGATGCGAGCGTTCCATCGACCAACTACCCACAACCGAGCGCGGCTGCGGGCGCCTCGAGCAGTGCCCCAGTGGCGGGACCCAACCTCGGCATCCAACTGCCGGCCGGCGAGGAGGCAGCGCCGCCTGATCCTGTCGTCGATCCCGCCATTCCGACGAACGGCTTCGTCGTCACCGCGCACGACCCCGAGTCCACGTTCGCGGCCGACGTCGACACCGCGAGCTACGATATCTTCCGCGGCGCGGTGAATCGCGAGCTGCTGCCCGAGCCCGCGACCGTTCGGCTCGAAGAGTACGTGAACGACTTCGAGTACGCGTATCCCGCGCCTGCCCCGGATTCGACGACACCGTTTTCAATTTCGTTGGCCGCTTCGCCCGGCTTGTATGGTCGACAGACCGTGCTGCTGCGCGTCGGCATTCGCGGAAAAGATGCCCAGCCGACCGAGAAGCTGCCGACGAACCTGGTGTTTCTGGTCGACACCTCGGGCAGCATGCAGACCGCGGACAAGCTACCGCTGGTGAAGCGCGTGCTCACCGACACGCTCGACGTGCTCGCGCCAACCGACACCGTTTCGATCGTGACTTATGCGGGCTTCACCAGCGTCGCCCTAGCGCCCACGAAAGTCAGTGACAAAGCCAAGATCGCGGCCGTCATCGACAGCTTCACGGCGGGCGGCAGCACGGCCGGCGCGGCCGGACTCGATCTCGCTTACGCGCAAGCGAGCGCCGGCTTTCTGAAGGGTGGACTCAACCACGTGCTGCTGTGCACGGACGGCGATTTCAACGTAGGCCCCTCATCGACGCCGGAGCTCATCAGCGCCATCGAGGAAAAGCGCAAATCGGGAATCACGCTCACTGTGCTCGGCTTCGGCCAAGGCCTGAACGACTCGATGATGGAAGCCGTCAGCAACAAGGGCAACGGCGTGTATGGCGTGATCTCATCTGCCGAGCAAGCCGACACCTACGTCAAAGATCGCATGCTCTCGACGATGACGTTCATCGCCAAGGACATGAAGATCCAAGTCGAATTCAACCCGGCGCAGGTGTACGCCTATCGCCTGCTCGGCTACGAAGATCGGGCGATTGCGGACGACGACTTTCGCAATGACGTGATCGACGCGGGCGAAGTGGGTGCGGGTCATCGCGTGACCGCTCTGTACGAGCTCGCCCTGACTCGCGACGCAGTTCCAAATGTGGGTGACGCGGCCATGCTGCAAGATGGGGCCCCGTTCACGGACCCGCTCGAAGTCGATGCCGACGCGCTGGCTCTGGTCAAAGTGCGCTACAAGGACCGCGACGCGAGTGAGAGCGACGCGGCTCACGAGGTGTCGCAAAGCCTATTGCCGAGCGAGCTGATCGCTTCCGCGAGCGACGCCGACGACGATTTCGCGTGGGCGATCGCCGTCGCCTCCTTTTCGGAGCTCTTGAAGAAGAGCCCGTTTGCCGTGCCTTCGAGCCTGGCCGCGATCGAGCGCATCGTAAAACGAAAGATCTATGCCGCCGACCCCGATCGGGCCGAGTTCGTGACCCTATTCGACAAGGCGCAGCCGCTGCTCGCGCCCTGATTCGTGTTCGGGAGCGCAAGAGCCGGGAAGGGTTGCGCTCCCCCCCGCGTAGGGCAGACTTCGGCTAGATGCCGCGCAGCAATACGCACACGATTCAGACCGAGCGCCACTTCGAGGCGCGCTCGAGCGAGTCGTTCAATCGCATCGCGTACGCCATTCAGCTCTTGAAGCTGCTCGACCCACCGCTCACGGTCGCGGTTTACGGTAACCGCGGGCACTTAAGGGTCGAGCGCGGCCGCGCGCTCGGTGAAGCCAGCGCTTGGGCGCTGCTCGGCGTTCCGCCGCATGCCACGCGCGAGAGCATCGCGCGCGCTCTGGTCGAATTGAGCGGGCTCGAGCGCGAGCCCTTCCTCGTCGATTTGCTGTGTGCGGACGCCCCGAAGCCGCTCGGTTGACCAAGATAGACCGCCCCGTACAAAGCCAACGGCGCGCCGCAATGTCGTACCACCGTTAGGCACGCGCCAGCGCAGCGCATTTTCCCGACGCTGCGAGCAAGGGCGGATTGCGCCGATGCTTCTTTCTGCGGCTGTGGCAGCGCCGACAGCGCGACGCAATGCTGCGCGCAGCTCACCGGCGAAGACGGCGGCGTGTGCGTCCCAGCGTCGAAGTGCGGCTCGTAGGCGCGGAAAGCGCGGCTGAGCGGGGCGCTGCGCGTCTTGTGCAACCTACACAAAACGCGCATCCCGCACGCCGCCGAGGCCGACTGATTGGCGGGCTCGACCACACTCGTGCAACCGATTGACTGGCGGCAAAAGCGTCGGGTCGGCCGGACCCAGGAGCTGATGGCGCGCACATTGCAATCGATCGTGCGAGATGTCCCAGCACTTCCCACTGCGCGTTCGTCGCAATAGCTTTCGTCATTGGCTCGGCATGACCAGCTTCATCGCGGCCTGCGCCCCGCTCGGCTGCGCGGAGTACGAACCGTCCCAGCAACCGAGTGATGACGTCGCGGGTCTGCAAGCGGATGCCGGTGCTTCGGGCATGACGTCAGTCAGCGGCTCGGGCGGCCTCGCCAGCGGTGGGCGACCGAGCGCACAAGCGGGCAGCGGATCAGAATTCGCGGGCGCTCCGGCAATGCCCGCAGGCGGCGCAAGTGGCGGCTCGGGTCCCGGCGGCGCAGCGGGTGCCCACGTTGGGCAAGCGGGCGGCTCGTCGAGCTCAGGCGCTGGCGGTGTACCAGCTTCGGGCGCGAGCGGTGCGTCTGCAATGGGAGGACAGACCGCTCAGGGCGGCGCGAGCAACGTGGCTGGGGCGAGCAATAGCGCTGGCGCAAGCAACAGCGCTGGCGCAAGCAACAGCGCTGGCGGTGGTAGTGCCGGCGCGAGCGCCATGCCGGTCGTCGAGCTGGCGCGCGGAAAATCCGCGACGGCGTCCAGTGAGCAAGCCGGGAACGAAGCCGCCAAAGGTAGTGACTCGAGCCTGACCACGCGTTGGTGCGCGAGCCACAGCACCTTCCCGCAGTGGTGGCGCGTGGATCTGGGTAGTGTGCATGCGCTCAACGACTTCACGGTGAAGGTCGAAAAGGTTGGACCCACGTACAGCTACAAGATCGAGACATCGAACGACGACGCGGTGTACACGGTCCAATCCACGATCAACGGCACGGGCGCTACACAATCGGACACCTTCACGAGCGGCGTTTCGGCTCGCTACGTTCGGATCACGTTCAGCGCCGCGACTCCGTTCACGGACGGCTCGGGGAGTCACCCGACTTGGGCGAGCTTCTGGGACTTCAGCGTTACCGGGTGGTGAGAGCAGCCTCGCGTGTGACTGATCTGCTCGAGGCGAGCGCGCGGAGCGAGATCATCTTCCACAGCGCACGGTTGCTGAACTGCGCGTCCGCCGCGAACTAAGTCCTGATTTTAACGCTGATTAGCGCCGGGCGGGCGGAGTGGCGCGCTGATTGCAATCGAGCAAGGTCTCAAAGGCGGTATCCAATGACTCGATTGAATTGCTACGTCATGTGTCTGGCATTGTTGGCGTCGCTTGGCGGCTGCTACGCGTCGGTCCGACCCGAGCATCCGCGTCATGCGCGTCGGGAGCGCAGCGTAGTCGTGGTTCGTCACGACCATCACGACCACGATCACTGGCACTGACGGCTCCGAGGCGCGCGCTATGAGCTACGCGCGCGCTTCGAGCCCAGAGCCCGCTGACCCAAAAACCTGCGCTCGGTCGGGGCTCCCACCCTGCTGACGGGAGCCCGGCCGCTCTGCTGCCTCTCGTTACTTGATGATCGTCGACAGACAGTTCTTGCAGTTGACGTTTCCTTCGCACTCTTCACCGAGCGAGGCTTGGATCTTGCCGTCGCCGCAGAAGGGAGCAGCTTTGCAGGCTTTGGTGCACACGCCACTGCCGTAGGCGGTGTCGACCGAGACGTTACCGTTGCCCTTGTCGCACTGCTCGTTGCCGTTCTTCACGCCATCGCCGCAATAGCCAGCTAGCTTGCAGTCCGTGGTGCAGCCGCCGTAGCTGCCGTCGTTGACGCCGTTGTCGCACGTCTCGGGAGCGTCGATCAGGGCGTTGCCGCACTTGAAGCGGCACGCGGTGTCGCAAGTGCTGCTGGCGCTGCCATTCCCGTTCGGACCGGTGCCGTCGTCGCACTTCTCGGGCGCTTGGATCACGCCGTCGCCGCACTTCGTCCCGGGCACGTAGGCGCTGCAATCGGCCTTGCATGAGCCGGGCATGCCGGTGTTCTTGCCGTCGTCGCACTTCTCTGTGCCGTTGACGACGCCATCCCCGCACAGGCCGCCGGGCAAGCAGGCGTCGGTGCACGAATTGGCGCCGTACGCCGTCGGGCTGTTGGCCGTGCCGTTGTCGCAGACCTCGGGCGGAGATTGCACGGCCTTGTCACCGCAATAGGGCGCAAACTTGCAGTTCGACTTGCAGGTGCCGTAGCTGCCGTCGTTCTTGCCGTCGTCGCAGTCTTCACCCGGGTCGAGCGCGCCGTTGCCGCACTTGAACTGGCAAGTCGTGCTGCAGGTGCTGCTGGCCGTGCCGTTGCCGCTCGCGCCGCTACCGTCGTCGCAGGCTTCGCCGGCCTCGACCGTGCCGTTGCCGCACTTCTTCTTGCAAGTGGCGTCGCAGTTGCTCGAAGGGCCGCCGTTGTTGGCGCCGTCGTCGCATTGCTCGCCGTTGGCGGTCTGCACGCTCTTGTCGCCGCAGCGTTGGCCGAGCTTGCAGTTGGAGCCGCACTTGCCGTAGCCGCCCACGTTGTTGGTCGTGCCGTTGTCGCACTCTTCGCCGTTGGCTTTTTGTACGATGGTGTCGCCGCAGTAATTGGGCGCAACGCACATGGGCGCGCACTGGTTCGCGCCAGGGACGGACAGCGTATAGGCGTCGATGTTCAGGCCGTTGTCGCACTTTTCGGGCGGGTTCTGGACCGTCTTGTCGCCGCAGTACGGGCCGAGCTTGCACTCGGTGGTGCACTTGTTCTGCGTGTTGCCCGTGGGCGGCACGTTCAGGTTGCCCTGATCGCACTGCTCGTTGCCCGCAGCGTAGCCGTCACCGCAGATCGGGGTGCACACGCTGGGCGAGTTGTTGAAGCCGGTCAGCGTGAGCTGGAAGTTGGCCTCGGTGATCTCACGTTCGGCGTTGAAGATCGCGATTTCGTAGACCGTGGGCGGCGTGGTGACCTTGAGCCCCAGGTTCACGGTGCTGGTCGTGAACGGCAGATCCACGTGGTTGGCGTCTTGACCCGGCAGATCCTGGACCGCGACCGACGCGGTGCCGTCGGCGTTGAGCGTGAAGCGGCCCTTGGTCTTGGAGTGAATGCCGCCCACGTCCAGCGCGAGCGTGCCGTTGATGAACACCCACAAGTCGTCGTCACCGTAGAACTCGAGCTGCTCGCCGCCCTTGAAGGCGAACCAGCTGCGGCTCTCCGTGGTGAAGCTGTAGTTGTGGTTGCCGTTGCGCTTGGTTTCTTGGACCGGATTGCTCGCCACCCAGCCCTGCCCGTCGAGCGGGAAGAAGCCGACCGGATTCGGTGGCGTCGGGTTGGAGGCGAACACGCTGTCGCAGGCGGTGGTGTCGCACGAGTACTGATACTGACCCGTGACCGCGGTCGGCGAGAGCGTGATGCTGCCCGGGAAGCTCATGTTGACGGTGCCGTCGTCGATGAACCACTGCTGGAAGCGCCCCGCGGGGGTGAGCAGCACGTTCGCGTTGCCAGTGTTCAGGACGCCGGTGTCGTCGGCCCACAACACCTTATCGACCGCGGCGTACGGGTCGTTGGCGGGCATCCAAGGCGGGATGTGGCCGCCTTCGCTGCCCGAAACCCAGCCTGGACCGTTCATGGTCCAATCGGCCTTGCCTTGGTACTGCGCGCCGCCGCCGCCGAAGCTCGGTGAGACGAAGGCGGTGTTGTACTCGGGCACGTAGCGGTAGGGGCGCGTGCCGCCCACGTTCACGGCCTTGAGCTTGCTGAGCGTCATGTTCGGCAAGCGGCGGTTGTCCCGCGGATCGACCGAGAACTGGGGATGCGTGCGCGGCGTGAAATCACGCCAGATGACGGGCAGGGTCAGGCCGGCGCTGGGCGGCGGCTGCGAGCACGTCCAAGCGGGTTTCGGCGGGTTCGAGCCCGGCACGGTTTCCACTTTGCAGTTGTGGTCGCAACCGTCGTTGTCGACGGTGTTGCCGTCGTCGCACTCTTCACCCGCGAGCACGAGGCCGTCACCGCAATGCGCGAAGCACTGGTAGGTGGTCGGGGCGGGGGCGGGATTGAGGTACGTGTTGATGGTGCCGCACAGCGGCTCGTTGGTGCAGGTCGGCGAACAACCGTCGAACGGGATCTTGTTGCCGTCATCACACTGCTCGCTACCGAGCACGGTGTTGTTGGCGTTCGAAGGTCCGTTGACCACGCTGTTGCCGCAGTAAGGAGCGGCCGGCTGCGAGTGCGGGGTCTTGCTCGGATCGCACACGTAGTTCGGCTTCAGCTTGCAGGCCGCGGTGCAACACAGGGCATCGCCCTTTTCGTCGCATTGCTCGTCGCCGACCACGATGCCGTCGCCGCACACCTCGGTACAGGGCGTGCCGGGCAACGCGCAGATCCAGCCGGTCATCGTCTGGCAGGTCGTGGAGCAGCCGTGCTTGCCGTCGTTCGTGCCGCTGTCACAGGTTTCGGTGCCGGTGACTTTGCCGTCGCCGCACACCATGGGCACGCAGGTCTTGCCGTCGGCCGTGCATGTGGCGTTGGGGGCGACGGTGCAGCTCGGAGTGCAGCCGCTCGTGGTGTTGTTGATGCCGTCGTCGCACACCTCGGCGCCGGCCACGATGTGGTCACCGCATTTGTCCGCGACGCAGGCCGTGTTCTGTGCGCCGCACTTCCACCCCGGCTCGACTACGCACGAGTTCGAGCAACCGTCCCCGCTGTTGGCGTTGCCGTCGTCACACACCTCGCCCGTCTCGATTTTGCCGTTGCCGCACTCGGACGGCGGCGGGGGCGGGGTGTACGTGCAGGGCTGGCCAACCGTGGCACAGGTGTAGTCGGTCTCGACTATCGAGCAATTGCTGGAACAACCATCGCCCGAGTAGAAATTGCTGTCGTCACAGGCCTCACCCGCGTCGAGCACGCCGTTGCCGCACAGGCGAGTGCAGGTGCCGCCGTTGGGCGGGCAACTGAAGCCGGCCTCGACGAAGCAAGTCGAGGAACAGCCGTCGTAGTTGCGCAGGTTGTGGTCGTCGCAGTGCTCGCCCGAGTCGACCTTGCCGTTGCCGCAGCTCACGTCGACCGAGCACGCGCCGCCGGTGGCCGGGCACTTCCAGCCGGTGATCACCTTGCAATCGACATCACAACCGTGCGCGCCGTCGTTCGTGCCGTCGTCACACTGCTCACCGATGGTGGTCGTGACCTTACCGTCGCCGCAATATGCGTCTTTTGTACAAGCGCTGCCGTCGGCCGGGCAAGTCCAGCCGGGCACGGTCTGGCAATCGACCGCACAGCCCTTGCTGCCGTCGTTGTTGCTCTTGTTTCCGGTTTTGCCCAAATCACAGCTTTCGCCCGTCTCAAGCACGCCGTTGCCGCACACCGCGTCGGACGGCGAATAGACGCACTTCTTTCCGGGCGTGGGGCACTTCCAGTTTTCGTCGATTTTAGAGCAGGTGCCGTCGCAGCCATCACCGGGCGTGGTGTTGCCGTCGTCGCAGGCCTCTTTGCCCTCGAGCTTGCCGTCGCCACAGACCGGCCCGCCGTCACCCGACGTGCCTGCGTCGCCGCCCGAGCTCGTGCCCGCATCGTCGCTCGTTCCGCCGCCGAAGTCGAACTTGGTACCGCCGCTGCCGTTGCCGCCGCTGTCCGAGCCGCTGCCCGCGACGCCGGGCGGGACGTCGACACTGGGGACCTCGGGGTTGCCGCCGCACGCGGCGACCAAGAAAGCGGTGGCGAAGAGGGACGCGAGCGCGGAAAAGCGATTGGTTTGTGCCATGTGCCCGTCAGCTCAAAGAGCTAAAAAATAGACTGCAAAAAGCGTAGTCGCGATGGACAGCGAGTTCAATACCCAGCTCGGCGCCCGAGCCCGGGACGATAACGCAAAGCGCTCGGGATTGGAGCCGAAACTTCATGCGCGAGCTGGCATGCTCGCCGCGACCATTGCGAAGCCGCGATTACGAACTGTGTCACGCCTGATTGTGCGGCGCTCGTCTGGCGCTCGTCTGGCGCTCGTCTGGCGCTCGCTGCGCGAACGGGTGATGGGGGTGGTGCGCGTGCGCCTATTTGTGAGATTGATGAGAGACGGCTGGGCGCGGGCGTGTGCGCGCACGGCGCGGGCGTGCGCTCGGAACGATATCGGTCCGGGCTGGAACACGGGGCTCCGCGCTGCGTCGATCCTGATGCCGCGCTTCGTGGCACCGAGCGGTGGACCGTGCCGCTCGGACTCGTGTTGGCAGCCATGAACGCGGGACACGCAACTCGCGAGCTCGTGGAGACCCCAGACTCGAGATCTGGAGTTCTGCACATGCAGAGTCGAATAGCGGCGCGCGGGCCTCGCGTGTTGCTATGCACTCGGGGTGTTTGCGCCAGCGAGCGCGTTGGGCGCTCGTTTTTGGCCTCGGTCTCGCCGCGCATCTCCGCGCGCATGCCACGAGTGCCCTCGCGTGACGTCTTCGCGCGACGCATGACGAGATGATGAACGATGCGTGGGCATTGCGCCAACTCACGATCTTGGCGCACGGTATGCGCTGAGTGCGCGTTCCCAAAATGCCCCGTCGCCAAACCCATGCGGGTCAGAAAAGGGCATGTTTATGCGGTGTTTCGAGGGATTCCGCTCACAAACAGACACTCGCCTTTCGCGCTGGTGTCACCGGAGGTCGGCAATCTCGCGCGCATGACATTTCGAAAAATTGGGACGGGACTTTGTCTATTATTGCCTGTGATGGCGTGGTCCGCTTGTAGCAGCGACGACACCATCACCAATCCGGGCGGTGCGGGTGCTGGCATCGGTGAGGCCGGCGAAGGCAATGCGAGCGCTGGTAAAGGTGGCGCTCAGGCGGGTGGACATTCGGGCGCTGGTGGCTCGGTTGCTGGTGGCACCGCGCAAGCCGGGCGCTCGGAAGCAGGCGCACCGGGCGATGCCGGGGCGAGCAGCGAAGGCGGCGAAGGCGGCGAAGGGCCTGGAGTCCCTCCGGTCGATCCGCTCGCCAACGACATCGACACGGTCGTCGTGATCTACGCCGAGAACCGCAGCTTCGACGGCTTGTACGGCAACTTCCCGAACGCACACGGCCTGAGCGAAGTGATCGATGCGCAAGGCGTCCCGACGGACAAGTACGTGCCGCAAAAGGATCGCGATGGCACGACGGTGCTGCCCACGTTGCCCAAGACTTGGGGCGGCGTGACCGCCGCCGGCAGCCCCACCGTCGTCGCCGAAGCGCTCACTGGCGGCTTGCCGAACAAGCCGTTCGGGATCGAGCAAGCATTCGTCCCGGCTGGTGGCTCGGCCATCACCACGGGCGACGTGACGCGCGATTTGACCCATCGTTTCTTCGAGAACATCATGGAGATCAACGGCGGAACGAACGACATGTTCGGCGCCTGGCTCGACGCGGGCGGCTTGACCATGGGCCACTTCGACTACAGCGCGTCGGCGATGTACAAGCTGGCCCAAGACTACGTGCTCGCCGACAACTTCTTCGAAGGCGCGTTCGGCGGCTCGTTTCTCAATCACCAGTACTTGATCTGCGCCTGCGCGCCGAGCATCCCGGCGTCCAACGTGACGGCATCGTCCTTGAACGTGCTCGGTCCGCCAAACTCGAAGGGCGTACCGCAGCTAGCGGTCAACCCGTACATCCCCGCCAACGGCGCGACGCCCGCGAGTGGTACGCCTGATTCTGCGCTCGACGGCCCGCCCTCGTTCAAGACCGGGTTCATTGCGCCGCCCGACTACTTCGGTCCGGGTGATGGCTACAGGGGTGTCAACACCATGCAGCCCGCTTACCAACCGAGCGGCAACGCACCGGCCGCCGGCGCCGTCGACACGCGCTACGCCAACGCCGGCCTCGCCAACACCTTGGTTCCGCAGACGCAAACCACGATCGGCGACTTGTTGACGTCTAAAGGCGTGAGCTGGGCCTGGTACGCGACGGCTTGGGATGCGGCGGTCACGGATGGGACGCAAGCCAGCACGGCGGCGCGCGCCGTGATTTATGCACCGTCCACGCCCAAGGGTGCGCCGGACTTTCAGGCGCATCATCACCCCTTCAACTTCTACGCGGCGTTCGATCCCGCGACGCACGCCGATGCGCGCGCCGAGCACTTGAAGGACTACACCAAGCTGCTCACGGACATCACCGCGGGCACCTTGCCGCACGTCGCGTACTACAAGCCCACCGGCAACTTCAACCAACACCCCGGCTACGCCAACGCAGATGACGGCGACACGCACATCGCCGACCTCGTGACCAAGCTCAAGGCAGGCCCGCAGTGGGCGCACATGGTGATCGTCATCACCTACGACGAGTTCGGGGGTCAATGGGACCATGTCGCGCCGCCCAAAGGCGACAAGCTCGGACCGGGCACGCGCGTCCCGGCCCTCATCATCTCGCCGTATGCCAAGGCACACACCGTCGACCATACTCAATACGACACGGCGTCGATCACGCGCCTGATCTCGCGCCGCTTCGCTACGGCCACGTTGCCAGGCGTCGCTGCGCGTGATGCCGCGCTGGTTGCCGCCAACGGCACCAAGATGGGCGATCTGACAAACGCGCTGAACCTGCCCTGATCTCGTCGTGCGAGCAGCGCGGTGTCGGCCCAGCCAGCACCGCGCTGTTTCGTATTACGGCTTGCCCGCTGCCGGAGCGACGAGATCGGCGTCCGTCAGCGTGTCCAGGAACGCGATCAAATCCTTGATCTCGGCCTTGTCGAGCGCGGGCGCTTGCCCCCGCTTGCGTCCAAAAGGTGGCTCCTGATTCACGTTTTTTTGAGCATCCGCCGGCAAGTCGTCGTAGCGCGCGTGAGCCGTGCCCTTCGGATACCATTTCCGCGGATTGCTATCGCGCGTGAGGTAGAAGTCGATCACCTCTTCCAACCGGTGCAGCACGCCGTTGTGGAAGAATGCTTTGCGCATCGTCACGTTGCGTAGCGTGGGCGCGCGGAAGGCGCCGCAGTACTCGTGGTGAGTGCCGAGATCGGTCCGCAGCGGGCCACACAGGCCGAGGTCGAAAAAGGTCGGATCCACGTTGTTCGGGATGGCGGCGTTGCGCGGAGCCGCGATCGCGTTGAAGCCAAAGTCGGTGAACGCGGGGAAGCCGCTGGTGCGCGGCTGGCTCGGGTGGCAGTGCGCGCAGTTGGCTCGGCTCTTGTCGTTGAACAGCGCAAACCCGCGCAGCTCTTGCGGAGTGAGCTGTACCTGCCCGCGCAGCGAGGCATCGTAACGGCTGGTATATGGGTAGAACTCTTTCGGTATTTGCTGGAACGCCTCGAGCGCGAGCAGGACGGCGGTCGTTCCACGCGTGGCGTCGCTGAACACGTCATCCCCGAACACCTGTTTGAAGCGCGGCGCGTAGCTGGCCGCCGCGACCTTGGCAACGACGCTGTCGATGCTGGCATTGGCCATCTCGAACGGCGAAGTGAGCGGCAGACGTGCCTGATCGTGGAGCGTGTCGGCGCGGCCGTCCCAGGTGTGCCCGCCGGTCGGACCTTGATCGCTCTCGTCACCACCCTCTTCGTAGTAGTGCTCCGTGAACGGCGGAACGGCTTGCTGGTAGCGGAGCGAGGGGACCGCGCGTAGGCCCGTTGTCGTGCCGTCGGGACCGCCCAGCTGAGTCGAGCGGTCGTTGTTCGGTCCGTAAGCAAAACGCGGATCGTGGCAGGTTGCACAGGACATCTTCTTCGACGCCGAAAGATCGGGGTCGTTGAACAGCACACGCCCGAGCTCCATCACGTCGGGGACGTACGGCCGCTTGCTGAAGCGGTCTTCGGCATTGAAGGCCTTGGCCGTGGCCGAGGAAGGCGCGGGTTTCGGTGTCGGCGGCAGCGAGGCGACGCTCGATGCGGCGGGTGCCGCGCCGAGATCGGCGTGGTCGTGACAGGCGGCGAGCAGCGCCAGCCCAGAGCCCAAGAACAGCGGGTGAAATCGAGTTTTCAGGCCGGGAAGTGAGCGACCGGCGGGTGACGTCGATGCGGAACACCGGTGACGAGTCGGTGAAATTAGCGACCAACCACCGGAGCAGTTCCGAGCTTCGTCGACACATCAGGTAACAGTTGCGCGAACGCCGTTACCGCTTCGGGCAGGAACCCTAAGCAGTTCGATGCACCCGCGTGCCGCGCAATAGGCGCCAGGAGCCGCGCTTTCGAGGTGCACGCGTGGGCGCGGTTTTGGCGGCGAGCGTCGGCCACTCGGCGCCCGTTTCTGGGTCGGTGAGAACGGTCGCAGTTTTGTAAATGCGCGGACTGCGATGCAGCGCCGCCGTGGCGCGGAGCAGCGGCAGCGACTGATAGCGATTGGGCCACAGCGCCTGCAGCAGACCGCGCACAGTCGGCGCATGCCGCGCGCTCATGGCCGGGAACAAGTGGTGCTCGACGTGAAAGCCGAACCCGAGCGTCAGCCATTCGAGCCAGCGCGGCGTGCTCACGGTCAGCGAGTTCGCCAGCGGATCGTTCACGGTCGTGAGCGGGCTCAGCAAGTGGTTGGTCAGGATGAAGCTCATCACGATGCCATTGGCGACCAAGAGCGGGAGCACGAACCCGAACAAGAACGGCAGGGCGCCCATCCAAACTGCTAGCGCAGACCAAACGCCGACGCCGAGCAGCGTCTCCAAAACCGCGTAAGCGTGCTGCCTCGGGGTCAAGTAGCCGCGCCTGCCGGCTACGAACAGCATGTGCGCGCTCTGCACCGAGAAGCCGATCAGCAACGAAAACACGCCCAGAATGCGGCTGCGCCCAGGCGCCACCCGTGACGCGATGCGCAGAGAACGGCTCTGCCGGTACGCAACCAAGGTCGGATAAGCGTCTGGATCGGCGTTCGGGTGCTGCGTGTTGCCGTGGTGAACGCGGTTGTGCCACGCAACCCACAGCCGCGGCGAGACGAAGAAGTGCGAGAACCCGAGCCAGCCCACCACGTGCCTCAAACGAGCGTGACGCACCACGGCACCGTGTAGCGTCTCGTGGGCGAGGAAGGTGAGGCCCGCGAAGCTTGCGCCCAAAACCAACGACAGCAACGGAGCCGCAAACCAGGGCAACCAATGCCCTGACAGCGCGCACCAGCCGAGCGTGAGCGACGCCAGGTGTACGGGTAGCCACCACGACCGACTCCGCGCGGGCTTGAAAATGCCCGGCGGCAGCAACGGCTTGAGATCTCGCACATAGGTCGCGAGCGCGCGATCGGTCATCACTCGAGTGTGACGTGCTCGAGAGAGCGCGCCGTCACACTCGAGTCATGTCGAGTCGTTGCTCTCAACCGCAAGCGCGCTGCGAGCAGCTCCCGCCGGGCGCGGTGCAGATACCGCAGCTGGCGTTGCAACACACGCTATCGATGTTGCAGGTGCTCAAGCCACACGACTGACTCGCCGGATAGGTGATGGGGTTGCTACAAAGGCTCGTGTCGCAGGTCGCGCCCGGCGCAGCGCAAATCCCGCAGCTTGGGTTGCAGCAGACCATCCCGGAGTTACACGTGTTTGGGCCACACAACACGCTGTCCAGCACCGGGCTCACACTCGGCGCCGAGGCTCCGTTGTTGTTGCTCGTCGCTTGCGTGTTGCTCGTCGCTTGTGCGTTGCTCGTCGCTTGCGCGTTGCCCGCGGGTTGCGACGCTGGCACGGCCACGACGGTAGGCGCAGATTGCGGCGCGCTCATCGTCGCAGGTGGCGCGGGCGGCATCGCTTGCAGCTGCTCGTTCGTCGTCGCGGTCGAGGGCGTGGCCACGACGGGCGCGACCACAGCCGGGGAGGTCGCTACCGGAGGCGGTACATTGACGATCACCACGTTGCGCTCGGTCGGCTGCGGCGCAGCTGGCGCCGACACCGACGGCGTATGCTGCGCGGCGAGAGCGCTCAGCGTATCCCAGCCGTCCTTCAGCGCCTCACGCTGCACCGCGTCGCGGGTGCGTGCATCCGCGTTGGCGCGTTGCTCGCGCGCAATCCCGACTGCGATCGCCAATCCTGCGATCGCGAGGCAAAGCGCCACGCTCAAACTCGCGACTGACCGCCGCGTCACCGGTCGCTTGGAGGGCGTTCTGCGCGGGACTTCGACTATGTGCTCACTGTGCTGGGTGTGCGCTTCGTCGTGGGCCATACCCCCCCAAGAGCAATCTCCGCGCCGCTTCCCGCGTCCCAAGGGCAGCCCCCTCCCGGGCGTAGGCGAGCTCCGCCGACTAACCCTCAGCGGAGGAGCGCGAACCCCCATCCGCGGGAGGGAACGCGGGCAGCGCAGGTTCCAGTTGGCGAATAATTTTTCACCAGCAGCCGGGGGCTGTGGCGAAACGCGGCCGTCTCTCGAAAGCCTGCGCCGCGGCCCAGAATAAAATCGAGAGTGGACACCGCATCTGACTGTTCGACCTCGACCGACAACAACAACGCGCCCGTGATGGCGCTCGACGGCGTGCAAACTACCTGCTTCTCGACCGGCCAAAAGATGGTCGACAAAGTCGCGACCGGGAACTTCAGGCACGGGCTGGTGGTCGATACACGAGCTCAACGTCTACGGCTCGCTCGGCACCGAAAAAGCCTGCGCCACGACCGGCGGGACGCCGACAGGGGCCACTTGTACGACGCCGCATGGTTGAGTTGCCCCAACTCGTAGGTGCTCGGCCGGCTGCGCCGGCCTGCGCGCCTACGGTCTTCCCCCGATCCCGTGCTCGTGGCCGCAGCGGCCACTGCGCGCGGGATGGGGAAGACTGGCGTTGCTCGGCTCAGCGACGTCACTGACGCCCAGCCGCAGATCGTGCCGATTCCGTCCCTGGCACGGCGCGCGCTGGCGGCGCGTTGCCGCGGCGCCCCTTCGTTAGCTTGCTTTCGCTTCGAGCAGCTCGCGACGATACAGCTCGAGCTCCTCGGCGAATGCGCGTGCCACACTGGGGCGCGTGCGCAGCCCTTCGTGATAAGCGTGAACCGCTGGCCAACGCTCGAGGTCGACCGGCGTCACGGCCGACCAATTGAGCACCGCAAACAAGTAAGCGTCGGCGATCGAGAACTCGTCCAGCAACGTAGTACGCCCTTGGAGTTGCGCATCGAGCCAGCCAAAGCGCGCATCCACGTGCCGGAGCGCATAGGCTTTGATTTCAGCCGAAGCGTTCGGATCGAGCAACGTCACGTAGATCCCTTTGTGTAGCTCGGT
>JBEQTH010000063.1:0-86248 GCA_040348785.1 Myxococcales bacterium | reverse complement strand
ACCAGGTAGGCGGCGATGAACTCTTTGAGATCGGCAGCCGGGGTCACGCGTCCAACTCCGCGCTACCAGCGAGGATTGCGCGGACTTCGGCGATGATCGAATCAGGCGTGAAGGGCTTGGCCAAAAAGCTCGTCGCGCCGGCCTTCAGAACTTGTTCGCGCGATTGGTCGTCGCCGCGCGTGGTCACGATCAGCACCGGTAGCGCGCGCAGAGTATCTTGGCCGCGCACGAACTCGAGGACTTCGACTCCGCCGATGTCCGGCATATTGAGATCGAGCACCATCAGGTCGAACGGCGATAGCGAGAGCCGCTCGATGGCCTCGAGGCCGCTCGAGGCGTGAACGAAGTTGGTCTCTGGAACCGCCCTCAGACACGCCACGATCATGTCACGCATGACCTTGCTGTCGTCGACCACCAGAACTTCCGTCATTTCACGCCGCCTCAGGCAGGCTATGGCGCGCCCAGCGCCCGGTCAAGCGCGTGCGGGCCCTGCCTCCGAGGCGCAATGCCACATGCGGGGGCGCGAATAGCCAGTTGCCCGCTGCGAGTTTGGTTTAGAATGCGCCGGCGCAGGGAACCTCGTGTCCGTAACGCGCTGCTCTGCAATGACATCAATGGAAAGTCGCCCTCCGTCGTCTACCGCGAACGAGCGCGCTCAAATCTGGCTGGTCGACGACAGCCCCGTGGAGCGGGACATCGCGCGACGCGTGTTGAGCGAGCAATACGTGGTGCAAGTGTTCGTCGATGGCCCGCCCGTGCTGGAGCGCTTGGCGGGCGGTGAGCGGCCGGACGTGCTGGTCCTCGATTGGCACATGCCGCAAATGTCGGGCCTCGAGGTGTGCCGCTTCCTGCGTCAACAATACGACGAAGCCAGCCTCCCGATTTTGATCCTCACTGCGACCGGCGGACAAGACGACCTCCTCGAGGGCTTGGCCGCTGGCGCCAACGACTTCGTCACCAAGAGCTTCGACCCGGCGGAGCTCTTGGCGCGGGTTGGCACGCTGGCCCGAGGCAAGCTCTTGTACGACAGCTTGAAGCGAACCGAGCTCGCGACTCGGCGCGCGCGCGAAGCTGCGGAAGAAGCAAATCGGGCCAAGGACGTGTTCTTGGCTACGGTGTCCCACGAGCTGCGCACGCCGCTCAATTCGATCTTGGGCTGGGCGCGGTTGCTCAGCGAAGGCACGTTGGACGCCGAGAGCTTGAAGCGCGGTCTGGCAACGATTCAGCGCAATGCCCAGATGCAGGTGCAGCTGATCGAGGACATTCTCGATACCACGCGCGCCATCTCCGGCAAATTGCATTTGGAGATCTCGACGATCGACCTCGGGAACCTGGCGCGCGCCGCATTCGACGCGGCAAAGCCGTCGGCCGACGCCAAGCACCTGCAGCTGGACATCAACGTCCAAGAAGGTGGGCTGCGCTTGCGTGGCGATTCGGATCGACTACAGCAAGCGATTGGCAATTTGCTCGCGAACGCCGTCAAGTTCACGGCCCCGGGCGGCAGCATCAGCTTGGATGTGTCCAGCCGCGAAGCGGCGCTGATCATTTGCGTGCGCGACACGGGTAAGGGGATCGCCAAGCAGTTCTTGCCCCATGTGTTCGATCGCTTTCGGCAAGAGGACGACGCCGCGACCCGGCGGCACTCCGGGCTCGGTCTGGGGCTGGCCCTCGTGCGCCACATCGTGGCCGCTCACGGCGGCTTGGTGAACGCCAGTAGTGGCGGAGAGGGACACGGAGCTACGTTTACGATCACGCTACCCGGCGATCAAACTCGGGTCTCCAGAACCGGTGAGAGTGACCGGCCAAGCCCGACGCCCTCGGCGACGAACCATGACTTGCCCGTCGGTCGGCTCGCCAATGTCCGGATCTTGGTCGTCGAAGACGACGAGGACGCGCGCGATCTCTTGGTGACCGTGCTCAAGCAGCAGGGAGCACACATCGAACAAGCCGGGAGCGCCGACGAAGCGCTGGCTCGCTTGGTCAACTTCGATGCCCACGTGTTGCTGAGCGATATCGGGCTCCCCGGTGAAGACGGCTATGCGTTGATTCGCGCGGTTCGCGCGCGCGGTTTTACTTCCGAGCGCTTGCCCGCCATCGCGCTGACGGCGTACTCCCGGCGTGAGGATCAGCGGCTTGCGCTCGAGGCGGGCTTCCAAACGCACGTCGCCAAGCCCGTCGAGCCGGCGGTCATGGTCGCCGCCGTCGCCGACTCAATTCGCCAAACCGCGCGCGCCTGAGCGCAGCGTGCCGGCCCGCCGCGCGAGCCGGCACCTTAGTGGCATCACGCGAGAGTGCGCACCTTGGGCTCACGCGCCCACTGCCGCGTTTTGGCTTGCGCGATGAACCCCTTGGCGTCGCGCGCCTCGAGCACTCCTTCGTCTGGCTCGATGCCGGCCGCTTCGAGCAGCGCGGCGCCGCCGGCATCGACGGCAATCGCTTTCAAGTGCCCGAACGCATCGCGCACGAAGTCGATCGCCGCACCCTCCTTGGACAGCGCTTTCGCGCCAGCGTCCGACAAGATCACGGCCACGGCGTCGAACACGACCGACGGAGTGCCGGCGAGCTGACCGTGCGCCGCGAGCTGCGTGCGGTCGGAGACGGTCGCGCCACCGACTTTCGGCGCCACGATTTTCACCATCGCACCCGCCGCGGTGATCGCCTTGGTGAGCGATTGGATCAGCTTGGCGTCCGAGCCGTCGGCGATCAGGATGCCCACCGCTCGTCCTTCCAAGGTGGGCTTCATCTTGCCGATGATTTGCAAAGCGGGTGAGGGAGGCTGATCGGTGACCGGTACGGCGGGCTTCGGCGCTTCGGGCAACGGCGACAAGCCGAGCCCATCGGCCACGCGCTTGGCCAATGTGGAGTCGATGTTCCGCAAGTGGCCAACGACTGCCGCGCGCACGTGCGGGTGCTCGACCTTCGACAGCTCGAACACCAGCGCCGAGGCGATGTGCGCTTGCTCGGGCGCGCTTTGGCTGCGGTAGAATTGACGGGCTTGGCTGTAATGATCGGCGAAGCTCTCAGGACGAATGCGGCCCTTCCTGCCGTCGTCCTCCGTGGCCGCGCTGCGGAAACCTTGCGGCGTTTCGCGAGCCGACGTTGGGTCGAGCGAGCTCGGCTCGTACGCGACGCGCCCCTTGGGACGCGCCATTTGCATGTGCCCGTCGCGCTGTTGATTCGCGAATGGGCACTTCGGCGCGTTCACAGGTAGCTGGTGAAAGTTCGGCGAGCCCAGGCGAGAGAGCTGCGTGTCCAGGTAAGAGAACAGCCGGCCTTGCAACAAAGGATCATTCGAAAAATCGATGCCGGGTACCAGATGCGACGGGCAGAAGGCGACCTGCTCGGTCTCGGCAAAGAAGTTGTCCGGCCAGCGGTTGAGCACGATACGGCCGATCACTTTGAGCGGCACGAGCTCTTCCGGGATCAGTTTGGTGGCGTCCAAGTGATCGAAGGGAAATTCGGAGGCCTGTTCTTCCGTGAACAACTGAACGGCTAGCTCCCACTCCGGGAAGTTTCCGCTAGAGATGGCTTCGAACAAGTCACGGCGCTGAAAGTCCGGATCGGCGCCAGCAAGCTTCACCGTTTCGTCCCAAATCGTCGACTGCAAGCCGAGCTTGGGCCGAAAGTGGAACTTGACGAAGGTCGACTTACCGTCGGCATCGAGCAGACGAAAGCTATGCACGCCGAAGCCTTCGATCATGCGCAGCGAGCGCGGCAACGTGCGATCGGACATGATCCACATCACCATGTGCATCGACTCGGGCGTGAGCGAGATGAAGTCCCAGAACGTATCGTGAGCCGTCGCCGATTGGGGAAAGCCGCGATCGGGTTCCATCTTCACGGCGTGGATCAAGTCGGGGAACTTGATCGCGTCCTGGATGAAGAATACGGGGATGTTGTTGCCCACCAAGTCCCAGTTGCCCTCTTTGGTGTAGAACTTGACGGCAAAGCCGCGCACGTCCCGCGGCGTATCCACCGAGCCTGCGCCGCCAGCGACGGTGGAGATGCGCATGAACAGCTCGGTCTTCTCACCCACCTCGGTCAGCACCTTGGCCGTCGTGAACTTGGACAGCGATTGCGTGAGCTCGAAGAAACCGTGAGCGGCCGATCCGCGCGCGTGCACGATGCGCTCCGGGATGCGCTCGTGGTCGAAGTGCGTGATCTTCTCGCGTAAGATCATGTCCTCGAGCAGCACCGGGCCGCGCGGGGCAGATTTGAGCGAGTTCTGATTGTCCGAGATAGGCGTGCCCTGATTCGTGGTCAAGTTCGGGTGCCTGCCAGAGGCCAGCTGATGCAGCTCGCCGGCATTACCGGCTTCTGACGTGTTTGCGGGTGATCGACCGGCACTTGCCCGGCCCGGGGGCGCCTTCTGCGAGCTCTTTTTCATGAGCGCGCAATCTGCAAGTGACGCGCCAGTACCCTGCGTTGTGCAGGCCGAGAAAAACCGCGCCCAGCGCAGACTTGCGCGAGACGGAATGTCATGGCGAGTCACAAAGCGTCAGTACGCGCCCGGCACATCGAAGATCGAGCCCTCGAAGTGTCGGAGCAAGTCCGCTGCGTCGTCATACAGCGCGACCGCTTGTGCGAAGGCTGAATCGGGGTGCCCGCCCGAACGCAGGGCGACCGCGCGTACGCCGCTCTTCACGGCCGCCTCCACGTCATACGGCGTATCGCCGAGCATCACCGCTTCCGACGGCGCGCAGCCGGCTTTGCGCAGCGCCACTTGGACGATATCTGGATCCGGCTTGGAGTGCGCGGCATCATTGGACGACGTTTGATGGGAAATGAAGGGCAGGGCGCCGCACAGGTCGAGCAAAGGCCGCAATTCCGCGGCCGTTGCCGAGCTCGCCACCACGAGCTCGAGGCCGGCCTGGCTGAAGCGCTGCACGAGCGCCTGGGCACCCGGAAAAGGCCGCAGCTGAGGCAGGTAAACGTGTGCGAAGAGCGCGCTGCGCTCGTGTGCCATGCGTTGGCCGTCCGCCGAATCGACCTCTAGGCCGGTGACCTCCGGCAACAGCTTATCCCCGCCTTTGCCAATCAGCTCACGCACCCGTTCGAAGGGAACGGGAAAGCCGTTCCGTTCGAGCACCGTTTGCCAGGCTTGCGCGTGGGCGTCGTTGCTGTCGACCAACGTGCCGTCGACGTCGAGCAGGACCGCTTTGAGCCGCTTCATGGAGATTCCTCGCTACTCTTCAGCAACGCGCGCGCTTCTTCTGGGGTATCGACATCGTAGGCGCCGTCCGGCCAGGCCACGTCGACCACCAGTGCGCCGCTATTGAGCAGCGGGCCGGCGCCGTTGTCGCCTCGCAGCGCGCCCAATGCCGCGAAGTCCAGGCGCGAAAAAATCGCGGGTACCGCGTTTTTCCCGGCGTAGCGAGACGCGACGGCGATGCCGCCCTGATCGAAGAGGTGGACCAAATGCGACAGGTGCGGCGCCGTCAGGCGCGGCTGATCACAGAGCACGAGCAGGAGGCCCGCGCAGTCGCGCTGCGTGGCCCAAGTCACCGCGCAACGGATCGACGATGCCAGGCCCTCGCTCCATTCGGCGTTGTCGAGCACCGTCAGCGGTAGGCCAGCGACGGCCGCGGAGACCTCTTGCCCATGCGCGCCGACGACGAGTGCCGTCTCTGACGCCGTCGAGCGCGTGGCGCACAGCGCGGCCCAGCGTACGAGCGGCACCCCGCGATGGAGCGCGAGCTGCTTCGGGTAGCCGAGCCGTCGCGATGCGCCCGCTCCCAGCACTGCGCAGGCGACGCGCGCGCTCATCCGGTTCCCGTCCGCGCCAGCTTCGGCAATGGCTGCACTTCGAGCACGCTGTCTTGGCGATGAATCGGGCGAGCGCTTGCCGATAGCGAAAGCGCGCTGGCGCTTGCGAGCACGACCTGGATCTCCGCGATGATCGAGAGCGCGATTTGCGCTGGTGTTTCCGCGCCCAAGTCCAGGCCGATCGGCGCGTGTAGCCGGGCCAGCGCCCGCGCGCGCCGCTCGCCGGAGTGTGGGAAGAGCTCGCCCAAGATTCGCTCGCTGCGCCGTCTCGGGCCCAGCACGCCGATGTACACCGCGGGTGAATCGAGGAGCAGGCCCAGCGCAGCGCTGTCTGTCGGGTAGTGATGGGACATCACCACGGCCAGCGCGCGGCGACGCGCCTCGAGCTTCGGCCGCACGCCGTCCAAGCTCCCCAAGTGTAGCTCCGCCAACGCAGAGAACCGCTCACGCACCGCGAGGCGGGGATTCGGATCGCACACCGTGACTCCGAGCCCGAGGGCGACGGCCAGCTCGACGACGGGCACCGCGTCCGGCCCGGAACCGAACACGAACAAGTGCGGTGGCGGCTCGAACACTTCGAGCAGCGCATCGAAGCCCGCGCCCTGCACGTTGCGCGCGCGAGGACGGGGCTCGAGCAACGCGCGCCCGGCTACCTCTGCCAACGCAGGAATGGCCGAGCCGGGGAGGCCGGTCACGGTGAGCTCGCCGCTTTCGTGCAAGATCAGCCGCCCGCCGATCGCAATCGAGTGATCGCTGCTTTCGAACACTGTGACGAGCGCGCTGCGCCGTTCGCCTTCGAGGCAGCGCTGGAGGGCGCCGAGCACGCTCCCTGGCCATGCGAATGCGGCCTTCTCCAGCAAAATGTCGACGCTGCCGTCGCAACCGGTCCCGCGCGGCGTCTCGTCGTCGTCGTCACTGCGCGTGCCTTCGTAATGCACGCACACCGGGCGTTCACGAGCCAACCAGGGCCCCTTACGCACGATACCTGCTTCCAGGCAACCGCCGCTGACCGAGCCGGCCAGCGCTTGCTCGGCCGAGAACAAGAGCCGCGCGCCGGCATGCCGATACGCAGAGCCGCGCACGCGCATCACCGTCGCGAGCCACAGCGACTGCCCGCGTGCCTCGGCGTCGCGCGCCGCCGCGTGGATCCGAGCAAGCTCGCTCATATGAGCTTGTCCAAGGTGATGGGCAAATCGCGGACGCGCTTGCCAGTGGCGTTGTAGACGGCATTGGCGATGGCGGCGGTGATGCCCGTGATGCCGATTTCGCCAATGCCTTTGGCGCCGATCTCGTTCACGTGCGGGTCTTGCTCGTCGACCGAGATCACGTCTAGTCCCGCAATGTCGGCGTTGACGGGCACGTGGTAGTCCGCCAAGTCACGGGTCACCACCCGCCCGGTGCGCGGATCCCGCACGGTGTGCTCTTGGAGAGCAAAGCCGATGCCCCATACCATGCCGCCCAAGAATTGGCTGCGCGCGGTCTTGGGATTCAAGATTTTACCCGCCGCAAACGCGCCCACCGCGCGTGCCACGCGCACCTCACCGGTGTCCTCGTCGACGCGTACTTCTACGAAGTGGGCGCCGAACGAGTGGAGCGAGAACTGTTTGCGCTCTTCTTTTTCCTTGGTCGACGCCTGAGCGGTGATTTCGGCTTGTCCCGAGCGCTCGACGAGCGCACTCAGTGAGTCCGTCTGCTTGCCGTTGCGAGCCGACAGCTGGCCGCCCACGAATTGAACTTCGCTCGCCGCGAGCCCATGGAGCGGTGATTTTTCGTCGCTGAGAGCGAGGCCGAGCAGCTTGTCGCGCAGGGCGAGCGCGGCAAGCTTCACGGCGGAGCCGGTGCTCGACGCGGTCTGAGAGCCGCCGGAGACCGGCGTTTCGGGCATGGCCGTGTCGCCGAGCTCGAAGCGGACGCGCTCGACCGGCAGACCGAGGGCGTCCGCCGCGATCTGGGCCATGATCGTGTAAGTGCCGGTGCCGATGTCCTGCGAGCCGGCTTGCACGAGCACGCTACCGTCCTTGCGCAAGCGCGCGAGCGCGGACGAGCCGCTTTGCCGCGCGGGATAGGTCGCGCTGGCCATGCCGTAGCCGATGAGCGCGTGGCCTTCGCGGAGCGACCGTGGCTCAGCGCGCCGTTTGGCCCAGCCGAAGCGCTCGGCCCCCTGGCGGTAGCATTCGCGGAGCGATTTACTCGACCAGGGCTTGCCTTCGCCTTCGTCGCGTTCGGCGTAGTTCCGCAGCCGAAGCTCGAGCGGGTCGAGCTTCAGCGCCATTGCGAGCTCGTCCAGCGCGGACTCGAGCGCGAAGGTGCCGGTCGACTCGCCCGGCGCGCGCATGAAGGTCGGAATTGGCACGTCGACTTTGACCAAACGGTGACTGGTGCTGACGTTCGGGCAGGAATAGAGCATGCGGGTGGCGACCGCGGCTGGCTCCACGAACTCGTCGAAGCGCGCGGTCTCGGACCAGACCTCGTGCTGAATGGCCGTGAGCCTGCCCGCAGCATCGGCGCCCAAGACGACGTGCTGAATGGTCGAAGGCCGATGCCCGACGAGCGAGAAGATCTGCTGGCGAGTCAGCGCGAGCTTGACCGGGCGCTTGACGACGCGCGCCGCGAGCGCACACAAGCCGACGTGCGACCAAGGTGTGCCCTTGCAACCGAAGCCGCCGCCCACGAAGTGCGAGATGACACGCACGTTCTCGGCCGGGATCCCGAACAGGGCGGCGATCTTCTTGCGCACTCCGAAAATGCCCTGTGACGTGTCGTACAGCGTCACGTGCTCATCGCCCTGCCAGACCACGGTCAGCGCGTGCGGTTCCATCGGATTGTGGTTTTGGACCGGCGTGGTGTACGTCTCGTCAACGCGCACTTTGGCTTGTTTCAAGCCAGATTCGAGATCGCCGCGCGTCGAATCGGCCGGGCCGCTCGGGCCCGCCTTCTTGGGTGCGTAGCCATCGGGCGAAGCGGGGTCGAGCTTGACCGTGAGCGGCGCGACCGAAAACTTCGCGTGCACGGCCGCTGCGCCCTCTTGCGCGCTTTCGAGCGTGCTGGCAATGACGAGCGCGATGGGCTGATCGCTGTAGTGAATCTCGTCGTCCTGCAGCAGTTGCAGGAGGCGGTCGTTCGCGTCCGCTTTGGTCTTGGCGCCGGGCAACTTCGGTGCGTTCGCGGAGGTGATCACGTGCAGCACGCCGGGGATTTTCTCGGCCGCGGTGCTGTCGACGGCGATCAGCTGTCCGCGGCCCACCGGGCTCGTCACGATGACGGCGTGCACCACGTTCGCGACCGGGATCTCCGCGGCGTATTGGGCCTGCCCGGTGACCTTGAGCGGGCCGTCGACCCGGTCGAGCGCGCGTCCGACGCTGAGCTCGGTCATGGTCGATTCCTGGCCTCCTCGAGCGCGCGGCCGATCACGCGCCGGCCGAGCTCGACCTTGAATTGGTTGTCTGGGGTGGTTTTGGCGTCGTTCAGCGCGAGGGCCGCGGCACTGCGAAAGCTGTCGATTGTGGCCGGTTTTCCGAGTAACGCGCGCTCGACCTCTGGGCAGCGCCAGGGCCTGGTGCCTACGCCGCCGAGTGCGACCCGCGCGCTGCGAATGGTGTTCCCTTCGAGCTCCAAGGCGGCGGCCGAGGAGGCGAGAGCAAAGGCGTAAGAGGCGCGGTCCCGGGCTTTGACGTACGCGGAGCGGTGCGCAAAGCCCGACTTCGGGATCGAGACTGCGCTCACGATCTCGCCGGGCACGAGCACGCTCTCGCGCTCGGGATTTGCGCCGGGCAGGGTGTGGAAGTCTGCCATGGCAATGGTTCGCTCACCGCTCGGACCGCGTGTGTGCACCTGGGCGTCGAGCGCGAGCAGGGCCACGCACAGGTCGGACGGATGACTGGCAATGCACTGGTCGCTCACGCCGAGCACGGCGTGCATGCGCGAGTAGCCGCCGAGGGCCGCGCAGCCCGAGCCCGGTTGACGCTTGTTGCAGGCGCTCACTGACGAATCGCGAAAATAGGCGCAGCGCGTGCGTTGCAGCAGGTTGCCGCCCAAGCTGGCCATGTTGCGGATCTGCGGCGAGGCACCCGACAAGAGCGCTTGCGCGAGCACCGGGTAGTCCGCGAGGACCGCCGGGTGCTCCGCTAAATCGCTATTTTTGACCAGCGCCCCGATGCGCAAGCCACTTGCAGACACTTCGATGGCACCAAAAGCAAGACCGTTGAGATCGATGACCAGCTCGGGCTGCTCCACATTCAAGCGCAGCAAATCCACGAGCAGCGTGCCGCCGGCGATGTAGCGCGCACTCGGCGTGGAGCCGGCGCGAATGGCGGCGGCCTCGTCGCTCGGTTTAGCATAGTCGAAGGCCTTCATCCGTGGGTGCTTTCGCTGCGTGCGCGTTGAATTGCCGCCACGATGTTGCTGTACGCGCCGCAGCGGCAGATGTTGCCGCTCATGTGCTCGCGCACTTCGGCGTCGCTATGGGCGCGGTTCTCACGGACGAGCCCGAGCGCGCTCATGACTTGCCCCGGGGTGCAGTAGCCGCATTGCAGCGCATCTTCTTTCACGAAGGCGGCTTGCATCGGGTGCAAGTGCTCGCCCTGGGCCAGGCCCTCGATGGTGGTGATGGGCGCGTTTCCGACCATGACGGCCAGGGTCAAACACGCATTCACCCGGCGGCCATCGACGAGCACCGTGCATGCCCCGCATTGCCCATGATCGCAGCCCTTTTTGCTACCCGTGAGGGACAGCCGTTCGCGCAAAGCGTCGAGCAGGGACACGCGCGGTTCGACTTCCAACGAGTGCGGCTGGCCGTTGATGTTCAACGTCAATTGAACCGTCTTGGCAAGCGGCTGAGGCTCGGCGCTCGGAGTGGGCGCAGGCTTGGGCGGAGGCTTGTCACAGCCGCCGCTGGCGAGCAGCGCGAACGCTCCCACCAAGCTTGCCAAGACGACGTCACGCCGTGAGAGGAACAGCGGGTGGCGCGGTGCAATCACCTCGCGGCCGGCAATGGTGAGCGCGTCGGCCAACGCTCGCAAGCCATCGTTCGCGCTCGCTCGATGTCGGCCGACGACGATGCCCTCGCCGGAGACGACGACCAAGCTCAGCTCGTGATCGTCATTGGCTTCGGGCTCGAGCCCGCAGCTCGTTCGCAGATCGCGGCGCGCAGCGACGGCGAAGCTGCGGCTCGTGCCGTTGAGATCGAGCGCGTCATCGGGCTGGAACGTGAACACTTGCGTGCCGTCGAACCAGAGCAGCGCCGCGCCCAGACCGCGCAATTCGGCGCGGATGCGGCGCAATTCCGGTGATTCACGCAAGCCGATCGCGTGGCTGAAAGCGAGCACGATGGGCTGGCCCGGGTGAACATCGAACGAAAGGCGAACAGCCCAGGATTCGAGCGAGAGCGACGGAGGAGAGGCGCGCATGAGCTTCCGTTGGCGAGAGCGACGCGGCTACTCAGCAAATCACGTGCCGAGAAAAGAAGGCCGCGACTACGCAGGTACTGGGCCGCGCTGCCTCCACGCTGTGGCTAAACTGATCGCACCAAACGCCACGCTGACGCAGAGTTGTCACGCACGAGGACGGCGCTCGAGCGCGGCGATCGCTTGCCGAGCCGCACGCTCGCCGCTGGCGATGGCGCCTGCGACGGTGCCCGGGTACTCGCGATCAGTGGCCTCTCCGGCCATGAACAGCGCGTCCCCGACAGGAGCCGCGAGCGATTCACTGTCGCGCGCGCCGCCCGGGCGGCAAAAGCTGTACGCTCCGAGTAACCTGGGATCGTTCGAGAAGTCATGGGCGCGGGCTGGCCCGAGCAGCGCGTCGAGCAGGTTAGATTCGGGGACGGTGAGCAAGTTGGCGAGTGCGCCCAGCGCCAGCTTCTCGCGCTGAACGGCGGTTTCCTTGGCCAAAGCGATGGCCTTGGGGCCACCTGACCACACGGTCCAAATCACGCTCGTTCCGGTTTCGTGCGACCAGGCGGTCTCGAACAGCGAGGGTGGCTGATGAATGAATGCCTGGCGCGGAGCCGCGCTCCGCGCAAAGTCCAGTGGCAGCTCGAAGCTGTAGCGGCAAGCATGCCCCATGGCCAAGCGTTCGAGCGGCTTACGCCAGCTCGAGATGGTTGGCTCCACTCGGAGCTCGTTCGGGCTCGACTCGGATTGCAGAGCGCTCAGCGGAACTGCCACGACGCAGATCTTGGCCGTCAGCTCCGGGGTGGAGTCCCCGAAGCCGACGCTCACTGGGCCGTTCAGGTGCCACTTGAGGCGTTGCACGGCGACCCCGAGCCGAAGCTCGGCACCCGCCGAAAGCGCGCGTTCGCGCTGAAAGTCGACTAGCCGACCGTAACCGCCAGCCACGCGAAACTGCGAGTCATCCTCATCCAAGCCCTCCGAGTCGGTGGCGAGACTGCGGATGCTCACTTCCTCGAAGGGCGCTGCTTCGAAGCCCTCGACCAACTGCCGGAAACGCTCCGCGAGCTCTGGATCGATGCCGTTGTGCGTAACGAATGTTTCGGCACTCGTGTCCTCGTCATCCGGCTCGAGCCGCGCGAGCACGCTCTCGAACGGCCGCCACGGGTCAACCAAGGCCTGAAAGGCTGCGCCATGCTTGACGAAATGTACGTCGCCGAGCGGTAGCAGTTCGACACCCGCCTCGCGCGCGAGGGAGAGCGTGGGCGTCGGCTCGCCGTGCACGAACTCGGCCCCGAGCTCGATGGCCGCCGCCGCACCCTGCACGGTCCATACTCGCCCGCCGACTCGCTCCGAAGCCTCGAGGAGCAGCGTGCTTTTCCGGGCTTCTGCGAGCCGCCGCGCGGCCGTCAAGCCCGCCATTCCAGCGCCGATCACGACCGCGTCGAACACGAGTGGCTGGGTCGTCGGCATGAGCCTGGCAGATGCAAACCGCGAACCAGCGGGGCTTGCCGAGTGCCGCGCAAGACTGCCACGGGCAGTGAGTTACTGGGCCGGCTCGTTGTCGCTGCGGGTCGCGACGTTGAGCATCTCGACTCGCCGAAAGCCGCTCGGGAAGCGCAGCAAGTAGGCCTTGGCTTGCTGGCGGGCCTCCGCGTCCCGCCCTTGGCGCAGCAGCGACACGACGCCCAGGTAGGCCGTGTCTTCGGCGCGCGTGGACTCGCTATCGGGCGCAGCGCTCGGCTTCGGCTCGGGCGTGGGCGAAGGCGCTTTGGCGGGGTGACGAGGGACCGATGCGCGAGGTTCGTTGGCGCGCAACGCGATTGGTGCGCGCTCGTTCGACGTGGCGACACTCGCCAACGGCGGGGGGAGCGGGCTCACGGCGGCTGCTCGCTCCCAATGCTCACCTGCGCCGAGCAAGAATTCGGGCTGGCTCGAGAGACGAACGGCGACCCGGCCTTCGCTCACCGCGATGTGCGAGGTGTGCTGGTCGCGGACTACGACCTCGAACGTCGTCCCGAGATCCTCGAGCTCGCCGTCAGGCAGCTGGATGAGCACGCGTCGGGCGGCATGGGGGTGCACCTTGAACGTTGCCTCGCCGTCGCTCAGCTCGACCTGCTCGAGCGCGGCGGTGCTGCGAATGACCCAGCGCGCGCCGGCCTTTGCCAACACTTCTACGGCAGACTTCGGCAGATCAGCCACCGCTTCGGGCGCGGAGTGGCGAAGGAAAAGGGCGTAGCCAGCGGCGGCAGGCAAAAGCAGTAGCGCTGCTGCCCAACGGGGGGATCGCTTCGGGGGTGACGCCACGAGCGACTCATTGACCGCCGACATCAGTCGCTGACGCGAGCGACGCACGGACAGCGGATCGCGAGGCAGCGCGGGCAAGCTCGACAGGTCGTGAGTCAAGCCGAGGAGCCTTCGCGCTTCGCCCGCGCACTCGGGGCAATGCTCACGGTGACGTTCGGCGAGCTCCAAATCCTTACCCGACAGACGACCGTCGCGGATCGCTTCCACTTGCCAAAGGCGCGAACAAGCCGGGCTGGTCATTTGCCCTCCTCGCGTTCGAGCAAGCGCCGCAAATCGCGGCGGGCGTGATGGAGGCGCGTCCAAACGGTGCCGATCGGGATTTCGAGCGTATTGGCAATGCGCTCCGAGCTGAGCCCTTCGCCCTCGGCGAGCAGGAGCACGACTCGCTTCGACTCACTCAGCCGTTCGAGCGCCTGCGAGAGGCGGCTCATTTGGTCACGGGCCGTCAGCTCGCGATTCGGATCGGTGTGCCGATGGCTCTCGCGGAACGTGAGCTCTCGCAACGCGCGAGCCCAGCGCGCCATACCTCGGCGGCGGCGATACACGAGCCGCGCCGCGATCCCTACCAACCACGGACGGCAGCTCTGGCGGCCGTCGAAATTCAGGGCGGCGCGCGCAGCCGTCATGAACGTGGCGTGCACCAAGTCTTCGACGTCCGAGGCGTCGTTCGTGGCACGCCGAACGAACGTCGTGATCGACTCTTGATAGCGATCGTAGAGCACACCGAGGGCGCTGATGTTGCCCTGACTCAGCGCCTCCATCGCGGCGACGTCCGTGAGCTCCATGAGCGAGCTTTGGGCGCGGCCGTTGCGATTCACCGCGCGCCCCACAAGATGCCGACGGACAGCCCGCTGCTCCACCAAGGCAGCGGTGGCAGCGCGTGATCGAGGTACTTCTTGCTGCGCACGCGGCTCGGTGAGGCTTCGAAATCGCCCACCGCGAAGGGACGAATCGCGGCCGAGCGCGGGCCAGAGATGCGCACGGCGAGCCCCACCCGAAAGTCCCCCGACGTCCCTTGTATCTCGCGGTCGCCGTCGTCGGCGTCTTGGCTTTCCAAGACCACGTTGGCTCCGAGCAACGTGTCGAGCGACACCTGGTCGAGCTCCAGGCGGTGCCCGGCGCTCACACCGACTGCGGCCGATTGCATCTTGAAATCGGTGGGCGTGCGCTGACTGACGTAGCCGTCGACCGCGTCCACGCGCGCGGTCATCGTCAATAGCCAGCGATCGAGCGCGAAGCCGGCGAAGGCCGAGAGCCCGCCACCCGCATACAGCGGCCCCCCACCGAATCGAAGCGAGCCGGCGGCGCCGAGCTCGACATGGGCATTGGTAGGCTCCGGCTTGCTTGGTTTTGGTTCGCTCGGAGGCACTTCGAGTGGCGAAAGCTTAGCACTCCGCGCCGGCGCTG
The DNA here is from genome assembly GCA_040348785.1 of Myxococcales bacterium. GTDB lineage: Bacteria > Myxococcota_A > Polyangia > Polyangiales > Polyangiaceae > PMG-095. The sequence goes on along the minus strand of JBEQTH010000063.1, from coordinate 71,381 downwards.
GTGGGAGGACCAGCAATGCTTCGCTCGCGACCAGCAAGTCGTCCACCGTTTCGACGTGGCGTGCCGCCTCGCGCCCGTCTCCGGTTACGATCCGAACCGTGACGCCCGTCGCGTCGGGGCGCACCGTGACGCGCGCGCAGCGGTCGAGATCGCTCAGGGCGCGTAGATGGCTCGCCAGGCGTGCGGTGGCGTCGTCCCATTTCGAGTCGGCAGGGACCAGGACACTCAGCTCGGGCTCGATACACTCCACGGGCTGTGCGAAGGCTTCGCTGCCAAGCCCGACCTCGCAGGCCAACGCGGCGCCCAAGGCGAGGCAGTGCGGGCCATTTCGAACCATCCCTAGCCATCTTCTCCGAGTGCGGCCCATCCTTCATCGGAAACGTCGCGACCCGGCGAAAGAAGGGAAAAGCTACTCGCTCGCCCAGCGGTAGCGCACGCCCAGCTCCGTGAAATCCCCACCCACCAGCCCGATGCGGTCCGGGCTAGTGACGGTGACCACGAAGCTGCCGCGGAGCTCGACGCGCCGAGACAGCACCATGCGCAGGATCGGACCCATGCGCACGGTCAGCGAGTCGTCACGCTTCGGCACGTCGAGGACGTCCACCACCCAACCGATGGAATGCTGCGAATAGCGGCCGAGGCGCAAGGCGTAGCCGCCGCGCGCCCGCCACACCAGCGGCGGCTTGACGATCACGTGCAGCGTCTCTTCGAACACGCTTTGCTCGCTGGGCACGCCCGTGACGTACGACACGCTGCCGCGGCCCACGACCGCCCCGGGCCCGGCCGGGATCGAGAAGTCGAGCTCGGCCTCGTACGTGAGCGTTCTGGCTTTGCCGCCACCTTGGGTCTCGAGCTCGATGCGGTCGTAACTGTTTTGAGTGGGCAGGAACGTGTGTTGGAACGCGCTGAAGTAGCGCGGCCCGACTCGGAGATCGACATGTGGGATCTCGAGGCGCAAACCGCCATAGACGCCGAGCCCGGCGCCCGAGGCGATGGGGTTCGCATCCAGCCCGACCCAAGACGTGAACGGCCGCCCGTAGCCCACGGAAACACGAGGCCGCGCATACACGAAGCCGACGTCGAAGGCGGTCGAGACGAAGCTGCGCGCGGGGAGCTCGCCCCAGGAGCGCGCCATACGCGGGTCGATCAGCGCGTCCTCCGAGGTCGGAAAAAGGCCGAGCGGGGGGCGCGCTGCGTCTTTCGCTGCCTCGGTAACGGGAGGTTCCGGTGCCGCGGCTTGCTGAGCGTAGCTCGGCGCGGCCGTGCACAGCGCGAGCGCGAGCGCCGCCAGGAAGCTCGAGGCGTTCAAAAGACCCCCATGACGGACGCGCCGCCCGGCGATGGCACGAGCATGATCCGCAGCCGGTCACGTTCCGCCGAAGCGGCGCTCGTGTGCCGGTAGTGAAGCAGCGGCACGCCGTAGCCGATGGCCGTGCCGACGAGGGCGCCGAGGATCACGTCGCTCGCGTAATGCACGTCGCTCACGACACGGAAGGTGGAGGTCGTGGCGGCCACGGCATAGCCGCCCGCGCAGCTCAGCGCGTCCCAAGGCGATCCGAGCAAATCATTTTCGAAGTGGTGCACGCAGATCAGCGCCGCCCCGGTAAATGCAAACGTGGAATGACCGCTGAAGAAGCTGCGGTAGTGATTGGAGCTCTGACAATCGATGGCATTCTCCGGAAGATCCCCCTTTCCGCAGTCCTGCCCGTACGGTCGCTCGCGGCTGACGATGACGTTGGTCGCCCCCTGCACGGCCCCGGCAATCGCCAAGGTTTCGAGATCGATGAGCGCCATCTGCTCGGCCGCATCGCGGCTGCCGCGGTACCACCAAGCCGAAGCCAGGGCGTCGGCGAAGAAGGGCCAGGTCACCGAGAGCGACAGGCCGACGTCGGACGCGTCGCGAAATTGATAGCGCGCGCGCAGGCTGTGGGCTTTGAGCGCCCGACGAGCGGCGTCGTCGAACAGGATCCCGCCAGAGAACGAGTGCACCGAGCGCGGCGCGACGATCGCTGCGGCGAGGGTGAGCGCGCCGCCCGTGCCGGTGATGAAGTACTCGGCCGTGCTGAAACGCGGGTGATTCCAGATCAGCGGTGGAACCGTCTCGAGCTCCTGGCTCGGTTTGCCCGCGAGCACCGACGGGCTCGGGTTGGGAACGGCCGGCACGACGCCCGTGCTGTTCGGATCCGCGGCAGGAACGGGCGTAGCAGCATCCAGAGCGGGTGCTGGTTCGTCGGCGCCGGCACGGGCGGCCGTGAACGACGCGACGAGCACGAAGCAACCAGCAGCTAGCGCCCGGCGAAAGCGAGCGGCTCGCCGCCGAGTCGCAACGGGTGAGTTCATCTCCCTTCGCTTTAAGAGGGCTGTCGCAAGACCACCAGTGGCCTGCTTCGAAAAAGCTCGTTCTCCGCCGCCGCCGCATCCTTCATTGTCGACCGAGAAATAGTTCAGCTCGCCGCGACCGGACGCACTGCACGCTGCAGCGCGAGCAGCGCGAGCGACGGTAAGATCCCGAGCGTGGCCACGGTGGAGCTGACCAGGCCGAAAATGACGGCGATTGCCAAGGGCTTCTGCAAATCCGCCCCAGCTCCGATCCCCAAGGCAAGCGGCAGCAGGCCGGCCAACGTGGCGAGCGTGGTCATCAATACCGGCCGCAAACGTCGATCCGCCGCCGCCGCAATCGCGGCCGCCGGCTCGTCACCGGCGATGAAACGCCTCTCCGCTTCTTCCAAAAGCAAGACGCCGTTCTTCACGACCAGACCCACCAAGAGCACGCTGCCCATCAACGACGAAGCGTTGAGCGGCGTGTGCGTGACGAGCAAACCCAGAAACGCACCGACGATCGCTACCGGCACCAGCCCAAGCACCAAGAACGTGAAGCGCAGGTACCGAAATTGCGCTGCCAGAACGGTCAGGACGAGGAGGGCCGCGAAACCTGCGACGAGCGACAGATTGCGCAACGTCGCGCGCTGTCCCTCGATTTGCCCCGAGAGCACGGCGCGGTAGCCCGTCGGCAGTCGGAGCTGGGTCACGATTTTGGCGACGTCATCGGCGATCGCGCCCAGATCGCGGCCCTCGTGATCGGCGGTGACGGCGACCATGGGCTGCAAGGCTTCGTGCATCAGCTCGTCCGCGGTCGTGCCGAGCTCGGGCGCGCCGAGGCCGCGAAAGGTGAGCGTTCGATTGCCGGCAACGAACGGCAAGTCCGGCACGCGCAGCGGATCGAAGCGCGCCGGATTCGGATAGCGGACGCGAATGTTGATCAAACGATCGAAGCGCCGCATCGCGCCCACGATGCTGCCTTTGAGCGCGGTCTCGAGCTGGGTATCGAAATCATCCGGAGCAACGCCGAGCCGGGCTAGCGTGTCGCGCGCGGCGCGAAAGCGCAGCTCCGGGACCTCGTGCTCGTGCCCGGCATACACGTCCACGACACCATCGATGTGCCCCATCTGTGCCGCGAGCTGGTCGCCCAGGCGATACAGTTGCGCGTAGTCCGGGCCGAACAGCTTGACCTCGACGGGGCGCGGGCTACCCGCCAAGTCGTTCAGCACGTCTTGCAGGACCTGCACGAACTCGACGCGAATTTCGGGATATTTTCGGGCAAGCCGGCCGCGCACATCGGCGACCACTGCTTCGTAGCTGCGCTTGCGGTCCGCGCGCAGGCGGACCATCACGTCACCGCGGTTCAATTGGGTGGCTGCGGCGGGGCCGAGCTCGGCCCCCAAGCGCCGAGAGAACGTGCGCACCTCCGGCGTCGCCGAAAGCTCGTGCTCGATGGCGCGCGCGAAGGCGTCGGTCGTGTCGAGCGAGGTGCCGGCGGGCAAAAAATAGTCCAGCACGAACGCGCCTTCGTCCATGGTCGGCAAAAATCCGCGCTCGAGCCGCGGGTAAATCACCACTCCCAGCAGCAGGCTCCCGAGCAGCACCGCAATCGGCACGACCGGGCGGCGCAGCACCCTTTGGCTGAACCGGTCGTAGGCGCGCTGCAAGCGCGGGACGCGCGCTGGTGCGGTAGTTTTGGCTGATCCCACCCCCGAAAGCGGGATCAAGGTCAGCGCGACGACGAGCGAGATCAGCACCGCGCTCGTGAGCGTGAAGCCGAGCGCGCGAAAGAAGTCGCCCACGATCCCGTTCAGGAACCAGAGCGGGACCAACACCACGACCGTGGTCAACGTCGTCCCGATCACGGCCGGGGCAAGCTCACGGGTTCCGAGCGCTGCCGCTTCGAGCGGAGATTTTCCGCGATCGCGATGGTGAGCGATGGCTTCCACGATCACGATCGCGTCATCTACCACTAGCCCAATCGCGACGGCCATGCCGCCGAGCGACATCAAGTTCAACGTCTGTTGGGCGAGCTTCATGCACACGAAGGTGATGGCCAGGGTCACGGGCACGGCGAGGGCGGGCTGAATTCCGGCCCGCAGGTCACGCAGAAACAAGGCGATCACCGCCGCGCAAAACACGATGCCGAGCAGGATGGCGTCGCGCACGCTGCTCATCGCGTCGCGCACCAGGTTCGCTTGATCGTAGACCGGCTCGATCAGCGCGCCGGCCGGCAAGCTCGGGCGGAGGGCGGCGACCGCGGCCAGCGCGCGATCCACGACCTCCGGAGTGCTCGCGCCCGGCAGGCGCGCGACGCTGATCGCGATCGTGTTGCCGCGCGGCCCGCCGACGCGAATCGTGCGATCCTCGGCCCCCTCCACGACCTCGGCGACGGCGCCGAGCGGGATGATGCCGCCTGTGGCCGAGGTGGCGACGGGCAGATCGCGCAGCTCGGCCAAGGTGCGGGGTTGCGCGTCACCGAGCACGGTCACCAGCTGCTGCCCGCTTTGCACGCGCCCCACTGGGCGCAGACTCAGGCTCGTGCGTAGCTTGGCCGCGACGTCGTCGGCGTTCAGTTGCAGGGCCGCAACGGCGCTCGGATCGAGGATCACTTCGTACTCGCGCACGTCCCCGCCCACTACGTCGATTCGACCGACGCCGGGCACGTTGGCCAGCGCCGGACGGACGACGAGATCGGCAAGCTCGCGCAGATCGCGAGGGTCGAGCGCACCCGAGACGTTGAAGGTCACGATCGGAAACGAGCCCGTGGTGACCTTCTCGACGACGATCTCCGCGTCGGGAGGCAGCGCGCCGCGCGCTTCGGTGACTTTGGATTCCACCATCTGCAAGGCCCGCCACATGTCGGTATCGGGTGAAAATTGCAGGCCGATCTCGGTCGCGCCGCGGATGGTGTTGGACCGGATGCGCTCCAGGCCCAAGGTCGATGACAAGGTCTGCTCGAGCGGGCGCGTGACTTGGGTCAAAAAGACGTCGGGTGTCGCGCCGCCCGAGCGCGCCACCACGACCACGCGCGGAAACTCGATCTCGGGGTAGATCCCGCTCGGCATGCCGTAGGCGCAGGCCACGCCCAGCACCACCAACAGCGCCGTCGAGAGCCACACGACCGCTACCCGCCGTCGGAGCAGCGCGAGCACGCTCACGGTGCCTCCGTCAGTGGCGTGCCCGTCTCGAGCCCGAGCACGTGGTCGATGGCGACCGCATCGCCGTCGCTCAAGCCGGCCACGACCTCGAAGTGGTGCTCGTCACGATAACCCACTTGGACGGCACGGATCTGTGCCCCACCGGCCGCGCACAAGACGACCTCGGCGCCATCGGACACTGCGCCGCGCAGCGCTTCGTTGTTCACCATCAGCACGTTGTCGCGGTGCCGCACCACGATCGTCGCCCGGCCTTGCGCGCCGATCAACCACGAGCCCTGCGCATCGAGGCTGAGCCGCACTTGACCCAAGCCGGTCGTGGTATCGAGAGCGCTCGATACGCTACGCACAACACCCGGTAGCGGCGTCCCATCGCCACCGAGCTTCACCAGTGCGCTGCGGCCCGCTGCAATCTGAGCCAGCTCTCGTTCGGTGCCGTCGGCCACGAACTCGACGCCCGATGCCGCCACTTGTGCGATCGGAGTCGCCGAGGTGCCGTCGACCAGGGCCCCTGGCCCGCGCCAAACGCGGGTCACCACGCCGCCGAAAGCGGCTCGCACTTGGACGCGGCCCAGGGTGTGACGGGCGATGTCTAACGCCGACAGATTGGACGCCACCGATTGCTTCTCGGTCTCGGCGCGCGCGCTGGCGTCGTCCAGCTCCTGACTCGCGGCGATGCCTCGGGCGACCAACGCGCGCGTGCGGTCGAGCGAGGCATTGGCGTTTTGCTCCGCGGCTCGCGAGGTCGCGACGGCCGCTTCGGCTTGGCGCACGGCATCGCGCGAAGCCAAATCATCGACACTTGCCACCAAATCCCCGGCCTGCACGCGCTGACCTTCACGCACTCGCACTTCCACGATGCGCCCAGTTACTTGCGAGGAGAGCGGCAAATCCCCGCCCGGTGGCGGCTCGAGGTGCCCGCGCAGCTCGAGTATTTCGTCGACCGCCTCGCGCGTCGGCTTTTGACAGCGGACGCGGACCTTTGGCTCCGGATCGGGCTCGGCGGGGGCGTGGCAGGAAGCGATGAGCAGCGCAGCGAGCAATGAAAGACGCATCATTGGACCCCGAGCGCGCGTTCGATGTCGATCCAGGCGTTGGCCCGTGCGCCTTGGCTCTCGACCAGAGCCAGCTCCGAGTCGATGCGCGCGCGCTCCGCATCCAGCACGGCCACGAGCGGCGCGCGGCCCAGCGTGTAGGACTCCTCGGTCGCACTGGCCGCCTTTTCGGCGGCGGGCAGCACGTCATCGGCGAGGGTCGTGGCTTGCACGGTGAGCGCGCCGAAGGTGCGAAACCCGGCGATCAGCTCGGCTATCAAGCGGGCTTGCTCGGCGCGTACCTGCCAGCGCGCGGCCAAGGCCTTGCGCTCCTCGCGCTCGATCATCGGGCCGCGTTGGTTGAAGAGCGGCACTTCCACCCCCAGCTGCGCGTGATAATTGGTCACCCCCGGCGTCGTGGGATCGTAGAAATCGGCGCCGAAGTCCAGGCTCAGCAGCGGCCGAACTTGCGCACGCTCGCTCGAGGCGCGTGCCTGGCTGGCGCGCAGCTCGGCCAACGCGCGCTGCACGCTCGGCGTTTTGGACACGCGCCCGGCCAGCTCGTTCAGATCCGGAACGCGATCGGGCACGCCGGGATCACCGAGCGCCCGAACCGGGTCGCTGAAACCCGCGCCTATCCAGACGGCCAGCGTCGTCGCCGCGGCGTCCACGGCTGCCTCGGCGGAACGAGCATCGAGATCGGCTCGCAGCCGTTCGGCGTGGGCGCGCAGGCCCTCCAGCATCGGTGAAGAGCCAACGTCCACGCGACTTTGAACCGACGCTTCGAGCCGCCCGGAGACGCGCGCGGCATCCGCGCGAGCGCGCGCGGTGCGCTCGGCCAGCCATAAGCCGACGAAGGCGTGGGCCGTCGTCGCGCGGACGTCCGCCAACGACGCGAGCCCGTCGAGCTTGGCCACGGCGTACTCGGCGCGGCCCGCGGCGAGCGCCGCGCCGCGCTGTCCGAGAATCACCAGCGGCAGCGAGGCATTGAGCGCGAGCCGCGCCGCGTCGCTATTCGTGCCCACGCTGACGCTCGGATTCGGGTACACGCCAGCGACACGTGAGTCCGCCTCTGCGACCTGCTCCGTTGCACGGATGACGGCGACGCTCGGAGCGCGCTGTTTCGCGCGGGTGAGCGCCTCCGAGTACGAGATGGGTAGCTCGGCGTGTGCGGTAGCAGCGCCGAAAAGGAGTGTGATGAACAGCCCAACGGCTGAACGAGCAATCATGAATGCCACTTTAACGCTGAGCGCGCGTTGCGCTTCTTGCGTTCGAACGCGGTGTAAAGTTCTCCGCGTTCGTGCGAACCTTCAACCCGTGAGATGCGTTCCAACGTTATTCGCGCGGTAGAAGGCCGAGGCGTTGCGCCTCGGTCTTCTACCTGGATTTCGCCGTTCGCGTCAGCGAAGCGCTACTTCCTAGAACAGATTCGGCAAAACCGGCGTGTGTTCGACCGCGACCGACTGCAAGAGCTGCGGGTCGATGCCCAAGGCGCGCAAGATGGTGGGTGCGACTTGGGTCGTGCCCACTCCGCTCGATACGGTCTGAGCGCTCCCGAACGCGGGCAGCGAGATCAAGAGCGCGACGCCGGTGTCATTGCTCGTTCCGCCGCCATGCTCCGCGATCTTCTTCGTGCTCGACGAGTACACGACGCCCGCGTTCGGCTGAATGAACGCATTGGGCGCGCGCGCGGCCGCGATCGAATTGGGCACCGACGGATCGCCGAACAGTGCCGCCAGCGCGGCGCCCGAGCTGATATTGCTCGTGAAGATCGTGCCCGAGGGCAAGGTGCTGGCGTGGATCGCCGTGGCGTCGGCTTGTAGCTTGGCCAAGATGGCGGGCGCCTTGGTCTGATCCTGCAGCCAGAGCAAGCCGAGGTCGTCCTCCTGCAGATGACCATGAGTCTGGTAGGCGCCGTCGCTGTTGGGATTGACGTACGCCGAGGGCGCGTTGTCCACGGCGCTGTCGATCGCGTTCACCGACGCGAGCGGATCGGCGACGTCAGCCGTGCCGCCGCCGCCCGCCTCCATATGCAGCTGACCGGGATCGATCGGTGATTGGCCGTGCTTGGAGGTGACGATGATGAGAGTCGAATCCTCGAGCCCTTTGGCGGAAAGCTCGGCCACCATCTTGCCGAGCGATGCATCCACGTGGGCGATGGCCATCGCCAGCAGCGTGCTCGGGGTGCCCGCCGCGTCGGTGTAGCCGCCCACGGGCAGCTTTTGCCCGACGCTGACCGCTTGGAAATTCATGCCGAACACGGTGGGCACGGGCGCTGCCGCCGAGCCGTCCGAGCGCTTGCCGTCGATCTGATTGATGATGGCTTGAACCTTGGTGTCATCGTAGGCCATGACGGCGGGGCCACAGGTGGTGTAGTCCGTGACCTTGGCCACGGGCAGCGAGTTGCTGCCGTTGCACAGCGCCTTGGTCGCCTCCAAATCCACTCCGTTCGCGACTCCGCCGTTGACGATCAGCGAGTTGATCTCTGGCGTGTACAGATCTTGAACGCCATTGCCGGACGGGCCATTCACGAGATCGTACGCTGCGTGTTTGTCGGACCAAGCGCTGTAGCCGCCGGCCGCCCGCACCACCTCGAACACGGTGTTCACCTTCAAGAACTCGTGGGGATAGACGACCTTGCAATTGCCGTTCGCGTCCTTCGCGTAGGGTAGGTTGGCGGCATCGATGCCGCCGCTGAACAACTTCGAATCGTCGTACTCGACGCTTTCGTCGAACACGATCTCGGTGCCGGGGGAGCCTTGGCACTTGCTGCCCGGCGCGTACAGCGTGCGGTCGTAACTGTCGTCGTAGAATACGCCCGTGGAAATGGGGTTTCCGCCCGTGATCAAGGCCAAGAGCCCGGGGAACGAGTCGGAGGGCGTCGGGGTGTGCGCGGCCGTGTAGTTCACGCCGGATGCCGCGAGCTTCGCCAACGTGGATGTCGGGTGTCCGGCGATCCACTTCGCCAGATCGACCTCGTGCAGCCCGTCGACACTGATCAGCAGTACTCGGCGAGTGGCCTCGATCGCGAGGTCAGCGGGCGCGCCCGCCGCGCCCGCCGCTCCTTGCCCGTCATTGCCCGCTTCACCGTCGCCCGCTTGCCCATCATCGCCCGCTTCGCCGTCACCGGCGGTCCCGCCTTCGTTCGCTCCGCCCGCGCCGCTCGTGGCCGAGCCTCCGCTCTTGCCGCCTTGATGCGCGCCGCTCTCCCCGCCAATGCCGGCGGCTCCGCCAATGCCCGCGCCTCCTCCGCTCGTGCTGGTGTCGCTCGAGCAACCGACGATCGACAGTGACACCAAAGACGTAAACAAGACCAAACTACGAATGTGCATCCAATCCTCCTCTGAAGAGGAGCGGACCGTACACACCGAGCACCGCCGTCGAAGGTGACATGCTCGCAAAATGCCCGAGAATTTGCGGAGTTTTAGCGGCTAAGCGCGGAGTGCTTCGCTCAGTATTTCTCCGTAGCCAGGGCGAACCTTCATCGAATTCGTCACGCTGCGGGAGAAACTCTTTGGCTCATGTTCCGCAGAACGTCGCCTCGACTCGTTCCTCGCGACGCGGCGGCTCGGCGAGGTGCGCGGCCTCGGGTTGGTCGACGTACGGGCGTTGCAGCACGCGCAGCAAGGCCTCGAAGGGCGCAAAATCGCCCCGCTGGCCAGCCACGATGGCTTGCTCGATGCGGTGGTTGCGGGGGATGAACGCGGGGTTAGCGCTGCGCATCGTGCTTTCGCGCTCGCCCGGCGCAGCCGAGCCATCGCGCGCGAGACGAGCGCGCCACGACGCGGCCCAAGAGTGAAACGCCCCCGGGTCGCTGAACGACGCCGCTAATCGATGATCGATGGACGGATCTTCCACCGCGCTGCACAGCGCCCGAAAGAACACACTGAAGTCGACAGCGCTTGCCTCCATGCGTTCCAAAAGATCCATGGCAAGCGCGTGATCTTGCTCTTCCTCCTGCAGCAGACCGAGCTTTTTACGCAGCACGCGCGCGTACTCGGCTTCGAAGGTGCCCGGAAACTGGTCCAAGCAAGCGGTGGCCAATTTCACTGCGCGCTCGTCGTCTTCCGAGATCAACGGCAGCAGTGTTTCGGCGAGACGGGCCAGGTTCCACTGGGCGATGCCGGGTTGATTGGCGAAAGCGTAGCGCCCGCCACGGTCGATCGAGCTGAACTTTTTCTGGGCCGCGTACTCGTCCAAGAAGGCGCACGGGCCATAGTCGATGGTCTCGCCCGAGATGGAGCTATTGTCGGTGTTCATCACGCCGTGCACGAAGCCAACCCCGAGCCAGCGCGCGACCAACGCCGCCTGCGCGTTGCCCACGCATGACAGTAGGCGGAGCGCGTCGTTGTCCGAGCCCTGGCCGGCCTCGGCCGGGTAGTGGCGCGCCAAGGCGTATGACGTTAGCTCGGCCAAGGCAGCTCGATCGTCGCGTGCCGCAAAGAACTGAAAGGTGCCGACGCGCAGGTGGCTTTTGGCCACGCGCGTGAGCACCGCGCCTGGGAGGCGTTGCTCGCGCACGACTTGTTCGCCCGTGGTCACGGCGGCGAGCGCCCGTGTGGTGGGGATGCCGAGCGCGGCCATCGCCTCACTCACGAGGTACTCGCGCAGCACGGGGCCGAGCGCCGCGCGGCCGTCACCGCCTCGAGAAAACGGCGTGCGTCCGGCGCCCTTGAGTTGGATGTCCCGTCTCTGACCGTCACTTCCGACTACTTCGCCGAGCAAGATCGCCCGACCATCCCCAAGTTGCGGCACGAAGCCGCCGAACTGATGCCCGGCGTAGGCGAGCGCAATCGAAGCAGCTCCGCTGGGCACGCGGTTGCCCGAGAGCACCTGTGCGCCCTCGGCTGAGTCGAGCCGCTCCGGATCGAGGCCAAGCAAGCGCGCGAGGGGGTGGTTGACCTGGATGATGCGCGGCTCTCGAACCTGAGTCGGCGCGACACGCGCGAAGAAGTGACTCGGGAGGCGTGCGTAAGTGTTGTCGAAGGCGATGGTCATGGGCGAGGCCGAGCTCACGGCTTACCCCGAACACCCCGGCTGGGCGAGCCGCGGTCACGCGCGCACGCCCGGCGGGTGTTTGGCGCTGGCAGTCCGAGCCTCGGCACGGCACTCTCAAGGACACTCTCGGATCAACATGAATATGATTTTCATCTTCATCTGAGGGGACCTGGGTTAGTTCACTAGGCGGAAACCATGAAAAAGCTCGGCTTCGCTGGATTGGGCGTGTGTTGGTTGGTAGCTTGCGGCTCGAGTCCGCTGGCCTCCGACACCGGGGGCGCAGGAGCTGGCAATCCGGGCACGGCGGGCAGCCCAGGGAGCGCAGGCGCGGGCCAATTCACGAGCATGTGCACCGCGGCGCGTGCCACCGCGTTGGGCGCCAACGACAGGGTGTCCACGGGGAACGTCTCCGTGCTCTCGACGACCGCGGGAGTCAGCACGCTTTACGTCAACGCGACCGCGGGCGGCATGACCGACGCTCCCAACAATCCCTGGACCTTCGTCTCGTTCGCTGATGGCTCGAAGGTAGAGGTCACGGATCTGACCTCGATCGAGTCCACTGCTTGGGATCTGGCCTTCAAACGTGCCCAGATCTACACCAACAGCGGGGATGGGGGTCCCGGCGCGGGCGGCGCGGTCTTGCTCGACAAGGCGTTCGACACGGTCACCAGCGCCGATGCGAGCGATGCCGCATTCAGCACCGAAACCTTCTTCGACGCCGACTGCACGCCGAACGTGGAGCTCACGACGGGAGCGCTCTACACCACGTTCGTCGATTGGTACTCGTACGACGAGGCCACACACGAGCTTACCCCGGCACCCGGGACGTATCTGGTCCACGGCGGCACCGGGAAGCTCTACAAGGTCGGCTTCGAGAGCTACTATGCGACCGAGACCGGCGGCATGGGCACGGCAAGCGGCGCGTATCTGATCAAGTTCAAGGCCCTGTAAGTGAGGGCCCGGGCTGCGCATGGCGCTCGTTGGCTGAGCGCTGTAGGACTAACAGCGCTCTTCATCGCCCGCGTCGCGTCGGCCGCCGAATGCACGCGCCCAACCGACCCCGGTGGCGCTCAAGGCTACGATTACGGCTCGGCTCAGGTGCGCTCGTTCGGCAATGAGCGCGTGCTGGTCTGGTACGTGACGGAGGGGAAGCAGGCCGTGGATGCGGCGAGCAGCCGCGCCGACGGCGTGCCCGACGAGGTCGTGCTCTGCGCACAGGTTACGAGCGACGCGCTCGAAGCTTACGCCGACATGGGCTTCCGATCGCCGCCTTTGGATTCGCTCTCGCCGGCCTGCGGCTCGAACGGCGGTGACGGCCGGCTCGACGTCTACCTAGTCGCAATGAACGGCGCGGACGGGCAGACCGTCGCTGAAGCGGGGCGCTGTACCAGCGATTCGCCGAAACAATGCGCGAGCTACTTGCTCGCGAAGACCAAGCTTGCGGACTACTACGGCAGCTTGCAGGTCGGCGTACGCACGGTCTTGCCGCACGAGACGTTTCACGCCGTCCAGAATGCGTACGACGTCGAGCTCGATCGTTTTTGGGCCGAGGGCAGCGCGCAGTGGGCGGCGAAACACCTGGACCCTGCGCTCATGGATCTCGAGCGCAATTTGCCCGCTTTTTTCAACCTCGCCAGCCGCCCGTTGGACGCACCTGTAGCGGGCGTGACCTCGGGGTACCTGTACGGCGCGGCGATTTGGCCGGTGTTCCTGAGCGAGCGCTACGGGGACGACATCGTGCGCCTGATCTTGGAGCAAGAGGGCATCGAAAAGGCGCCTGCGCTCAGCGCGACGGACGTCGTATTGAGCAACCTCCAATCGTCCATTGCAGAGGAGCTCCCGCTGTTCTCGGCTTGGAATGCGGCAACTGGCGAGCGCGCGGGCGTGGGCGGCTACCAAGAAGCGCCGAACTACCCGCTCGTATCGCTCAGCGAGCTCGCCGCCACGGGCGGCTCCGCGATCACGTCGGACTTCAGCACCTTCTTCTATCGCGCGCAGCTGACTGAACCCATGCAGCTTTCGATCGCGACCGATACAGCGCGTAACGCCGCTCGCTTCATGCCCCTGGAAAACGGCCGCGCACGAGTGGACCTCGTGAGCCCGTTGCCGGCGCTCGTCAGCGGTGAGGGCATCGTCGTCGTGAGCGGCATCACGACCAAAAAGACGGATGCGCCGTTTACGCTTTCCTTCGGCCCGCCTCCGGCCGTCGCGGCGCCGTCGAGCGAGGTGAAAGGCAGCGGCGGTTGTGCGCTCTGTGCGCCGGGCCCCGCCTCGGCCGGCGCCATACCCTGGTTCAGCGTCGCTATCGGGCTATTGGCCGCCGCTCGCCGCTCCCGCCGCGTCTGACTCCGTTCGTAGCTCAGACCTTCGCCGCAGGCACCGCGCGCTCGTGCGGTAAGAGCCGAGGGTAGACCCAGCCAGTGACCGCGCTGATCCAGGACGAAGCCGCCAATAGGCCGCCGAGGACGTCCGACGGGTAGTGCGCGCCCAAATAAACGCGCGAAAACGCTACGGAAAGCACCCAAACCACCGCCAAAACGAGCCCGGTGATCCAGACCGGTTTCGCAGGCCGCAGGGCGCGCAGCACGACGGCCAAGCTGATGATCACGCCCGCGCCGCCCATGGTGTGACCGCTGGGAAACGAGAGATCGGTGGGCCGCGGCAACAAGTAAGGGAGCTCGGCGCTCGGGCGCGCGCGGTGGAAGATCAGCTTCAAAGTCACGTTCAACACGACGCAGCCCGCGGCGCTGGTGAAGAGGTGCAAAGCCTCGCGCTTTCGACCGGCGCCGACGAGCACGATCAACACCGCGCACGCCAGGACGGACATTGGCAAGAAGCTGCCGGCCTGAGTCATGAACACCATCCACTCATCGAAGTGCCCGCGCAGCCCGTCGACCCAATGCTGGATGCCGCGGTCGAATACGTCGAGCTCACCCTCGCTCATCTCGCTGCCGAGGCGAACGAAGAACAGCGCCGAGCCCAGCGACAAGGGCACGCTCCAGCGGTGGCGCTGCCAGAGACTACTCAGAAAAACCGAGACTGACGAAGCGGCGCTCACGGTGTGAAGTCCGATCTCGAGCTTAAAACGCCGGCGGCAGCGAGCGCTACAGGAAGTGGACTTCGCCCGCGCTCATCACTTGCTCTTCGGATCCGACGAGCAACTTGGATTTCTCGAAATCAGCCAGGTAATACTCGAGGAGCGCGCTCGCGGGACCCGAGCTGAGCTGGACCCCGAAGGAAGGGTGGCGGCCCGCGTAATACATGGAGTTGCCCGCGGAGCGAATGAAGATAGGCGTCGTTTGCTGCACGGCGATCGAGTACTGCGCGAAGAAGGCGTTGATACGACCAAGGATTTGGTTGCACAGCTCGCCCACGAGATCTTCCAGGCGATCGACGGAGATGGCCGCGTTGCCGGGGAGCATCCGGCGATAGAGCGCGCCCGCGTCGACGCCGGACATGCTGAGCATCAAGTGCCCGGATGCTTCGCCGCTGAACACGATGATCGAGCTGAACTCGGACAGGGCCGATTGATTGGGCACCAGGAAGGCGTCCCCCTCGATCCGAAAATTCGCGAGCGTGCCCAAGATCTCGAGCGCGGCGTCCTTCACCGCGCAAGCGATCGAGCTCGGATAGAAGCACTCCGTCAACAGGGTGCTCACGGTCTCCCGCAGTACCTCGCGCTGAATGGGCTCGGGGATCACGCTGTCGAGCGCGGGGCGGCGCTTGCGGATGCGCGGCATGTCTGCGCGCATCCCCCAAATGATGCGCAGGGAAGGGCGCATTTGCTTCACGCCCGCGAGGAACTCTTTACCGCCCGCGTCGGCGGCGACTGCGCTGACCACGACCAGCGAGAGGCGCGGGCTCACCACCACGAAGTCGAGCGCAGCGAGCGGCGTCGGCACCCAAATCACTCGGAAGCCCAGGCGATCGAGCTCTTCGATCACCGGAGCCAGCGCGCCATCGGCGTCGTCCACGACCAACACTTGGCGATCGGGGGTCACTCAGCGCCGTCCTTCGGCGGCTTGCGCGCGGTGCCGGCAGTGCGCGCGCCCGGCTTGCCGAGCAGCGCCTTCTCGATCGCTTTCCAGAGTGACGCTGGATTCACGGGCTTGACCACCCAAGCATCGGCCCCGGCTTTCTTGCCCTCAGCGGCGCGGGACAGCGTGGCGTCCGAGGTGAGCACGAATACGGGGGTCGTTTTGTAATCGGGCAGTTTGCGAAGCTCTTGAATCATCTCCAGGCCGTCCATCACTGGCATGTGAATGTCGCACACCACCAAATCGACGTGCTCGGAGCGCGCGCGCCACAGACCGTCGCGCCCGTTTTCTGCTTCGAGCACGCGCGCGCCACGGGTCTCCAATGCCGTGCGCAGCAAGGCGCGGGTGGTGACCGAGTCGTCGACGACCAGGATGAGCCAGCTCATGTCGGATTCGAGGGTTGCGTCAGGGTCTCACGAAATCCGGATGCCCACTGCTCTTTTTGTGGGTCGAAACGCCCCGCCGCCGGCGTGCGCGCCTACATGCGCGCCTGCATTTGCGCGCCCATCGCCCGCAGCTCCTTCTCCTCGCGAAGGCTTCGACTCACTTGGCTTCGACCGAGACTCCGAACTCGCCGTCGCCGAAATGGCCGGCTTCGACGACGATCGTGTACTCGCCGGGCTCGACATCGCTGAGCGTGAGCGTCGAGGCGTAGCCGCCAGCGTCGTCGTCATGGCACCACTTGGCGTCCGCGACGTCGGGGCAACCCTTCATGAGCGAGAGCACGGTGTCGGTGTGCGTCTCGGGCCGCAAGGTGGTGATGGTTAGGGTCTTTGCCAGAGTGCCCAAGTGCAGCGCGATCGCCGCCTCGGGGCGATTCGTATTTTCGGGGCCCGTGCAGCTCGCGGGCGGCTCCCACAGGCTGCCGCCGCTGAGCCGACCGGCGAAAGCGGTGATGCCTGCATCTGGGTTGAGCTTGGGCGCGGCGGCGCAAGCCGCGGCGCGCGCCGTCGAGCCCTTCGTGCACTTGCCCGAAATCGGCGATGAGCCGGAAGCGCACACCGACGTCGCGACGCAGCCGCTGAAGCCGCGCGGATCACAGGTCGCGCCGTCCCCGGCACGCACCATGCCGTTGATATTGGCGCTGAGCGGCGCGCCGGAATGACCCAAGGAATCGAGCGGCGTGACCCGCACCTTGGGCACCGCGGTTTCCAGGGTCAGCCCGGGAAGAATCAAGGAGAAGTAGCCGCCCGCGGACGAAAGGCGCGCTGCAGGTGAGTCATAGGTGTCGGTCGGGTTGTCCGGATCGACGGTGACCGGCTTGTTGTTGTTGTCCAAGAACTCGACGTGAAACGTGCCCATGTCATCGTCGGGATCGGTGCCGCGGACCAACAAGGTCGGGCCGGCCGAGGGAACCGTAGCGTGAAAATACTTAACCTCCGCCAGGGCGGGCGGCACTCCCGCGATGCACAGCATCGTGGTCGCGGAGCAGGACTGGCCGGCGTCGCAGCGATCGTTGATCAGCTTGGGGTCACAACCGTCGCCCAATTTGAGCAGCTTTTGCGCGCCAATCGTGGCCTCCACCGGATCGGTGGTGGCGCCGCTGCCGTCCACCAGTTGGACTTTGGCTTTGACTAATTTGGCGATGTCTTTGATGCCGGTCAAAGTGGCCGTGGCCGTGAACGAGTCGTCGCTCACGGGTGCGTCGAACACGATCCGGCCGTCGGCCGTGTCGAGCTCGCCGTCGAAGTTGCCATCGAACTCCACGACGGGCATCCCTTGAGCGTCTTCGAACGTGACGGCGATGCTGTACACGCCCGATGCGGGCCGCGTGCCCTTCACCGTGAAACGGACCGCGTCCCCGTCGCGCCCGACCACGTGCGCATCCGCGCTCGTGAGTGAGAGCATGACGTCATCGATCGAGCCGCCGCTGCCCGCGTTACCGGCGCGCGCGCTGCTGCCGGCGTGTGAGCTCGAGCTGCCCGAGCCCGTTCCACCGTGCGCGGTCGCGCCGCCGTTCGGGTTGCCCGTGCCCGAAGCACCGGCGTGTGACGCGGCTTGTCCGCCCGAGTGAGCGCCGGCCATGCTCATCGGATCGACCGGTGCGGCCAAATCCGAACACGCGACCAAGAAGCCGATGAGCGATAGAGAAGCAAGCGAGGCAGACGGAGCTTTCATGGCAGGCGCATCCAAAGCAAGGCGCGTGCCCTTCGCCGTTCGGCGTTGCTCGGCATTTTTCATGGTTGCAGCGGGCGAAGCGGGCTTCGCGTCGCGTTTGGCAGCGTCAATCATTTGGCCCTCGTCAGGCGCCTGGCGCGCCCACAAAACGAAAAACGCCACTGGGTTACCCGAGTGGCGTTCTTCATTACTCAGTACACGGTTGGATCAGAACTCGCAGTTGGTGCGGGTGGCGCCGTTGCCGGTGCCTTCACCGAAGCCGATGTCGCCATCGCCCGCGCCGCAATCGAGCAAGTTGACCTCAGCGCCGCCGCCACCTTCGAGGGTGTCGTCACCGCCCAAGCCGTTCAGCGTGTCGTCGCCCGCGCCACCGACCAGCTCGTTGGCGCTGGCGTTGCCGGTGATGACGTCATCACCCGAGGTGCCGATCACGTTTTCCATGTCCGTGGCAAGCAAGTCGCCTTCGCTGGCCTGACCAGAGGGCGTCGTGCCGTTCAGCACGACCGTGACGAGCGTACCGCGACCCGAGTAATCGACGGTATCGACGCCCGTGCCGCCAGAGATGGTGTCCGCGCCGCTGGTCACTGCGCCTTCGAAGAAGGTGTCGTCGCCCGCGCCGCCGCTGAGCACGTCCGCGCCCAGGTTACCGGTGATCGTGTTGGCCAAGGCGTTGCCAGTGATGTTGTCGATTTGGTCGGTGCCAAGCACGTTCTCGACGTCCGCCTTCACGTTGTCTTGCTCGCCGCTGAAGCCGTCGTTGGCGACCGTGCCGTCCATCGTGACGGTCACCCCAGAGCCGGTACGCGCCGAGTAGTCGACCGTGTCGATACCGGCGCCGCCGTTGAAGGTGTCACCACCGTTGGTCGCGGTCTCTTCGTCGAACGTGTCGTCGCCGTCGCCGCCGTTGAGGATGTCGTTGCCGCCCTTGCCGCGCAGGATGTCGTTGCCGGCTTCGCCGTTCAGGGTGTCGACGGCGGTGTCACCAATCAGAGTATCGTCGCCCGGGCCACCGTTGAACGTCACGGCGACGCCCGCTGCAGCGGTCATGGTGTCGGCGACAGTGCCGCCGGTCACGATCTCGACGTCGCTCTTGATGTCGTCGAGCTCGCCCGTGATGCCGTCGTTCGCCGTGGCGCCCACGGTGACCGTCACGGCGGCCGTGCGCTGCGCGTAAGAAACGGTGTCGGAATCAGCACCACCGTAGATGGTTTCGCTGGTCGTGCTGAGCGTGCCTTCGTTGAACACGTCCGCGCCGGCACCGCCGTACACGGTGAGCGCCGCGCCGAAGGCCGCGCCGGTGGCGGCGCTACCAGAAGCGGTGAAGGTATCGGCGCCGTCGCCCAGGTACACGGTGTGCGTGGCGACGTTGGTGGCCGTGATGTCCTTGAACGCGTCATTGTTCAGGTTGATGCCGGTGGCGCCGTAGGCGACGTTGTCGGCGCCCGTTGTGCCCCGTATACCGAGGGTGTTACCGCCGCCCGTGCCCAGGTCGACCACGATGCCCGTGGTGGCCGTCGAGCTGGTTCCGGTCGCGAACAGGCCGTTCGTGAAGTCGAGGATCGCGGTCTTTCCGGTGCCGGTGCCGTTCACGATTAGCTTCTTCAGCGTGGCGTTGGTGGCCAGGTTGTCGCAGGAAGCGCCGTTCTGAAGAATGGCGGAGTCAGCGGCGCGACGCGAGATGATCGCGGTCTCGCCGGCCGCCACGGTCACGGTCATCAGGCCGGTCGCCACCACGAAGGTGCACGGAGCGGCGAGGGGCGTCAGCTTCTCTTCGGCGGCCTGGAACGGGTCGTCGGACTTGACGGTCTCCGGAGTGGTGGAAGCGCTGCAGCCAGCGAGCGAGAACATCATCAAACAAGTGAAGGGAACGAACGACAAACGGTTGCGCATGGAAATTTGGACCTCCTCGTGCGGGCCGGTCGCAACCACGCGACGCTTACTCCCGATCGACTGCCGCTGATGAACGGGAGTCTGTCGGCTGCCTTGAGCGAAATATTCCGACAATGTGTCGAAATTTCGCCGCGTTTTGCCTCTTAATTAGCGCTTTCGCCGTGCCGTTATCAGTAGGTTCGGCGAAACGCGAATCTCGAGACAGGCACTCGAGCCCTGCGCGCACTCGACTGAACCGCTCATTCTGCGGCTGTCTACCGCGGATTTCCCGCGCGGGGGCAGCGTAGATCTCGTGGCGATCGTCGCCTGCTACGCTGCCCAGACACTGGCCCAGGGGTGGGCAATACGGAATCTGTTGCTCACGAAAGCTCCCACCAGGGACGCGGAGCACGCCACTGGTGGGAGGTCACCTCAGCGAGTCAGTTGGCGACGACGGGGGTGCAAGCCGTTGCGTTCGGACCCGTGCTCGTCTGACCATCGGGGCAGGCCACGCACACCGGAGCTGCCGTGGCAGTGCCGGGCGTGGTGATGTACTTGCCGCTGGGGCAGTCGGTGTAGGTGGTGCAGGTGGCCGTATTGGCAGCAGAGGTGTACGAGCCGGCCGCGCACGGCGCGCAGTAACGGTCGTTGGTGGCGGTCCCAGCGATCTGTACGAAGGTGCCGGCCGCGCACGACTTGTACGGCGTGCACGACTTCAAGTCCGAGATACCGCTGAACGTGCCAGTCGGGCAAGCCGCGCAAACCTGGTCGACACTCGTCGAGACCAGAGCCGAGTTCGAGATGAACTGGCCGGCGCTGCAGCTCGTGTACGGAACGCAAGCGGTCTTGGGCGCATTGGTCGTAGCGACGTTGACCGTGCCTGCATCGCACGCGGTGCAAATTCGATTCGACGTCTGCGACGGCGGCGTCGATACGTACGTACCTGGGTTACAGGTCGCGTAGGTCGTGATGCACGCGGTCAGGTTGATCTTGTCCGTGAACGAGTTTTGCGGGCATGCCGTGCAGGTGCGATCAGTCGAGGCAGAGCCTTGAATGCTCACGTAAGTGCCCACAGCGCAGTCCTTCCAGGCGACGCAGTTGGCACCGGCGGTCGCGCTGAACTTGCCGGGAGCGCAATTGACGCAGACCGTGTTCTGAGTGGCCGAGCCAGGGGTTGTCAGCGCGGGGTCCGTACCTGCCGGGCACGCCGTGAACGGCGAGCAGCTGAGCGCGTTTTCCGTCGAGCTGTACGTTCCCGCCGCGCAAGCGGCGCAGGTGCGGTCGGTCGTGGTCGTGCCCTCGGAAGCGACTGACTTACCCGTGGAGCAGTTGGTCTTGGCCACGCAGGGAGTGGCCGGCTTGCCGTCGTCGTCCCACGTGCCAGCCGGGCAAGCGACCGGCGCTACCGCCCCGCCCGGACACGACGTACCCGCCGCGCAGGGCGTGCAGGTTGCGGGAACGGATGAGGTTGCTGGAGCCGTTTGATACGTGCCGGCGGCACACGCCGTAGGAGCGTTGCACACGGCAGCGTTGGTCGTGCCGGCGACGGTGCCCGGTGCACAATCCTCACAGGTACGATTGACGGTGGCGCTCGGCGTGTTGTTGATGTGCGTGCCTGGTGCGCAGTCAGTCCACGGCTTGCAAGCCGTTTGATTCGGAAGCGTGGAGTAGCTGGTCGAGGCGCAGCCGGCGCAGACCTGATCGGACGAAGCCGTACCCGGCGTCTCGACGTACGAGCCCGGAGCGCAGACCGTCCACGGTTGGCAGGCGTTGGCGTTCACGCCGGCTGAGTAGAACCCCGGCGCACAAGCCACACACACGGCGTCGGTCGTGGCGGTCGCGGCCTTGGCCACGAACTCGCCCGCTTTGCACTCCGTTCCGGGGACACACTCGGTGGCCGGATCGAGATCCGCATCAGTGGTGCCTGCAGCGCACTCGACCGGCTCCGCGTCGCCGCCAGCGCAGTACGTGCCCACTTTACAAGGAGCGCACCGGGGACCGCTGGTTCCAGCCTCACAGGAAGCGGTCAGCGGGGCGCCCGCGGCGCCGCCCTCTTCATCAGCGGTACCTGCGGTTCCGACGAGGGCACCGCCGGCGCCCGCCCCCGGCGCGCCGCCTTTGGCGGGGGCCTCACCGGCGTCACCACCGGACTCGACCGCACCCGCTGCGCCGCCAATGGCGACGGCATGGTCGTCGTCGCTACAGCCGGCAAATATGGTTAGGGCCAGACCGGCCACTGCGAAGGGTATGACTAATAGGCGATGTACTGAGGACATGTAAGGCTTTAACTCCGACTACCCCAAGTGGGACTCACGACTACCCACAGTGAAGCCACAACATTGTCTCTGCTACAACATGAAAATAGCCTCTGATGTCTGGGAAAATTAGCTCGATTGACAGGTGAGAGGTCTATGATTCTACAAAGTGATCTCTGTAGGTCTAATTTGTTTCCAATAGTATGCGGGCGCGGGCGGCGTCCGAATTTGGAGCACCGGCGCGGCTATTACAGATTGTGATCGGGCTCGGCCGGGGGCTCCAACAGGTCTTCTCTGAGGAGCTGAGCGGCCCTCTCCCGATGGGCCAGCCAGGAGGGGGCGCAAAACTCGCCGCTCATCCTTCTTCGAGCTGATGGCTGGGCACTTCACCGATCGAGCCCGAGCATCGTCTAAAGGCGTCGCTCGGCACGCTTCGGCTGGGCGCGCGGTGGCAGATTGCCGCGGGCGCGCGGCCCTTTGGTGCAGATAACGACCGACGAAGCGTGCTCGACTGACTACTGGGCGGGCGCGCCGACGTCACTCCGAGTGACGACGAGCGTCGAGTTAGGTCCGGGCGAGAGCAGGTAGATGTGCCGCAGCTCCACGGTTTGCGCCTGCTTTTGCAGCGGCGCACCGGGCGCGGCGTTCTGCGCGGGCCGAGCAGCGGAGCTCGCACAACCGGTGGCGAGCGCGAGCGAGCAGAGCAACAGGAACGATGAAGCGAAGGTCATGGGCTTTGGCTTTCCGTGCGCCGCTTC
Source organism: Myxococcales bacterium (assembly GCA_040348785.1). Taxonomy (GTDB): domain Bacteria; phylum Myxococcota_A; class Polyangia; order Polyangiales; family Polyangiaceae; genus PMG-095. Next base: position 48,835 of record JBEQTH010000063.1, on the reverse strand, counting down.
GTCAATTCGAGGGGCACAGGCTCCAAAGAGCAACAAGCAAGCCAGGCGCCGGCGACGCGGCTGCGCTGGCTCTCCGCGCGTTCGTGGCAAAAGTGCGGATCCCCAGCCTGAAACACAGAGAGGAGAGCGAGCCAGTGCTCACTCTCCTCTCGTTCGACCTCGACCCTCGACCTCGAGCGCGAGGCGAGGGCGAGGCTGTCAGCGGCCGATGGTCTTTTTCCAGGCGGGGCGTGCGCTCAGCGAGGCCCACCACTTCTCCACGTGCGGGTGCTCGGCGAGCTTGCCTGCTGCGGGCGTCAGAGTCAGGTACTCGAGATACGGCGCGAAGCAGACGTCGGCGATGCTGAGCGCGTTGCCAGCCAAAAATGGCTGCGACGCCAGCTGCTTGTCCAGCACGCGGTACGCCAGATCGAGCGCTGCGCCAGCGGCCTTGAGCACCTCGGGCGTTTGCTCGCGGCGAAACACAGTGTGATAAATGAACTTCATGGCGTGCGCCGAGAAGTTCGAGGTCTCGATGCTGATCCATTGCTCCATCAGCGCGCGCGCTTGCGCATCCTTGGGCGTCAACACCCCGCCCGCCTTGCCGTCGATGTAACGGGCCATCGCTCGCGACTCGAACAGCTCGAAGCCGTCGTCATCGAGCGCGGGCACCTGGCCAAAGGGCTGGTGAGCCAAGTGCGCAGGCTGCTTGTGCTCGCCCTTGGCAAAGTCGACGACCAGTAGCTCGTAGGGCGTGTTTGTTTCGTTCAAGGTCATCAAGACCTTGCGCGTGCAGGTGCTGCCCGGATGTCCGTAGATTTTCATGGTCCGCACGCTATCACGCCCGGAACCCCGCTTTCCTGCCGAAAATGGCTACGAAATGCGTCTCACGCAGCGCGGAGGGGGCGCCCGCAGGGCCCAAGCTGCACCTCGCAGTACACACGAGGTGCCCGGGTTCTGGACCCGCACTCGACAGCCTGTGTATAGACTGTGAGAAAACCTGAGCCCTAATTATTTACTGCAGCAGCGAAAGCCCACTTTGGGCGAGGAAACGCCGCGTTCCGCCGCGCCCGAGTCACTACACACTTTGGTAGATTCATAAGAACCTCCAATACGCTCACAAGTATCGTGCTGCCCCTGATGCTGGACGCAGCTGGCCGTCCAGTCCTGCGCGTTACCCAGCATGTCGTACAAACCGGAATAATACCCCTGACATCCGTCGAATTGGGCGACGTCTGCGAGCCGCGGATCGTTGCTCGTGCCGTCGTTGCAGGCCCCGTTTTGGTTTGTCGGCCCAACTGCAGTAGGCCGCCGCGTCGGACCAATCCACATTGGCGACGGGTTGATTGGGCCGAGCCATGGGCTGGCCCTGTACGAACTCCGGCTCGAAGCTCAGGTTCCAAGCACACTCGGCGGCCTGCTGGTTGACGTTGCCGCCCTCGGCCGTGAGAAACAGCGCGTACTGAGCGGATGTAACCTCGAGGCACCGCCGCCGCTCGAGTCCCCACCCGCGCCGGCCCCGCCTCGGGCGCGCCCCCGGTGGCGCCGCTGCCAACAGGCGCTCCAGCGCTGCCACTACCAGCGCTGCCGCTCCCGGCAGGTGCCTGGCCGGCCGAGCCGCTGGCGCCGGCCTCAGCGCCGCCGTCAGCGGCGGAGAACGGCTGACATGCGCCGAGCTAGAGGCTAGCGGCCAACGGTGCGTGCGCTCGAGCGAAGGGCCGCGCGGCGTCGGCTGACGAAGAATGAGATGAACAGAGAAGCGCCCTTCGAAAGGTGCAATCGAACCGCGCGCCCACTATTTCCAAACGTAGCTTCGAAATGCCCCGCGCACAACGAGCGTGAAGCGCGTAAAAAGCCCACACCGACAGCGCGCGAGTTGCGGCGCGCAAGGCGATCGTTCACAAGGCCGCTCGAAGATCGTTTGACCCGCCTCCCGAACCACGGAGAAAAGCATGCGCAAAGCCACACACACAGCAGGCACAATCGATGTCCGAGTCTGATGTCGACACCGTGCAAGCGGGCCGGCTCCTCGAAGCTCGCATGATCGAGATGGTGTTTCCCGAGCAGACGAATCACCTTGGGACACTCTTCGGCGGACAAGCGCTAGCGATGATGGACAAGGCCGCCTTCATTGCAGCATCACGCTACGCGCGGCGGGCCGTGGTTACCGCCAGCAGTGAACGCGTGGACTTCCACGTCCCCGTGCGGCAGGGCCAGCTGGTGGAGCTGCTCGCACGCGTGGTCGCGACCGGCAATACTTCGCTGACCGTGGAAGTGAAGCTATTTTCGGAAGATCTGCTCAGCGGCGAGCGCAAGCTGTGCACCCAGGGGCGCTTCGTGCTCGTGGCTGTCGACGAGAGTGGTCAAAAGTCTTCGGTCCTTCCTTTAGACGTTGCGCTGGCAGCGGGAGCTCTCAGTCGTGATTCGTGAATACACCCTGCGTCTGCATGGGGTCCGCTTTCGCGCGAGCATCGGGGCTTCGGCCGCCGAACGCTCGATTCCGCAAGATCTAGTGGTCGACGTCGATCTCGAGCTGCCGGTGTCGGCGCTGCCCAAGCGCGACACCAAGCGGGAAGTGGTCGACTACGATCACGCCGTGCGCTTGGTGGTCGAGGTCGGGCTGGCCGAGCCGTACCGCTTGCTCGAGGTGTACGCGCAGCGCGTGCTCGAGCGGCTGCTCGCGGAAACTCCAGCACTCAGGGTGCGCGTCGCCGTCACCAAGTCGAGAGTCCCGTCCACGTACAGCACCGACCAAGCAGTCGTGGAGCTGATCGGTTCACGCGATCAGTAAACGGGCCGCGGGCGCTGCCGGCTCTGGTCGCTGACCCGCACTGGCGGGCCCTTGCGCGCGGCATAGGTCGCCCTCAGGGTGTCCAGCTGAATATGAAAGCCGCGGCTTGCCCAGACCCGGTGGCGGCCGATGATTTGTTGCGCTGCGCGTGCGGTGCGCTGCTCGCGCGCTGGGTCGCCGCGGGGCTGGAGCTCAAGTGCCGGCGCTGCAAGCGCACCACACTCATTCCGTATCCGAAGCGGACGGCCATTACCCGCCCGCACCCCGCTTGAAGCGAGCTCGGCGCACACAGATTCAGGCGAGCAACGAGAACCAAGAAACCGCTTGGCCAATCCATCTACACCGGACCCAACGTTCGGCTCCAAGGACTGTTGTTTCGAGGACCCCGCTTGACGGCGGGCGGGGGGATCGCTACGTGAACAGTGTTCACATGGCTCGCCCCTCACGTCCAGTCGCCAGCAAGGCCCGCGCACCGGCCGCGCCCCGCCCGTTTCTGCGCGGCGTCGACGACACGCAAGCCCTGATCCTGACCGCCGCCCGTGATCTGTTTCTCGAGGCCGGCGTGGCCCGGTTTTCGCTGCGTGAGGTTGCCCGACGTGTCGGCATTTCACCGGCCGCGGTGTATCGACATTTCGAGCACAAAGAGGCGCTGATCCTGGCTGCCTGCACGCAAGGCTTTCAGATCTTTTCGAGCTACTTGGTTCGAGCTCTGGCAGCGTCCACGCCGCTTTCACGCTTGCTCGCCGCTGGCGAACAGTACCGCGCGTTCGGCCTGGAAAATCCGCTCGACTACCGGTTCATCTTCATGAGCCCGGCAGAGGAAGTGTGCCCGCCTCCCGACCCGGAGGTTGCGCCGGACCTGCCGCAGTACTCCACCTTCCGCTTCCTGGTGGATCGGGTGAGCGAATGCATGGCGACGGGCGCGTTGAAGGCGGGCGATCCGGAGCCGGTGGCGCTGTACATCTGGGCTCACGTGCATGGCTTGGTCTCGCTGCGTTTGTCCGCGCACCTGGGCTGGCTGGGGGACGAGCAAGCGTTTGCCGAACATTACCGGGCGTCGGTAGCGCGGCTGCTGAGCGGTCTTCAAGCGTGATTTTTTTTGCTCACCAAGTGAACGCTGTTCACTTGAACCAACCAGACCAATAAGCACTGAAGGGAAACGACGATGACCACGATCCACGATGAGCGACTAACCAGCACCAGCGAAGAGCCCGTGGTGGTGTTCTTGATCGGCATGCGCGTGAACCGTTGGTGGAAGTTCTGGCAATGGCTTCGAACCGCGCTCGCGATGCCGCGGATGTTGAGTGAGCTCGAAAGGCACCCGGAGCTCGGTATGCTCGGATCAGAAGCTTGGTTCGGGCGCACGACGCTGCTGGTCAGCTACTGGAAATCGATGGAGCATTTGTTCGGCTATGCAAAGCTGCGCAACGCGCAGCACTTGCCCGCCTGGCGCGCATTCAACAAGCTCGTGGGCACCAATGGCGACGTAGGGATTTGGCACGAGACGTACCTCGTGCAGGCGGGCGCGTACGAAAACATTTACGTGAACATGCCGGCGTTCGGCATCGGCAAGGTGCGCGGCCTGAAACCGATCTCGCATCGCAAAGTGCCGCTCGATGCGGAGCGCAGTGCAAGCGTGGTGAATGCCGTTGCTGAGACGAATGAGCCGAGCGCGCTCGACGCACGCTAAACCGCAACTAGCGGCCCGCTGGGAACTCGCGCTCGCTGACGGTTTCCGCCAGACTGCGACAATCGCCAAAGTGAGCGGAAAACCTGCTGGTTTGGACGCTTACAGGGTCCCCGTTACCGACCGTAAGATGCTTGCCCTCGAGCGTCCGCGGGCGTTCCCAGTCGACCGGGTTCGAAGCCCGCTGTACCATGGAGCGTTGGACGCAGCACGGGTTGTCCGAGCCGCGCCTTGGACAGTGGGAGCCGAAAAAGCACAATGGGTTCGCCTGAATCCTATCGGGTTCTGTTGGTCGATGACGACGCTCGCTTGCTGGAGAGCATGGCGGCGGTGCTCGCGGACCAATTCGGGGTGCGCTGCTGCGCCTCCGGTCAGGAAGCCCTGAGGCTTTTGGACAATGAGCCCTTTCACGTCGTGTGCGCCGACTGGCAAATGCCAGGGATGGACGGCGTGGAGTTCTTCCACGCCGCAGCTCGGCGAAAGTTGAAGCTCTTGTCCTGCTTCGTGCTCGTCACCGCCCACGCCGTGGACCTCATGGACCGTGTGCCTTACGAAGATCGTAAAATGCTCGGCATGCTTCGCAAACCGTTCAGCCCCGAACAGCTGATTGAGCGAGTGAATCAGTTTGCGGGTGTTGCCCACCTGAAGCGCTCGAACGCCACGCTCAAAGCGGTAGTACTCGGGGAGCGTAAGTGAATAGCGCGCAGGCAACGGATACTCACCTGCCACCGAAGATTCTGGTCGCTGATGACGACGACGGCGTGCGCGCCGGTCTGGTCGCGAACCTGGAGCTCGAGGGCTACGACGTCTCCGAGGCGCACGACGGCGCCGAAGCCATCCAAATGATCGCCGGCAAGGCCTACGATCTCATCGTCTCGGATTTGGTCATGCCCAGCGCGACGGGTGTGGAGGTGCTATCCGCGGTGCGCCGCCAGCACCTCGATACGCCGTTCATTCTGGTCTCGGCGTTCGTCTCGGAAGAGCTCGTGGTCAAAGCCCTGGGGGATGGGCTTTTTGCCATGTTGTACAAGCCGTTCGCGATGGACCGCATCTTGGAAGTGGTGGCGCGCGCGCTGCGGCGCAACGTGGTGCTGATCGTGGACGACACGCGCTCGTACGTCGCTTCGTTGGCGTCGGCGCTGCGCTCGGTCGGCATTCGCGTGGAGACGTGCTGTGATGGGCCGAGCGCGGTCGAGTTCGCCCAGGCGCACACGGTGGACGTGTGCGTGCTCGACCTGGTGATGCAACCGCTGGATGGCGTACAGACTTGCGACGCGCTGCAACAAGTCAACGATCGCATGGATATCATCGCCATCACGGGCCTGGCCACGAACGAGCAAGTGCGGGGCATGGCGCGGCGCGGCGTCGCCACCTGTTTGCGCAAGCCCTTCGACGTACGGGAGCTGCTCACGGCGATCGCGCGGGTGCGCGCCGCCACGCCCGGAAAGAAGTGATCGATGAGCGCCCACGATCCGCTGCGCAACGTCGAGCTGCTCGCCGTGCTGGAAGAGGCCACCACCTCCCTGCGTCACGACGTCAGGAACCGCATTGCTTCGGTGCGCAACTTGGCGTTCTTCGTGCGCCGCAAGCTGAGCGTCGAAGTTGCGCCCGAGCGCGATCCGCGGGTGAACGAATTTCTAGGAAAAATCGAGGGCGAGGTGCAACGCACCGACGAGGTCATCGAAAATTGGTACGTGCGCTCTCAGGCCGCGCGAACCCCGCAGCTGACGCGCGTGCCGGTCTCGGAGTGCCTGCGGCTCGCGCTCGATTGCGCCCGGTTGTCGAAATCCATGGAGCTCGTGCTCGCGCGTCCCGATGAGCCGCTCGAGGTCGAGGCCGATCGCGAGCTGCTCGCGTTTGCCGTGCGTTGTTTGCTCGAAAATGCCGGCGAAGCCATGGGCTCGGGCGTGGTGCGTGTCTCGACGGAGCGCGCTGCCGACTCGTGTCGAATAACCGTCACCGATAGCGGGCCGGGCATCACCGACCCAGCGCGCTGCCTCGAGCGCTTCGAGTCGAGCAAACCGGGCCACTTAGGCCTGGGTCTGTGCATGGCTCGCCGCATCGTGACCCGGCTCGGTGGGGACTTGCTGATCGGGACACCCGCGACGGGCGCCGAGGTCAGCTTGCTCGTGCCCCTGGCCGGTACGCGGCCCGAGGCCCGGGAGTCAGCTCGCCGCGATTCGTGATTCGCGCCGCAGTTGCTCGGGGACTTCGTCGGGGGACCAGGGCAAGGTAATCAGCCACTTGGTGCCCGAGCCTCGCGTCGACTCGACCTCGAGGTGGCCGTGCAAGGCGTCGATCCGTTGCCGGAATGCCGACATGCCGACGCCGCGCCCCGACGTCTCGCTGACCTCACTGCGGGTGGTGATGCCTTGTCGGCACAGGATGGCCAGGCGTTCCCCGGCGGTACGATTCGCCATCCCGAGCTCGGCACCCTGCGCGGCGATCAGCTCCCAATCGATACCCCGGCCGTCGTCGCCGATCTCGAAGCTCAGTACGCTGCCGCGGGCTTGGGCCTTGAAGGTCATCTTCCCGTTCCGAGGCTTGCCCAGGGCTTTGCGCTCTTCCGGGCGCTCGATCCCGTGATCGACCGCGTTCCGCACGAGGTGCACGAGGTCGGAGAAAAAGGGCGCGTACTTGTCGGAATCGAGCCGCAGCGAGCCGGCCTGCACCTCGACCTCGATCTCGCCCTTGCCCAGCCGCCGCGCCAAGACTTGGGCTTGCTCCGCCAAGCGCGAGAGCGGGCGCTCGGCGGGCTCCAGCTGCCAGGCGAGCAGCTCGCGCAGCGCAAGCGACGGGCCCTCGCGCGAGAGCAGCGCGACCAGGGAAGCGTAGTCGCTGCTGCTGACTTCCAGCGTGCGCCGCTCGCGGTCGCCGATCAACTGCGCCACGTGCTCGGTCAGAACTTGCCAGCGTTGGCTGAGCAGCGCCTGGGACCGCATGCCGTCCCCGGTGGCCAGCTCGTCTTCCAGGGCATGGCACAAGCGCGCCACGACGCTGAGCTCCATTTGGGCTGCGTTGCCTTTGAGCGTGTGCAGGGTGCTGCGCAGCGTCGAGTTGTCTTCCGCGGTCCAGCCAGAGATGAGCGCCACCATGCCGCTGGCTTCGCTCAGAAAGGCGATGAACCCTGCGCGGTCCAGGGTCAGGCGTCGGAAGGCGTGCATCAGCTCCGTGAGCTCGGCCTCTTCGCGCTCGCGCTGAAGGCGGTTCGTGATGTCGAACGCCACGACCAGCACACCCTCCAGCCGATCGTCGGTCGAGAACGGCAGGTATCGGAAGCTAAAGGTGGAGCCGCTGGCCGTCGTGAGCCGCGTGGGCAACTGTTCGAGCGCCACTTCGTACGGCAACACGTCGGCGATCAGCTGTTCCCAACCGAGCTCGAAGCCCATCGCGAAATCTTGCGAAGTGCCCGCGAGGTAGGACCAAAAGGTCTGCCCGGGGCGAGCCTCCCCGAACCAGCGATCGACGACCGCAGAGCGCTCGCTCGCCATCACCCCGTCCGTGGACAGCGTGAGGAAACCCTGGTCCACGTTGTCGAGCACGAGACGCATGTCACGGTTGCGGCTGGCGAGGGCCAGCGTTCGATCCAAGACCTTTTGCTCCAAGGTCAGGTTCATGTCCTCGAGCTCCCGATACGAGCTCGACAGCTCTTCGACCATGCGGTTGAAGCTGAAGCCGAGGACTTGTAGCTCGTCCCCGGAGTTGATCGCCACGCGCACGCTGCGCTGGCCGGCGGCCAGGTCGATCGCCGCTTGGGTCAGCGCCTGGACGGGCTGGGTGATGCGCACGGCTTGAATTCGGCTCAGTAGAATCCCGAGCAGGGTGGCGATCCCGACGGTGACCCCGATCAGCTCGATGGAGCGGACTTGCTGAGCCTTGGACTCGGCGGCGGCGGCAGCCAGCGCTTGGTGCATGCGACGCGTGGACAAGCCGTAGCGAATCGTCCCGAGCACTTCGCGATCTTCGCCGAACACGGGCTCGGCGACTTCGACGACCTCTTGGCCCAGGCGCTGGGCGCGGCGCACGGTCTCCTGCTTTTGGACCAGCTCGGCTTGGCTGAGCCCGAGGCCCTTCCAGGCGTCTTTGCTGGGCGTTGCCTGCTCGTCGCTGGGCATGCCGCGCTTCTGGAAAGCGAGCGCTTCGCCGTCGCCGTTGACGAATAGCCCATACACGAGATCGGGATCGTGGTTCACCGCGCGCGCCAGCAGCGTTTGCATGTCGACGAACGCGTTGTCCAAGATCATGCCGTGCAGCGCGAGCGCGTGATTCTCGGTCAGCACCTTGCCTTTGCTGGTGATGCCTTCCTCGATGTTCACCTCGATCTCACGCAGGTGCTGGGCCGAGGTGCGCGTGCTGAGAAAGAGCACGGTCGCCAGCGTGACTCCGCCGATGATGCTCGAGACGATCAGCATCGTGCGGATGAACTTGTTGCGTAGCGAGCCGCGGGGCCGCAGGGGGGCCTGACTGGTGGGGCGCTCGCTCATGCTACCGGTCCAGCACTCTATCTACCTGGCGGAGCGCGTCGTCGCGTAGCGAAAACCGCTCGCGCACTTGGGCCAAGTCGAGGGTCGTCGTCGTGGAGACGGGCAGTTGCGTTTGCACGTCGCTCGGTAGTACCCAACCGTTTTCGGCGATGTCGAACACGATACTCGCCGCCTGGGCGCCCAGCGCCGCATGGTCGGGCAGCACGGCGAACGTCCCGAACGACTGGAGCGGCGACACTAGGGACGCGGCGCCCACGATCGTGGGCGACCAGGGCCGCTCGTTCAAGCCGGGCAGCCAGGCTTCGGTGATGAGCTGGGGGCTCAGCAAGCGGTCGTCGTTCAGCACCCAAACGGCGCCTGCGCGTTGCTTCAGGCGGCGCAGCGCCCGCTTGAGCTCGGAGGAATTGGGAGCCGAGCTCACCTGCTCGCGCACGACGCCGATTTGCTCACGTGCCGCCAAGACCGCTTGGCGCTCGACGAAACCGACCAGCTCAGGTCGGTGAATCACGCCGATGCGATCGATGGGTCGATCGATCAGCTTGCGCAGGTTCGTGACGACGGTGATCAGCGGCACCTCGTAGCTGATGCCGGTCGCGCCGCTCACTTGCAGCCTGCCAGCGTCCAGGAACGAGGTCATCACGATCACGACGGGCGGGAACGATTGGGCTCCGGAGGCATGCTGATAGTCGCGGTATGCCGCGACGGTCGGGTTGTTCATCAGCACGATGCTGGCCGGGCGATGGCGTCCGATCGCTTCCTCGATCAGCGAACGGTCCGCGCGCGTCTCGACCCGCACGGCGACGAGCCGGAAATTCTTCGCGAGCTCGTCGCGCAGACCGGACCACACTTCGCGCGTTTGCGGAGTTTCGGGCATGCAAACGAGGATGGTGTCTTTCGCGCCCGCGCTCTCACTGTGACCGATCTCGAGGTACGGCCGCGCCGAGGGCAGGGCCGGGCCGGTGCTCGCGCAAGCATCGAGCAACAAACAGGAGGCCGGTACCCCGACCAGGAAATCTCGCCTGCTCAGCGCCATGCGTCGACCCCCACGGTGCGCAGCAAGCTCATCGACAGTTGCGTGACGGCGCTGCCGATGCTCGGTGCTCCCGGTCCCAACGCGGCGAGCGCGGGCAAGCCGACCGGGAGCGGCAGCTCGCGCTGCACCAGGTTGATGCGGCTCTCCGACTTCACGTCGGAGAACAAACGCTGCGGAATCAGGATCGCGTCTACGCGCTCGAGCTGCAGCAACGGCAACAAGTCTTCCACCTTGGTGACGCGCTCGACCTTGGCCGATTTGCCGAGCATGCGGCTCACGAACGCGCTGGTTCCTTCGCGGCCGAGGAAATCCAGCGCACCTACGGTCTTGACGCGTGCGGGGTCCGGCGCGTTGTCGGCGGCGACCAGCGCGTACTTCTCGTCGGCCGCGCCGGCGCGCCGCCCTTGCAGCGCGATCGAGAGGTTCCGCGCTTGCAGCACGAGCGGCAAGCTGAGCACTGCGTCCGGCGCACCCGCGAGCGCGCGATCGAAGTCTGCGACGCGACCGACCGCCGTGACGTCGATTCCGGGTAGGCCTGCCTGAAGCAAACCCTGGAATGCGCGTTGCTTCAGCGAGACGTGCAAAAACACCAATAGCCTCGGGGCCTGAGCTTGCGAGGTGGCGCTCGCCAGTAGGGAGATGCCGAGCACGGCTCCCATGACACCAGTACCAGACAACGATCCTCCATCAGTCATGCCGCGGGCCACCTCGCGGGGACGCGCCACGCGCACCACACGTCCGATAGCGTGTGTGCAAACACGGCGAAAGCCCGGACACCCATAAGGCGTCGCACGAATTTCGCGTGCTGCCCAGGGTTTCTGTCACGTCGACCGAGTGTCGACACTCGCGATTACGGCTGGCTGTGCGCTGGTGTGTGCGTCAGAAGTGTCAGACGTTTCGGGAGTGCGAGCCTCGCTGGAGCTAGGCCGGCAGTTAATATTTTCAGGTAAGAACCCGTTGTTCGGGTGGTAATAGTCTCGTGTTACCGCGCGGGGGCCTTGCCTCGAACAACCCGCCTACGTTTGGCACCGCTCACTCGTTGCGGGGCTTCTGCTCGATTCATGGGTAAGACTTTCCGTTCTTTGTCTGTGCTTGCCCTGGCGCTTTCGTCGAGCGCCACCGCGCTCGCAGACGGCGAAGCCGCGACCAAAAGCGACGTCGACGATCTCGACTTGGTGAAGTTGCTCAATGTGGAGGTATCGACCGCCACCAAGACGGCCGAGACGCTCGACGACGCGCCCGCCGTGATCACCGTGATCACGCGCGATGACATCGCCCGCTGGGGCTACGAAAGCCTGGCCGACGTGCTCTCCCACACCGTCGGCTTCTACGTTCAAGACGATCACATTTTGCCGAACGCCGGCGTGCGCGGCATGATCGGCGGGCAGGGGGCCGAGAGCGGCGTAATCAAAGTGATGATCGACGGTCGCTCCGTCGCGTATCGGACTACGTCCGGTAATTGGCTCGGGATCGAGCTGGTCCCGCTGGAGTCGGTGGCACAGATCGAGATCATTCGCGGCCCGGCGTCGGCCTTGTACGGTGCCGACGCCTTCTTGGGCGTGGTCAACATCATCACGCTCAAGCCGGAGGACTTGCGCCCAGTTCGCGTTCGGCTCGGAGTCGGCTTCACGGGCAGCAATTTCGGTGAGCGGTTCGACGTCTCGAGCGGCATGCAGCTCGGTAAGTTCGATTGGATGCTCGGCGCAGCGGGCGAAAACACCGATCGCGCGGGGCTGACTTTGCCCCCCGAATCGCCCGCGCCCGTCTTGCCGGACCTGGTGGGCGCCCGACGAACCGCGCTCGATTTGAAGCGGCGCAGCCTCGTCTTGCAGGGGCGCTTCGGCTACCGCGACGCGGAAGTGGGGCAAATCGTGTTCAGCGTCTACGGCTCCGGCATCCAGCGCGGTGGTGACTTCGCGCACTGGGCCCAGCTCACCAATGGCGATGGCTCGCGCGGCACCCAAGTGCGGCTCGGCCAACTGCGCATGAACGTAGACGGCCTGCTCCACGTCCTGCCAGGCCTCGATTTGGCGGCTCAGAGTACGTACTTCCGCGGCGGAACCATGGCGGGGGACCGGACCGACATCGGCAGTGACTTGTTCTACGTGGAGCGTCACCAGAGCTACTACGGGCTCGATTCGACGGTGGAGGCGCGCCTCATCCCAGCCAAGCGCTTCAACCTGATCGTCGGCGCGGAGGCCCTCTACGATCACGAGCAGCTGCGCACTCCCGATCGCATCGAGCGCCTCACTGGTGAGCTCGTGCCCGCTGCCGGGCAGAGCGGCACCGAGGTGAGCCTCAACAACTTGGGCGCGTACGTCAGTAGCAACCTCAAGGTCATCGACCCCTGGCTCAAGCTGACCGCGGGCTTGCGTTACGATCGTCACAGCCAATACGGCGATCAGCTGAGCGGTCGCGTCGGTGTCACCTCCCGCCTCAGCAAGACGTTCGTGAGCAAGTTGCTGTACGGCACAGCCTTCAAGGCTCCTTCGCCGTACTTGCTGTACGCAACACCGCTCCGTCCGGGTGACGTCGTGGGCAATCCCCAACTTCAGCCGCAAAAGGTGCAAACCGTCGAATATCAGGGCTCGTTCCGCCCCACCGCCTTCTTCGGGGTGACGTCGGGGGTGTCGTACAACTGGCTCCAGAACAAGGCCGAGTTCACCCCCCAGGGAATCAACGAGACGGCGCGCAACGTGGCCAGTCAGCGCAGCGCGTCCTGGGAAACCCGCGCCGACCTTCGGCACTACGACGACTACAACCTGTACGGCTCGTTCGAGCTCGTGCACTCGGTGCGCGATCTCGGTCAACAAGGCTACGCCGCCAGCGTGGTCGGCTCGAAGAACGTGATTTATCCGCCCTGGGTCGTGCGCGCGGGAGTCACGTTCGCGGTGCCGTCGTTGCCCAGCCTTCCGCTCGAGCTCGGCAGCGAGGCGATGCTCGTCGCGCCGCGTCGAGTCGGTGACCGCAGCTTGGTCGAGCGTGGTGAGGACTACTACCTGCCGAGCTACGTGAACTTGAACGTGTCGTTGCGCACTCGCGAGCTGTACCTAGTCCCCGGCCACGAAACGCGCTTCGCGCTGCGGGGGAGAAACCTGCTCGGGCTCGGGGTGGCCGATCCTGGCGTGGCGGGCATCGAGTATCCGCTGGCCCCGCCTTCCCTTTTCTTCGAAGTCGAGCACACTTATTGACCATGCGGACCATCGGGCTCAAGAAAACATTGGCGGCTTCGCTCGCGCTCGCTGCGTGTTTCGTGGGGCTCGTCGGCTGCACGTCGTCATCGTCCGATGACCCCGTCGTCGACCCAGACAGCGTGACGCTCGGCCTGCTCCTGCCCTTTACGGGCGCTGACTCGGCGACTAGCAGCAACTTCGAGCGCGGTGCGCTGTACGCCGCCAAGCGCGTGAACGACGGCGGCGGCATCAGCGGTAAGAGGCTGCGCATCGTGTCGCGAGACACGCACTCCGAGCTGGCTGCGGGCGAGCAATCCGCTCAGTGGCTCGTCGACTCAGGTGCCAAGGTGGTGATCGGTCCCGAGAGCGCCGCGCTCGCTCCGGCGCTGTATCCTATGCTCACCCAAAACGGCGTGGCCTTGTTGTCGCCGCTCGTGGGCGCAGGTCCCGATCCGACCTTCGACTGCAGCATGCCCTGGTTTCGTTTGGCACCCTCGGCCAAAGCCATGGGCGAGCACCTGGCCAAGCTGATCGTTGCTCAGAAGGTGAGCGCGGTGGCCATCATCTACGCAGACGATGCCTACAACGCCGCGTTGAGCGAGGCCCTGCGCGGCATCTTCGTATCGCGCGGCGGCTCGGTGCCCCTCGAGCTCGAAGTCGCCGCCAATGCCCAAAGCTACGCAGGTACGGTCCAGGCCGTGGTCCAGGCGGGGCTCCAGTCCGTGGTGCTCGCGACCTCGGCGCGGGCCGGAGCGCTGTTGGTCAATGAGTTCGATGCGCTGTCTTCCGGGCATTTGCGCTGGTTCCTGTCGCCGCAACTCAAGACCGAGCTGCTCGTGGCCAACGTCGCGCCCGACGCCCTCGAGGGCGCGCTGGGCGTCGCTCCCCAAATCTTCGATACCAGCAGCGACTTCCCCGATGCCTTCGCGCGCGAATGGGGAGGCGATCGCCCGTTGGAGGGTGCGTACTTCTATTACGACGCGGTGGCCTTGCTCTCGTTCGCCCTGCAGAAGGCGGCGACCGAGCCCGGTTCGGTGACGCTCGCCGAGCTCTCGGACATCGTGAGGGACGTCGCCAAATCCCCGGGCGAGTACCAAAAGTGGAACGAAGTGGAGATCGGCCTCAGCCGCATTCGCGAAGGGGACGACATCTATTACACGGGGCTCACCGGGCCGATGTTGCTAGGACAATGTGGTGACCGCCTGCAGGGCATGAAGACCGATTTCGCCGTCGAGAACGGGCGCATCGTCGACAAGCAATGACGGCCTGGCTCCGAGCCGGGCCGTATCAGAACATCAGGACGTCGCCCTCTTCACTGCTTTGGTCGGCCACGGCCGGCCCGAATTCGAAGCCAGGCTCGGCCTCGACCTCGACCCAAACCATGATCGAGCCGGACACGGTGCTGAACACTCGCGGGCTCAGCTCGCGGCGCGGGATGGGGCGCAGGTGCAGCCCGCTCAGCACCACCGGCGTGGTCAGCGCGACCTCCAGACCGAAGCCCAAGAATTTGCGCTTCAAGCGCCCGACCAGTTGGTTCGTGAGCTCACCCGCCCAGTCGCGGGTGTGAGCTTTCTGCGGACTGGAAAGCTCGATCGGCGAGCGATTGGAGACCAGTAGGCAGGTTCCGCGGAGCTCGGGGCCAACGAAGCCGATCACACCCGACAGCAGCACTTCATCCGAGTCGATGAACTCGGACGAGCTCGGACTGAGCGTGACGCCATAGGCCGCAAACAGATCCATGCAGCAGCCGGCGGTCAGATCGGACACGTGCGCGGCGAGTTGATCGTCACGCTCCGAGAGCACTAGGCAGCCCCTTGTTGCTGCAGCACCTTGTTCACGGTGCTCACCAAGCTCTCCACCTTGATGGGCTTGATCAGCCAGGCCTTCGCCCCATTTTGACGGGCGCGCTCGATCATCGAACGCTGAGCCTCGGTGGTGAGCATCAGCACCGGGATGCTCGCGGTTTTCGGATCCTGTTTCAGCCGCTCCAGCATCTCCATGCCGTTGAGCAGCGGCATGTTTACGTCCAAAATGATCATCGAAAAGTCGTGCTGGCCGACGCGCTGCAGCCCGGCGGCGCCGTCGCTGGCCTCGACCACTTCGAAACCCACGCGCGTGAGCGCCTCGGCCACGTGCTGGCGGATAGTTTCCGAATCATCGACCACGAGTACCTTTTTCACGATTCCTCCGCGCGGTTCGCGAGAACCGCCAAGTGTGTCTTCGTCATGGGAGAACGACTAGAAGACGATGACGTCGCCGGCATTGCCGATCTCGACCGGCCCGGTGTAGTTCAAACGTGACTCATCGATGATCGTATCGAGCGTCACCAGAACGTCGCCGCGGAGGGTGCGGCCGACGTACACGCGCATGGCCGCGAAGCGGGCGCGCGAAGCCTCGAGCGCCTCGCGCGTGATCATGCTCGGGAGCATGGGTTGCATCACTGCGCCCATGGGCAAGAGCCGGTGCTTGATGCGGGCGGCCAATTGGTTGGTCAGCTCGCGTACCCAGTCGAGCGGTGGTGGCCGCCGCACGGTCTCCGGCTTCATGATTGCGAACAGAGACTCGGGGAGCGAGAGCGTCAGTCGGCCTGGGCTCGGTGTCGCGTTCGCGGCTTGCGCCAGCGTGAAACCGATCGCCGAAGAGGTCTCGGGAATGGCCAGTTCGGTGAGGTTCAGGCGTCCGCGTGGTTGCGGCGCGACGGCAACCCCACAGGACTGCAGCAGATCCACGAGCGAGCCTTGCACGATGGTATCCATCACGGCGCGCTGCGTCGCGTTCGCACCTCCGCTGGGTGCCGCCACTCCGGGCTGCGTGCCGGATGGGAAGCGCTTGCCGGCCGAGAGCACGCCGCGCGCTGGCGAAGCAGTACTGGCAGGCGCACCAGCGCCGCTGGAGCCCGGCGAGCGCCCGTCGTCCTTCAAACCGTCACCGCAGGATGGCGTTCGAGGCGCGGCACTCGCGCTGGAGGGAGCGATGGTGAGCTGTGGAATGAGCGCAAAGCGAAACGACCTCGAAAATAATCTATCAGTCCTAACGGCACCAACCAACGTTCACGAAACACGGCAGTTCCGTTTTGTGGTGAGTGGTAGGGCACCCGCGCCTGCGCACCGCATCGCGCTTCTCACGCCTGCAAAATCGTTGCGTTCTGGCACACTGAAAGGCGCCTCGTAACTTCAAGTTTCACGTAGCGTTGCCCGTACCTGCACACCGTGCTGGGCAGCTTGGGTCGGTCGCTCGTAGTGCTGTGACGCGGCCGACCGGAAGCAAGGGTATTGGCGGCTCGAACCCCGGCCCGACTCCGGAGAGCCTCGAGCTGTTCTCCTGGTGGGCTGCCCCCGGTGAGGCCCAAGCTCTGGAAGCCCTGGTAGAGACCTACACAGCAGTTCGCCGATCTCCTGAAGGGCAAAGCGCTGGCTTCGGATCCCAAAGCCAAAGCCCAGATCAGCTCGGCAGTCGCTGCGTTCGGCAAAGGTGCTGAGTGAGTACGTGGATCGCGACGCTGCCAACGGCGCTGGCTACGGCTGGTCCAACGCAGCCAAGGACGTGTACGACGGCAAGGCCACCGACGTGCGCGACAAGCTGGACGCGCCTGGCCAACGGAACCTGGACGACCTCCAGAACGCCAAAGTGCTGGTGCCCGGCCATCCCCAACGACGCGTGGGATGCGGGCATCGCGGCCTTCTTGCTCGACGGCGATCAGGACGCGCTGCTCCAGGTGTACCTGACCACGGCGCCGTGACCTGAGCGGCTTGTGAATCGCGGCGAGCTGCGCGATCCTACGCGCGCGGTCGCCCGTGCGCGTTTGCGATCACGGAGGTCCCGCCCGCGAAAGGCAGCCCCGTCATGATTCGCTACTACGCACGCTTGAATGCCGCCCAAGCTCCACGCGAGCTCCTCAATCGTGAAGGCGTGATCAAGCTGAACGACTTCGGCGCGCAGCTCGGCTTCGGTGTGTCCGTGCTGCGAGAGCGCCAGTTCTTCCAGGGTGAGTCGGGCACGCCACCCACTCCCGAGGCCGCGCAACCGATCTTGACCTGGCCGTTTCTGGACTTCGTCGAGCACCTCGAGCTGCAGGCTGAATCGTTGCTCGAGCTCGGTGCCGGCTTTTCGACGATCTGGCTTTCGAAGCGCTTCGGTCGTGTGCGCTCCTTCGAGACGGATCCCGATTGGCATCGCTCCATCGCGCGCAACGTCGGCAGCAACGTCGAGCTGTCCTTGGTTGCCTTGGCCGAGCTCGAAGAGGCACGCTTCGAGTATCGCGGCGAAGGCTGGCTACTCGTCGACTTCGCAGGCAAACGCACCGCGTTCCTGAATCGCTTCCTGAATCAAGTTCAGCGCGATCTCCGGCCGCCGGCCATCGTGCTCGACAACGCAGATTGGTATCGCCGCGCGGCATTGCTGCTCCAGCAACAAGGCTACTTGGAGCTGCCTTTCTACGGCTTCAAGTCAGGGCAGGCGTGGATCAGTTGCACCAGCCTGTTCATTGACCCGAAGCGTTTTGCCCCAGCTCAGAAGGCGGCCTTCTTCGCGCCCGCCTTTTCGCGCGAGGTCGATAACGCGTGGGATGCGCTCTAGAGTCAAGGTTGTGAGTCGCCCGAAGATTAACCGACGAATTGCCAAGAGGCGCGGTAAGCCAAGCTCCCAGGCCGAGATCGAGCCGGGCGCGCTCGACCGCGAGTAGTCATTTCGTTTGGGTGTCCGAGGGACAGGTGCCTCGAATTCGCGCTGTCTCCATAGCTCCCGGGAGACTTGGGAGAAACAAACGGTCGCGTCTCGAGCAGACAGCGATAACTTTACCCTGGAACGCAGGCTCCATCATGGTGTAACTTCCGATCGTCAGCGCAGCCGGGTTCGTGTCGGGGAATTATTAGGAGCCCCGATCAGTTCGCAAACGCGAAGGGTCCTTTCAGCCTACACCCAAACAGCTGGGTCAAAAGCCTCGAGAAAAACCGGCAAAGTTGCTGCCCCTTGGCAGCAACGACAACCCTTTGTTAGATCTCACTACCCCATTAGAAAGACCCGCGAATGACCGACCCCAGCGCCGCACCGACGCTGCTCCGCAGTATGGGCAACGGACCGCGAACCCTCCTCGCCAAGCAGCCCGCCCCTAAAAGAGCGCTCATGGCTTCAGACAAACACAGTAAGCCTCGCTTCGGAGCGAAGAGTGAGTTCGTGAGGTCCTTGGATCCGTCGATCCCCGCGGCGGAAGTCGTGGCTATGGCCGAGAAGCGCGGGCTCAAGCTCACGACTGGCCTCGTGTACAACATCCGCAGCGCTTCCAACGCCTCCCTGCGCGGCAGCCGCGCTCGCCTGGCGCAGAAGCCCGTTGCCAAATGGCGCAACGGCACCACGGACGACAACGCCGAAGCCCAGCTCCGCGCCGCCATCGCCCAGATTGGCCTCTCGCGCGCCCGCCAGATCCTGGAAGAAGTCGAAGAGACGTTCGCCGGGCGCTGAGCGCTCCGCCCTGAGCTATGCCCTCATTTCTGAGGGCACAGCCGCTGTGGACCTTTTTGGGGGGCGCCCTCAGGGCGCACGCTGCACCTCAAGGCCCGCTGGCGGTGCGCGCGGCACCTCGCCCTAGACCGTGCCGCCACTCGCGCAGCCCACGCACTTCGGTCTCTAAAAAATAGGGTTTGGGGCCGAACGCTATTTTTGGGGTGCGCACCGGTCCTCGGCCGGGCAGAGGGGACGTGCTCAATCTCGAGCGGAATCAGCCTCGGAATGGCCGTTTACAAACACACGACAACCCCGAGCACAAAAAGGACGATGCCCTCGAGGGTTGGCTCGAGGGCATCGTTTAAGTCTCACCAGATGGCGCCAAGCAGCCCCACCAGGCCGCTTGGCGTCTTCACGTGTCCACGGACTTACTTCTTGGCGGCTTCTTCGACCAAGCTCGGGTCGAAGTACTCTTCGACCTTGAGCGGGGTCTTGTACACGCCGTTCTTCACGTTGAAGTCATCGACGATCTTGCTCGAGCCGTAGATCGAGTCGAAGCCCTCGCCCTTCTTGTAGTGCTCGAGGTTCTCCGCGGCGTTGAGCAAGTGCGTGCCCTTCATCAGGCCCTTGTACACGTCCGGGGTGAGGCCCACGCGAGCGCTCATGATCTTCGCGGCATCATCCAGGTTCGCCGGGTCCGCGATGTAATCGGCAACGCGGAACCAGACCTTGACCACCTTGAGCCACTCGGCGCGGTTCTCGGCCAAGCTGCGCGGGCTGACGCACAGGTGGTCGTAGATCAGGCCCTTCTTGTCGGCGCTCGTGTAGACCGGAGTGGAACCGGGGGATTCCTTGAGGGCTGCACCGCTGTTCGGCTGCCAGGCGGCGATCGCATCGACCGTGCCGGACTTGAGCGCGTTCGGCGTGTCGTCGGTCTTGACGTTGACGATTTTGACGTCCTTCTCCGTCATCTTGTTGTCTTTGAGGGCGTTCAAGAGCAGCAGATGATCGACGAAGCCGACCTCGACGCCGATTTTCTTGCCCTTGAGGTCTGCCATCGACTTGATGCCGGCTTTGGCCACGATCATGTCGTTGCCGTCGCTGTAATCGTTGGCGACGATGCACACGCTCTTGCCGCCACCGTTGCCGGTGACGAGTGCGTCGCCGTTGGTGACGGCCACGGCGTCGACCTTGTTGGCAGTGAACGCGTCCATCGACGGCACGTAGTCGAACCATTTGAACTCGACGTTCACACCGGCTTCTTTGAACCAACCTTTCTGGATGGCGACCTCCCAAGCGACCCAGCCCGGCCAATCGCTATAAGCGATCTTCAGGGTGGGGCCGGTGGGGGCCGGGGCAGCGCTGGCGGCGGGAGCGGCGGAGCTGGCGGCAGGAGCAGCGGAGACCGCGGCCTTTTCCTCGGCCGGCGGCGGCGGGGCGGGCTTGCTACAGGCACTAAATGTCGAGGCAAGCAGGATGAGGGTTGCTGAGATTTTGTGGGAAATAATCATCTGGGGCCTAATTATGTGAGGGCTGACGCAGGCGAGGATCCGGCTGCTAGCATTGCGGATTTATTTCGAAGATGCTTCGGCTACTGAATCTAACAAATAGGCGGTTTTGATACCGGAGCTCCTGCCAAGGAAAAGCGCTGATTGAGAGTCGGGCTCGAGGCTGTCACTCGGGCACAAAGTGCCCCGCGAGACACGCCGGGCGAGCGGCGAGCCCGCTGTATGATGACCGTGGAGCGGAGTGGTGGTGAAGGGCTCACCCCCTCACAGCAACAAGCCCTGTTGATCGAAGGCGGCTTCGACCGACGCAAAAATCTTGCGAGCTTCGGTCAAGCCGAGCTCTGCGACCGTCTTCCTGAGTTGAACTTCGAGCGCTGCGGGGCGACGACCTTTGCGCGCAATTTTGGGCTGAGTCTTCCGCTTAGCCTTCTTTGCTGCCAAGGTGATGAGCTTGCTACGACCAGCTTTCGCCGGGGGACGTCGTGCGGCTTTATGCTTCACTTTTTCGGCCTTCTTTGCAGTCATGTTGGGGGTCTTCCTTTCGCTGGCTTCCCCCGTTTGACTTAGACATTTAGTTCCGGTGCTAGAGGTCTTTTAAGTCAAGGGGCCAGGGGTTGCCACGTATCGAATCTAGGGTGATGAAATAGCGATTGACCAAACCGTCGCGGACCACGAAGGGTCGTGACAAAGCTTGGAATCTGGGCTCTTTTGGCCCTTCGGGTCGGTCTGAATGAACGCTGAGGCGAGTGCGCTAATACGTAGACGAATTGCCGCGACTCGGTGATACCGAGGCTGCGCCAGCGGTCGCTAAAGGCGTGGAGTGCTGTTTGATACAGACGCTCCGAAAACCACAATACCTGAGACGACCGCCGCCGTGCCTAAAGCACAGCTAGGCTCACGAGTTGCATCTTCCAGTGATCGGTGGATTCTCCGCCGGTTGAAAGCGCCGAGTCGTCCCGGCATATGCCCGTCGCGAACCGAGTCGTCCCGGTTCAGGCTGACCAGTGCCGCAGCGCTCAACACGCCGCGACAGTCGAACCATGACCCAGGTTTTGTTTCCCCAATGTGCCTGCTGTTAATCCGGAAGTCGGCGGTGCTTTTTTACAAAGCGCTGCCCCGAGGCTCGGGTGCCCCCCGAAATTCCCTTGAACTTGGCGTCTTTGCCCGCAATTTCGGGGCCGATCAAGGCCCTGAATCACGCCCTTCGCCCCGCTGAAGCGGGGCATGCCTCGCGCCTTCTCGCGCGCCCTTCTCGCTCGAAAAAATATCTCGGATCGTCAATGTTACCGAATGTGTCGCCGGTTCGCTTTCACCGCTCGCGGACGGCTGAGCTTCGCTTTCCCCTCTCCCGCTCGGGGCGAGCGCGAGCGCGCCGGCCTGCGCGGTGAAGGCTCGCGCCAAGCACCAAGGAGGTGAGCAGCGCGCTCAGCAACGCGCCCGAGTCCTGCCCGCGCGCTGGGCTCGGAGCGATGTGAGCGCCGCAGCCGTAACGCGCGGCGAGCGCGGCCTGACTACACAGATCCACGCTCCCGTTCGGGTCCTGCCCCGCGCGCAGCTCGACGATGTCGCCGATGCCGTCGCCATCGCTGTCGGTGCCCGCTTCTTCCAGCTTGTTCAAGGCTGGTACGAGCGAGGGCTCGGTGAAGTTCAAACCCGCTAGCTGTGCTGATTTGCCGAACCCCATGGTCACGGTGCCAAAGCCTCCCAGGGTATCCTTGTGGCAGATCGTGCACGCGGGCAGGCACGGCATGTCGAGATCGCTCTGAATCAGGGTCGGGAACGTGGAGTGGGCCTCGGCCCTCGCAGCGCCCAGCGCGATGCTCGCGACGGCGCAGAAGCTGGTCACTCGCCTATAGATAGACATGGATCTGTCCTAGGAGCTGCGTCGGCTCGTTCTCGCGCACGATGGTGTCGAGCCTGAAGTCGAAATGCGAGACGAAGAACCATTGAGCGCTGAGCCAGCCGCCGAACTTCGGCTTGCCCGTGCCGGGGGCGCGCGGATCGACGGGAGCCTTGGGGTACCCGTTGTCGAGCACCTCACCGGTGCCGATCACGTGCACGCCGGAAAATGGCTCGAAATCTAATTGGGCGAAGCCCACGTAGCCGGGCTTGGTCTGCGTGTGCAAGAGCAGGTCGCCCTCCGCGCTCAGCACGAATTGGCGGCCCAAGGAAGCGCGCAGGAACGCTCCGTGAGCCTGGCGGGTGTCGGCGATGGGGCCGGGGTTGAGCTGATCTGCACCCGCGTGGGTGATGAGACTGCTCAGTCCGACGACGCCACCTTCCCACGCATTGAGCTCGGCGTACGCGCTGTAGCCGCGTTTCCTCAGCTTGTCGGGGTTGAGCTGGTAGTTACCGGCGATGGCCATCACTTCGAAGCGTCCGAAGTCGAAATTCATGTTCAACGCGGCGCCGTGCTCTTGGTCCGACTCGCGATCGGTGGCCGTTTCGGAGCGTACCCACATCACGTGCTCCGACATGCGGATGCCGAACGGCAGGTTCAAGCGGCCCGCGCTGACGCTGTAAGCCCCGTCACCGAAGTCATAGCGGACGTAGTGGGTGCGCGAGAGCAGGTTGTACTCATGCCCCTGATTGGTAGTGATTTGCGCCGCCCGCGCATGAGGCGAGCCCACCGCGACCTTGGCCACGCCGAGGCTGCCGCCCACGTGCAGTCGACCGAGGAACCTGTAGTCACCTTGCAGGTCGATCTGCATCGGGAAGACCCGGAACCGATCGCTGTTCGTGTCCCGGTACAGTGAGGCGATGCGCACGCTGCCACCGAGCAATAGCGGCTCCGGCGCCCCGAAGGCGCCGAAGAACTGCTGATAGTACTCGTGCCCTTCTTTTACGGTCGGCGCGCTGGCTGTCGCTTCTTCGGTGTCCGGCTTTTTCTCGAAGTGGGTGCGTAGGATCTCGTCGCTGATTACGCGGCCGTATGCGGTGAGCAGCTCACCGCCCGAAGGATCCGCGTGGCACGTCCCGCACGCGGTGTACCCGTGCTTGATCATCCACGGGTACGCCGCGGCAGGGCTAGTGCCGAGCAGCACGAAGAGCGCGGCCAAGGCCGCGTTGAGGGCGAGAAAACAGGCTCGTTTGGAGCCTGTTTTCCAGGGCGAACGATGCACGGCTCAGTTGGTGCAGGCTAAGGTGATGTTCTTCACGACCGGGTCGAGGTTGCGTAGGAAGACCACCAGGTCGCTGAGCTGCGCATCCGTGAACTGGTAGTGCTCCATCTGCGTGCACAGGGGGCTGCCGTCCGCGTTCAGGCCGTCGTGAATGGCGCGCTTGATCTTGTCGTCCGTCCAGGCCTCGCCGCCGATCCCGGTGGTCGGGTCGGGGGTGATGTTCTTCCAGTAGCCCAGCCCAGCGTAGTTGGCCTGATGGCAGGTGGGGCATTGCCGGGCGACCGGGGTGAGGCTGCTGATCAGGGTTTGTGCTCGTTGAATAGCGGCCGCCGTCTCGTCCCCGCCCGTCTCGGGGGCGCCACCGGCCCCTGCATCGCCCGGCTGGCCCGCGTCGCCGGTCGGCTCGGCGCCGCCCGCGGCAACTTTCCCACCCGCGCCGGCACCCGGCACGTCGTCCCCGCCGCCCGCACCCGTATCCGAGCCACCAACGCTGCTGTCGCCCGCTTCCGAGGCCGGCGCCCCCGCCGTTGCGCCGCCTCTGCCACCCTTGCCCGCGGACGCTCCGCCGGCCTCGACCGTCCCCCCGGAGTCACTGCTGGAGCAGCCCACGAATGCGCTGGCTGCCACGGCCGACGCGCTGAGCGAGAGCCACAAGACCAAAGTGTTAGACCTGAGATGTATTCGAGACATTGCAAGATTCCTAATGATTGGGTTTCGGGACGGTTTCGATGCGGGCGCGGAGCCGGCTCGGGGTCGGAGATTTGTCGTTAAGTATTCGAATGAATTGAGAACTAATTAGGGAAGAGAGCGGCTGGCTGGGCTTCAGAGGCGCGGCTTCGTGTTTCCGGAGCATGCAGAGTGTGGGGCGTTTTCGGAGTCGCCGGACTGTTTGTGAATCATGAGATTGTGACTCCGCTGGGCTCGAGATTAGTGGCCAACAAACTATTTCTTTGGTTGTCCTTTTATGTTTCCAGTTCTCGTGTGTTTGCGAGAACAGGCCGATTTGTCGAAATAAACGCACTGCTTTGGGCGTGCGATTTCATGGCGCGCTGTTTGGCGGCAGGTTACTGATGGGTATCTAGTGCCCGTGAATTGACGAGTTCAATTGTGAGGGCGGACCCCGGGTCTATGGCGCGGCGCGGGCTCGTGTGCAATTGGCCTTGGCATGTTCCACGATCTGAAAGTTTCGTGATGGCAAATCTAGGCTTAAAAATGGCGTTGATTGCCGCCAGAAGCCGGCTTGGTTGCGGCACTGTGTCATGCATAATGTCGTGTTGAGTGTTGCAGTTTGTGATGTGTTTAAGGCTTTGGAAAATGTGAGTAGGTGTTGGTTTGTTCCTTGACGGGTTTGCGTCTCACAAGTTAAAGGGCAGAGGACACCCTGTGAGTCGGCCGACGACACTGTCGGACTCGGAAGACCGCTCACCATTCGACCCCTGCCACCCAA
The DNA here is from genome assembly GCA_040348785.1 of Myxococcales bacterium. Classification (GTDB taxonomy): domain Bacteria; phylum Myxococcota_A; class Polyangia; order Polyangiales; family Polyangiaceae; genus PMG-095. Next base: position 24,172 of record JBEQTH010000063.1, on the reverse strand, counting down.
GCTCGGCCAGGGGTGGTCACACCCACTTTCGCTCATCAATCCACGGGCTCCATCGAGCCAAACGACCACCTCGGCGCCCGCCGCGGAGTTTACGGAAGACGGAGAGTTTGCATGAAACGACGTGATTTTCTGAAAGCCAGCGCTGTCGGCGGCGCCGCCGCCGCTGCCACAGTGAGCATGAAAGCTCGGCGCGCGAGCGCCGTCCCGCTATTCGGCGACGTGTCCGCCGACCACGCGAGCCTCATGCTGCCGCAGGCCAACCAGGCCACGAGCATCCTCGAGTGCTTCATGTACGGCGGCGTGGTGCCTTGGGAAGGCTTCTACTGCGTGCCCGAGTTCGGCTCGGAAGTCTCCAAGACCTGGCACAAGTCTTATCCGATCGAGTTCGCCAAGGCGGCGGAAGCCTGTGGCTACAGCACGACCGATCTGTTCACGCCGTTCGCGAACGACTCGAGCGGCCGCACCATCAACTTGAGCCCATACCTGCGGCCCCTGATCGAGCGCACCGATCTGACCGACCGCATGCGCATCGTGGTGAACCGGCACACGCTCGAGCCGCACGAGGCCGCGATTCCGCTCACCATGTCCGGCAAGACGCTCGGCTCACCGTCGCTCGCCAGCCTTGGCTCTCACATCGCTCGTTACTTCGTCGACCACGACGTGGACAATCTGCACCCGTCGCCCTTCGCGTACGGCTTTTCGATTAGCAACAGCTTCGTCCCGACCGACAACATCTTGACCATGTTGGCGACGGGTCTCCACCCCGGCGCTGCCCGCCCGCTGCACATCAAGATCAACGACGCCTCCCGGCTCAGCGCGCTCTTGAACCGCACGCCGATTGGCAGCCTGGACGACCGAGCGCGCTACGACGCCCTGATCGGCACCTACTTCCAGCAATACAACAAGCGCCTGACCATGGCCGGGTCGAGTGACCTGCTGCGCGCGCCGCGCCTGGGTGAGCTCACTTCGGCGGCGACCGCGCTCTCCCACGCGGCCGACATCCAGTCGCTGCTTTCCTCGCAGTACCTGACCAAGGTGCCCGGGACGGCCTGTTTCGCGCGTAGCGGCGCGCAAACCGTCGGCTCCGGCACGTTCGATCCGAACACGCCGTTCACCAGCGCGACCGGCGCGGGCAACTACCCGGGCATGAGCTTGACGATGGCCACGCATCTGCTCACTCACCCGCAGTTCCCAGCCAAGCACTGCATGGTGATCGATACGGGCTTGCGCGAGGCGGACGGCGGTGGCGGTTACGACACGCACAACGAAACGCCGTTCACGCAGGCGCACAACTTGAACAACTTCTTCAAGAGCCTGTTGCCGCTGGTGAATGCTCCGGGCGAGAACGACCCGAACAAGATCGATCTCAACAAGACCATGATCATCTTGAACATGGAGTTCGGTCGCACGCCGGGCCTGCAGAAGACGACCAACACCGGTCGCAATCACTGGCCCTACGGTTACGCCCAGATCTACATCGGCGGTCCGATCACCAAAGCGCAGAAGGGTGTCTACGGGACCATCGAGGAGAGCGGGCAGGCGACCACGTTCACCACTCCGACCGAAAATCGCATCGCGGCGTTGCTGGCGATGGGCATTTGGCCATTCGATCAGGCGAGCTTTAGCAGCGCCAACGTGCAGGATTCGAGTTCAGAAGCGAACGCAGTGAAGAGCGTTCTGCAACGCGTGCTGGGGTATACGGTATGAAAACTTCCCTTCCATTCTTGTTGTTTTTCGGCGCAGCAGCCGTCCTGGCCGGTTGCGGCGATAGTGATAATCCGAAGTCCCCGGGTGCCGGTGGCGCAGACGAAGGTGGCAGCGCCGGTACCAGCTCGGCTGGCAAACCGAGCACCGCGGGTACGGCCGGCAAAGCCGGCGCAGGCAGCAAGGCCGGCGAATCCGGCGTCGCCGGTGATTCGACCGCCGACGCTGGCGAGCCCGGTATGCCGGGTGCCGGCGGCGACACGACCGTGATCCCCGGCGGCGACGCCGGCGCCGGTGGTGAAGGGGGTGCACCGGACAACTCGGTCGCTTGGTACAAGTGTCAATCGAGCGACCAAGCCTTCGTGCGGCGCGCCATCTTGGGCGTGCTCGGTCGTCACGCCTACGGCCAAGCCGAGGTCAATCTGTACACGGACATGATCTCCCAGATCGACGCCATGGACGGCTACGATCCCGAGGCGCCCATCACGGCCCCGATCACCAAGCTGCGGCACGGCCGGCAAGTCGTGATCAACGCGCTGCTCGCGAACCCCGACTATCAGAGCAACTGGGCCGAGCTGTACCGAGACTTCGTGCGCGTTCAGCGCATCGACGAGCAGGTGAACGCCACCTGCACCGCACTGCGTACCCGCATCACGGACGCCAAGGACGTCGCGGCCTGGGTCCGCGATCAACCGCCGGACATCGGCAGCGACGGCAAGGCCGCGCCGACCTTCGCCGACATCGTGTACGGCTCCCTCGAGCTCGACGACATCACGCCCATCTACACCGAGAACTTGTTCACCATGGTGAACAAGACCTACGCCGGTGCCAACGCGCTCCCCGTCGCGCTCGAGCTCTCGCGCCGTAGTGATTTCGGCGCCTGGTTCGACGGCGCGTACCTGAACCGCGACATGGTTTGTCTCAGCTGCCACAACAGCGAGTTCTCCGTGACGCAATCCTCCGATCCGGCCACCAACCGTCACTACCCGGTGCCTGGCTTGTTCGAAAAGGCGCTGTTCGGCGATTCGACGGGGCCGGGCTTGGTGGGCGACTTCTCGGGTGCCGATCGCTTGCACGGTTCGATGCGCCGCGCGCAGTTCTACAACGATTGCACGAACATGACCGCGGGGGCGATTACCGCTGCCACTACTGCGGGTACACCGTTCCCCACCTGCGCCTCGGGCGACCCCTTCCAGACCTGCACCAGCACCGGCACGACCATCCAGTGCAAGAGCATCGCCGCGCGGACGTTGGCCTTCCAACCGTGGGGTGTGAGCTCTGCGTGCGGAACGTTCATCACGCCGGCCGCGTTGCCCATCGATCAGGCGTACGTCGAAGCTCGCCTCGGCAACATCTCCGGCTACCGCACCTCGATGTGGGACGTCGCGACTTCGTTGCGCGCCGGCTTCAACAAGCTCGAGGTCGAAGGCTTGGGCGCCGACAGCGCGGGCAACATCGCCGACCCCGACAAGGCGTTCGGCTACCTGGTGGCGATGAACATCGTGGAGAAGGTGTGGAGGGAAGTCGTGGGCACACCGCTCACGATCGCCAACTACTTCCCGCGCAACGCCGCCTCGCGTGACCAGCTGTTCTCGCTCACCGAGACGTTCATCAAGTCGGGCTATTCGAACAAGGCGCTGCTCTCCGCCATCTTCGCCAGCCCCTACTTGAACATGGCCGCCCCTGACTCCGGTTGCCAAACCAGCCCGTACGACGCTCCGCGCATCTTCGATCCGTGGCGCACGGCCGAGCCGGACCCGAAGAACCAAGGCAACGGTGTTACCGACAGCACTCAGCCGATCAGCGCACGTACCCAGGCTCGCGCCGCCTATGGCGCGCTCGGGTGGCCGCTCACCGCTTACGGCTCGGCTCTGCCGAACGTCAGCGGCTGGGGTCAGAACAGCGTGACGACGAACGGCGTCGCCAGCGGCACGCTCGAGCTCCAGTTCCAAACGGAGACTGGTTACTACCTGAAGAGCTCGCAGCCCGGCTTCCGCGGCCTCGACTTCCAAGGTCGTCTCGGTTGGGAAGATCGCTTCGCGACCTGCAAGAAGCTCGGCACGAACACGGCTCCGGACGTGATCGACAACTTGGTGGCTGCCGCCAAGCCCGGTGTGGCAACGGTCGGGGATCTCGTGAAGGTGCTCAAGGACCGAATCATGGGTGAGGCGACCATCAGCGACGCGAACGAGAAGACCCTGCTCGCCAGCATGGTCGGCTCTTCGCTCGACGCAGACGCGGCCTCGGTGCCCGATCTGAACGGTTCCTTGCGCCAAGTCTGCGGCGCCATGGTCACCACGCCGCAGTTCCTGCTGCTCGGTGTCCAGGCCAAGGACTCGACCGAGATCCCGGCTCAAACACCCGCCGCGTACAGCTATCAAACGCTGTGCACGCAGCTCGCCGGGCTGCCGCTGTCCGACAAGCTGAGTGTCACTTGCACGAGCGGTCAGCCGCTCACCGTCAACGCCACCCCGTAACGGCAATTGCTGGGGCGCGTTCACGACCGCGCCCCAGCTTCAGTCACGTTTCTTCGGAAGAAACTCTCACATCTTTTAGGAAGTCTTGAACATGGTTAAGCAATCTCGCGTCACTGGTTCTGGTTCACCGTCATCGGCATCGAGTGCCGCCGTGCTCAAGGCGACCACCGAAGTGAGGGTTTCGAGTCGTGGTTCACGCTGGAAGGCCGCCGGTCGCGCGTCGGGCGTGTTCGCGGTTGGCATGCTCGCGGCGCTCTCCGCTCCGCGTGAAGCCAAGGCGCTCGGTTACTTCACCGACAACACGACGACCACGTTGCCCCTGGTTCAGCCCTGTGCCGATACCACCAAGGTCGGCTGTTACACGAGCTGGCTGACCACGGCCGATCTCGATGGCGACGGCGACCTCGATATCATCGAAGCCAATGGTGGCGGTTATTACTCGACCGGTAACCGGGATGAGTCCACGGTCTACCTCAACGACGGCAAGGGCGTGTTCACCGACGTCACGCCCACCACGTTCGGTGCGGCCAGCAACCGCCTGCGCCAGGTGACGGTGGCGGACATCGACGGCGACGGCGATCTCGATCTGTATCAGCCCGGCGGCTTCGGGTTCGACTTGGACAAGCTCTGGGTACAGACCGCGCCGGGCGTGTTCGTGGACAAGGCGGCTACCCAGCTGCCCGCGGGCCTGATGTCGCACGCCGCTTCTGCGCACATGGGCGACCTCGACGGCGACGGCGACATGGACCTGATCGTCATGGACTGGGGTACCGGCACCACGACCTCGACCTCGCGTGCGATCATGTACACGAACGACGGCAACGGCACGTTCTCCCTCGCCGCCGTGCAGAACGACGACACTTTCTACCAGCCGACCGATCGCTTGCCTGCGACCATCATCCCCACCGGTAGCCAGTTGCCTAGTACTGGGGGCAACACGCAAACTCCGGTTGCGCGGCCGTACTACGGCGTCCGCCCGATCGACGTCGACTTCGCAGACGTCGACAATGACTTCGACATCGACATCCTGGTCAACCACCGCAACGGCTACAGCCGTATCTTCCTGAACGACGGCCATGGCAACTTCACCGATGGCACGAATTTCCAGGCCGTCACGGCCAACGATCCCGTGAGCGGATTGCCCGTCCAGACCATCACCACCAACTACCCTTCCAAGCGCGGTCCGTACGTCTACAACCAAGAGGTCTGTGACATCGACGACGATGGCGACCTCGATCTCCTCCTCGATAACGCGGGTACGAAGCCGGCCAACAACTACTCGTGGAAGCTCGAGGGTGGCGGCACGATCGATGTTTCGCAGGTCCTGCTCAACGACGGTCACGGAAAATTCGTCGACGACACCGTGAATCGCATCACCGGTGAGCCGGGCGGTGACGACAACGCCCTCAAATGCGCCGATCTCAACAACGACGGTCATTACGACCTCGTGGTTGCGACGCTCACGGGCCGCAGCGAGAAGCTGCTCATCAACGACGGCACGGGCCACTTCAACTTCGTGCCGGACGGCATCCCGTACGCGCCGGGTGACTCGTCGCTGTCGCTCGATATCTCGGACCTGAACGGCGACAAGGTTCTCGACTTGGTGACTGGCCAAGGCGAAACCGGAACGAACTTCATCGATCGCGTGTATCTCGGCTCTGGCGCCAACCTGGTCGACACCCGGCCGCCGCAGTTCCGCGCCATTCAGACCCCGGCGCCCTTGGCCGAGACGCCCACGGTGATTCGCTTCGCCCTTCGCGACAGCGCGACCAACGAGCAAGGCCAAATGGTCAAGAGCGCGTCGGTCACTTACAAGATCACGGGCGGCACCACCAAGACGGTCAAAGCCACGTTCTACGGTTCTGATCTGTTCCGCGGCACGATCCCCGCACAACCGGCGGGAACCGAGATCACCGTCACGCTGAGCGCAACGGATCGCGTCGGCAACGTGGGCACCTCCGCACCGTTCACCTTCACCGTTCCGACCCCCATCACTCCTGGTGGCTCGGGTGGTGCAGGTAGTGGCGGCGCAGGCGGTAGCGGTGGCTCCGCTGGTGCACCTGCCGGCGCAGGCGGCATGCTCGGTGGGGCAGGTGGAACCGCCGGTGGCACAGTTGCCGGTACTGGTGGCAGCGGTGAAGCAGGCACGCCGGATGTCGGCGACGCTGGCGAGCCCGGTATCCCCGAAGGCGGCACGTCCGCTGGCGGCGGCGGTGGCAAATCCAGCGGCGGTAAGGCTGGCGCGAGCGTGGCCGGTGGCGCAGAAACTGGCGATGCAGGTGAAACCTCGGTGCCGGGCGGCGCGGGCAAGGGCTCGACGTCGGTATCGACGGACGACGGTGGTTGCAGCATTGCGACTCCGGCTCCGGTGACCAAGGGCCGTGGCGCAGCGCTGCTAGGCCTGGGCCTGGCGATGCTCGGTCTCGTCCGCCGCCGCCGCAACAGCAAACAGTGAATGTACGAGAGGCGTCGTCAGGCTGCCTCGCCTGTCTCGCTGCTCGCCGTGACCTTTGTCTTCGTTTGGGCGTGTTCTTCCGGCGGCCACAATGAAGACAACTCGGTCACGGCGAGCGGCGGCGCAGGTTCCGACGTAGCCGTCGGTAGTGGCCCAAGTACCGATGGTGGCGCGCCGTTCGAAGACGGCGCGTCGAACGACGCCGGATCTGCGCCGTCGCTGAACGTTGGCGGAGCCGGAGGCGACGAGCTCGATCCCGAGCCAACGAGTGGCGCGGGATCGATGCCGCACGCGGGCGCAGGTAGCACGCAGGCGGGCGGCTCTGCCCCCGAATCGCGTGCGGGCAGTGAGAGCGGCGGAGGTGAAAGCGCCACGGTCGCTGGCGCAACAGCGAGCGCCGGCGCTGGCTCGGCGGGTGCTCCGCCGGTGATCGTCGAACCGACGTGCGAGGCGACGGGCAATACTTCGACGGAAGGCCTATTTTTACCCTGCGATGTGTCAGCCGCGTTCTTCGTGTGCCGCAATTGCCATTCGAACCCGCCGGTGAAGGCGGTGAATCATGCGTACGTGACCTTCCAGGATATCAAGCCGATGGCAGGCGAGATCTACGGCGTGATCAAGAGCGGTTACATGCCCTGGCCGCCGTACACGATCACACCGTACGCGCGGAACGTGCTCCTCAAGTGGCTCGGCAAAGACGGCACGTGTGCGGTCGGCGTCGCTCAGGGATGCCAATGAATCAGCTCGCGTAAACGCGCCACACATAGCGCGTAAACAGCCGCCAATTCGTGTGCTTCCTCGCCATGCAGCGAACGCTTTCGAGAAACACGACGCGCGCCAGACTGATAGCTCGGAGGGTCGTGATTGGCCGCATCGTTGGTGGTGCGATGTGCGAGCCCGACGATCTCCTAGCAAGGGAATCTCTATATGAAATCCAATCTACTTCAGTTGACGGTCATCGCCGTGTTCGTTGCAACGGGCACGCTCGAGGCGTGCGGCTCCGACGTCGCACTGCCGACCGGCAACAGCGCAGGGTCGAGCGCAGCAGGCAGGGCGGGTCACGCGGGCTCGACGAGTAGCGCCGCGGGCTCGCCCGGTGAGGCCGGCGAGCCCGGTCTCGAAGCTGGCGCGCCGGGTGGCCACGAACCGAGTGAAGGCGGCGAAGGCGGCGCGGCCGACACCGCGGGCGGCGCTGGAACTGCGGGCGCATTTGCCGGCGCTCCGAGCGGTGGCGCTCCGAGCGGTGGCGCTCCGAGCGGTGGCGCGGGTGCCGGCGGGAGTGTCGGCGGCGGCGGTGCGGGAAATGCCGGCGGCGGTGCGGGAGGTGGTGCCGGCAAGGGAGGCTCCGGTGGCGGCGGCGCGAGCGCAGCAGGCGCAGGCGGCGGCGGTGCGGGCGGCACGGCAGGCGCGGTTGCGGCCGCGGGAGCTGCAGGCGCGGCCGGTGCCACGCTCGTGCTCCCCGCGTCGTCTACGTGCGCTTCGGGCAATGTGCAGGCCGCGTTCTCGGTCTGTCGGAACTGTCACTTCACTGGTGGCGAAGGGCCGTTCTCACTCGTTACGCTTGCGGACATTCTGCCGAACACCAACGAGATCGTCGTGGCCATCGGTGGCACGGCTCAGCCAGCGACCATGCCGCTCGCCGGTACGCTGTCCGCCAGCAACAAGGCGTTGATCCTGGCCTGGATCGCTGCCGGCGCACAGGGCGTTCCGGTCGCTAGCTGTCCCTGAGCCGCTGCGCGTGCGGACCGAGCTAAGGCTCGGCCCACATGCGCAGCAAATTCTGCTGCACCGCTTCGACATTCACGGCGACCGGGTGGTCACCCAGGCGCGCGATGGCGCTGTGCAGCGCGAGCAGCAGCTCGCGTTGCTCTTGGTTACGGATCAAGCTCTGCACCCAAAACACGGCGGCCAAACGCGCGCCGCGAGTCACCGGCGCCACGCGGTGCACAGTGGTCGCGGGGTACAATACCAAATCACCCGCGGCGGGCTTCACGCCATTGTTGTTCACGACCAGCTCGCCACCGTCGTAGCTTTCGGGCTCGGAAAGAAAGAGCGTGCCGGCGAGATCGGTGCGTAGCCCGTCACGGCTACGCACGGCGTCGTCCGTGTGCGCGCCGTATTCCATGCCGGGATCGTAGCGGCTGAACAGCGGTGGAGTCAGGCGCCGCGGCAATGCCAGCGGTGGAAACTTATCGTTGCTCAACAAAGCTTTCTTCACCAGCTCCCCGAGCTCGGTAGCCTCGGGGGAGCCCGGCTCGAGCTGCAGGTTTCGCTTCACGCGCGCGGCGGTGGCCCCCGCAGTTTGTAGGCCGTCGACCCACTTGGCCGACACCAAGCGCGCATGGATGGTCGCGAGTTGTTCCGAGGACAGGACCTTGCGGATGATGTTGAGGTTCACGGGTCGCTCGCACGCAACCTACCACACCGCGCACTTTTCAGCATCAAACCTGCTGTTTTCGTGAGGCTCGCCCGCTTTCGGCCGGACGTTTTCGGCGGCACCGTTTTGGGCGCGGGCGGGCTCTGGCGCTATAGTCGACGCACTGGGCGGCCGTATCGTGCTGTCCGAAGCCAATGGCACTCGCTACGCACCGTCGGGGAATCGCCACGATTCTGATCAGCGCGCTCGGCTTGCTGAGCGGCCTGGGGTTCGGCGCCGAGATCGACCGGCGCGCGCCAAAGCCGCTCGTCGGCTCGGTGAGCTCACATCTACCGCGCTTCGACCGCACCTTCGAGGTCGAGCATTTTCAGAAGGGGAACATCCACACCCACACCACGCTGAGTGACGGTGGAAGCAGCCCCGAGCAAACCATTGCTTGGTACCGCAGCCACGGCTACCAATTTTTGGCGCTCACCGACCACAACAAGCTCTCTCGCCCCGCCCAATACGCTTCGCTCGAAGAGCCGGGGTTCATCTTGATCTCTGGTGAAGAGGTTACGATGACGGGCAAGGGGCGCCAAGTGCACGTCAACGCGCTGTGCACGAAGAGCCGCATCCCGGGGGGCAACTTCGCGAGCGCCGCCGCCGCGCTCTCCAACGGTATTGGCGCCGTGCGCTCACAAGGGGGCGTTGCGCTCGTCAACCATCCGAACTTCGACTGGGCGTTGTCGGCAATCGACGTGACCGACGCTCGCGACGCCGCGTTGCTCGAAATCGCCAGTGGCCACCCGTACGTACACTCGGCGGGCGACGCGACGCACCCCTCGCACGAGGGACTATGGGACATCGCGCTCACCGCGGGCGCGGATTACATGGGCGTCGGGGTCGATGACGAGCACCACATCGATGTCTCGAGCGATCCGCCCGCGACGCCAGGCCGCGCTTGGATCTCCACGTTCGGAGAAGTCACGGAGTCGGGCGCGATCTGCAATGCGTTGGCGATGGGCCACCTGTACGCGTCGACGGGGATCGAATTGCGGCGCATCGTCGTGCGCGACCGAAGCTACGGGGTCGAACCCATTCAGCCTTTCAGCACGGTAGTGTTCATCGGTCAGGGCGGCCGGGAGCTCGCGCGCGAAGCGCCGCGCCACGGCGCGACGGCGACCTATACCCTACGTGGTGACGAGGGCTACGTCCGCGCCCGGATCGAGCTGGCCGACGGGAAGCGTGCCTGGACCCCCGCGGTCCGCTTGGCCGATTGAGCGGCTTGCCCGACCCAGGGTTCCGGAATAGCGTGCGCGCCGGTTCGACGGCAAAGCATGAAAGCAATCGTTTTCGGTGGTACGAGCGGCATGGGGCGCGCCATTGCACGGCGCTTGGTCGAGCGCGGTGACAGCGTGTTCCTACTCGGCAACGAATTGCCGGAGCTGGAGCGCAGCGCGGCGGATCTCAGAGCGCATCACAAGTCCGGAGCCGACGTCGGCTACGCGCTGTGCGATTTAGCCGACCCCGACGGCTTTGCCGCCGCGCTGGATGCAGCCGATGCGGGCCTCGCCAATTTCGACGCCGTCGTCGTCACCGCGGCGATGTTCGCTTCCCAAGAGGCACTGGAGGCCGATGTCGAGCTGTGCCGCAAGCTCGTCACTCTCGACTACGCCAATACCCTCGTGTTCTGCGAGCACGCGCGCAAGCGGCTGCTCGCGCGGGGCGGTGGCTGGCTCACCGTCTTCTCCTCGGTTGCCGGTGACCGCGGCCGGAAACCCGTCGCCATCTACGGGTCGGCCAAGGCTGGGCTCTCGGTTTACCTCGAAGCGATGGATCACAAGTACCACGAGGCCGGCCTCGCGGTGTTGTGCGTGAAGCCGGGCTTCGTGAAGACGGGCATGACCGTGGGGCTCAAGCCGCCGCCGTTCGCGGGTGAGCCCGACCAGGTTGCGCGCGACGTGATCCGCGCCATGGATCGGCGTAAGCCCATGCTCTACACGCCGGGCATGTGGGCGCTCGTGATGCTCGTGATTCGCTCGCTGCCACGTTTCGTGATGCGCAAAATTGGCTTCTAATGACGAACGCCGGCGCACTGCCCGTGAACGTGTTGATCTTCGGCGCGACCTCCGCCGTGGCCGCGGAAGTGGCGCTGCTGTACGCCGCGCGGGGTGCTCGGCTGCACTTGGTCGCTCGAAACACCGATAAATTGGCGGAGCTGGCCGGGCGCTGCGCCCCGGCCCGGGTCACCATGCAGCAGGCTGATTTTGGCCAGCTGGAGCGCAACGAAGAAACGGTGCAGCGGGCGCTCGCTGCGCTCGGCCAGGTAGACCTGGTGCTCATCGCGCACGGTGAATTGGGCGATCAATTGCTCAGCGAACGCTCGTTCGCCGAAGCCGAGCAGATCCTGCGCGTCAACTTCACGAGCGTGGTCTCGCTCTTGATTCCCCTGGCCAATCACTTGGAGCAGTCGAAGCGGGGCGGCATCGGTGTGATTACTTCGGTTGCGGGCGACCGCGGGCGGCCGCGCAACTACACGTATGGGGCAGCCAAGGGCGCGCTCAACACCTACCTGCAGGGTCTACGCACTCGGCTATACGCCGCCGGCGTGGCGGTCACCACAATCAAGCTCGGCCCTGTCGATACGCCGATGACCCGTGACCACGCAAAGCACGCGTTGTTCGGCAAGCCCAAGTCCGTCGCTCGCTCCATCGTACGCGCGTTGGACGCGCGGGAAGCGGAAGCATACGTGCCCTCGTTTTGGCGGGCGGCCATGCCGATCGTGAAAAACACCCCGGAGTGGCTATTTCAGCGAGTCCCGTTTCTGTCCGGGCGCTAGGCTCACGTGCCCTTGACCAACGGAAAGCCGACCAGGCGGCTCGCGACGAGCTTCTGGCTTGCGTCGAGCGACCGCCACCAAAGATCGAAATGCGCCGGATCGGGATCGGGCTTGGCGGAGGCGGGCGGCTCTTCATTCTCCGCCAGGTACGGTGAGCGCCAGGTGCACAGGTAGTTCACCGTGGTCGTCGTGCAGCGCCTAGCTCGCAACCGTTCGGCCAAGAGCAGCCTGAGAAACACGCGATCGCCCACTTCGTACAGCGCTTTGGGCATCGCTGCCCAGCGCGCGGCCACGTGAAAGCTGGGGCGCAACAGGAACAGGCAGTTGGTATCGATGTGCTGGCCGCGGTCGTCTTCTTCCGCCGATTCGCGAAGCACACTGCCGTCTGGGCGCATCAAACGACGGCGGGCGACCACGAAGTCAGCTCGTTCGCCGGGCTCTTGCGCGGTTTCGAGGCAAGTGGCGACATGCGCCTCGTCGAACCAGTTGTCCGCGTCCAAGAACGCGATGGCGTCGAACTCCTCCGCCACGGCCAGGAGCGCACCGAGCCCGCGTGCCGCGTTGCCCGCGTCGCCGTGCGCGCGATCGAGGCGCAAGTGGCGAACGCCGGCCCGATCGACGAGGGCCCGCGGGTGGCCGTCTGCGACCAGGATGTGCGTGGCTGGCCGGCTCTGTTGACGCACCGAGGCCAGGCAGCGTTCGAGCGTGGCATCCGGCTCCTTGAAATAAGGGGTGACGACGGCGACTTGCACTAGAGCATCCCTCATCACGAGCGCCCGCTCAGGCGCTCAGGAATTCCGCGATGTCGGCGGGGAATAGCCGTGCCAGCATGAAGTCAGGCAGCACGTACTGCGGGTAACAGACGGACGTGTTGTCCTGTCGCAAGACGTGCAGACACAGGCCTAGAGTGTCGGCGAAGTGATCCAGCCGATAACCTTGCTCGAGCGCGGCGCTGACGAAGCCGTAGTCCTCGTTCGCGTCTCGGTCGGGGAAGGGCGTCTTTTGCCAAAGCGCTTTGCGATACACGTAGCTGAAGCCGTAGCCAGCGTAGTGCGTTTCGAAGGCTTTCGAGTTCGCCTCGCTGAGCATGACTGGCTTGATGGGCTCGCCCGAGAAGCGGAAGTGTAGGCCGCGCGTGATCACCGTGTCCCAATAACCGAGCTTTTGCACGCGCGCCGTGTACACGAACCAGGCCGATAGCTTGCACAGGTCGGCACCCGAGAGCAGCCGAGCGCGCATCGTCTCCAGGTAGCTCGGGGCATAGAAGTCATCGTCGTCGAAGTGAGCGATGAGCTCGCCTTGCGCGTGCTCGGCCAACCAATTGCGCTTCTGACCAATCGAAAGCCGAGCGCCCGCATGGTGCGTGTAACGGATTCGCGGATCGCGGAGGCCCATGAAATAGCTCGACGGTTCGGGGCTATCGTCCAGAATCAACCACTCGAAGCGTGGCTCGGTTTGAGCCAGCACCGTGCGGTGTTGCAGCTGCAAAAGCCGCTCGCGCCGAAAGGTCGGCGTGATGATCGAAATCGCGGGCGCGCCAGGCACCCACGAATACTAACCGCGCTCGTCTCAGCCCGCCAGATCCCTCCGGAACACGCGGCTCATGCTCTCCGCGACGACCTTCGCGTCGTACACCCGTGCAAGCTCCATATTTTGCAGCGCACGCGCCCGGTACTCGTCGTCGTTCGAGAGCAGCCGCGCAACGTCCGCTGCCCAGCGATCCAGCCAGCCGTCGCAAATTGGCTGCATCGGGTTTTTCCAAGCCGTTTCCGGCAATGCGCCGAGCTCGGTGCCAACGACGACCGCGCCGCCCGCCATGGCTTCCATGGCCACGATGCAGCTCGTTTCTGGGAAGCAACACGGGTAGGCGAGCACCCGCGCGCGCTGGGCTTCTTCACGCAGCTCGGCTTGCCCAACCGGACCGCGATACACCACGCCGGGAGTGTGCCGGGCGCGCTCGAACATGACCTCGTGCTCGGCCGTGTCAGGCAGGCCGTTGACGGCGAGTGAGCTGAAGACGTGCACCTCGGCCTCGGGGACGAGCGCGCGGACCAGGGGCCAACCCTGCAGCAAGTACTTCAAACCCCGATAGGGAGCAGAAGCGTAGTAAGCGCGCGGCGCGCGAGCGACGAGCTTTTCGCGATCCGGCTCGAAACGAGCGTAGGGGATCGGGTTCGTGATCAGGTGGCTCTTCTCCAAAACCAAGCCCAAGCTCGCGAGCCAGGCCGTGCGTTGGTAGTGAGACAATAGGAATATCCCGTTGATGCGCTGATAAAAGGTCGCTCGCCACTCGGGCTTTTGACTGAGCGGCGCGAGCAACGGCTGGTCCGTGTCGTCGTGTGCCCAATAATAGTTCACCCGCCCGGGCGGCTTTTTGAGCGCCAAAATCCCCATCGGTAGGCGTGAGTTGACGAACACGTCACACGCTTTGCCGGCCATGATCGAGCGCAGCTCGTTGGCTGACGCTGGATAGTTCACGAGCTGTACGTCATGCCCGAGCTCGCGGAACGTGCTCGCCACGCGAAGCAGCGCCGTTTCGGCGCCACCCAGGGGCCGAGTCTCGGCGTATTCCCAATCCGGATCACTCCCGAGCTGATCGGATTTGTAGCCAAAGACGATTTTCACGGCGGTAGCTTTGCGAATTCGGGCAGGGCGCTGCTGGCTTCGGCAGGCGAGTACGCGTGGTCGCCGTAGTGCTTCACCACGACCTGGCTGTGTACCCAGATCTTGCCCCCGAGCGCACGCCAACGTTTGCAGAACGCGGCGTCCTCACCGTACGGCCGTGCCTCGAACACGGGCGACCAGAGCGCGAAAGCGCGGCCTTGCGGGGTGTCATAAGCGAGCTCGGGGTGGGCTTCGACTAGGCGCTCGATGCAGGCTCGAGTGAGGAGCAAGAAGCCTGCGGCGGCGTAGGGCGCCTGTAGCAAGTCCCCCTCACGCTCGCCGCGCAGCGGCGTCGCCAGCGCCCGGTCGGCGGTCTTTTTCGCGTACAAACCGGCCACGAAGTCTTTGTCGGCGCGGAGCAACTGCTCGACGTCGGCCGCCGCCCAGCCGATGTCCGAGTCCACACACAAAAGGTGGGTCGCGTTCGAGCGCAGGAAGTGCGCTGTCAGCACGTCCCGGCTCATGGGCAAGAAAGCGCCCGTGAACTTGCCGATGATCAGCCGCCCCGGTGCGGCGCGGGCCAGCTCGATCGCGCCGGACATGTACGCTTGGTGTACGCGGCCGTCGTGCAGCGGCGTGGCCAAGAAGAAGATCGGGACGACCGAGCTCAACGCGCGGGCCCTCCGGATTCGTCGAAACCGCGAGGTAGCAGCACGCTGTCACCGTAGCGCCGGAGCACCACCCGCGAATGGGCCCAAATGCGACCACCGAGCGCCCGCCAGCGCGCGCAGAAGCTCATGTCCTCCGAATAGGGCTGGCCCGCGAAGGTCGGCGACCAAATCGAGCACACGCGATCGATCCCGGTGTCGTAGACGAGCTCGGGGTGCGCGGTGACCAGCTGCTCGATGCAGCTACGGCTCAAGAGCATGAAGGCGGCCGCCGTGTGCTGTACCTCGAGCAGCTCTCCAGCGCGGGTTTCGAGCAGAGCTTGGGCGAGGGCGCGGTCCGGTTGCTTCTTGGCGTACATGCCGGTGATGAAGTCCTGGTTTGCCGCTGCCAGGGCGTTGACGTGCTCGGGGGACCAACCGATGTCTGGGTCCACACACAGCATGTGCGAGGCGGAAGAACGCAGGAAATTGTGCGTCAGCGAGTCCCGGTTGCCGGGCATGTACGAGCCCGTGAACTTGTTGACGATGAAGCGATCGCCCGCCGCGAGGCTCATCTGCACGGCGCCGGTCATGTACGCGTGGTGCACTCGACCGTCGAGGATCGGCGTGGCCAGGAAGTACGAATTCGAACCGGGCACGGCCATGTTCAGCGAGCAAGCTTAGTTCAAAGGCCGAGCTCGCTCAATGAAGCATGTTCGTCGGGGCGGCGCCCGAGCGGCCAATGGAATTTCGCCTCCGACTCTAAAATGGGCAGATCATTGATGCTGGCGATGCGCACGGCCATCAAGCCCTCGGCGTCGAACTCCCAGTTTTCGTTGCCGTAGCTGCGAAACCATTGTCCGCTGTCGTCGTGCCACTCGTAGGCAAAGCGCACGGCGATGCGATTGTTGCGGAATGCCCAGACCTCTTTGATCAAGCGATAGCTGAGCTCGCGCTGCCACTTGCGCGTGAGGAACGCCTCGATCTGCGCGCGGCCCTGCACGAACTCAGCGCGGTTTCGCCAACGGCTATCGACGGTGTAAGCGAGCGCGACTCGGCTCGGATCACGGCTGTTCCAGGCATCCTCCGCCAGGCGGGCTTTCTGCGCGGCGGTCTCGACGTCGAACGGGGGAAGGGGAGGGCGGGCCATGCGTTTCCTTTCGCTGAGCCACTTTAGTACTACTTGGTCACGCCGGCTAAGTAGTGTTAGGGCAGCTGCGGCGGCCGCTCGCCCAATCGGGCGCTGGCGGCCGCCGGATTCGTCGATTCAGGCCACCTTGCGCGCGGTGACGACCGGAAAATCGATCTCGGTCTCGGCGATTTTGTTGATGTAGTTGGTGAACACGTTCAACGCCACGTGAAGCACGATCTCGACGATCTGCGCGTCGTCGTAGCCCGCCGCCTTGAGCGTGCGAAGGTCCGCGTCGCTCACCTGACCGCGGTCGCGCGTCACTTGGACCGCGAAGCGCACGGCCACGTCGGCCTTGGGATCGCGCGAGCCACCGTCGCGGTTCGCGGTCATCTCGGCGTCGTCGAGCTTTGCCAGGCGGCCGAGAGCAGTGTGAGCGGAGAGACAGTAGCTGCATCCGTTGACCTCGGCGACGGCAAGCGCGATCCGGGCCCGGGTTTGCAGGGGCAGGGCGCCCTTGCCCAGGGCTCCGAGCAGGCTCAGGTGCCCTTCGAGGGCGGCGGGGCTATTGCCGACCATGCGGAACAGGTTGGGCGCCATGCCCAGTTGTTTCGCGACGGCTTGCAAGAGCGGCTGGGAGGCGGCGGGGGAGGCTTCGATGCTGACGGGCGTAGCGAGGCGAGACATGTGGGTTCTTCCTTGATGATGGCCTGACTGGCTCAGGCACCCCTTGAATAGGTCCTTCCGCAGAATGAGAGAACCAGCTATCCATGGCAGTCACCCTCTCGAATTTTGGTAGGTCATGGATCGACTCGAATCGATGTCCACGTTGGTCGCCGCCGTCGAAGCGGGCAGCCTCTCGGCAGCAGCGCGCCGGCTCGGCATGCCGCTCGCCACGGTCAGCCGCAAAGTGTCCGAGCTCGAGCTGCACTTGGGCACGCAGTTGTTGCATCGCTCGAGTCGGAAGCTTTCGCTCACGGACGCGGGCCGCTCGTACCTCGCGGCGTGCACGCGGATCTTGGAGCAAATAGGCGAGGCCGAGCGCGCCGCGAGCGGCGAGTACAGCGCACCGAGGGGTGATCTGGTGCTCAGTGCGCCGATCGTGTTCGGACGCCTGCACGTGCTCCCGATCGTCACCGAGTTTCTGCGCGTCTACCCGGAGATCGACGTACGCATCGTGTTCTCCGATCGCCTCGCCAACTTGTTCGAAGAGCACGTCGACGTCGCGATCCGTGTGGGCGCGCTGCCCGACAGCAGCCTGATCGCGACGCGCCTCGGCGCGATCAGGCGCTGCGTATGCGGCAGCCCCGGGTATTTCGAGCGGCGCGGCATTCCGAAGCAACCCCCCGACCTCAGTCACCACGACTGCATCACCTTCGAAGGGATCTCCTCCGCAGACAGCTGGCTCTTCGAAGGTAAACGAAGGGGGCAGAGCGTCCAGATCCGCTCCCGTCTCATCGTCAACACGGCGGAAGCGGCGATCGACGCGGCTCGTCTCGGCCTCGGAGTGACGCGTGTTTTTTCGTACCAGTTCGCGGACAGCGAACGCAACGGTGCCTTGCAACGGGTGCTGAAATCGTTCGAGCCCGCGCCGCTGCCCGTGCATCTGCTGCACACCGCGCAGCCGCTGCTGCCGCTCAAGCTGCGCGTTTTCCTCGACTATGCTGCGCCCCGGCTCAAAGCGCAGCTTTCAGCTCACACGCCGCTTGATGGCGGGGCGAAGGCAAAGGACAATCGCCGGGCATGACGCCCACGACAGCAACACGAAGTGCGGAGGGCGGCTTCACTTGGTCGAGTGAGCGCGAGCCGCACGCGGCGCGAAGGCGTGAGCTGCTCGCCAAGTACCCGGCCATCAAGCGACTATATGGGCCATGCGCGCGCACGAAATACGTGTGCGGCGCGCTCGTGCTCGTGCAGCTGGGAATCGCGTACTCGCTGCGCGCCGCGCCGTGGTGGGCGATCGTGCTCGTGGCGTACCTCTTCGGGGGCGTGGTAAACCAGGCCTTGCTGCTCGCCATTCACGAGCTGAGCCACAATCTGGCCTTCGATCGGCCCTGGAAAAATCGCTGGTTCGGCGTGTTCATCAACCTGCCGGTGGGCGTGCCCGTGTCCGAGACGTTCCGCTACTATCACTTGCTGCATCACGTGCATCAGGGCGAGGCAGGCACGGACACGGATCTGCCCACCGACCTCGAGGGTCGGCTCCTTCGTGGTCCGTTCAGCAAGCTGCTGTGGGTGATGGGGCAGGGCTTCGCGTATGCGCTGCGACCGCTATTCGTGCACCCGAAGCCGCCGACTTGGGCCGAGCTCGGGAACCTCGCCCTGCAGCTCGCGTTCGACGCCGCGATCCTACATTGGTGGGGGGGTAAAGCGCTCGCTTATCTGCCCCTCAGCTCACTGATCGTGATGGGTTTGCATCCGGTCGCTGGCCATTACATCTCCGAACATTACGTATTTCGGCCGGGGCAAGAGACGTATTCGTATTATGGGCCGCTCAATCGAATCACGTTCAACGTGGGGTATCACAACGAGCATCACGATTTCCCGTACATTGCCGGCACGCGTTTGCCCGAGCTCCGCAAGCTTGCGCCGGAGTATTACGATACCCTGCTCAGCCACGGCTCGTGGACGGCCACGCTCTGGCAGTACATCACGCGGCCTGGGCTCGGGGGTTACAGCCGCGTCAAGCGCACGGCGCGCCAGCGGGTCAGCGCGGGAGACTGAACCGAACGCCTACCGGGCTCAATACTCCGCCGTCAGCTCCTGAACGCTCCACCAAGACTGGGAGTAGTTCTTCGTGAGCACGAACTTCGCGTAGCGCGCTACGACCGCCTGTTTGCCCGGGAAGGTGATCTTGTTCACCGGTAGCCCTGCGACGTCTTTGACCGTCGGAGTCGCGGGAAACGTGGTCGTCAGGGACAGGTAAACGTCGAACAACTGCGGGGTATCACCAGACTGATTGGTGACATCGAGCGTCAAACCGAAGAAGATTTGGGGCTTCCCCATGTCGACTTGGTACCACATGCCCGAATATTGCGCGGTGCCGGAGGACCAGCGCGTGTTGGGGTTGCTGTCGATGCCGAACATAGTTTTGGAGTTACTCCCGGTGTCCGAGGCGCTGGCGGTCCAGCCCGCCTGCGAGATCACGCCGCCGCTGGGGGAGCTCGGCACGCAATAGTTTTGGGTGCAGACCGCGCTCGCGCAGTCCGCGCCGGTGTTACAGAACTGGCCCTGCTGGCAGCCCTTGCAACCCTTGCCGCAGTCGATCTCCGACTCGGTGTTGTTCTTCACGCCGTCGCTACACGTAGCGGCGGCGCACTTGCTGGAGGTGCAGACGAGGCTCTGACAATCCGAGGACTTGCCGCAGCCTTCGTTGGCAGGACAAGCCGGGCACCCGTTGCCGCCGCAGTCGAGGCCCGTCTCGCTGCCGTTCTTGATCTTGTCAGTGCAAGTGTTGGCGATGCAGTGGCCGCCGCTACAGCTGAGCGACTTGCAGTCGGTGCTCGACTTACAGACCAACCCGACATCGCAACCGGCGCAGGTCCCGCCGCAATCCTTGTCAGATTCATCACCGTTGCGCACTTTGTCGTTGCAGCCGGCGGGTTGGCAAACGGTCGCGCAGACCAGAGTGACGCAATCCGAGGCAGCGGAGCAGCGCTTGTCGACGGCACACGGGTCGCAAGTTCCGCCGCCGCAATCCAAATCGGTCTCGGTGCCGTTCTTTTGCTCGTCGGTACAGGTTGGGTCCGCGCTGGGCATTGCGCACACCCCGGATTTGCATAGCCCGCTCGTGCAGTCGCTGGCGCGGGTGCAATGCGCATCGAGCGCGCAGGTTGGACAAGTCCCGCCACCGCAATCCATATCGGTCTCGGCGCCGTTGATGACGCTGTCGGAACAGGTGGGCATGGGCGCGCACACGCCGGCGTCACACAGCGCGCTCAGGCAGTCGCTGGCGCGGGTGCAGTGCGCGGTCAGTCCGCAGGCGCTGCAGGTCCCGCCGCCGCAATCAGTATCGGTTTCGGCGCCGTTGATCTTTTGATCGCTACACGTGGGCGCAGGGATGCAAACGTTGGCTTCGCAAGTGTCACTCGCGCAGTCCGAGGCGACCTCGCAGCTTTCGCCATCGGCGCAAGCGGGACATAGGCCGCCGCATGCCTTGCCACCGTCGGCCTGAGCGGCACAGGAGTCGATCGTCACGAGCCCGGCGTCATCCGCCACTACGCTGAAGTTCGGTACCGTACAAGCGCCGAGGTACAGCGCCAAAGAGAGCCCAAATAAGCGATTCATCCCAACTTTCAAGGTTAGCGAGTGGTCCTCTTTTGTCAATCAAACCAACGACATTCGAGCCTGGGCGAGAGCCATATTCGGACGTAGTGATTGCTCGAATGCGTCATTGGTGAACGCGTGCGGGGCGTAAATTCTGGCTTATCCAAAACGAGCATTAGCCGCGCGCCGCGAAACCGTGGCATTCTCTCGGGTGTGCGTGGGTGTGGGCTCAGCGAGCAAGCACGACGCGGCCATCGCACTCGCGCTGCATGAGCCGCATCCCGTGCGTCGTGCGCGACCACGGCGCGAGCATTTCGGCGCGCCTAAAGCGCGCGCACGAGCGCGCACGCTGACGATGCTGGAGTCGACTGCCGCAACTCCCGATCTCGTGCAAACTGCATATCACTCCTCCTCCCGTTTCGAGGTGAGCTGTGCTAAGCAAGAGTGAGCGTCGGCGCCCACAAATTGCGCCGGCTCCGCGCAGGCAGCGTGCAAAGTCTTACGCATCCAAGCGCAAGCGAGTGAGCGCGCTGCGCGTTCGGGGTGAGATCAAGCGGAGCGCGCTCCACTGCAGATCGAGCGGGATTACTGCTCGTTCGAGCGCAATTCACGGCGACGAAAAACGACCGAAACGCGCCAATCGTACTGTCCGCGTGAATCCAGGCGATACGCGCGAATCGCGTTAGCGCGAGAAAGGGTCTCAACGAATGGCTACCATTGTCGACGCCGAGCCCGAGGCAATTGCAATCAATCCCGAGCGCACCGCAGTGATCGTGATCGACATGCAGCGTGATTTCTTGGAGCCCGGAGGCTTCGGTGAATCCCTGGGTAACGACGTGTCGCTGCTCAAAGCGGCGATCGAGCCGATCAAAGACCTGCTCGATGGCGCTCGCAAAAAGAAGATGCTCGTGATCCACACTCGTGAGGGGCACCGGCCGGACCTGAGCGACGCACCGAAAGCCAAGGTCGAGCGTGGTGACCCCAGCACGCGCATCGGCGCCGAAGGGCCCATGGGGCGTATCCTGATTCGCGGCGAGGCCGGTCACGACATCATCCCCGAGCTGTACCCGCTGGCGGGTGAGCCGGTGATCGACAAGCCGGGTAAGGGCGCCTTTTACGCGACCGATCTGTACTCAATCCTCTTGCACAAAGGTATCGAGAGCCTGATCGTGTGCGGCGTCACGACTGAAGTGTGCGTCCACACCACCGTTCGCGAGGCCAATGATCGCGGCTTCAAGTGCATCGTGCCGGGGGATTGCTGTGCTTCTTATTTTCCGGAGTTTCACGCCATGGGCTTGCGCATGATCAAAGCGCAGGGCGGCATCTTCGGCTGGGTTTCGGATTCGAAGAAGATCCTGTCCGCGCTGGCATGAGTGCTTCGTTCTCAGGCTCAGGCCACTTTTTACCGTCTTTCGCCCGCCTGGGGAGCGCAACCGCGCTCGCCGCGCGGGCGTTGCCGCGTCGGGTTCCATTTGCGACAGCCCCCACTCTATGAGGGGTGGCCGAACGACCGACTTGGAAACCGTTCGGCCATCGATTTCGACTGCACGAGTTACGTCACACGAAACACCTTGTTCATACACCGCAATGTAGACGGTGTGCACTGGCAGAGGCGGCGTGTGTGCCGAAGGGCACATCGCTCAAACTTGGTTGAAACTGATAGGAGAAAATATGAAAGCGAACTTTGGAACTAGCTTTGCGAAGCGGTCGCTCGTGATCGCCGCGACGGCGCTGCCTTCGCTGTACTCGGGTCTGGCGAGCGCTCAGGCGGCCCCGCCGCCCGCGCCTCCGCCTGCAGCGCCGGTGCCGGCGCCACCCATCGCGGGTGACGCAACGCCGGCCGCGGGCGCCGCTGTCGCAGCGCCCCCCGTGGTCGCGCCGCAAGCTCCCGCCGAACCGCCGGCCCCGCCGGTCGCGGCGCCCCCGCCCGATGCGCCTCCGCCCCCTCCGCCCGATCCGGACGCGGAGATGTACAAGAAGATCAACATGGGCGTCTGGTCGCGCATCGGCTTCGGCTTCCAAAAGGCCGACAACCCGAAGAAGATCGACGGCGTCGGCACCGGCGGCGAAGTGGAGTTCCACACCAGCGGCAAGATGCGGAAATGGCTGGCCTGGACCGCGAACTTTGCAGCGTCCTTCGGCGCACCGGACGGCGGCTCGTTTTATCCGTCCAACCAGATCGACGGTGGTCCCGCGATCACTGCTGCCCTCACCGTGCAGGACTTGATCGCCCAATTCGAACCTGATCCGCTTTTCAATCTCTGGGTTGGCCGCCACCTCGTCGCTTCTGATCGCTCGAATTTTGCGGGCCCTTACTTCATGGCGCCCTGGATCTATCCGCTCAAGCTCGGGCCGCAGGGGTTCAGCAACGCATTCGCCGTGGTCGGTCCGAAAGAAGGGCCCTACGGTCGTAGCGATGGCGCGACCGTATGGGGCCAAGTCCAGGGTGGCACGTTCAAGTATTTCCTGGGCGCCTATGACCTGCATGACGCGGTGAATAAGCCGCTGATCAGCGGCCGCGTATCTATCAGCCTCCTCAATCCGGAACCCGGCTACTGGGGAACCTCCACCTATCACGGGATGGACTTGTTCTCTGTCGGCGTGGGGGGCCAGTACTCGAAGAACAAGGACAAGACGGTTAAGCCCACGTCCACTGACCCCGAGTCGGACTACGGCATGGTCAATGCTGATCTCTTGTTCGAGAAAAAGCTCGATGGCGGCGCTGCCTTCGATGTCGAAGGCGCTTTCTACAAGTACATCGGCGATGGCGAGACGCTGAATTTCTCGTACATGGGGCTGGTCAGCTACCTGACGCCGGAGCTTGCTCCGGGCTCGGGTAAGCTTCAGCCGCTCGTGCGCATTCAGCAGGCCAAAGAGAAGAGCGCAGCGGACGCGGGTCTGGGTGGTGCCAACGGCAACCTCGTGACCATGACCGACGTGCAGATGAACTACGTGCTCGACTCGTACGCCACACGCTTCTCGTTGGGCTTCACGCACGCCTCGGCGGGTGATGGCGCCCGCTACTCGAACGCGGTCTTCCTCGGCGTGCAGCTGCAGAAGTAATTCGTAGTTCGTCTGGTTCGTCTTTGCAGGGTGCCCGGCGCTGGTCGCCGGGCACCCTGTTGTTCCCGCCACTCCACATAAGAATCTAGCTTTATTTGAGCAGCCGAGTTGCGGCTGACTCGTCGTTGAAATGGCCACGAAACACGGCCAGGAAGAGGATGCGCGCATGGGTACGACGTACGGGACTCGTCAGGGGTTGGGTTCGCGACGAGGCTTCGTCTCTGCTTTGGGTGTCATGGTCGCAGCGCTCTCGCTGCTGAACTGCGGCAAGAAGACGGAAACGGCAGCGCCCGCCCCGGAAGCGGCGGCGTCCGGTTCTGCAGCTGCGGCGCCTGCAGCGGCCAAGCCGTTCACGGTCGGCTTCATCTACGTCGGCTCCAAATCCGACTACGGGTACAACCAAGCTCACGCCGAAGCCGCGAAGAAGATCGCCGCCTCGGGCTTCAAGGTTCGGGAAGAAGAGAACGTCCCGGAGACGCTCGACGTCCAGAAGACCATGGAGAGCATGATCAACTTGGACGGCGCGACCGTGCTGTTCCCCACCTCCTTCGGTTACTTCGATCCGCACATCTTGAAGATGGCGGAGAAATACCCGAACGTGACCTTCCTCCACTGCGGTGGCCTGTACG
>JBEQTH010000013.1:0-4018 GCA_040348785.1 Myxococcales bacterium | reverse complement strand
GAGACAAAAGAAGAACTCCGCTAGTGAGTGCGCGATCGTCGTGGCGTTGTGACGGAATCGTCCGAGGCGTACGAGCTGTCGAACGTGGTCGAGACGGCGCTGGCGAAAGCGCTGGTTTTGGCGACGGAGGCGAAGCGGTGGTTGTCGTACAGCGCTCAAGCGTCCACGAACGGCGGCGTTGGGTGCTTCTTCTCACCCAGGTGCTGCCTAGAGGCGAGCTGGCCGTTTGATTGACTTTCCCCGCATTTCCTTTAGTACTTCTGGGCGATTACCGAGGAAATCCGGCCATGACCATCGACCTACCGCAAGAGCTTGAGGAGCGCGCCCGCGCGAAAGTCGCTGCGGGCGAGTACGGCAGCGTTGCGGATGTGGTGCGCGCGGGCCTAGAAGCCCTTGAGCTGCTTGAAGGCGAGGACCCTCTTCACGACGATGCTTTCCTGGCGGCAGCCCGGCAGCGCTGGGTGGAAGGTGATGCGGCGGTGGCACGCGGCGACTACTTCGAAGGGAGTCCTCGCGAGATCATGGATCGCATCCGCGCCAAAGCTGGGAATCCCGCGTAGGGCGTATGCCGTTTCCGCGTATCCTGCCCGCCGCAGAGGCGGACATCCTGGCGGTTCGCGCGACGACACTCAGCGACTAAGGCCCCGCAAAGCTAGCTGAGTACGACGAGCTTCTTGAAGAAGCGCTCGAGGCGCTCACGGAAAACCCGCGCGCCGGGCGTCCCCGGCCTGAGATTGCCCCTTCCGCCTGGATCTTCCGGATCGATCTCAAGAAGCGCGGCATCCCGCACGTGTTCTTGTACCGGATACTCGACGACGACCGCGTCGAAGTCCGTGGCCTTCTGCACGGAGCGATGCATCTTCGCCGCCAATGGCGTCAGCGCGATCCGCGATAACATCGGCTGTGCTGCCGATCACCGAGACGTCGCAGCGGTCGAGCAGGTACTCGACTCGCTCGGCCCCGCGCTGCTCTCTCTGACCGGGCACGACGACCGACTTCGCATGCACTGCCTCGTCGCCTAAGTGCGCGGCCGGCGCTGGCGCCGAAAGCGGAGCCGCTGGACAATCGAATCCGAACGAGAACGCCGGTGCCGGTGCTAGTGGAGAAGCAAACTCGATCGGCGGGTTGCCAATCGGTGGAGCTGGCGGTCAACGCTCGGAGGGGATCGCCGGGGGTGGAGTGTCAGGCGTGGCCGGAATGGTGGCCGCGGCTGGAGTGGGCGGCAGCAAGGCGGGCACCGGTGGTCAACCAAACGGCGATGCAGACCCGAGCGCGAGCTGTTCATGCCGTGTCGGACAGAATGCCGACGCACACGACTTTTCGGTATTCTTTCTGCTGAGCCTGAGCTTGCTCGCCCGAGCGAGCAGAACGCGGGCGAAGCGTCGGACTTTGACCAGTGGGGCCGCGCGGTTTTGACCGAGCGACCCACAAAAGAGCGCAGCTTTGAAGGCTAGAGGTGGGGAGCTCGTGCTTCGCGAGGTTCACTCGTGCAGCGCACGTTGTGCCCTCAACCTAACCCTGCTCCACTGCGTGCATGACCACTTTGACTCTTGTAGGCAGCCAGCGCGCTGGCGGTCGCTTCGAGCTGACATTTAGCCATGGCGAGGAGAGCTTCAAAGCCTTCCTAGACGCGAACAGGCTCTTGGTGCCCGGCGTCGTGTCGGCCCGCGCGAGGGAAGCAGTGAAGCTTTGGGAAATGGACGAAATGGAGCAGGTCGATAGCCTTCGCAGCGCACTGCGAGGTGAGGGCGGCGCTTCCTCGTAGCCGGACCGGAGGAGGTTTCGCGGAGGCGCCGGGAATTGAAGACGGATCTTGAGGCAGATCGAAAGCTCGGAAGGGCATCAATCAGGCACGATCAGCACGGATAGGGATCCGGCCAACGTGTCAGATCGTGCATCTAAGTGTCAAGAAAACCGAGGGCGGTGTTCCGCTCCGCTTGCGGCGGCTCAGGCCGTGGCGACGTGCTTCAGTACTGCGGCTGCGAATGCCGGAACCGTTTTGGCGAGCGCCGCGACGACGTCGTCGAAAGTGCGAGGTGGCTTCTTCAGCGCCGCAGCCTGGTCACGTAGCAGTTCGACGATGCCGTCCGGATCCAGATCGAAGAGATTGGAGAGGAACTCGTCCGGCGACTGCGCTTCAACCCCGTCAGGAAGGGTTTGGAAGTCTCGCAAATTGCTGGTCACGATGACTTGTGCACCAGCTTTGAGCGCTGCGGCAGCCACGTGCCGGTCTTTCGGATCGTTTTGCATCCCCGCGACGAGGGGCTCGTATCCGGTCACCTCGGCTTCCGGGAAAGCCTGCTCCATCGTCGCGCGCAGGCGAGCACCTTGTTCAGGCGTCACCGTTTCCGACGCGATCAGATTGCGAACAGCTTCGTCCAGGATTTCAGCCGACCAGTAGAGCTGAAAGAAGCCTTCGCTGGCCGCGCGCAGTAGGGTATCCCGCAGCGTGAACGGGTACAGCACGTTCGCGTCGAGGACGACCTTGAACGGGGCTGCGAGCATGCGTGCGGCGAGCCTACTTCAGCTCGTCGTATCCGCCGTACTCTTCGCTGAGGTTCGTTAGTTCGTCGAGCTTCGACTTCCGATCTTCGTCGCGTTTTGCCTTGAAGAGAAGGAGGTCCTCCATTCGGACTCGTCGGTGCTTGCCCGTCTTCGTAAAAGGGATGCGTCCCTCATCGAGTAGGCGTACCAGGTACTGGCGCGAGACATTCAGCAGATCCGCTGCTTGCTGCGTGGTGATCTCCTTCTCGGTCGGTACAACGGTGACCGCATCCCCGCGGGCAAGAACCTCGGCCACCCGCGCGAGGACATAGAAGACCGATTCGGGAATCGCGATCCGCTCGCCCTTGGGCCCAGCGAGCTCACAACGCGGCCGCTTGGGCGCGTGCGCCAGCCCGCCGAGCACCTTCGAAAGCGCGACCACGGCAGCCTTCTGCTCCGGCGGTGCCGCAACGGGCGTCATCCTGCGGATCTGTTGTTCGGTCGAGGTCATGGCCTTGTCTCCTGAGGCAACGGTACCCATATTCGACTCAAACGCAACCTGTAAACGACGCAACCGCAACGCGATAGTAGTTGGGGACGACGCTAATCTGGCGCCCTTCGTTCGCTTATTAGATTCATAAAAACAACACGTTACGAGGTATCGCGACAAGATTGCGACGCGAATCGCGACAGGCAGCGCCCTCCGAGTCGACATCCCAACGCGCCGAGCGCCGCTCGAGACCGCACCGCGCCATCGAGCGCGCGAGTGCTGCCGAGGTAACGCGCAGGTGCGGTCGCCACGGGCTAGCTCACGAACGAAGAGCTACCGGGCAAGCCGGCCGCAATGGGCGAAGCGTTAGCCGGCGCGGTGGCGACCGGCGGGGGCAAGGGAGCGGGCGTGCCGGGCAACGTCGGAGTGGTGGGCACAAACGCCGAAGGCTTCTCCGAATTTTCAGAGTCTCAAGGGGAAGCGTCAACCCCTGGAAAGTGTTGCAAGTTAGCCATCCCCTTGCATGAGGCCGGGCAAGCACCAGGCGGCGCTCGCGTCGGCGCTGCGGCCTTTCGTGCTCCTCGAGATCGGCAGTGCCCGTGTGACGGCGTTCGTGGCGCGCGATTGGGTATGCTGCAAGCGCGGGGTCGCGCGAACCTGGGTAGATGGATCGGTCGCCCATCCACCTACGACCTGAACATGCGCGAGAGAATCGAGGGTCGCATAACGATGAAAGGCGCTCCTTCGGGTTCCGGCGCGGGCACGATGAATGCGCCCTTTTCCAGCTTCTTCATAAGCGTTCGGTCGCCATTGGCGTCCGTCGAATAGACCAGCAAGCAGTCGTGGCTCTTGTTCACGAACAGGAAGGCAGTCGAGAAATCAGGCTCAATTCCCAATTTATCTCGACAAAGCGAGCGGAGTTTCGCTGTTCCCCAACGCATGCTGATCGGTTGAAGGTACAGCACTACGCGTTTCAGATTTGCTGGAATCAAATGCTTGATCATCGCTCCCGTAGTCGTCATCGGATTTCACTCCTTCGACCGG
>JBEQTH010000010.1:0-164264 GCA_040348785.1 Myxococcales bacterium | reverse complement strand
TTCGTCTTTGGGTCATCGGCAACGCCATTCAAGAATTTGTCGCTGATCGGCCCCAGGTTCACTGGCGCTCAACGCCTTGAATTTGACGCCGCGCAGCGCCAGCGGAATCAGGAAGATGATGATCACGGCGTTGAAGAACACCGCGCTCAAGATGGCACTGGCAGGGTTGCCCAAACCCATGACGTTGAGCGGTCGAATCTGCGGGAAGGCACCGATCAGCATCGCAGGAATGATCGCGAAGTACTTGGCGACGTCGTTCGCCACGCTGAACGTGGTCAGCGCGCCACGCGTCATCAACATCTGTTTGCCGATCTCCACGATCTCGATGAGCTTGGTCGGATTGCTGTCGAGATCGACCATGTTGCCCGCCTCTTTGGCCGCCTGGGTGCCCGAGTTCATCGCCACGCCGACGTCGGCTTGGGCGAGCGCGGGCGCGTCGTTCGTGCCATCACCGGTCATGGCCACGAGGTAGCCCAGGCTTTGCTGCTTACGAATCAGCGCGAGCTTGTCTTCGGGTTTGGCTTGCGCGAGGAAGTCGTCGACCCCGGCCTCTTTGGCAATCGCGGCGGCGGTCAGCGGGTTGTCGCCGGTCACCATCACGGTTCGAATGCCCATCGCACGGAACTCTTGGAAGCGCTCGGGCAACCCCGCCTTGACGATGTCCTTCAAGTAGACCGTGCCGAGCACCTCACCACCGTCGGCGACGACCAGCGGGGTGCCGCCGTTCTTCGAGATTTCCTCGACTTTGCGGTCGACCTCGATCGGAAAGTTCTTGCCCACCCAATCTCGGATCGCATCCGAGGCCCCCTTCCTGATGGCGCGCCCGTCGACGTCGACACCGCTCATCCGTGTCTGTGCGGTGAACTCGACGAACTCCGCGAACTTGAGCTCGGACGTGGTGGGCAGATTTCGCCCATCCTTCGCGGCCAGGGCGACGATCGACTTTCCTTCCGGGGTCTCATCCGCGAGCGATGCCAGGTGAGCGGCCTCGGCTAGCCGCCTCGGCTCGACGCCGGGCGCTGGATAAAAGGCCGCTGCCTGACGATTGCCGATGGTGATCGTCCCCGTTTTGTCGAGCAATAGCACGTGCACATCGCCAGCCGCTTCGACCGCTTTGCCGCTCATTGCCAGCACGTTCTTCTGCACCATGCGATCGATGCCCGCGATACCAATGGCGCTCAGCAGGCCGCCAATCGTCGTCGGGATTAGGCACACGAGCAACGCGATCAGTACCGTGGTCGAGAAGGCCGATGCGGACAGCCCCGGCGTATAGCTCTGGATGTACGCCCCGAACGGGCGCAGCCCTACGCAGACCAACAAGAAGATGATGGTCAGCGCGGAGAGCAGGATGTTGAGCGCGATCTCGTTGGGCGTCTTTTTGCGCTTCGCGCCCTCGATCAGCGCGATCATGCGATCGAGGAAGCTTTCGCCGGGGTCGGCGCTGATACGAATGCGGATTCGGTCCGACAGCACGGTCGTACCGCCCGTGACGGCCGAGCGGTCACCGCCCGACTCCCGAATGACCGGCGCGGACTCGCCGGTCATCACCGATTCATCGACGCTGGCCACACCTTCAATGATCTCGCCGTCGCCCGGGATCAGCTCGCCAGCGACCACGACCACGACGTCGCCCTTGCGCAAGGCGTCGGACGAGACCTTCTCCAACGCGCCTTTGGCTTCGCGGTTGGCGAAGGTCTTGGTTCGAGTTTTACGCAAAGCGTCCGCTTGCGCTTTGCCACGGCCCTCGGCCAACGCCTCGGCGAAGTTTGCGAACAACACCGTGAACCAAAGCCAAAGCGCGACTTGCACCACGAAAGCGATGGATTCTCCGTGCGCCGACGCACGGAACACCTCCACGGTGGTCACCGCTGCACCCACCTCGGTCACGAACATGACCGGGTTTTTCAACATGTGCCGCGGGTCGAGCTTGGCGAACGTCGCCCCGATGGCGGGGATCAGAATCTCGCGTTCCAGTACCGATCTCTTTTGAGCCGACATAGCGTGTGCCCTTGCTGCTTTCGAAAAACGGAAATCAAAAAGTAGTGGTCGAACCAGTCATCAGGAAGTGCTCGACGACCGGGCCCATGGTGAGGGCTGGAAAGAAGGTGAGCGCGCCGACGATGACCACCGTTGCGCCGAGCAAGACAACGAACAGCGTGCCCGAGACCGGGAAGCTGCCGGCATCTTGTGGCGTCGCCTTCTTGACGACGAGCGTTCCCGCGAGGCCGAGCACGGGGATGGCCGGCAACAAGCGGCCGAACCACATGGCGAGGCCCAAGCCCAAGTTCCACATGATGTTGCCGTTCGCTGGAGTCGCCGTCAGGCCCGCGAACGCCGAGCCGTTATTGCCCGTGCCGGATGCGGCCGCGTACAGGATCTCGGTAAAGCCGTGTGGTCCGCCGTTGTTGAGGCCCGGCGGACCCCAATCCGAGATCGACGCCCACGCAGTGAGGCCGATGGTGAACACTGCCGTGACGAGCAGGGAGAGCGCCGCCAGCTTCACGTCCTTGGCTTCGATCTTCTTACCCAAGTATTCGGGGGTACGCCCGACCATCAAACCGGCGATGAAGATGGCGATGAACACGAAGACCAACATTCCGTACAGTCCGGAACCGACCCCGCCGAAGATCACCTCGCCCATCAAGATATTGGCGAGCGTAACGAGGCCGCCAAGTGGCGTGAACGAATCGTGCATGGCGTTGACGGCACCGCAGCCGGTGGCGGTCGTCATCGAGGCGAAGATCGAGGAGTTGGCGATCCCGAAGCGGATGTCCTTGCCCTCCATATTCCCCATCGCAGGGTCCACACCGAGCGCCCACATCCGCGGGTTGCCTGCCGCTTCAGCGCCCCAGCACACGAGGATGCCCACCATCAGCATGGCGAACATGGTCGCCCACACGGCCCAGCCGTGCTTCTGGTTTTTCACCATTCGGCCGAGGTAGTAAGTGAGACCGCTGCAGATGGCGATGAACAACACGATCTGCACGAAGTTGGAAAGCGTGGTCGGGTTCTCGAACGGGTGCGCAGCGTTCACGTTCACGTACCCGCCACCGTTCGTTCCCAGCATCTTGATCGCGATCTGAGAAGCGATCGGACCTTGCACGATGTTCTGCAGCAGCGGTTTAGCCGCGCCCGCTTGGTCGACGAGCTTGGCTGCCGTGTAAGGCAGGAAATTCATCGGGATGCCCTGCGCGATCAAGAAGATGGCGTAGAGCAGCGAGGCCGGCAGAAACAAATACAGAACTTGGCGCACGACGTCGCGCCAGAAGTTGCCGACGGTCGTACCCGAGGAGCGAGCGATGCCGCGCACCAACGCGGCCGCCGTAGCAATGCCCACGCACGGCGAAATGAAGTTGTGCACGACGAGTGACACCATCTGCGAGAAGTAGCTCATCGTGCTTTCGCCGCCGTAGCTCTGCCAATTCGTGTTGGTCGAGAAGCTGACGGCGGTGTTGAACGCGAGATCGGGCCGCACGGCCGCCAGAGCTTGTGGATTCATCGGCAAATGCTGCTGAATCCTGAGCAAGACGTACGTGAGCACGGTCGGGATCGCGGTGAACATCACCATCGAGATCGCGTACCGAGACCAGGTTTGCTCGCGCTGCGGATCGACGCCGATGAGGCGGTAGATCAGTCGCTCCACGGGCCCGAGGAAGCGATCGAGGAACGTTGGTCCTTCGTGCTCCGGGTCGAGCACGCGGACGAGGTAGACGCCGAGGGGCTTCGTGATCGCAATCAGAGCGATGACGATCAATGCCAGTTGCAGCCAGCCGGAGGCGTTCATGGTCAGAACCTCTCCGGTCGGATCAGCGAGTAGAAGAGGTAGCCGAGGAGCACCGTAGCGATGCTCGCGACGAGGATGGTTTCCATTTCACAACCTCTCGCACGCGCTCACGTAAGCGAGCGAGCTCACACAGCCGAAAAGCATGATGATCACGAACAGTAAATCGAGCATTGGATGGGTCTCCGGATCGAATGAGCGGCGGCACGACCACGCGCTGGCCACGACGCGCGCAAAGAGCACACGACGTGCCAGCGCAACGTTCAGCTCCGGCTACTCGCGAGTTTTGAAGCGTGAGAAACGCGGTGGAAACGCCGCTAGATCAGCGAGCCTTGCAGGTGCGCATGATGCGCATGCCGCGTCATGCAAATTGCCAAGCTTGCGGAGTAGATCGCCGTCGGTGAGCGTGCCGACCGAAGGCGGTACGCGCAGTCACGGGGGCCAGTGACTCGCCTGTCCCAATCGTGCGCGGCTGCACGGCTCGAGTCAGGCTCGTCGTGCGCACCCGCACGAGTGCTGCCCGCTTCCGGTGAGCTCCTTGGCTAGTTCGGTGCTTGGCACGCGGCCTGCTTTGTCGGAAAACCATGCCGCCACTTTTCCCGGGCAAGCGAGGCTCGCTCGGCTCAGCGCAAGCCCACCTCCATCCAGCGTTGGACCTGGTCGAGCGATGGAAGACCTGCGTGCGTTGGAGGCTCGCCCGGCAGGCCGAGCTCGCGGGGCCGAGGCCAGCGCTAGCGCTGCAAGTCGACTGGAGAGTCGTGCTCTTCGCGGCGGCCTTCGGCCTTGCCGGTGGTCCGTTCGGCGCCCTGCGCTCCCTTGCCCTGCTGCTGTCGATCCTCTTGGTTCACGAAGCTAGTCGAGCGCTATTGGCGCGCAGCTGGGGGCGCTCCGCTCGAGTCGTGCTCTCGCTCTCCGGCGGACAGACCGAAATCTCCGGCCCCGGGCTAAGTGGCGCTGCCGCGGTTGCCTTCACTCTCGTGGGATCGCTCGGCAACGGGCTCGTCGCGCTGCTCCTCCACGCGCTGAGTCAGCGGGTGCACGACCAAAGCTCAGCGCTCGTGCTCCGCGATCTGAGCACGGGCCACGCGATTTGGGGAATCGCGCAGGCTCTGCCGTTGCTGCCGTTTCGCGCCGGAATGGAGCTGTCGCAGCGCTTGCCACCCTCGTTGCGTTCAGGGCATGCCATCGCCTCCGGGGGATTGGCCTTTGGCGCGGTGTTCCTGATGTTCAACGTGCCCAAGTCGCCACTGTTGCTGTTCGCGCTGATCTTCGTGGCGGTGTCGTCGGTTCGCGCGGCGCGTGAAGCGTTCCGGGAAGAGTTCGATCGCCAGCGTGGTCTCGCGCAGCAGCTCGAAGTCGCTCGCGCGGCCCTCAGCGAAGGAAATCCACGTCGAGCGATGACAATCGCCCGCGCGACGCTCGAGCAGGCGCGCTCGAGCGGGCTGCGGCAAAACGCTTGCTCGTTGCTAGCCTGGGCGGGGATCGCCGCGCGCGATCCGTTCGCCACGCACGCGGCGCTGCAAGAGTTGCCCCAAGCGTGCATCGACGTACACCTGCTGGCGGCCTATCTACACTGTTGTAACCGTTCCCTGGAGGCGAAAGAACTGCTGGACGAGGCGCGGCGCTTGGCGCAGGGGAGCCCGGAGATTAGCAAGCTCCTGATCGACGTGCTGTTCGCACTCGGTGAGCGAGCTGAGGCGTTGGCGGTCATCGAGACCGATGCCGGGCTCCTCTCCGACGGCGAACGCCAGCTCGCTTGGCACGCTTTGAGCAGCTTGGACGAAGCGCAAGTATGACCGAAACGGCACCGCTCTTGCTCGTCGTCGAGGACGAGCCGTCCATGTGCAAGCTGCTCCGAGCTTCGCTGTCCAGCCGCGGCTATCGGCTGCTGGAGGCTTTCACCGCGGCGGACGGCCTCGGCAAGGCGGCCTCGCGTATTCCGGATTTGGTGTTACTCGATCTCGGCCTACCCGACATGGACGGCCTGGAGGTGACTCGCAGATTGCGCCAGTGGGCGACGTTTCCCATCATCGTCGTTTCTGCGCGGGGCCGAGAAGAGGACAAGATCCTCGCGCTCGACGCGGGCGCCAACGACTACTTGACTAAGCCGTTCGGGACGGGCGAATTGGCGGCGCGCATCCGCTCGGCGTTGAAGCACGGGGCCGCCAAGAGCAAGAGCGCAGCGGCCGAGCCTATCCTGACTGCCGGCGAGCTGCAGCTCGATCTCGATCGACGTACCGTGTCCGTTTCAGGACGAGAGGTGTACCTGACGCCCACAGAATTCAAATTGTTCGCAACGCTGATGAAGCATCCAGGGCGCGTGCTCACTCATCGGCAATTGCTCGAAGAGGTTTGGGGCGAAGCCTACGCGCACAACACGCAATATTTGCGTGTGTACATGGTTCAACTCCGTCACAAGCTCGAAGCGGATCCTGCACGCCCGCGCCACCTCACGACCGTCCCGGCGATCGGTTACCGACTGAAGACCGACTGACCGTGCGCAGGCCCGTCGAATCGAATGCCAAGATTGCCGTCTTCGATGAAGACCCGCAGTTCGCGCGTAGCGTGTGCGCCGTGCTGGCCGCGGAGGGCCACTGCTGCCAAACGTACCCGTCTTTCGTCGGATCGGAATTCGACGCGAGCGCTGTCGAGGTGGTGGTTTTGGATCTCGGAGATTCCGAGCCGGGTCGGCTGGAAGCGATTCGGTGCATCCGCAAATCGAGCGAGGTCCCCATTGTGGTCGTCACCGCCGGACGCCGAGAGGAGGACAAAGTATTGGCTCTGGACGTGGGCGCCGATGACTACCTGATCAAGCCCCTGGCGCCGGGGGAGTTCCTCGCGCGGATTCGCGTTGCTTTACGCCACGGCCGGGCCCGCAGCCCGACTGGAGCCCAGGTTCAGCTGGGCGATCTGCGCATCGATCTCGTCCGGCGTGAAGTGACACTGCGCGCCGGTCGCCTGGCGCTCACGCCGACCGACTACAAGCTAATCGCACTTTTAGCGCGTAACCTCGGGCGCGTCGTGTCGCACGCTCGCCTGCTCCACGCAGGCTGGGGGCCCAACGCGCACGACCCGCACTACCTGCGCGTCTACATGGCACGCTTGCGACGCAAGCTCGACCCGGACCGCTCGGGCTCACGCTTCATCGTCACCGAGCCCGGGATCGGTTATCGATTGTCGGAGCAAGCGGGGTCCCCCAGCAAAAGCTGAACCCCGCTAGCACCACGAACGCCATCTCTCCAAACGCACCAAACGTCGTGCTAATGTCGCGCGCTTGGACGCTCTCTTCCAGACACCTCGGGGGTCACGAAAGTTTTCGCCGGTTGCCGGCGCGCTCGCTGTGGCCATGTCGCTGCTGCTCGGCTGTCATCGGGGACCGGCCACCGTGATGGCCGAGCTCGACGAAGCGCGTCGCTTGGCGGCGGACGTCCGCGTGCAATTCAGCAAAGCTGCGGATGCTTCCAATCGCGCCGTCATGGCCGACACGGACGTAGCGTCGGTAGCCAACGCGCACGAGGCCGAACAAGCGACTCTGCTCGTCGAACACGACATTGCCGTGCTCGGCCCCTTGCTCAATGGTCTGGGGATCAGCAGTGAGGTGCAGGTCGTGGACCGCTTCAAAAAACAATTCGCCGACTACCGCGCGGTGGACAAAACCATTCTCGAGTTGGCGGTCGAGAACACGAACCTCAAAGCGCAGCAGCTCTCGTTCGGCCCAGCGCGCGACGCGGCAGATCACTTCAAGTCGGCTCTCGCGCAGGTGCTACCCTCCTTATCGGCGAGCGAGCGCTGTCGCGCCGGTGGCTTGGCCGCCGGTGCGGTGCTGAACGTGCGTGAGCTTCAAACGCTCTACGCGCCGCACATCGCGTCGCCAGACGACGCAGCGATGACCGGCATGGAACAAGAGATCAATGCGCTCGAGGTGAAGACGGCGAGTGCGCTCAGCGACCTGAAAAATCTAGTCGAGCCGAGTGCGCTCTCTGCCGCACAGTCAGCGCTCGACCAGCTCAAAGCGGTGGACGCGCAGATCGTCGCGCTATCGCGAAAAAATACCAACGTCCGCTCGCTCGACCTCGCCCTTCGCGTCAAGCCACCTTTAGCGACCGCGTGTGACGATACGCTGCGCGTGCTTCAGAGCGAGCTGGCAAACGAAGGCTCCAAGGCAACCCGTTAGGTCGGGCGCAGTTCTCGGTGCACCAAGAAATTTCAATGCCCAAACTTCGAGTCTATCACTACCCGCAGTGCAGCACTTGCAAGAAGGCCATCAAGTGGCTCGCAGCCCACGCGGTGCCGGTCGACCTCGTGCACATCGTGGAGCACCCGCCGTCGAAGGCAGAGCTGCGCGAGGCGCTGAAGGGCGCCGGGATCCCGATCAAGAAGCTGTTCAACACCTCCGGCGCTTCTTACCGCGACGGCGGCTTTGGGGAGCGTTTGAAGACCATGACAGAAGCCGAGGCGATCGACGCTCTGGCCAAGGACGGGAAGCTCATCAAACGTCCGGTCGTGCTCGGCAAGGGAGTGGCGCTGGTCGGCTTCGACGAGCAAGCTTACGCTCAGAAGATTGGCTGACGGCTATCTCGCCGCATGAGACGAAATGCGGCACCCTCAGCGGCTGTTTTCCGGACCAAATAGCGGCTCGGCAGGCCGGTATGCTTCCTGCACATCGAGTGGCCATGAGCATCGTCCATGAAGTGAGCGTGGCTGCGGGCCATGCGATTCAGGGTATCCGCGCGGGCAACGAC
This sequence comes from Myxococcales bacterium, assembly GCA_040348785.1. Taxonomy (GTDB): domain Bacteria; phylum Myxococcota_A; class Polyangia; order Polyangiales; family Polyangiaceae; genus PMG-095. Next base: position 155,741 of record JBEQTH010000010.1, on the reverse strand, counting down.
AAGCTCGCGTCGCATCAGTTGGCGCCGGACGTCACGCCGAGCATCGAGGTGCGCAGCGTGGCCTTCGACGCGGGCACGCCGCTGCCGATCTCCTGCTCGGTCGATGGCGTGGGCGCGGCTCCGGCGCTCAGTTTCGGCAACGTGCCCGAGGGCGCGGAGTCCCTGCTCGTGCTCTGTGAAGATCCCGATGCGCCGTTCCTGCAGCCTTACGTGCACTGGTTGGTGTACGGCATCCCAGCAACGGTCGAGAGCATCGACGCGCAGTCGCAGCACGACTATCGGCTGGGCGAGAACAGCAAGTCGGAGAACGGCTTTGCGCCGGCCGCTCCGCCGCCGGGCCACGGCGTGCATCACTATCACTTCCAGGTCTTCGCACTCGACGTGCCGGTCGACCTGGCCGCAGGTGGCGAACGAGACGCGCTGGTCGAAGTCGCCCAGGGACACGTGCTCGCCTGGGGCGAGATCGTGGGCACTTACGAACGTGAGTGATCGCACTGCGTCGGCACTCACGCAGCGCGGCGCGTTCGTTCTTTCGGTCGCTCTACTGAACGCGGCAGGCTGCGAGCACTTCGCCCGCGGCCCGGGCTCGCCCGGCTCCGCCCCGACAGAACGCGTCGCTGCGTCGAGCCCAAAGGGTGACGTCAACGCCGGCGCGGTCTCTCTTCCGGACCCCTGTCGCGGCACGCCGTTGCCTGACGGGCAGCACTTCGTTGCCAAAGGCTTGTGCGCGCGCGTCGTCGCCAGCCACCAGGGCGAGTTGCGCCAGATCACGTTCGCGCCCAACGGCGATTTGTTCGGCGTAACGATTGCGGGCTCCATCCGCCGCTACCGCGACGCCAATCAGAACGGTCTGTTCGAGACCAACGAGATCGTGGAGTGGGCCAACACGGGCAACGAGAACGGCAACAATTGCGAAATCGACGCTGCGGGCGGTTATCTCTACGCGGGCACTCGTGAAGGCGTGAAGCGCTGGAAATACGCGCCCGAAATCGCTCACGGCGGCGCCGGGGAAGAGGTGCTCGTCGGTCAACCGGGCGGCGGCAATCACCCGTTCCATCCGGTGCACGTCTACGACGGCTTCATGTACGTGGATTCGGGCTCGGAGCACAACGCCATTCGACCCGAGCCTGCGGTGTACGATAGCGAGCGCTCGGTCGTGAAGCGCTTCGAGCTCGCCAAGCTCGTGAACGGCAAGACATTTCAGTGGCGCGAGGGCGAGGTGTTCGTCAGCGGCGTGCGCAACGTGACCGGCTTCACCCGCGACTCGCACGGCCGAATCATCGGCGTGCTGAGCGGGATCGATGATTTGCGCCGCGGCGGAGAAGACATCCACGCGGACAATCCGGGCGAAGAAATCATCCATTTGCAAACCGGCAAGGCCTACGGTTACCCGTTCTGCTTCGCGGCCGCGCGGGTTGTAGAGAATGGCCAGCTGATCGCGCCGGGCACCAAGCTGAGCGCCGCCTGGGCGAGCCAAAATCCGCTCGCGTCCACGACGCTGAGCCCCAAGGACGACGCCTGGTGCAGCATGCACGCCGAGCGCCCGCTCACCTTCATGCAGGCGCATTCCTCGCCGCTCGGGATTACCTTCTTCGACGGACCCGACGGCGCGCTGCCCGCTCGTTTTCGCGGCGGCGCGTTCGTCGCGCTCCACGGCTCGTGGGACCGCACCCCGAGCACGGGTTACAAGGTGATTTGGGTGCCTTTCGATGCTCAGGGTAACACGCCGATGCCGGTCTCGAACGCGCAGGGCACCACTTACCCGTATGAGGTCGTGTTCGGCGGCGGTGCCAACGGCGTTGCCCAAGACGGCGCATGGTCGTGGTCCAGCGGCTCGTTGGGCGAGTCACCGGTGCGCCCGGTGGGCGTCGCGGTCTCGCCCATCGACGGTGCGCTATACGTCTCGAGCGACAACGGTACAGTGCCGCTCAAGCGCCATTCGGGCTCGGGCGCTGACGGCAATCTGTACCGCATCGGTCTAGCTCGTTCTCATTGATCCGATCACCCACATGGGTTAATCGCCTCAGGGTCGCGCCTCGAGCACCAGATTGAAGGGGGTCTCGGTGGCGCGGCGGAAGCGTTTGAAACCGCCAGCCTCGGCCACCTGACGCAAGCGCGACTCACCGGCTTGCGCGCCGAGCGCCGGACCGCCGAAGGCGAGCGAGTGCGGCACGCACAGCATGGTCGACGCCGAGTAATACACGCGGCCCACGGGATTGTGATTGTCCTCTTGGCGATCGCTCGCGAACGGCTCCACCATCATCCAAGTGCCATCGGGGGCCAATGTCTCGCGCACCCGGCGCGCAGCGCCATTCGGATCCTGCATGTCGTGCAGGCAGTCGAAATGGGTCACGAGATCGTAGTTGGAGCCCGGAAAGCTCGTGGCATCGGCGACAGCGAAGGTCACGCGCTCGGCGACGCCAGCCGCCACCGCGCGTTGTTTCGCGAGCTCCACCGACCCCGCGTGGTAGTCGAAGCCCCAAAAGCGCGATTTCGGGAACGCCTTGGCCATCAGGATGGTCGAAGCACCAACGCCGCAGCCGACATCGGCGACGCGAGCGCCCTGGTGCAGCTTGGCTTCGACGCCGTCGAGGGCGGGGATCCATGCCTGCATCAGGTTACCGATGTAGCTCGAGCGAAAGAAACGCTCGGTGCCCTGAAACAAACACGGGTGCTGATGGCCCCACTCGGTGCCGCCGCCGGTCTTGAAGTTCTGTGTCATCTTGTCCACGCCAGCCCACGCGGCAGCAGCGACCTCGAACAACCCGGGGAAGAACGCCGGGCTCGTCTCGTCGGCGAGCGCGGCGATCTGTTCTTCGGGCAGCGCGTAGCGTCCGGTCGCTGGGTCGTATTTCACGTAGCCCGCGGACGCCTGGGCATTGAGCCATTCGCGGATGTAGCGCGGTGAGGTCTCACTGCGCGCGGCGAGCTCGTCGGGCGTGCTCGGACCGTGCGCGGCCAAGGCCTTCCAGAGCCCGAGTCGGTCGCCGATCACGACCAGGATCGAGCTCATGGTGGCCCCGATGTCCCCGACCGCTTGGTTGATGAATTGGTTCAGTTTGGCTTCGTCAATGGTCATGCGTATCCCTCGTGTTGCGCCGGAAAAGTGCCGGCGTTGACGAGGGAGAGCCTGCCGATTGGGCGCCGGCCAAACATCGGGGGGATCCCCTATTTGGCGGCGGATCCCGTCTTTTGATGTTTATGCGCGTAAGCCGCCGCGGCGGCGCGATTCTTCAAGCCGAGCTTGGCCAAAATCTTACTCACGTGATGTTCCACGGTCTTCGGGCTGATGAACAAGCGCTGGCCAATCTCGGCGTTGGACAGGCCTTGGCTGAGCTGGGCCAATACCTCGCCCTCGCGCTCACTGAGCGGCCCCTCCACACGCTTGCCAGGGCCCGTAGCGGCTCCGAGCTCCCGCAACACTTCGCCGCTGCGATCGAGCTCACTGGCGGCGCCCAGCCGCTCGAACTCCGCGCGGGCACGGCGCGCGATCTCGATCGCACCGCTGACGTCAGTGCTTGCCAAAGAGCGAGCCATCGCGAGCCGCGCGCGGGCCGTCTCGAACGGCATCTCCAACGCCGAAAAGCGGGCCAAAGCGGCTTCGAAATGCACCCACGCTCGCGACTCACCCTCGGCCAGCGCGACGAGGCCCGTTGCATACTCGGCCGCGGCCATGACGGCTGGACGCTCGGTGCGCGCAGCGAGCGCGCTGAGCTCGCGAGCGGCGCGCGCGGCGGCCGGCACATCACCGACGGCGAGCTCGGCTTCGGTGAGCAACGCATACAGCGGAATGCTCTGCGACGTGTCAGCGCTCACCAACGACAAGCGTCGTTCGAGCACCTTGCTCGCTTGCTTCGCCTCGCCGCGCGCCAAATACAGCTTCGCCAAGGCGCGCGTACAGGCCGCGTTCTCTTCGTGGCCGGCCAGATATTCCGCGGCTTCCGCGAGCCGGCCCTGGGCGACGCGCAGCTCGGCCAGCCGCGTATACGAATGCAGCGCGTAGGCCGGATAGCTGTGCAGCGTCGTAGCCAAGCCGACGAGCAGCTCTTGCTCGGCGTCCTCGAACCGGCCCAAGGCGAGCAGCACCGAGGCGTAGTTCAAGCGACAGATGGAATAGATCTGCTGCCCGTTGAGCCGCCGCGAAACCTCGTCCGTGACCCGGCACCAATGCGCAAGGCGCTCCATCTCCGCGGCGCCTTCACACGTCGCAAGCATGTTGCAGCAGGTCTCGGACACGGTGAGGAAATTGCGTTGCTCGCCGGCCATGACCGCGGCCATCGACTCGTCCAAGCGGGCAAAGCCTTCGGCTGAGCGTCCTTGTGCGACGAGCGCGCGACCGTACTGGCTGAGCACGACGAGCTCCAGATCGACGTCGCCCAAGCGCCGCGCGAGCGCCAACGCCTCTTGGCACGCGCTCGCCATCAGCTCCATGTCCGTCTCTCGCCTGCCGCGAGTGAAGAGCAGCCAGCCGTACTCTGCGGTCTCGCGCTGCCCTTCGAGCAAGGTCGCGGCGCGCTCGAGCCAGCCATTCCAAGCGGCGCGGTTGCCGGTCGCAAGCAGATAGTCGTTTCCGAGCCAGATGGCCGCACGCGCGGCCGAGATCGAATCACCGAGCGCGCGATGCCGCGTGTATGCGCACTCACGCGCTTCACGGGCCTCGCTCCACAGGCCGAGCCACCAACGCGCTTCGCTCAACCCGTCGAGTGCGTCAGGAGCTTCTGCGTCGATGGTGAGCGCGCGCTCGAACGAAAGCAGCGCCTCGGGCCACTGAGCCTTCGAGAGCGCTGCTTGGCCGAGCGCGACCCAGCCCGCGACCGATTCCATGCGCGGAGTATCTCGACGCGAGCGCGCCGAGACAAGCCGCGCCAACGCACTACTGCTTTTTTACGCCTTCACAGCCGATCAAGCCCTTGTCGGCGCAATGCGCGGCCATGCATTCCACCATGCTGGCTCGTCCGAAGTCGTTCATACCCGACAACGTTTGCCGACAGTCCGCCAAAGTCGGGCCGACGGGCGTGCCGGCGCAGCCCTTGACGATGCTGTCGCACGCCGTGTCGATCGCCGAGACCTGCGCCACGCTCGTCGTGTCCGCCTTGACGATCGTGTCAGGCTGCGGCACGGGGCAGGCATTCATCAGTGCACTGTGACCGCATAGGTTGACGCGCGCCGGATCGCACACGGCCCCCTTCAGGTTCTTCAAGCACGACACCGCGGCTTGCGCGACCTTGGGCTTGAATGCGGCCTTGTACTCCGCGCAGCGTTTGGCAGCGAAGTTCGTGCACACGCCTTCCTCAGCGGGGCCCATCGGTGGACAATCGTCCATCGCGCCGGCGCTCAAGGTGTCGTCACAGGCGGGCGGCGGCGGCACGCGATCCGGAGTCACCGTGACTGACGCGGGGGTCGCCGGCGGGAGCGTCGCGGTCACGGGCGTCACGGGCGCGGTCGACTCACCGTACACTGGTTGAGCGCGGTGAGTCTTGGCGTCGTGCGCCATCCAACCGCCGATGCCGCCGGCGGCAAGTGTTCCAGCCATGAGGAGAAAACCTGATTTTTCGATGATCATGGGCGAAGCTCCTGGACCGCGTGACCGGGATACGGCCGCGCTTGCTGCCGTTCAGAGCACAGTGCGTGCCACGGGGTCATCTGGCGCTAAGTCTCGTATTTCGTTGCTTGGGGCGCCGCCAAAAGAGTGTCAGATGCGCACACTCTGCACGATTGCCTCATCCGAGAACGCGACCCTGGTGCCCCCGCTTTCCTGGTCCTGCTCGTGCCCTTTGCCCGCAATCAGCAGCAAATCCTCGGGCCCCGCCGCGCGCAGCGCTTGCTCGATGCAGCGCGCGCGGTCCACCTCGCAAACGACACTCGAATGACCGGCGAGCCCGGCCTGTATCTCACTCATGATCGCGAGCGGATCCTCGAAGCGCGGATTGTCAGAGGTGAGATAAACGCGATCCGCTGCGCGCGCAGCCGCGCCCATCAGGGGCCGCTTGCTCCGATCGCGACCACCGCCCGCGCCGAACACCACGCTCACCTGCCCGGCACACAACGCACGCGCCGTCGCGAGCGTGCGGCTGAGCGCGTCCGGCGTGTGTGCATAGTCCACGATCACCGCAGGCCGCTCGCGAACGAGCTGAAAGCGTCCCGGCGGCGGCGCAATCTTCGCAAGCTCGGCGACCGCGGGCGCGGTCGGCACACCTGAAGCCAACGCCGCGGTCAGCGCCGCCAGCGCATTCTCGGCGAAGATTTCGCCCACCATCCGGATCTGGAGCGTTGGGGGCAGCTCGGGAAAGCGCGCCGACGGCTCGAGCTCGATCCGGGTGCCGCGCAAGCTCACGCTGACCGAACGCGCGCTCACGTCCGCACTGGCCCAGGCGTCACCGCGCGATGGCACGCCGTAGCGCAGCACCCCGACGCCCGCGGGGATCACGTCCATGAGCAGCTCGGCCGCCGAGTCACGGGCGTTCAACACGGCACTGCCGCCCGCGGGCAACGCCATGAACAGCTGCGCCTTGCTCGCGAGATAGTGCTCGGGCGAGCCGTGCGCGTCGGAGTGATCCAAGCTCAGGTTCGTGAACGTCGCGACGCGGCACGGCCACGCTTTGGCGAAGCCCATCGCCAATGCTTCGCTCGTGAGCTCGAGCGCGGCGTAGCGCCCACCTGCATCCAAGCAGCGCTTCATCGTTTCCAGAAAGCCGCCGTAGTGCGCCGGCACGACCAGCCGCTCTTCATCCAAGAACGAGCCCACGGTGGTGACGCGCGCGACGGGCCGCGCGAGCACGCCGAGCAAGCCGGCGATCAGCGCCGTGGTCGAGGTCTTACCGTTGGTCCCGGTCACCCCGACGCTGAACAGCGATTCCGCCCAAGGCGGCGCGACGGGAGGTGGTCGAATGTCTGTCAATGCGTCCCTCGCTGCTAGCCGTGAATCTGACGGACGCTGTCGCCCGAGTCCATGGGCCGTGAGCTCGAGCGGGGAGAAAAATGGGGTGCGCGCGGTAAGAAGGCAGAATCGGGTACCAACGCGTCACACTTTTCGACGCTCGCCCGATGGTGAACAGCGACCATGGTGATGCCGGCAAGTTTGGAGCCCCTCGACCGGGGCAGACGGCTGGCCGATCCCCGGTTGCGGCGCGAGCTCGAAGCGGTGGTTCGGCGGCGTGTCCGCGGCGAAGACGCGCATGACGTCGTGCAAGCCGCCCTGGCCGACGTGCTCTCGGCCGCACGGGTGCCGGAAGATGCCGAAGAGTTTCGGCGCTTCGTGTTCGCCGTCACGCGCAACAAGGTGTTCGACCACTTCCGCCGCCGCCTGCGCGAAGTGCCGCAAAGCGACGAGGAAGCGCTGGAAGCGCAAGCTAGCGAAGAGCCGCTGTCCGCGCGCGATATTCTACGCTGGGCCGAGCAAAAGCTTCCCGACGCCGAAGCCGAGCACACGCTGGAATGGATGCTGCGCGAGGGCGACGGCGAGAAGCTCGAGCAAATTGCGCGCGACGAAAATGTGCCGGCGCCACGCGTGCGGCAACGCGTCTCACGCTTGCGTCGCTTCTTGCGTGAACGCTGGGCGGCCGAGCTGCTCCTGACGGGGCTCGGCATGGCGCTCTTGGCGCCCGTGGCTGCGTTCTACTACCGCCACTGGTTCCCCCCCGCGGAGATCGCCGAGCACGATCCCATCTTGCTCCCGGAGCCACCCCCGTCTGCCGAAGCGCAGGGCCGCGAGCTGCGTCGTGAAGCGCTGCGCCGTTGCGAGCGCGCCGAAGACCAGCAATGCCTCGACGGGCTCGACCGGGCGCGCGCGCTGGATCCCGCGGGGGACACAGCGGCCGAGGTCGTCAACGCTCGGCGCGCCGCCGCGGCACGCCTCGCTCCCCCGCCCGCGCCGATCCCGACGACGAGCGCGAGCTCCACGAGCATTCGTCGCGCCCCGCGCCCGTTCGCGACTTCGGAGATAGCGACGCCGACGCCGAGCAGCGATTCGTCGAGCCTCGACTCGAGCAGCGCCGTGAAGCCGCGCAAACCGACGTACTCCGACTCCAAGTAGCCGTCGTTCGCTCGCGCTCGCTCGCTCGCTCAGTGTGTGTTCGCGTCCGCGCTGTCCGTCGCACGCATCGCTCGCTCGCATCCGTACGCGTAGCGTCACAATTTCTCGCGCTCGCGCGATGAGTCTGTGAAGCCACGTTGCCGAAGACGCCGCTCGCGATTCTCGTGAGCACCCCTTCGGTTGTTCCGAAGCGGCTCACGCGCTTCGAGACGTGACGCTTCACGTATTCGGCTTCGGCCGAGGAGGCTCGTCATGGAGCGATCGCGCGTGCGCCGTTTTGGCGTCAAGGCAGTGGTGTGTGCGGTGAGTTGCGTCAGCTTGTTCGGAGGCTCGCCACTCGGCGCTGCGCCGAGCACGAATCCCATCGAGCTCGAGGCCACGAGCGAAGCCCCCGGAGTCGTGATCTTTCCCGCGCGCGTTCCGGGACCACACCCAATCACGGTCCTCCTGCACGGCATGTGCGGCGACGCCGCGCGCGCCTGCAGCCACTTCGCCGATCAAGTCACGCAAACCTCGAATCTGGTCTGCCCGCGCGCCAGCGCGCGTTGCTCAGGAGGCGGCGCGAGCTGGCCGGAAACAGGCGTTGCCGAGGCCGTCGAAGCCGCCGTCATGCGCGCCAAGGGTGCGCTGCCCGAGGTCGATGAGACGCATGGCCGCACGCTGATCGGCTATTCACTCGGCGCGTATCGCGCGGTGAACATCGCACACGCGAGCGGGAGCAAGTACCCGCGCGTGATGCTGATTGGCGCGAGGGTCTCGCTCGATCGCGCGCGGCTCGTGCAAAACGGAACCGAGCGGGTGCTGCTGTGCGCGGGCGCCTGGGACATGACGCACGACCCCATGCAGCGCGAGGCCGAGCGCATGCGGCGCACCGGCTTCCAGGCTCGCTTCTTGGACTTGGGCCCGGTGGGTCATGCCTTCGCCCCGAGCTTCGCCGAGCATTTGCCGCAAGCCCTGTCCTGGCTGAACGGCGCGTAGCAACGCGCCCGTCATTATGGGTCGCCTCAAAGCAGCCCGCGTGCGCCAGTGCGTGTCGACGCGCGGGCACCTGATCTCGACGCGCCAATCATCGCCTCGGCAAGCGTTGACCCGGGGAGCCCCTTTGAGAACAAAATCGTAGCGTGAATTCACGCTACGATTTTCGCGCGCGAGGGCCGTTTGGGACCGTGCACGCGCAAGCGCGCCGCGAAGCTTCAGTGCCGCCCGCATGCGAACCTAACGGTCGACGCGCGGGCACCCGATTTCGATTCGCGAGGTGCGATCCGTGCCCTGCGGGCGCCCATTCTCAGGAGATCGGGCACGGGCACGTGTGCGAGGGAGACACGGAGCCCGAATCAGCTAGCCGCGGTAGTGGCGGACGTCGGTTACTTTGCGCAGGTTGGCGGCGTGGACCTCGAGGCCGCGTTGGCGTACGCCGAAGCGGTTGGCGAGCTGGAACACGCGCGGCAGGTGCTTCCAGAACGGGCCCTTCCAACCGAGGGCTTTGAAGGCGCCCTTCATCATCGCGTTCATCGCGGGGCTGACGACCGTTTCCGCGTTGGTCATCCAATTGGGGTGCTTGGCGGCGGCCTGCATCAGCGTTTGATACAGCTCGTTGAGATCGAGCTCGGGCGAAAGGAACCACGAGGGCAAAAACAGCGGGTCGTCCTCGGCGAACCAGCCCATGTCTTTGCATTGACGCTCGAGGGGCGTGCCCGAGTACACGCGAATGCCGGTCGAGAAGAGCACCATGTCCGTGGGCGCGATGTGCTCTTCGCAGAAGGCCAGGGTTTCGCGCACCGTGGCCATGGTTTCACCCGGCGCGCCGAGCATGAAGAACCAGTAGGTGGGCAAGCCGCCCTCGCGCAGCGCCTGCGCGGCACGAATCACCGCGTGCTTTTGAAAGCCCTTTTTCAAGGTCTTCAGCGTCACTTCGGAGGCGCTCTCCGGCGTGCACATCACGCTCTTGAAGCCCGCGCGCCTCATCGCCGAGACGAGCTCGGGCGTCACTCCGGCGGGGTTCAAGCCCATGGTGGATAGCTCGACGTTCAGCGGCCGGCGCTCGAGCTCTTCGCAAATCGAGCGCGCGTGAGAGAGCGGCAAGTTGAAGGTCGAATCGACGAAGTCGATGGCCTTCACCCCGTGGCCCTTCACGGCTTCTTCGAGCTCGTCCACCACTTCCACCGGGTTGCGCAAGCGATACGCGTGACCCTCGATGTTGTTGTACACGCAGTACGAGCACTTGAGCGCGCAGCCGCGCTTGGTTTGAATCGAGTACGGGCTGCCGTGGGAGGCGTATTGCTTGAGGTCGATCCAACGCCACGCTTCGCTGCGCGGCGACTCGGCAAAATCATGCACCAGCGCGCGGCCCGCGGGCGGCTCGCCGCGCGCCAAGCGCCCCGTGTCCAAGATCGGCAAGGCCTTCGAGCTACCTCGGCCCGGCTCGAGCAAGCCGCGCACTTGGTGGAGCGGCGTGCCGTCTTGCAACGCGCGCAGGAAATCCGGTAGGGCCTCTTCGCCCTCGCCCACCAGCGCGTAGTCCGCCTCGAGGTACGCGAACGTATCAGCGGGAGACACGTTGACCGCGCTGCCCCCGACCACGATCTTCGCGCGCGCCGAGGCAGCGCGCACCGAGCGCACCACTTGATCGCGAATGTCGGTCAGGTAGAAGTGCGGCACCTCGAAATTGCAATTGTCGATATTGCGAATGCTGAGCCCGACGATGTCCGGATCGCACTTGCGCACGCGGCTCGCCGTCTCGCGCGCCACGTCCGACACGAACATCAGATCGAGCACCTCGACCTCGTGGCCGGCCGCCGCCAAGCCACTCGCCACCGTGCACAAACCCAAGGGCAGCGCCGGCCACGGCATGCGCTCGCGATTGGGATTGACCAGGAGGACCTTCACCGCGGCCGATACTAGCGCCGCGCCCCCGGGCCGGTACGAGTATCGCCCGGAGTGGGCGAATTCAGGCGCCCGTCGTCGCTCCGCAGGCGGCGCACTGCGGGCTGCTGGGCTAAACTGCCCCAGGCTATTGACACGAGCCGCCCGCTTGAAAAGGATGCGCGCCGTCACGAAACTGGCTTATGTCGACCACGTAACACGCGCTCGTAGCTCAGCCGGATAGAGCAGCGGGTTTCTAACCCGCCGGTCAGGGGTTCGAGTCCCTTCGGGCGTGCCAATTCAATCGCCGCGTTGCGGCCGGATCGGGGAAATTAACCATAGTCGCTGCGGCTCAGCGCTCTAAGCTCTTGGCAATGGGCGTGTACTGGGGTCTCGGGCGGCGCGCCCTCGCGCTGTGGCTGGGTCTAGCGTCAGCATTGGCGGCATGCGGCGGGCGTTCCGAAAGCGCGCAGCCGAAGAGGAGCGGCTGCACCGAGTGTACTTCGACGCCGACCTGCGAGCTCGATGCATGTCCGGGTGCCGACGCTTTCGGCGCAGCGGCGGGTGGGGCGGCAGGGACAACGGGTGACGCGGGAGCCTCCGGTGATCTCGCCGGCGCAGCAGGCGAAGCCGGACAAAGCGCGCTCGCCTGTGCGGCGCTGACTGCCGACTGTGACGGCGAGTGGGCGAATGGCTGTGAAGCAAAGCTCGACAGCGATGCCAAGAATTGCGGCGTGTGCGGGCGCGCCTGTGAACGCGAGGGGCAATGTAGCGAGGGCGGGTGCCCGGTCGTGACCGTCGGCACATTGGCCGAGCCCACGCTGTGCGCGAACGGGCAGGACTGCACGCCGCACTTCACTCGGGATGCGGTCTTTTTTCTGCGCAGCGACGGCCTGCACTCGCTGCCTCGCCGTCCGAAGCAGCTGCCCGTAACGAGCACGAGCATTCCGAGCGATTCGGCCGCGACCCTGACGAGCGACGAGACGGACGTGTATTGGTTGCGGCGCACTTCGCCTACGTCGCTGTGGACTTACGCCGCGACGGGCGCGAGTCCGAGCCGGTCGCTGAGCGTGGGGCTTGGTGTTTTGGGCGCTTATCCACAGCTCGAAAAGGACGACCAGGCGTTGTTCTTCAGTCGCGGCTTCCCGCTCGGTACGACCATCGAACGACTCGACGAGGGCTCGGATGGCGAACCTCGGATCTTGATCCAACGCCCGCAGCCCATCGACCAGTTCGTCCATTCTTCTGACGCTTTGGTATGGGCTGAGGGTCCGTACCTCACGTGCCGAACCCCCACGCTCTTCGTCGCCCCAGCCAACGGCGGATCGAGCGACCAGATCCGCCGGATCGGTGAGTTCAGCGGCTGCACCTACCGGCTCGAGATCAACGACCAGTACCTGTATTGGGTGGACCAGGGCAGCGACGCCAATCAGGGCAAGGTGCGGCGCATTGCCCTGAATCAATCTGACGCGAGCGCACAAGACCTAGCGTCGAACCTCAATTTCCCCGAGGGCCTGGCGGTCGACGAGAGTTACGTCTACTTCACCAAAAACCAAGAAGGCTCGGTGCTTTATCGCCTGAAGAGGGACGGCTCCGAAGCCCCAACGCGAATCACCCGCTTCCAGGAGCACCTGACCTTCGTGGACGAAAGCTCGGTCTGGGGCTACTCGGACGCAGGCGACATCGTGCGTACTCCGAAGTAGTGCGGCGTCACTGGACGTCTTTTTTTTAGACGTGCTTGTCGAAATGGCGGGGGCTCACGCATCAGGGTAGCGGCAGCACGTCGCTGCCCCCAGAATGGAAGAAGTCGCCATGCAATACATGCTCATATTCCACGAGACCTCGGCAGAGGTTGCCCGCCGCGAAGACCCCGTCGAGGCGCCCGCCTATTGGGGAGCCTGGAATGCCTACGTCAGCGCGCTCAGCGAATCGGGCGCCGTGGTGAGCGGCAACGGGCTAAAGCCTCCGTACACCGCGACGAGCGTGCGCATCGAGGACGGCAAGCGCCACGTCCAAGACGGACCGCTGCCAGACGCCAAAGAGCACCTGGGCGGGTATTTCGTGATCGAGGTTCCGCACCTCGACGTGGCCTTGGATTGGGCCGCAAAGAGCCCCTGTGCGAGCGCAGGGCACACGGAAGTGCGGCCGATCTTGCCGCCACCGGCACGCTGAGCGGTGACGACTCCGGCCGCCTGGAGCGTCGTCGAGAGGGCCGCCCGAGATGCGTACGGGCGGCTGCTCTCGGCCCTCGCTTATCGTTTTCGCGACATCGCCGCCGCGGAGGACGCGCTCGGCGATGCGCTCGGTGCCGCCCTCGAGCGCTGGCCGGAAACGGGAGTGCCTCGTTCGCCGGAGGCCTGGCTGATGGCGGTCGCCAAGAATCGCCTTCGGCATGTCGCGCGCCACCGAGCGGTCGTGAGCGATCCGCGAACGAGCGCCGCGCTCGAGGAGCTGAGCATTGGACTCGAGCAGGCGACCGAGACGACGACGGACAGCCGGCTGAATTTGATGTTCGTCTGTGCCCACCCAGCCATCGACGCTTCGCTGCGGACTCCCTTGATGCTGCAGACCGTGTTGGGGCTCGACGCGTTACGGATCGGCAGGGCGTTTCTGGTTCCTGGGCCGACCATGGGTCAGCGGCTGGTCCGCGCGAAACAGAAAATTCGCGACGCGGGCGTGCCCTTCGATACGCCCGAGGGGGTCGACCTGAGCGAGCGACTGGGCGCTGTGCTCGAAGGCGTCTACGCCGCGTTCGGTAGCGCTTGGGACGACACGGCGGGAGGGCAAGACGCACCGGACACGGCGCAAGCGTTACCGGAGCCGCTCGCGGAAGAGGCGCTGTTTCTCGCTCAATTGCTGGCTCAGCAGCTGCCCAACGAGCCCGAGGTCCTCGGGCTGTTGTCGCTGATGACGTTCAGTCACGCCCGTCGCTCGGCGCGGGTCGACGCCGACGGAGCGTTCGTGCCTCTGCCGCTTCATGATATTTCGCGCTGGGATCGCAGCGCGATTCTGGATGCCGACGCGCTGCTCTTGCGCGCGGCCTCTTTCCGCCGTCCGGGTCCATTTCAACTGGAAGCGGCCATCCAGTCCGCCCATTGCCAGCGCGCATTTTCCGATCGCACCCCTTGGTCGGCGATTGCCGCGCTGTACGACTTCTTGAATCGCACTTGGCCGACCATCGGCAGTCAAGTCGCGCACGCGGCGGTGCTCACCGAGCTGCGACAGCTCGAAGCCGCGGCGGCGCTGCTCGCTACTCTGGACGCCGCTCGAGTCGCCTCGTACGCCCCGTATTGGGTGGTCGTGGCTCAGCTGGCTTCGGTGCGCGGTGAGGTCGAAACGCACTCGTCTGCGCTCGAACGCGCGATCTCGCTCACTGCGAGCCCGCGGCTCCGCCTCTACTTGCAACAGCGCTTGGCCGCCGGCGTGCAGGGCTAGTTCGCCATTGGTTTTCATGTGGCCTCCGTTCTTGTGGGTCGCCCCAGAGCGGCCCGCGTGCGCAGTGCGTGACGGCGCGCCGGCACCTGATCTCGACCGCGTGATCACCGCCCCAGCAAGCTCCGGGGAGCCCCTTTCGAAACAAAATCGTAGCGTGAATTCACGCTACGATTTTCGCGCGCGAGGGCTACTTGGGACCGTGCACGCGAAAGCGCGCCGCGAAGCTTCAGTGCCGCCCGCATGCGAACCTAACGGTCGACGTGCGGGCACCTGATTTCGATTCGCGAGGTGCGATGCGTGCCCTGCGGGCGCCCACTTTTCAGGAGATCGGGCACGGGCACGGGCACGTTACGTTCACGTTCACGTTACAGGCACGTTTACGGGTGCCTGAGCAATCAGGGACAGACCCTTGCCCGCGGCGGCTGAGCGCTTCGTGGCTGACGTAGGATAAGACCCAGCCTGGTAGTTCGAATTCAGCCCGTCCTACGGGGCACCGATACTGCTGGCCCACCCGGCAGCGGACGTGGACGCGGGAGGAACGGCCAATCGTCGCGCAGATCGGTCAGGGGCTCGAGCCTGCTGGAGACAGGGCAGCCAAAGACGGCCGAGTAAACCACCGAACCGAAATCGTCGTCGAGGCGACGGCCATTGAGCCCGGCGAAATCAAATCCTGCAGGGAGCTGGGGGTCGAAGCCGATGACGTCGGGCAGGATCCAGCGCGCCACTCGTTGCGCGTATGCGCTCGGGTTTCGGACCCGCCCCACGTTTCTGGCCGCAACCTCGACCACCTTCACGACATCGGGGGTGAAGAGGTCCAGATCCTGATCGGGCGTGGTGTCATTCATCAGCCTCGAACGCTCGGGATTGTCGACGAAGGTGGCCGCGAAGTTCGGACGCCCACAACGAGCAACTTGATGAAAGTGCCCGTGATCGTTGGCGGACACGGCCGAATAGAAGTGCCAAGGCCCCCTTCCGAACAGTGCCATCGGTAGATCCGCGACGATCGCGAGCACGTTCGTGCCGCCGGTGGTTATCTGTCCTCGCGAGAACGTTTCCACGCCCGCGGGCGTGCCCGAAAGCGCCAGATCGAGGAAAACTTTGGCGGACACGGCGTCGAGCCAAAACGGATCGCCAGCTTCACCGCTCCACACCTTGCCCCTCATTCCTTGGGGCAATTCGAGCTCGACCGTTGCTTCGACGGAGCCGGTTCCCAGTACCTTGCCCGTAGCGCCTTCGGCTTGGGCGTCCTCTCCCTCGAGCCAATGAACCGAAAGAGTTTGCGGCGCTTCTTCACCTTGAAACACCAGGCGCAGGACCCGATCGGCAATCATGTCACCATCCGTATCGAACCTGAGCTCGTATGCGGCTGTGGGGCGGAACGTCCGCCACTGCGGCTGGCCATGATACGGCGAAGGTAAACCAGCAAGCGGGCTCATGCACATCACCGCGATCACTCGCGAGGCGTCGTTGGGGGATTCGAACAAGTAATTGTCCGTGATGTTGATCCGACTGTCTGCGCGCGCTTCTGGTGAATCGAAGTGGTGTCCCATACGATCCCCTTAGAACCTCAGCGCCCCAGTCAGCTTGTACGAAAGTGCTCTCGAATCGTGGCTTGACGATAGTCCGCAGCCGAAACGCCAATCAGTCGCCGAAAGTGCCTCGCGAGGTGGGCTTGATCGCAGAAACCGGCTTCCGCGGCCGCCGAAGCAACGGATGCACCCTGATTCAACAGCGCGCGCGCTCGCCGGACGCGGGTGTGTATCTGATACTGATGCGGAGCGATCCCGACCTGGCGCCGAAACTCGCGAATGAAGTGGGCACGTGACAAACCTGCGACAGAACAGAGCTCGGCAAGCCCAAGCTCTCGCTCGCTGTTGCTCTCGATGTACTCGCGGGCGCGACGAACCGCTGGATGGGCCGGCCAACGCGGCGGCTCGGCTTTGACCATCACTCGGGCCAGCTGCTCGAGCAACGACTCGAGCGCAGTTTCCAAGGTCAGACGAGTTTCGAGCAACGACAAGGAGCGGTGGAACGCGAGCAATGCGCCTTGCAAAGTCCTGTTCGTACTGGTGAATTGGTCGAAGTAGCCCGGACCACCCGCTAGCCCGCGCGACTGGAAAGCGTCTCGCAGGTAGTCCTCGTCGAAGATGAGCGAGCGCGTGCTAGCGGTTGGCGTGTGGCGATGCGTTATCTCCCTGATTTGGCCTGGATTTGCTAGGACCACGTGCCCTGGCTGAACTGAATAGGTGCGACCACCGGACCGCAGGTCCGCGGCACCCTCGGTCACCAAGTTGACGACGAAGCCCGTAGCGAGCCACGGCGCAGGTAGCCGACCAGCGTGCGTGAGTGCGCAAACCTCGATGCGCGGCTCGTGGCGGTGCCGGTGGTACTTCGCCGCGTACACGCCGACGAGTCTGCTCCTCACTTCCCGTGAGCGCTAGACCTGGCTGCGCGCCGTTGAGAGCACGCCTGCCCTTTCTTCAGAGATCTAGACAACGCGAGAAATCTAGACGAGCGCTTGACGCGATGACCTTCACGCCTTGCCGCCCTTGCGGACTGACTTCACCCGAAGCTCGCTCGAAACCCGCGCCACCAAACGGCGGAACCAGCGGTGGGAAGGATCGGCGTCGACCCGCGGGTGCCAGACTTGGCTGATGGAGTACGGCGGTAGCGTGAGCGGCGGCTTGAGCACCTGCAAGCCGAAGCGCTCGGCATAGGCGCTGGCGAGCCGCTCGGAGATAGTCAGCGCGCAATCTGTGCGCGACACGAGATCGAGTGCCACGACGAAGTACGGGACGAAGCGGGTCACTCGCCGCGCGAGCCCGCGTTCGGCGAGCGCGCTGTCGACGGCGCTGCCGTCTTTGCCGCGCGGCGCGACGAGCACGTGCTTCATTTCCAGGAAGCATTTCAGGCTCAGCTTACCTTTGACGCGGGGATGCCCCTTGCGCACGACGCAGGCAAAACGCTCCTGGAACAGCGTCTGAGTCCGGAACTCAGCCGGCAAGTCCGGAAACACGCCAAAGGCAAGATCGACTTGGCCGGTGCGCATCGGCCCCGCGTCGTCGCCCTGGACCGGCAAGAACCGCAGCGAGCAGTGCGGCGCTTCGCGCGCCAGCGCGGCGCCGATCCCGTTGCCGAGCAAGGCCAGAGCGTGGTCCGTCGCGTGCACTCGAAACTCTCGCGCGGACGTGGCCGGGTCGAAGGCAACCTCACGCCCGAGGAGGGCTCGTGCGCTCTCCGCCACCTCGTGCGCGTGACCGCGCAGGGCAAGCCCTCGCTCGCTGAGGTGCCACTCCTGTCCGGCGCGCACCAGCAGCGGATCGCCGATTTGTTCGCGCAAGCGCGCAAGCGCGTGGCTCATCGCGGGCTTGCTGATGCCCACTCGCTCCGCAGCTCCGGATACGCTGCGTGTCTGAAGGATTGCATCGAGCACGGCGAGCAGGTTCAGGTCGACGGGCGATACCTTCAAGCGCGCGGTCCTTGGACTTGGATCAATAGCGGAGCGCTCATCACGATCCCGACCGGCGTAGCAGCGAAATCGCAAACTCGCGCGTACCGAGGGCACGGGACAAGGCGACCCACAGCAAAGTCATGCGATCGAGGTAACGAGCGGACGCGAGCGGGCCTGCCTCGACGCTGTCGAGCCCGATGTCGGCAGAGAGCGAGCAAACCAGTGTACGCGCGGGCGCGTCATCCGAGGCAATGAAGCTCACTGCGGCGCGCCCCGAGAACGAGGGATTTTGCAGGACCTCGGCGCCCTGCTGGTTGAACGCGCGCACGACCTTTACTCGAGGCAAGGCTCGAGCAAGCTCCTCCGAAGCGGAAGTGTCGAGGCCATGAGTCAGGGTGAAGCCGGGGGCGATCGCGTTGCAGCAATCGATCAGAACCTTACCGTCCAGCTCGCGCAAGACCCGCGCTGTTTCGAGCGCGACGCCGCCCGGCACCGCCAGGGCGACGACGTCTGCTCCGACCGCCGCTTCCACCAAAGGCACGACTTGCGCACCGAGCGCTGCCAGCTCCTCAACGGATCTCGCGCTCGAATCGCGCACGCCGACGCGCACCGCGTGGCCCGCGCGCAGCCACGCCCGGGCGAGCGCACCGCCGATTTGTCCCGCCCCGACGACGGCGATCGTCCGCGGCGGATGGGGGCGCTTGGCGTCAGGCAGCGCCTCGCCCGGCGTCCGGCGCGAAATACCGTAGGCGATGTTGCGCCCGGCGCCCCATTGCAAGGCAAGCTTGATCCAGAGGACCGCGCAGGCCTCGAGCTCTCGTGCTCTCGCCAGGGACGGGAGGCTCACCGGCTCGAAGCCGAGCTCCGCCGCCAATTGCGTGGCGCACGAGAGGGCCGCCGCGTCGTCGCCCGCAAGGGGCATCAGCGCGCGTGCCTCGCCGTAGCGGGGGTTCTGCATGTTCTCGAAACCCGTCGAGTTGAAGGCTTTGACGACGCGCGCGTTCCTCGCCAAGCTCGCAACACGTTCGGCACCTGAGGTGGCGTGCCCGAGCGGTAAAGTCAGACCCGCGCCGATCGGGTTGGTGGCGTCCAAAAGCGGCTTACCGCCGAAGTCACCAGCGACGGCGAGCACGTCTTCCACCGCGGACCACGGCGTAGTCAACACCAGCACTTCGGCCGAAGCGGTAACTGCGCGCACGGAGTCGAGGGTGGCTCCAGCGTGGGGCAGCGCGGCACCGAGGTTGCGCACGCCGTAGCTGACTTGGTGACCCGCCGTTGCAAACCCTTGCCCCAAAGCTCGACCGACGTTGCCTGCGCCAATGATCCCAATTCGCATGCTTGCTCCTCGTGTTTCGCCACATGTTCGAGCCGCTCGCCCTCGGACGCAAGCCGCAATCGGCACTCTCGAGTTGCATAGAATGCAACTCGAAGATGCACGGTATCTAATTGACGATCCACGGCGCCATGCCGAATGTTCTCGGGGCGCCGGTCCAACGCCGGCTCCCACTGCCCCGAACAGGAGTTCCATGAGCCTAAAAGACTCGAACGTTTCGAATCCCACACGAAAGAAGCGCGTGGCCATCGTCATCGCCAACCCTGCGGTCTCGAGCACCACGCATTGGCCCGTGGGCTTTTGGTGGAGCGAGCTGACACACCCCTTTTACGTTCTCGGAGAAGCGGGCTACGAAGTGGTGATCTTCAGCCCGAACGGGGGGGCTTGCCAGGCTGATGGCATGAGTGATCCCCGCGATGCGAGCGGTTACTCAGCGAGCGATCTCATCAGCATGGGCTTCATCGCTACGCCCAAGCTCGCGGCCCTGGTCGAAAACACGCTTCCGGTCAGCGCCATCGAGCTCTCTGCCTTCGATGCCATCGTCGTGGCAGGTGGGCAAGCGCCGATGTTCACGTTCGAGACCGCGCATGCCCTGCATCGCAAGTTCAGCGAGTTCTACGAGGCTGGCAAGCTCGCAGTCGCGCTCTGCCACGGGGTCGCCATTTTGCGTTACGCCCAGCTGTCGAACGGCGAGTACCTAGTCAAAGGCAAGACAGTGACTGGTTTCGCCAATGTCGAAGAAGACTTTGCGGATCGAGCCGTGTGGCAAATGCAGGCGCTGCCCGAGGGAAAACACATCATGCCTTGGCGGATCGAAGACGAGCTGAAAAAGCTGGGCGCCAACTACATCCAGGCCGGCTTGTGGCGTGGCTACGCCGTCCGGGATGGCAACCTCATCACGGGCCAACAAAACTTTTCCGGTGAAGAAACAGCGCGCTTGCTCATCGAGACGCTCGGGCGCTGACGACCAGAGGCGGCGCGAGCGGCCGAGCAGGCGTAGGCACATGCGATTATTACACAGTACCTGTTTGCGACGGCGAGTGAGCACGGCGCCGGCGCCTCATTGCGTGCGCGCAGCGTGATTTGTCAAAACATCTTCCGGAGCGGCGCACCTCGCGCTTCGCCCTGTGTCGCGATACGCCAGCGAAGGGAAGGGTCCGTTACTATTTCGTTTCTCGACGTACGAAGCGAACACGCACCTAGTGCCCATGAATGAATCGCGCGGCTCACGCATCGCGAGCGCGCCCGAACGGGTCCGAACGCGTCACGGACGCCTCAATTGGTTCGGGCTTACACTAACGATCGAAGTTTGTAACGCCGTCACGGATCCGTTCACGATCGCCATTCGCAGGCAATTTCCCGCTTGGGATATTGTGGAATCGGTGCCAGGTTTTGGGCATGCGAACCCGCTCCCTCTGGGCCTGCCTCTTGGCAGCCGCGCCGTTGTTGATTTTTGCTTGTGGTACGTCGTCGGGTCCGCCCGCGACTCAGAACCCGCCGCCCGGCGGCGGTGGCGCGAGCGGCAGCGGTGGCTCTCCCGGCGTGAGCGGTGGAAGCGCCATGTGCACGGCACCTTCGACGTTGTGCTCCGGCACGTGCGTCGATCTGACGACCAACGCGGCGAACTGCGGCACGTGCGGCAAAGCCTGCGCCGTCGGTACGACCTGTCAGGCTTCGCAATGCGCTTGCGCCGCTCCGCTGACGACCTGCGCGGGTAGCTGCGTCGATACGCAAACCAGCGCCACGAATTGCGGCACCTGCGGCACGGCCTGTCCCACGACTTCGCCGTTCTGCAGCTCGGGCGTGTGCTCGGCAACGTGCGCGTTCACCCAATGCTCGCCGACCTCGTGCATCAATACGATGGGCACTGACGTCCTGAACTGCGGCGCGTGCGGCAAGGCGTGCACCACGGGTCAGACTTGCTCGGCCGGCGTTTGCACCGGCGGTACCAGCACCGGCGGTGCGGGCGGCGGTGGCAGCGGCGGCGCCGCGGGTACGGGCGCGGGCGGCGGCTCCGGCGGCGGCGGCACTCGCCCCGGCGGTTGTCCGGTCTTGCCCGGCATGGTCTCCGACTTCGAAGAAGGCCCCGTGGCGGGCGTCGCTCCTTCCGTCATCACCAGCGAGGGCCGCGCGGGCTCCTGGTACATCTACAACGACAAGAGCTCCACGAGCGAGAAGCTGGCCGTCGAGTCTTCCGGCGGCACTGCGGCGTGCGACAAGTACGCGCTGCACGTCACCGGCTCGGGTTACTCCATGTACGCCGGCGTGGGCATGAACTTCGCGGGCATGATGACGCCCGCGGTCTACGACGGCGGGGCTCACCAGTTCACGGGCATCCGCTTCAAGGCCAAGCTCGGTACGGGCGCGGATTCGAAGTCCCCAGTGCGCTTCAACATCTCGACCCCGGCCACCGAGAGCTCGGCAAATCCAGGCGGCAAGTGCAACGAGAACACCACGACCTGCTACCAGCACGCCGGCAAGTTCTTGCCCCCGGGCACGGGCGACACCGAGCTCACGCAGTCGTTCAAGACGTTCACGTTCTGCTTCGACCGCGATTTGTACCCGCTGTCTTTGCCCAGCAACATGACGAATGCGGATCGCGAATCGATCGCGAGCAACTTGCTGCAGCTGCAGTTCCAGTTCAACCAGGGTAAGGACTACAGCGGCGGTTACAAGGCGGGCGAGATGTACACGGCCTTCGCCTCCACGTTGCCCTTCGACTTCTGGGTCGACGACGTGTCGTTGCTCACGGGTGATTGCACGAACACCACCGCTTCCCCGTCCAACAATGCGCCGGCCAAGCCGTTCCCGCAGAACGCCGCCTTCGGCACCTGCACGCTGCCGGCGAACGCCTCCAAGTTCAGCTCGGCCATCGCCAAGGCGTACGCCGTTTGGACCAAGAACTTCGTGCAGAACGACCACGTGGTCGCCCCCGAGCAAAACGGAGTCATCAGCTCCGAGGCCATGGGCTACGGCATGCTGATCGCCGCCGCCATGGGCGACAAGACGGCGTTCGACAAGTTCTACGGCTACGTGAAGAACAACCTGAGCGGCGGCCTCATGACGTGGAAGAACGGCGCCAGCGGCTCCGCCACCGACGCCGACGAGGACATCGCTTACGCGCTCTTGATGGGCAACCTGCAGTGGCCGAGCGGCGGCTACAAAGCAGGCGCTGACGCGATGATCGCGGCCATCGCCAGCAACGACATCGTGGGCGGTAAGGTGACCGGTGGCAGCCAATTCAAGACTGTGTTCAATGCGTCGTACTTCGCGCCGGCCTGGTACCGACGCTTCGGGAGCAGTTTCACGAGTGTGATCTCCACCACCTACCCCCTGGTAAACACCAACGTGAGCTCGCCGACCGCGGGCATCCCGACGGACTGGGGTAACCTGTCCGATGGCAAGCCGACCCAATCCGGCTCGGCCAACGTCACGAGCGAGATCTCCGATCCCAGCGGCGCGATGGGCTACGACGCGGCCCGCGTGCCGTGGCGCCTCGGGCTCGATGCATGTCTCGGTGGCGACAAGACCGCGCTCACCTCGATCATCTCGTTCTTCGCCGGCAAGTACGGCGCGGGCGCCAAGATCGATACGCTGTCCGCGGGTTGGATCAAGGGCTCCGGCACGGTGCACCCCAAAGCGGTGGACTTGCAGGGCTCGTTCATCGGACCGATGGGCGTTGGAGCCATGGGTGTAAACAATACGGTCATGCGTGACCGCGCGTTCCGCACCACCCTCGACATCATCGAGAGCGGCGACTTCAACCACACCTACTTCCCGACGACGGTGGGCCTCTTGACCTTGCTGGCCATGTCCGGCAACTTCCCGGCCGTCCCCTAACACTACTTGATCAGTTCTTCGGCAGGAGCAGATCACGATCGGCGCGAGCAGAAACGAGCTAGAACATGAGAGCCGGCGAGGCCGGGCGCCTGCTGCGTCAACGGTAGCGATTGACGCGGGACGGCTGGGTTGGTGCTGGGCAAAAAAATCCAACAGCTGCCGTTTCGCCCCAACCGCGAGAAGGAGTGACGAAGTAGTACTAAGCCGGGTGTGAATGACCGAGCTCGGGTGCCGCACGGCACTCGGGCTCCGTTAGCTCGGTGAAGAACGAGGGCACCCGCCCTCGCAAATCGATTTGGCCTGCTGCGCGCATTAGGGAAGCGCCCAAAGCGGCGTGGTCGCGCCCTGATTTCCGGGTGCCCCTGATTTTTCCGGAGATCTCGGATGCCTCTCGGCTTTTCTGTCCGGCCCGCGTACGCGCGGCTCGCCGGCTGGCTCGGTTTGGTTGCGCTCGGTGTGGCGGGCTGTGGTGACAACGATCCGACCGTTTACGGCCCGATTGACCGCTCCAAAGTGCCGACGATGATCACGGCCGGGGCGGCCAACGGTGGAGCGGGCGGCGGAAGCGCCGGAAGCGCGGGCGCGGCGCACGCCGGGGCCGCGGGAAGCTCTGCACCCACCGCGGGCAGCGGCGGCGGCGGCGGTGAAGCGGGTACTAGCGGTTCTGCTGGAGCCAGCGGCGGAAGCGCCGGAAGCGCGGGCGCCGCCAATAGCTACCCCACCACTTGTGAAGATTTGGGCAAAGAGCCGGTGATCCCCGCCGCTTGCGCGACGCTGACCGCAACCAAAAGCGCGCCGGGCGGTGTCTTCGCGGACGAGACCGCGCTCGACACGGCTACGATCCAAGCGGCAATCACGGCCTGCCCCGCCGGCCAAGCGGTGAAGCTGGCCGCTGCGGGCGAAAACAATGCGTTCTTGTCCGGGCCGCTGACGCTCAAGAGTGGCGTCACGCTCTGGATCGACCAGGGCGTCACGCTGTACGCCTCGCGTAACCCGCGCTTGTTCGATCAAGCAGCAAACCAATGCGGCAGCGCCGTCGGCGGCTCCAGCGGTTGCCGCCCGCTGATTGGGGCAAGCGGCCTGACGGGCGCGGGCGTGATGGGTGAAGGCACCATCGACGGGCGCGGCGGGATGACCATGCTCGGTCAAGACCCACCGCTCAGCTGGTGGCAGGTGAACGACAAGGCGCACCTCGACGGCTCGATGAGCGGCCCACGCCTGGTCCAAACCAGCGGCGGCAAAGACTTCACTCTGTACAAGCTGCACATCCAGAACGCGCCCAAGTTCCACGTCGTGATCGGCACGAGCGGCTTCGTGGTGTGGGGCATCACCATCATCACCGATCCGACTGCACCGAACACCGATGGCGTCGACCCGTCGGGCGCGAGCAACGGCGTCATCGCTTACAATACGATCAGCACCGGGGACGACAACATCGCCATCAAGGGCTCAGGGCCGCCGATCGACAACTTGGTGATCGCGCACAACCACTTCGGCAAGGGTCACGGCATGTCGATTGGCAGCGAGACCAACGGCGGCGTCAAGAACGTGAAGGTCTGCGATCTCTCGCTCGACGGCACGGGCAATGGCCTGCGCATCAAGTCCGACTTGAGCCGCGGCGGCTTGGTGCAAGACATTCATTACACCGACGTGTGCATGCGCTCCGTCAAAGAGCCGTTCGTGTTCGACCCGTTTTACAGCAGCGCGACCGGCACCCTCATCCCCTACTTCAAGGACATTTTCCTGAAGAACGTGCACGTGCTCGGCGGCGGTGCGTCCACCTTCAGCGGCTACGACGCAGCCCACGTGCTCACCATGTCGCTCGACAACGTGATCATGGACAGCCCAGAGACGGCCACCTTCGACGCGCAATACGCGAGCCTCACCTACGGCCCGGCACCGGTGAACTTCACGCCCACCGGCACGGGCGTCACGGTCACCAAGAACGTGACAGCGACGGATCCAGGCCGCGATTGCAGCGCGGCCTGGGTTACCTTCTGAGCTAGGCCTCGGTCACTCCATTTCGCCCGCGTGCGCTTTCAGGTGAAGGACGAGCTTCGGGCGCTGCTCGGGCGTGAGTACGCTGAGCACGGTCTCCACGAACGCGACCTTGGCGCTGGCGATCGCTTTCAGCATGTCGGGCGCGTCACTACCCACTCCCGCCTTCTTGGCGTCGAACTTGTCGCCTTCGAACGCGGTGCCCACGGCGTCCATGTGCTTCATGATGGTCACCATCTTTTGCTTCATGGCCGCGTGCGTGGTGTCCATCTGCGCCTTGATCTTCACGCGCAGCTTGTCTTGCTGCTCCGGAGTCAGCCCCAGATCCTCGGTCAGCTTGCGCAGCACGCCGTCTTCGCCGTGCTCGCCGGGCCCGCCGTGCTCATGCATTCCGGGTCCAGGGCCTTTGCCTTCGTGCTCGTGACCCGGACCTTTACCTTCGTGCTCGTGCATTCCCGGGCCGGAGCCGGGACCGCCCTTGTGTTCGCCCATGCCGTGCTGGCCGGGGTGCTCCATACCTTCGTGCATTTCTTTGCCCTTCTCGCGCATGGTCTCGATCAGCTTCTTGCGCTGCTCGGGCGTGAGCACCTTGTACAGGCGATTCATGTCGTCTTGCATGGCGGGCTGCGTCCCAGCCACGGCCGCTGCCATGGCCTTGATGTCCGCGTCGGTCTTGGCGTGATCGATCTTGCCCGCGGCCACGCCGTCGGTCACGTCGGCTTCGAGCTTCTCGCGCGGCGCCTTCGGCGCTTCGCTGTGCGTAGCCATGTCGGCCTTGATGCCGTCGATCGCCGTCTTCTGCTCTGCGGTCAGCTCGAGCGAGTCCAGGCCTAGGCTGAATAGCTCGAGCATTCCGTGGCCATGCCCCGGGTGCGGCTTGGATGCCTCGGGTGGCGGCGCCTCGGCCGCGGCCGGCGCGGAGGGCGGAGCGGGCGCGGGGGCAGGCGCTGCCGTGGTCGCAGCGGGAGGGGGCGGTGGTGGCGGGGCTTCGGGAGCGGGCGGCGGACTGCTGGCACAGGCTGGCAAGAGCACGGCAGAGGCGAGCCAAGGGAGCAGCACGGAACGGGCGTTGGTCAGCTTGAATGGGCGCATGGTTTTCTCCGGCGCAGAGCCTGCCGGACTCGTACGCCCGGAGGCAATACGTAGACACATTTGCAAATGAGCCACGCCGGCCGAACGGCGCTTTCGGCTCGAGCTAAGCTCGCCAGGTGAGTCGCTTCCCGTTCCCGCACACCGAAAAGCTCGCAGGTCTGTGTTACCCGAGCGAGGCCGCGCCCGCTGATGTACGGCGCGCGTTCGAAGCGTGGCGCACTGAAATAGTGACGCGCGAGGGCGCGCGCGGCTTCGTGCGTGCACGCCGTCCCGACACGCCAGACGGCGTGCCGAACTCGACCGTCTCGGAGGGCATCGCGTACGGCATGCTGATCGCCGTGATGTGCGATGAGCAAGCGCTGTTCGACGATTTCTATCGCTACGCGTTGTGCTTCGAGAACAAGAGCGGGCTCATGGACTGGTACATCGCACCCGATGGCAGCCGCGCGCTCGGCGTGGGTGCGGCGACGGACTCGGACGAAGACATCGCCTGGGCGCTCGTGATGGCGCATCGGCAATGGGGCGGTCGCGGCGCGCTCGATGACTCTTACCTCGAGCACGCCAAACGACAGATCGAACGCGTCTGGCAGTGTGAGGTCGATCATGACCGGTACCCGGACATGCTGATCCCGGGCGACGACTGGCGCGGCCAGAACGTGTTCAATCCGTCGTACTTTGCA
Source organism: Myxococcales bacterium (assembly GCA_040348785.1). Taxonomy (GTDB): domain Bacteria; phylum Myxococcota_A; class Polyangia; order Polyangiales; family Polyangiaceae; genus PMG-095. The sequence goes on along the minus strand of JBEQTH010000010.1, from coordinate 129,018 downwards.
CCTCACCAATATCGAATCTTCGCCGAAGTGTCGGGCAACGCGGGTTGGCTGCGCGTGATCGACCGCGGCTACCAGATCGTCGAAGCGAGCCTGAACGCGCGCAGTGGCAATCGCGACAACGGCCTCGTGCCCGCCTGGTGCGACTGCGAGGGCACGCCGGTGGAAGCGTTTCCCGGCGCGATGATGAACTATCAGTACGACTCCGCGCGCCTACCCTTCCGGATCGGGCAGGACTTTGCGGCGAGTCGCGATCCGCGCGCCCGCGCCTACCTCGCGCGCGTGAGCCGCTTCTTCTCGAACATCGGCGCCGACCAGATCGTGGACGGCTACGCGCTGAACGGTGAGCCTGCCCCGGACCCGCGCGCGCAGCGACCCAACCCGGGCTCGGCCGTGTTCGTCGGCGGCGCAGCCGTCGGCGCCATGCACGACCCGGCCCATCAGCAGTTCATCGATGCCGCCTACGCGCGGGTCAGAACCGGAACGTTGCTCGCCCGCAGCCGCTACTACAACCACTCCTGGACGGTGCTGTCGCTGTTGATGCTGACCGGCAATTTCCTGGATTTCCCCGGCTAGCTCCGCGCCGTGCGGCCCGAAACGAGTGTCCGCTGGCATGCGAGTTGCTTAGACGAGTCCACCCGGACTGTGGCACTCTCCACAGCGCCGTGGTGGGAAGCTCATGAGCGCGCTGAAAGTCCTGGTCGTCGATGATCAACCCGCGGTGTGCGCCGCGCTCGAGCTTTTGTTCGACGTGCACGGGCTCGAGACCCTGACCGCACGCACCCCCGAGCAAGCGCTCGACCTCGTGCGCTCCGAAGATCTCGGGGTCGTGCTGCAGGACATGAACTTTCACCGCGATGCGACCAGCGGCGAAGAGGGCGAAGCGCTCTTGCGCGCCATCAAGAGCTTGGACCCGGACCTGCCCGTCTTGCTGATGACCGCGTTTCAGTCGCTCGAAACCGCAGTGCGCTTGGTTCGGGACGGCGCGAGCGACTACATCGCCAAGCCCTGGAACGACGACAAGCTGATCGCGACGGTGAAGAACCTGCTCCGGCTGCGCGAGCTGTCGCGCGAGAACCTGCGGCTACGCACGCAGACCAACCGCGCCCGCTACGATCTCGCGCAGGGACATGATTTATGCGGTTTGGTGTACGCGAGCGCGGCCATGCACGAGGTCGTGACCCTGGCCGCCAAAGTCGCTCCTTCGGAGGCCGCGGTGTTGATCACCGGCCCCAATGGCTCGGGCAAGGAGCGCCTGGCGCAGATCGTTCAGGCGAACTCCCGGCGCAAAGACAAGCCATTCGTGCAGGTGAACGCGGGTGGCTTGCCGGACGAGCTGCTCGAGGCCGAGCTGTTCGGCGCGGAAGCCGGTGCCTACACGGGCGCCAAGAAGCTGCGGATTGGGCGCTTCGAAGAGGCCGACGGCGGCACGCTGTTCCTGGACGAGATCGCCAACCTGTCGCTGATGGGGCAGATGAAGCTCTTGCGTGTGCTGCAAACCGGCGAATATCAGCGGCTCGGCAGCAACACCACGCGCAAGAGCGACGTGCGCTTGATCAGTGCGACGAACGCGGACTTGCCGCGCGCCATCGCCCAGGGCGCGTTCCGCGAGGATTTGTTCTTCCGCCTGAACGTGATCGAGCTAAAAATCGTGGCCCTGCGCGATCGCCCGGACGACATTTTGCCGATCGCCGATTTTTTGCTGAGCCGGCACGCCGAGCGCAACGGCGGGCACTACGAGCTGGATTCCGAGGCGCGTCGCGCGCTCGTGGATCACGACTGGTCGGGCAACGTGCGTGAGCTCGAAAACCGCGTCCAGCGCGCCACCTTGGTCTGCCAAGGGCCGCGCGTGACCACGACCGATCTCGGCCTCATTTCGACGAGCAGTGGTTCACGTTCGCCGTCGCAGCCGCCCCCCGAGCAACCGGCGCCGTCCACACAATCTACACCGCGCGCCCCTCAGGCGTCGCTTCACGATCCGGAACGCATGGATATCGAGCGCGTCTTGGTGGAAAGCGGGGGCGTGATTGCGACGGCCGCGGCCTTGCTCGGCATCAGCCGCCAAGCCTTGTACCGGCGCATGGATCGCCTGGGCATCGAGCTCGAACGAAGGCCCAAAGGCTGATGAACGCACTCGCGCTCGGGCTCGTCATCGCCTGCGCGGGGTTCGCCGGCAGCCTGGGGCTCGCGCTGCGCTACCGAGCCGCGCTCGGATCACAACGAAAGGCCCTGAGCCGCGCGCGCAGCGAGCACGAGCAGCAGGAACGCCTGCTGCGGACGGTCGTCGAAAATGCGCCCATGGCCATCGTGCTCTATGGCCATACGGGGCGGCTTTCGTATTCGAATGCCGAAGCCCGCGAGCTATTTTTCGAGGGCCGCTCGCTGACGGGCGAAAACTTCTTACGCTTGCTCGATCGCGCCCCCGAGGCGCTACGCCAAGGGTTGCTCACCGAAACGGACGCTTTGTTCACCGTGGAGCAAGACGGCGAATCCGGCACGTATCACCTCGCCAAACGCCACTTCGAGCTCGATAACGAGCCCCACACACTACTGATGGTCAAGCACCTGACCCCGGAGCTCGGGCGCCAGGAGATCGAGGTTTGGAAGAAGGTGATTCGGCTCATCAATCACGAGCTGAACAACTCCCTGGCCCCGATTTCGTCGATGGTGCACTCGGCGCGCTTGATCGCCAAGAACCCAGAACAGCTACCAAAGCTCGACCGAGTGTTCGACATCATCGAGGAGCGCTCGACGCACTTGGCGGCGTTCTTGGAGGGTTACGCGCGCTTCGCTCGGCTGCCCAAGCCACGCCTCGAGCGTGTGCCGTGGGGGCCGTTCTTGGAGGGCATTCGCATGCTGTACCCCGCCCTTCAGCTCAAGGAACCTCCCACGTTCGACGGCTACTTCGACGCGGGTCAGATCCAACAAGCGTTGATCAACTTGCTCAAGAATGCCTTCGAAGCGAGCAGCGACCCGAGCGGCGTCGAGCTCTCGGTCAGCGCCGGAGAAGGCGGCGGAGCCACCGTGACCGTCGCCGATCGCGGCAGCGGCATGACGGACGAGGTGCTGAAGAACGCGCTTTTGCCGTTCTTTTCGACGAAAGAGAAAGGCACTGGGCTCGGGCTCGCGCTGTGCCGCGAGATCGTCGAGGCGCATCGCGGTAAGTTGCGCGTCGCGCGGCGCGAAGGCGGCGGCATCGTGGTCTCGCTCTCGCTGCCTGGCCGGCAAGCGCTCGTCCCGACCCGCACTGGCCGGCTCACGCTCACGCGCGGTTGAGGCACGTGCCGCGGACAAGCGGACACTTGTCCGGACACGTGTCCGGCTCGCGCTCAGCGAAAGGAGTAGCCGAGCGCGACCGTAATCACGATGTTGCTCCGGAAAAAGGCGTCGAAAGCCCGTTTCTCATCGGCGTTCGGCGTCCCGCTCACGATTTCCACCGGGTCACGACTCAAAAGCCAAGCATAGCCGGCGGAGCCGACGAAGTTGAAGCCGCTGGGCGCGATCCAATCCACACCGGCCACCGTTTGTAGCCAACCCGAAGGACGGATCTTGATGTTCACGGTCTCGCGATTGGGATCGTCGTCGTGGTCGTTGATCGGGATCGGTGAATCACCGAGGCCACCGGCGCCCATCACCCCTGCACCCACGAAGGGCGTCATCGACCCGGTGAGGAAGTTGTAGCGGCCGCGGATACCCGTCTTCCAGCCCAGGAGCGAGAGACCCGCCCCCAAATCGACCGAGAAATGTGGGTTGACGTGATACGTCAAAGTCGGCCCAAACCCGGCGATTCCGTTCCAGCCGACCTCGCCGAGCAGTGCCAGGCGGCGCCGCGCACGGATCGGCCCGAGCTCGGCGCGACGCGCTTTCTGGTCCGGCGACTTGAGCACGGTGACGGGCGGCGGCGGGGCCTCCGATGGATTCGCAGGCTCGGGCGCGACGATGGGCGTCTCGTCGAGCGTGGGCAGCGCGTCAGCGCCTTGAGCGTGCGCCGCGCGCACCGAGAACAACAGAATTGCCGCCGCGCCCAGCGTGGACAGGGCGCCGCGGACACTGGCGAACATCATCCGTTCATAAGCACAAGTCGGGCCAAGTGGACGCGCAGTCAAAACGTACCTCCTACCATGGCGCCGAATGCGCCACCGTAAGCGAGCGGCGCGATCTGCAAAGACGCGCGAGCAGGAGCAGGAGCGGGCGCTCCCAGGCGCGGACCCGTTCGGTAAAGGAGCTGTGGGTTCGGACGATCGAGCTCGTGCAAGAACAACCCCGTGATGAAAAAACCAGCCGACGCCGTCAGACAAACGGCAGTGCCCAGGCGATAGCGATCGCGATCGAGGATCGACGACCTGTAACTATATAGGTCGGGACCAGTGACGTTCTGACGCCCGTGGCGGCCGAGGAATTCTTCCGCGCGCCCTTCGGCTTGAATGGTCAGCGCGCTGAACACCAAGCTTGCGCCGAGCGCTGCGCCGCCGCCGATGAAGAGCGCTTGAGAGATGTAGCGCTGCGGCGTCTGTTCGAGCGGAACACGGATGGTCTGCGCTTTACCGCGCTCGAGCATCAGCTCGAAGATTGCGACGCGATGCCCGTTCTGCGCGACGGCGAGGCGGTGCTTGCCGCTCGATAACTGCAACACGACGCCCTCACCACCCGGGCTCGTGTACGAGCCGTCGATATAAATCTCCGCGTCGGGCGAGGTCCAGATCGACAGAATGCTCGGCCTTTCGCGGAGCGACACTTGCGTCAACGCGAGCTCGCCGGCAATGGCCGTGAGCTCGCGCTGCGCCGCATGAAAGCCCGAGGCTTCGACGGTGACGTAGTGCTTGCCGGGCTCGACCTCGCGAATCAGCGGCGAGCCCACGCCAGGCGCGCCGTCGAGCGCGAGACGTGCATTGGGCGCATCGCTGGTGATGAGGACACGGGTGCGCCGTGCCGACTCTGGCGGACGCGGCGCGCTCGGGCCGCTCGACTTCGGCTGAGCGGCGGCCAAAGGCTCCAATTGCGAGAGCGCATCGAGCGCGTCCGCGCGACGTGAGCCCGCCGGCGCGACGTCGATGTAATGGCGAAACAGCGAGATCGCGCGATCGAGGTGGGGCCGCGAGTGATCGACGAAGTATTGCCGGCGTTCGGCCTGGCCGAGCGAGAACGCGATCGCCGGCAGCGGCGTCAGTTGATAAGCTGCATCCAACGCCTGAATTGCCGCCAAATAATCGCCCGCCGCATAGGCGGCCGCGCCGGCTTTGAACGAGTCCTTCGCGCGCTCGAGCTCGCTGGGTGGGTCCGCGAACGCCGGCAGAGCGCACAAGCTCGAGCACAGCGCGAGGTAGAGAGCGCCGCGCTTCATTGTCCGAGTTGCGCCTTGAGCACACTGAGCCTACCCGATTGAGCGAGCACGATGTCTTTCACGTGATCGCCGTTGACGTCGGCCGCAGTAACGCCGCTGATGCCCGTGAGCCCTCCGTACAAAGTGGCCGGAGCCGAGAACGAACGCGGCGAGCCCGCGGCAAAGCTGCGACGCACTTCATTCGCCGTCACGTACACCAGGGCGAGCGCTTGCTCCTTGGATTGGGGAAGCACACTGAATGCTTGGGGCGAGTCCTCGACGCTAGAGACGAGACTGAAGCTTGCCTCGGAAAAACTACCCGCGCCGTCGTTCCAAAATATCAGCAGCTTGCGATCAGGGTCGTTCGTACGCCCGGTGAGGACGGCCAAGTCGGGAAACCCATCGCCGTCGGCGTCGACCGGGACCACGACCGGGTCCTCGCAATGCTCGGCGAACACCACCGGATCCCTGGGAGCGACGGCGGCGCCGACCGACCCGTTCGCGCCAATGGTGAGGACCCCGCACTCGGTTTGCTGATCGCCCGCGGGCATCACGAAGATCGCTTCGTCGAGCCCGTCGCCGTCGAGATCGGCAGACGCGCTCGCGGCATCGCTCGTGAAATCCGAATTGTGATCCAAGAACGCCACCGGCTTGAGGCGCGGATCCAGCTCCGCAGGCAGGCGCTTCGATTCGGCTCCAGCGCTGCGCACGTTGGCGAGCAGCCAGAGGTTCATGGGCGTCACCTCGTCCGACTTCGGAGTCGGGTTCGGAAAGGCGAGGGCGATCAAATCACCGCTGCTCCCTTGGGTGAAGCGACCGACGGCCAGCGAGTAGGCCACCGAATCGAGCACCGAACGGGTGGCGCTGAAGTCGGTCAACGCGAACGGCGCGAACGGAATGCGATCTGGGGAGCCATTCATGAGCGTGACTGCGCCGCTCGAGTGACCCGCAATCGGATCCGACGAGGTGAGCGCTATCCCACCGATCCCGCCGCTATCCACGTACGCTAGTTGCTCGACGTGGTTCAGGCGCGCCACTGGGCTGAGCGGCAAGAGAGCGCCGAACGCGGTCCCGTAGGCGATTTTCAGGGTGTTGACCGTTTCGCCGACCCTTGGCTCCTCGAGCACGGCAAGGTCCTGAGTCAGATCACCGTCGAAATCACCGGTGGCCAAGGACTGCACGGGGGCAGAGGTCGAGATGATGGACGTCGCGAAGGTCGGGCCGGGCGCACCAGAATACAGCGCGACGTTCAAGCTTTGGTTGGAAGCGACCGCGACGTCCAGCGCCCCGTTGCCGTTGAAGTCGGCGATCTTGGCGGAGGTGATCGGACCACCCAAGCGATTCCTGAGCTGGTCGACGTACACGGGCAGGTCTGCGCCCTGTACTTTGCTCGAGACCATCAGCCGATCCGAAAACACGAAGTCCGGCGCCCCGTCCCCGGTGAAGTCGCCAGCGGCAATCGGCATCGGAATGTCGGCGGGGATCTCGTCCTCGTTCTGGCGTAGCAACTGGTACGGCGTTGCCACCGACAGAGTCAGGCCGTCACCGTACGAGACGTAGGGTCTACCGCCCGCGTCGATCAAGATGTCCAGGTGACCATCGCCGTTCATGTCGGCGATCAACGGAGCACTGTCCACGATCGCGGGCGGATCGAGCGCGATGTCCGTCTCTTCGAGGGGCTCGCGGTACCCGGTTTCGTTGCGCTTCGAGTCGAACCGGCACACGTTCAGAATACTGAATCTTCGCTGATTCTTGAGCGCGAACACCGGCTCCAAACAGGGCGACTCCAGCTTGTCCTCGAACACGGGGCCGCTCACGAGATCCCCCACGAGATCGTCGATCACCCAGGCGACGTGAGCTTGAGCCCGCAATTGGCCAGTGATCTGATCGATCACGTACAGGCCCGAACCGGGGGACGGGCTCTGGCGGGTCGCAGGGCTGAGCAGCGAGAGAAAGGAGGTCGGTGCGCCGAAGCGCGGATCGGCAATGGCTGCGACGCGCACGCTCATGTCGTCGATTCGATACGAAGAGAACGTCTCGGGCAGCCAAGTGCGGTCGGAGCGCCCGAGCATCACGCCCAAGGCACTGTTGCTGAACGCCAAGTCGCTGTGCGGAGCGTCGCCCGCAAATTGGCCAATGGTGGGCGAGAAAATCAATTTCGGAAACGAACGCGTGTCGGCCAGCTCCCCGCGTTGATCGAAGTAGAAGAACTTGATGCGCGTCGCGCCGATCCCATCGAGCGGTTCGCTGCTGAGCACGTCCTCTCGACCGTCCCCGTCGAAATCGGCCGCGCTCAGCGACCAGGCTCCGACATCCCCAACCTGGGCGGGCGGCAAAAAATCACCCGTCGGGCGACGGCAGATCGCGGCGCTATCGCAGCCCCAGCCGGACGGACAGGCCGGCGCCTTGCCGCCGTTCGAAGAGCAATCGAAGTGGCATTCACCGACCGCGCCTTTGGCGAGGCAGCTCGAGCCCGGTGTCTTCGTATCCGCGAAGCTATCGCAGTCCTCCCCGGGGTCGATCACGCCGTTGCCGCAAACGCCGGTGGGGATGTCTGGGAACGCCGTGCAGCCGCCGCCCAGTAGCGCGAGCGCGCTCAGCGCGAGCAGCCAACCCTTGCTCAAAACGGGCTCTCCAAGTCGCTCGGAATGCGCGCGCGCCCCGAGGCCGCGGCGGGCACGCGCTTGGCGGGCTTGGCCGCCGCGGGCTCGTGTGCGCTCGGTTCGGCGCTGGCGGCCGACGGCGCAGCGACCGCGGATGCGGCGGGCAAGTCCGACGCGCGTGCCACTTCCGAGGCGGGCGGCTTCGGTACTGAAGCGGCAGCGGCGGCGCTGACTGCGGGCGCGGGCGCGTCGTGCCAGCCGCGCGTGAGCCATACGGTCGCGAGCGCGCTGCCGGCGATCAGCGCGAGCCACAACGGCCAACGCGCGCCGCGCTTTTGACTGGCGCCACTGGCGCTGCGCGCCATGCCGGTGCGACCCAGGCTCGGATCGCTGAAGCTCATGCTGCCCGGCGAAAATGGCTGCAAAGTGGTGTCAGCGGTGGCGTGTGAATGCACGTGATCCGGATCGGTGGACGGCGCCGGGCGTGACAAGCGCGGCGGGCCCGCGGGAACCACGGCACCTGCGCGCTCCGCGGCGAGCGCGAGCTCACTGAGCGCTTCGCTCGCGGTGGCCGGACGCAGCTCCGGCTTTTTCTCGAGCATGCGCAAGATGGGCGCGTCGAGCTCGGGCGAGAGCTCCGCGCAGACCTCCGAGGGAGCCGTGGGCACTTGAATGATGTGCGCCATCAACACGCCGATGGTGTTTTCGCCGACCATCGGCAGCTGCCCGGTCAAGAGCTCATAGCAAAGCACGCCCAGCGCATAGACATCGGAGCGGCCGTCGACGAGGTCACCGCGCGCTTGCTCGGGCGACATGTAATGCGGCGTACCGAGCGGCGTGCCGCTCACGGTATGCACCGGCGATTCGCCGAGCAGTTTCGCCATACCGAAGTCGAGCAACTTGGGGACCGTTTCGCCTGTGGAATCCCAGATCAGATAAATGTTCTGCGGCTTGAGGTCGCGGTGCACGACTCCGGCCGCATGCGCGGCGTCGAGCGCCTCCGCGATCGGGCGCAGCAGCTGCACCGTGGTTTCGACGCTGCACCGGCCCTCGCGAGCGATGTAGCGATCGAGGGGCTCACCCTCGAGCAAGTCCATGACGTAGAAGTGGCGGCCATCGGGAAGCTTACCGAACGAAAAAATATCGATGATATGGCGATTGCGGATCTGGTTCACCGCGCGCGCCTCAGCGACGAAGCGCAGTACCGCCTCTGAGTCGGAGCCGGCGATGCGATGCAGGACCTTGACCGCTGCCCGGCGCTTGAGCAGCGGATGAATGGCTTCGTAGACCGCGCCGAAGCCGCCCTCGCCCAGCTTGCGACCGAGGCGGTACTCGCCCGCCATGAGACCCGTGATCTCGGGTGCGACGCTGTTGGCTTTGGAGGACGGAGAATCGGCCATGAGCGCCCGGAGGCACGGAACATATCATCATCGCCTCCAAGCCGGATCCTCAAACTCAGCGGCTAAAGCGCAGGTTGACGCGGATTGCGGTGGCCGCGGCGTTTCCGTCGCGGTCGAGGGCCGGGATGAAGCTTTGACTCGCGAGGCAAGTGCGGGCCGCCGCGCCAAACCCTTGGCCGCGTGGATTTTCGGAGAGCAACTGCGTGCTCGAGACGCGGCCCGACTTGGCGATCGTGACCATCACCGCCACGTCCCCCACGTCATCCTGTGCCGGGCCCGGGAAGAAGCCGCGGCACGGGTCACTGCCCGGAAGACGCGGCTTGCGACTCAGGTTCGATGCAGGTGTGAGGCCATCCCCGGCGGGTCGCGAAGTGGCCGGCGCGAGTGCCGAATTGCCGGCCACGGGAGTCACGCGCGCTCCGGCCGCGCCGAAGGCAGCCGTGCCACCGACGGCCACGACGCCACCGCCATAGCTCTTGCCATTGGGGTCAGTGGTGAAGTCCACCGCCTCTTCGGTTTGTTGCGCGGGCGCCGCGTCCGGCGCGGCCGTGTGCAGCGCGCCCGCTCGAGCCGCGGCAGGCGGAGCCGCCGCAGGAGCGCTTGCCGGGACCGCTTTCGGAGCGTCGGTGGGCGCTTCGGGCACGGGCGGATGCGGCGCCGGTTCCGGCGCATTGACGAACTCCACGTCGACGGGCGGCGGCGTACGTTCGCTGGCGGTCACGCCGTGGTGGCTCGCAAACAACAGCGCGGCGCCCGCGTGGCTGGCGACGGCGAGCAGCCAGCCGGCGGCGACGAGGCCGCGGCCGCGCGTGGCTCGGCCAAACAGGTCGCCGACTAGGGCACCCAGCGGATCGACCGATGCTGAGGCAACATTCGTGGTCATCGTCGTTTCCTGTCGAGTGCGGGTTAGCGCGCGGGATTCGCTGCGGCTGAGGCGACCTTGTCCGCGGCGAACGCGATCTTGACCGCGCCAGCGTCGCGCACGGTGTCGACCACGTGCATCACGCTGCCGTGGCTGGCCGCGGCCGAAGCCGCGATCACGGTACGAAGCTCCGGATTTCGACGCAGCGCTTGGCGCGTTTGTTCGCGGAGCGCGCCGTCACTCGCGACCGGCTGACCGTTGGCGAGCACCTTGCCTTGAGCGTCGATGCTCAGCGTGAGCATGGTCTGCGTCGTGCCCGCGGTGGCCGCTTTCGGCAGATCGAGCGGGACGCCGTGACCGGCGATCAATTTGGCGGTGACCATGAAGATGATGAGCAGCACCAATGTCACGTCCACGAGCGGGGTGACGTTGATGCCGTTGATGCCTTCGTCGTCGTTGCTGCTGACACTTGCCATGATCGGTGCGTCCTCTCTAATCAGCCGGGGTAAGTGCTGATGCGCTGCATGGTGAAGGGCTCGGTCGCTTCGTAGGCCGGCGCGGCCCCGCGGCGGGCAGGAGCAGGAGACGGCGCGCCGTTGCCGCCCGCAGCTTCGCCTTTGGCGTACGCGAGCAGGATGTGGGTAAGCGCTTCGGAATTGGCGAGAGTGGCGCGGATTTTGCGCTGAAAGTAGTTGAAGGCGGCCACGGCCGGAATGGCGACGACGAGGCCAATCGCTGTGGCCACGAGCGCTTCGGCGATCGCCCCCATCACGTCCGTACCGGGCCCCGCACCGCCGCCCGCGCCTGCGCTCTGTAGCTTCTCGAAGGCTTGCACGATGCCGATCACCGTCCCGAGTAGACCGATGAAGGGCGCGTTGTTGCCGAGCGTACCCAGGAACGCGAGCCGGCGCTCGAGGCGCATCCGTTGCAGCGCGGTTGCGCTAGCCATCGCTTCTTGCGCCGCGTCTGCGCCGCGCCCCAGCTGACGTAGGCCAGCTGCGACAATCGCCGCTTCCGCAGACTTCGACGCACTGACCAAGTCTTTGGCTCCGTTCAGGTCGTGCACGTTCAAGAGCTCTCCCAGCGCGGAGGCGAGCTTCTCGATGTTCTCGCGCACGACGGTGAAGAACCAGGCGCGTTCGATCATGATGGCAAAGCTCATGACGCTCAGCGCAATCATCAAGTACATGATGGGAGTCGCGCCGACTTCGAGTAAAATGTGTTTGGACCGTTCGACGATGTTCGAGTTCATGGGAAGCGGCACTTTGCACGGCGCGTGCCACGGCTAACCCGTGCGCGAACAGCCTAAAATATAGCTAAGTCCGGGTGCGGCGGACACTCGCGCGTGCTCGCGTCGGACACCTGTCCGCGTCATCCGTACGCTGCATCCGCCTCGGCGGACAGTGCTCCCGAGGGTAGCAAGTGACGTAGCTCACTCGCCTAAGAGGAGAGCTCACTCACACGCACTGCGACGCTGCACTTGGCGCGAAGGTTGCTCTACGCCGGCGCAGAGAGGCAATCACACCATGAGACTCAGTTGGATCGCAGTCGCCTGCGCGCTCGCTTATCCGAGCATCGCAGTTGGTCAACCAAACACTCCGGACACGGCAGCGCTCGTTCCGCCCAAGCTCGTCGAAACCGTCGATCCGGTTTACCCCGAAGCGAAGCGCGCGAGCGGCGAGGCGGCGAGCGTCGCGCTCACGCTCACCATCGACCGCACGGGTCACGTCACGGAGGTGGCCGTGCTCGAATCGGCGGGCCCCGAGTTCGACGAAGCAGCGACCAACGCGGCGCGCTCATTGGTCTTCGAGCCCGCGCAGAAAAACGGCGAATCCATCCCGGCCAAGATTCGCTACACCTTCGACTTCAAACTAGCGCCACCCGCTTCGGCTCCCCCTCCCGTGCCCGTGCCCGTGCCCGTGCCCGTGCCCTCCTCTCCCCCTCCGCCAGTCGCGGGGGTGGCGAGCGACGAGGCGTTGGACCTCGAGGTTCAAGGCGAAAAGCCGCCTCGCGAGCCAACGAAGCACGCGATCTCGGGCGAGGAAATCACGAAAATCCCCGGCACCAACGGGGATGCACTGCGCGCCATTGGCAACATGCCGGGCGTGGCTCGTCCGCGCGGCGGAGACGGCGCGCTGATCATTCGTGGCTCCTCTCCCAAGGACTCACAAGTGTTCGTCGATGGCACGAACATCCCGATGGTCTATCACTTCGGCGGTCTATCATCGGTCATCCCGAGCGAGATGCTCGAGAAGCTCGACTTCTATCCGGGCAACTTCGGTCCGCAGTACGGGCGTGCCACGGGCGGCATCGTCGACGTGGGAGTGCGCTCGCCGCGCAAGGACCGCATCGGTGGGCTGTTGCAGGTCGACTTGATCGACGGGCGCTTGCTCGCTGAAGGGCCGCTCAGCAAGAGCACGCGCTTCCTGATCGCCGGCCGGCGATCTTGGATCGACGCTTGGCTCGGGCCGGCTTTGAAGTCGGGCGGCGTCGGCGTGTCGACCGCGCCGGTCTACTACGACTACCAAGCCATGCTCGAGCATGACTTGAGCAGCAAGACCACGGTCCGCCTATTCGCGTTCGGAGCCGACGATCGCTTCAAGCTGACGCTCAATAGCCCGGACTCCACCGATCCGGCGATCGGCGGCGCGGCTTCACAAGCCAGCAAATTCATTCGTGTTCAGGGGCGGATCGAAACGCGGCCCACCGACAAGATGCGCCTGAGCTCGCAAGTGTCGGTCGGCTACGACGGGGAAAAGGACGCCATCGGCAGCTTGGCGATCGACGCCGGAGAATACGTCGTCGAGGAGCGGACCGACTTTCGGGCGCAACTGAGCCCGGCAGTGACGGCCGTAGCCGGCATCGACGTGCAGTACCTCAAGTACGACGTGGGCTGGACGCTACCGGCGCTCGACTTCGATTCATCGCAGAGCACCGGCCCGATCTTCGGCCGGCCGCTGAACACGGTGCACGGCACTGGCAACGTGGTCCGCCCCGCAGGCTACGCGATGTTCGAGCTCACACCCATCGCCGGGCTCAAGCTCTTTCCGGGGATCCGCACGGACTATCACAGCGACACCAAAACCTGGACTGCAGATCCGCGGCTCGGCGCGCGGCTCGACGTTCACGCTGGCTACCCGCGCACCACCCTCAAGGGTGGCTTTGGCCTGTATCACCAGCCGCCGCAGCCTTATCAGAGCATCGCGCCCTACGGCACGCCCGGCGTGGGCAGCCCGAGTGCGATTCACTCCAGCATCGGCATCGAGCAGGAAATCTGCCACCCCGTCGAGCTATCGGTGGAAGGCTTCCACAAGGATCTTCGCAACCTGGTGGTCGCGGTCCCCGACGCAAACAACTCGCAGAACGGGCTCTCGTATCAGAACATCGGCTCGGGTCGCAGCTACGGCGCGGAGTTTTTGCTCCGCTACAAGCCACAAGGGCGGTTCTTCGGTTGGCTCGCGTACACGTTGTCACGCAGCGAGCGCCGCGATCACCCGGGCGATGCCCTGTACTTGTACGAGTACGATCAAACGCACATCTTGACCGCCCTCGGCAGTTACAAGCTGGGGCGTGGTTGGCAAGCGGGCGCGCGCTTCCGGTACATCAGCGGTAGCCCGTACACCCCCGAGCTCGGCGGCATCGTGGACTACGACGCAGGCTCGTACGCGCCCATCACCTCCACCAACAAAAACTCGGCGCGCGTGGGCGCCTTCCACCAGCTCGATCTGCGTATCGACAAGACGTGGCAGCACAAAGACTGGTCCTTCAGCATGTATCTCGACGTTCAGAACACCTACTTTCACAACAACCCGGAAGGGGTTGCCTACAACTACAACTATTCGAAGACGGGCAGCCTGACGGGCCTGCCGTTCTTGCCGATCATCGGCCTGCGAGGTGAGCTATGAACAAGCAATCGATTCTGAGCGTCGTCTCGAAGGCCCTCGGCCTACTCGGCCTACTCGGCATGGCGGCCTGCGCGCCCGAGTTCGATCCGGTCTCGCGCATCGTCACCTTCCGCGTGTTGGCACAACAGACCGACGTGCCGTTCGCCAAGCCCGGCGAAACCGTGAACATCACCTCGCTCAGCTATGATCCCCAGGGGCGCACGGTGAATTGGGCCTGGGCCGCCTGTGTCAACCCGGACGAATCGACCGTGCAAGGCTGCCTGAACAAGATCGGGGGAGACGCGGCACAAAGCGGCGCCTCGCCCATCTTGGCGCAGGGCGCAGGGATGAGTGACTTCAGCTACACCGTGCCAGATGACGCATTGAGCTCCTTGCCCGTGCAGGCTCGGCCTGGAGCGCACGTGGGCATCATCAGTATCGCCTGCCCAGGTGACTTGAGCTTCGATGAGGGCTCGAACAACCTGCCCTTTTCGTGCAAAGAAGCGGGAACCGGCCGCAGCTTCGGGCTCGATGAGTACATCGTGGGCATGAAGCGCATTCAGGTCCGCGAAAGCGACCGCAACCAAAACCCGGTCATCGAGCAAGTCACGTTCGACGGCGCGGCCTGGCCCGAAGGCGACGTCAAGACGGTGAGCGCCTGCGACACCGACGGCAACGACTACAAGCCGTGCGCGGACCTGAGCAAACACAAGATCAGCGTCCGCCCGACCGCGGCCAGCACCGAAAGCGGCACCACCGAATTTGGCGTGGCGTTCACCGAACAGGTCATCATCGAATACTACGCAACCGACGGGGTTTGGGAATACGAGGTCAAGATCGCAAGCTCCCCGGAAACCGGCTGGGCCGCCCGCAAAGCCGCGTCCGGAAAAGATCTCACCCTGTGGATGGTCGTGCACGACGATCGCGGCGGAGCCAGGTGGGCGCAGCGCCAAGTGCACGTGCAGTAGCAACCGACAAGCCGAAGCGTGAGCGAGGGTCGTGTTCCACGGCCCTCGTTCCTCATTTGTGGCGCTCACCGTTGCAAGCGGGCGGGCAGATCTGAGAAGCTTTGGCAACGGAGTCCGTCATGTCGATCCTCGAGTTGACCATCGAAGCCGAGCTTTGCGGACCGATCAGCATGGGCACGGTCGCAGTCGTGCGCGCGCTAATGGAACATTCGGGCCTAGCTTTGGAAGCCGCAGTCGCGCTGGTCGATCGCTGCACCTTTTCCGGCGAGCGCGTCGCAGTGCCGCTGCCGTCGAGCGCGGCCGCTGAAGCGCTGCTCGCGGCCTTGCAACAGGTGGCAGCCGCACCACGCATCAGCGCGTCGATTACGGGTTGAAATGCCCATCTCGCCGTATCTCAAGCAACTGCGCACGCACATCGGGCACGGCCTGGTGCTCATGCCGGGCGTGGCGGCCTTGGTTCGCGACCTCGCGGGGCAGGTGCTGCTCCAACGGCGCGCCGACGACGGCCTGTGGGGTCTGCCATCGGGCTCGGTTGACCCCGGAGAGACGCCCGGCCAAGCCGTCGTGCGTGAAGTGCACGAGGAAACGGGGCTCATCGTCAGGCCAACCCGCGTCGCGGCCGTGCTCGGCGGCAGCGCCTTCCGCGTTCGGTACTCGAACGGCGACGTCGTCGAATACACTACGATCGTGTTCGAATGCGAAACCCTGGGAGGGGAGCTCGGTGGCCTAGACGACGAGACCGCCGAGCTGCGCTATTTCAGCGCTGAAGACCGGCCCACGCTGACGCCTGCCCTGCCTGATGAGCTCTTCGCCGCGAATGGCTGCGCAGAAATCTTGTTCACTTAGTCAGACCCTCGCAACGTTTGCGAGCGAGCGCGACGCGGAGCCTCGCCTTTGCGGCGCTGAAGCCCGGCTTCAGCCGAATCGCCTGCTCGAACTGGCCAATCGACTCGTCGGTTCGGCCGGCGCGGTCGAGCGCAATTCCGAGATCGTAGTAGGCCTCGGCATAGTCGGGTGCCACCCGAATGGCGTCCGTGAACTTGGCGATCGCTTCCTCGATCAGACCCTCGGAGCCGAAAGCAACACCGAGGCTCGTGTAAGCCTCGGCAAGGTCCGGTTTCGACTCGATTGCGCGCATGAAGCAGCTCACCGCCTCGGCGACATTGCCGCTCCTAAACAGGGCGTTGCCCAAGTTGTTGGAGGCTACCCAACTACTCGGATCATCGTCGATGGTCGTCCGCCACAGCATTTCCAGGTTCGCGTACATCGCGGCTCGGCGCGTGGTGAGCGTGAAGAGCAGCACTGCGCCGAGCGCAAGTTTCGCCCAGGGCTTTGGCCGACGCCGCTCCGTGAGCTTGCTCAACCCCGCCGATAGCAGCGCAATGGGCCCGAGGCTCGGCAAGTAAGTCCAGTGGTCGCAGACGAACGAGTAGCGCATGAAATAGACATTTGCGAACCCGAGCAGCGGAGCCAAAGTCCGGCAAAGAAGAGCAGCGCCGTAACCGGCCCGCGGCCGAGCAGCGCGCGCTTGCGCCAGAGCATGAAAAGGAGGCCCAGCGCCGCAATTGGATACAGCCATTGCCCGACCGCAGCGGCCTCCGGCCGCCGGCGGGGATACACGAAACACAAGTGCGCCGGCCAAAGCAGCTTGCCGAGATAAAACCAAAACGCATGTCCTGCAATCAGACCGCGTTGCGAGAAGGTCAAAGCGTACTCGACCCCTTGCGCTCCGACGTGCATCTTCTCGAGCCATGCCGTGACCGCGCCCAGGACGAGCGCGACCGAGAAGAACGGGATTGTCGGTAGCACGTCCTCACGCCAGCGGAGTGCGCCCGCGCGGAACCAGATCAACAACAATGCGGCAGCTGGCATGGTGCAGACCGAGGTTTTGGCGAACATTGCTGCCACGAACAGCAGCAATGCCAGAAGTTATCGAGCGCCTTGCGATGGGCTGCGCGTAGCCCGTGAGCGCTCGACGCCGAGGGCCCGCGCGCCGCTAACGGGACCGCTTCACCTCGATAGCGCATGAGTGCCAGGAATGAGGCGAGGCACAAACACAAGGAGAGCACGTTCTTGCGCTCTGCGATCCACGCGGCGGACTCGACCATCAGCGGATGCAACGCGAAGATCGCGCCTGCCAAAGCGGCGCCGGGCACGCGCAGCCCACGCAGTGAGCGCCAAAACAGCAGCGCGGCCACGGCGTGCAGCAGAACGTTCTCCAAGTGGTACGGCAGCGGCCTAAACTCCCAGAGCTGGTAGTCGAGCCAAAAGGTCGTGCCAGAAAGGGGGTAGTACTGCTGCAGGGTCTTTGGCTCGAACCAAATCGCACGCAGACCGGACGTGGCGCGCAGCACGGGCAGCAATTTGCCGGTCCATGCGTCGTCATCCCAAATGAACCCACCGCGCAATGCGGGCAGGTACGCGAGCAAGACCACGAGGACGAGGCAGGCGCCCGCCAACGCCACCAACATTCGCCGTTCGTGAAACGCGGCCGACGGCCCCGCCGGCCAGCGTTGCTCTGGGTCATGCGGTGTTTCGGCCATCAGCGGGTCTCGGTTCTTCGTTTCATAGCGAACAACGAGACGGCGCTGGCTTCGCCTGCCCGGGTAACCTAGCTCTTCAGGCGATACCCAGACACGAGCAGCCAGCGCACCACACCCAGGCACAAGCACAAGAAGCCCATAGTCATACCAAAGCTGACGCCCACGCTCACGTCCGAAGCGTCGTAGAAGCTCCAGCGAAAACCGTTCACCAGGTAAACGACCGGGTTGAAGAGCGTGACGTGCTGCCAGAAGGGCGGCAGCATCTTGATCGAATAAAAGCTGCCGCCGAGAAACGTGAGCGGGGTCACGATCAGCATGGGCACGAGCTGTAGCTTCTGAAAGCCGTCAGCCCAGAGGCCGATCATGAAGCCGAACAGGCTGAACGTGACCGAGGTGAGTACCAAAAATGCGACCATCCAAGCAGGGTGGGCGATCTGATAAACGACAAACAGCCGCGCGGTCACCAAGATGATGGTGCCGATGATCATCGACTTGACCGCGGCCGCGCCGACGTAACCGAGCACGATTTCCAGGTACGAAATGGGCGCGGACAGCACTTCGTAGATCGTGCCGGAAAACTTCGGCATGTAGATGCCGAACGAGGCGTTGGAGATACTTTCGTTGAGCAGCGACAGCATGGTGAGGCCAGGCACGATGAACGCGGCATAGCCCACGCCTTCGATCTTGGTCATGCGCGAGCCAATCGCCGAGCCGAAAACGATGAAGTAGAGCGAGGTGGAAATCACCGGGCCGGCGATGCTTTGCGAGATCGTGCGCACGAAGCGGTGCATCTCGAACATGAAAATAGCGCGAATCGCGTACCGGTTCATTACTTCGCCCTCACGAGGTTGACGAAAATGTCTTCCAAGGAGCTCTCGCGAGTTTGCAGATCTTTGAACTCGATCCCGAGCTCCGACAGCTTGCGCAGCAGCTCCGACATCTTCGAACGGTCACGCTCGGCGTGAAAGGTGTACGTCAGTTGCATGCCTTCTTTGGACAGCGCAAGCTCGTATTCGGCGAGCGACTCGGGCAGCGCGGGTAAGGCCGCTTGCAGCTGCAAGATCAGCTCTTTCTTGCCGAGCTTCTCCATCAGCGCGGCCTTTTCTTCGACCAGGATGATTTCACCCTTGTTGATCACGCCGATGCGGTCGGCCATCTGCTCGGCCTCCTCGATGTAGTGCGTGGTCAAGATGATGGTGACACCCGTCTCGCGCAGCGAGCGGACCATCTGCCACATGTCGCGCCGCAGATCGACGTCCACACCTGCCGTCGGCTCGTCCAAAAATAAGATCTGAGGTTCGTGCGAGAGCGCCTTGGCGATCAGCACGCGCCGCTTCATACCGCCGGACAGCGTCATGATCTTGTTGCTGCGCTTTTCCCAAAGCGACAGCTCACGCAACACCTTTTCGATATGCGCGTCGTTGCGCGCTTTACCGAACAGGCCGCGGCTGAAACAGACCGTATCCCAAACCGTCTCGAACATGTCGGTCGACAGCTCTTGGGGCACGAGCCCAATCTTGGAACGAGCAGCGCGGTAGTCTTTCACGATGTCGTGTCCGTCAGCGACGACCGTGCCCGAGCTCGGATTCACGGTGCCACACACGACGGCGATCAGTGTGGTCTTGCCGGCGCCGTTCGGGCCGAGCAGCGCGAAGATCTCACCGCGGCGGATCTCCAAGTTGACATTCTTCAGTGCCTGAAAGCCGGACGCATAAGTCTTGGTCAGGTTCGTGACGGAGATGATCGGCTGCACTCAGAGTCCTCGCTGCTCCCACATCCCATAGTCCCCGTGTTCGAGCAACATGCACGCGCAGCGACGTAAGGTACAGTACCGTGCGCGGGATTTTCCGTGGCGCTGCTGCCCCCTGCATGAGCCGGCAAACGACGGTCGGCGCGCTTCGCGCGCCGGGTCCCCGTTGCGTCAGCCTACCGCTGCCGCGGGGAACCCACGGCTGGGTTTGCGCGGTGGGCGCGAGCGTGTTGCGGCGTAGTGCATCCATCGCGGCGAATTCGCGTTGCCGAGAGGAGCTAGAAGCAGTGAGCGGGCGCCGAGCCGATCAGCAGCCGGGAGAACGGAGGCGATGGACGGCACGCGCAGCTTGTCGAATGAAATGGAGTGAGCCGTTTTGGACCGCCGGGCGCTTCTGCGGAGCGTCATGAGGTCTCCTTGTTCGACGCTATTTTTCTGTGTTTGCGCCTTGAACGCGGTGGGCGCCAGTGGTCCTCAGTTGCGGCTCGTCGAGCACTGACGTGGGCGCGGCCAGCGGCTCGGCGAGGTGGGCAGCAGCGTCGCGGGCGGGCTGGTTGCGGGGAGCGGCTTGGGCGGCACGAACGCGACGGGCAACGCTGGTGACGCGGGCGACGGCAACGCGAACGGGGGCTCGGTGCCCGGCCCAACCGGCGCGGCGGGGGCCGCGGGCTCGACGATGGCGCCCACGGACGTGTCGAACAAATACAATTATGCCCCCGCTGAGCGGCGTGACGAAGCGCTGCGAGTACCGTGACGCGCCATGAACAGCCGCCGCTCGCCCTGACCGATCGGGCAGGTGCCTGGGGACGACGCTAGCGATGGCCTCGGCTCGGGACTAGCTTCGAAAGCTTGCAGATCGCTCCTTCTCCTCCACGAACCCCCAAGCCCGGACTGCTCGCCACCAAAGAGCTCTTCGGTCACACGCGCCGCACGTTGGCGCTCGTTTGGGCATCGTCGCCGTCGCTGTTGGTTTATCTTTCGGGCCTCAGCGTCGCGGGCGCCGTGCTGCCCCTGTCGATCGCCTACGCCGGCAAGCGGATCATCGACGCGGTCGTGCTGCACAGCCAGGCATTGACGCTCGACTGGGTGGGCGTCGAGCTGCTCTTGGTCGCGCTCTCGGCGGGCACGCAACGCGCGCAGGGTCTCGTGCGCTCGCTGCTCGGCGCGCGCTTGGGCACGGACGTGAACGTGCAGATCCTGGACAAGGCGCTGCGCCTCGATCTCTCGTTCTTCGAGGACGCCGAATTCTACGACAAGCTCACGCGCGCGCGGCGCGAGGCTTCGTCCCGCCCGGTCGCGTTGCTCAGCGAGAGCTTCAGCCTGGTGCAGAACATCGTGACGCTGATCGGCTACGCCGTGCTGTTGGCCCATTTCAGCGCCTGGATCGTGCTCGGGCTGCTGCTCGCGACGCTGCCGGCGACTTTGTCCGAAATGCGCTATTCGAAGATCGCGTTCCGGATCCGCAATTGGCGCTCGCCCGAATCGCGAAAATTGCTGTACCTGGAGTACGTGCTCGCGAACGACGAGCACGTCAAAGAGGTGAAGCTGTTCGGCATTGGGCCGCACCTCTTGGACCGCTACAAGACGCTCGCCGAGTCGTTCTTCGAAGAAGACAAGAAGCTTGCCATCCGGCGCGCCGTCCTCACCCACGTGTTCAGCCTGATTGGCACGTTCGCGTTCTACGCAACTTACGCCGTGATGGCGGTGGCAGCGGCGCTATCGCGTATCACGCTCGGCAACCTGACTTTGTACGTGGTGTCACTGCGCCAAGGCCAGCAGTCGTTTCAATCCGTGCTCAGCGGCATCGGCAATTTGTACGAGCACAACTTGTACATGTCGAATCTGTTCAGCTATCTCGAGCTCGCGGAAGCGAACGAGCGCGAGCAACGAGAACGCGGCACACGGACGCTGCCTGCGCTCGCCGCGGGCGGCGCAGGCATCCGCTTCGAAAACGTGGGGTTTCACTATCCGGGCAAGGACAGCTGGGCCCTGCGGCATCTAGATTTGGAGATCTTGCCCGGTGACAGCATTGCACTGGTCGGCGAAAACGGCGCGGGCAAGACTACGTTCGTGAAGCTTCTGGCCGGCCTGTACGAACCGAGCGAAGGCCGCATCGTGCTCGACGGCAAAGACTTGTCCGCGTGGGACCCCGAGCAGCTTCGCAAGCGCTTCGGCGTGCTGTTTCAGGACTTCAACAAATACCAACTCAAGCTGGGTGAGAACATCGGGCTCGGGAGCGTGGACCACTTGAGCGACGAGCCGCGCATCGAGCGCGCCGCCGAACGCGGCGGCGCGAGTGAGCTACTCGCCACGCTGCCCGGTGGGCTCGCCGCGCCACTCGGGCACTGGTTCGAAAAGGGCAGCGAGCTGTCCGGCGGGCAGTGGCAGAAGGTCGCGCTGGCTCGCGCGTTCATGCGCGAAGAGGCCGATATTCTCGTGCTCGACGAACCAACGGCCGCGCTCGATGCCGAATCGGAGCACGCAGTATTCGAACGCTTCCGCGAGCTGGCGAAGGGGCGCACCACGATCGTGATCTCGCACCGCTTCCCCACGGTACGCATGGCCAAGCAGATCATCGTGCTCGAGCAGGGCAAGATCGTGGAGCGCGGCTCGCACGAATTGCTCTTGGCACAGGGCGGCAAGTACGCGCGCATGTTCCAGCTTCAAGCGCAGGGCTATCAGTGATCGCGTACCGCGAGCGCACGACTTGCACCCACACGCGCTCACGATTACGAACTCTGCACGTGAAGATGCGGCCCACTTTCATCACTCAGTAAATGTCCAACTTGACCTCGGCAACGATCCCGCCAGCGACGAGATCGACGTCGCCCTCAACTACGCCGACTACTACTACTTGGAAGCGCTGAGCCGTTGTAAAGCTCTACCCAAGTAAGCGCCTCGGCCGCGCCCTCTCGCAGCCACTTCGGTCTGGAAATATTGTTCGGGTCCAAACACTATTTTGGGGCACGCAATGGTGACGTGCTGGGCCTGCGACTTGGCCGGGCGCTCCGGTCCGAGGAAGCCAGCATCATTGCGGCACACCCAGCTCGGTCTCGAAATTTAGTTGCCCACGCGCACACGCAACACCATTTTTCGCGACGCAGTGGCTCTCGGGCGGGGAGGAAGGACTGGATCCGCCCACCGTGCTGCGCCGAGCCACGGTCGGGGCCACTCCAACGGCTATTTGGCCTGGCTGCGCAGCAGGCTAAGCTCGATGCGTGGGCGCATCCTCTCTGCCTTGCCGGCTCTTCATCTACGGCACACTGCTACCCGGAGAACGGGATCACGCGCTCCTCGCTGGTGCGGAGCTGCTCGGCCCAGTCAGCACGCAGCCGCTGTATCAGTTGGTCGAGCTGAACGTGTACGCGGCGCTGATCCCCGACGGCAAAGTGGCCGTGCACGGCGAGCTGTACGCGGTCGATCTCGAAACCCGCCGCCGCATCGACGTTGCCCGCCAAGTGCCGATCTTGTTCCAACGCACCACCGTTCGGCTCAGCGATGACGGGGAGGTCGAGACGTATGCCATGCACCCCGACCAAGTGCGCGGCAAGCGCCGCCTCGGGCACGGGGATTGGCGCAAGCGCTTTGCCCCGACGCTGGAGCGAACAGCGCCCGGGCAGCTCGTGAGCTGGGCGCGCTCGCGCTTCGACAAATGAGCGGCTGAGTTTTTCTGCGGGTGGGCGCTCGCAATGCACGCCAGGCAGCTCACTTCGCGCTCTGGTCCGACCGTAAGTATCACACTATCAGTCAGGTTAGCGGAAGCCGTACGCGCCGGTCGCTCGGTTTTCGCTCGCTCGTGCCACGCGCAGGCTGCTAGTCAGAGCGCATGCGCTTCAAACTGTGGATGAAGATCACCCTCGGCGTCATCGTAGTCTTGTTGCTCGCAGAGGTGCTGTTGTTCGAAACCGCAGCGGCGCCCGGCCCGAAGTACGTCATCGACGTCGATGCCCTGCACCGCGCGGCCATCGCCGCAGCAGGCCCATTGCCTGATCACATCGAGGTCGAGCGCGTGGGTGAGTTCGCGTTCCCGGGCGCGCTCGTCGTCGCCGGTGACAGTTTTCGGATGCATGCCATGACGCTGCTCGTGCACCGCGTTGTGTGGGCAGATCGCTCGCTGATCGTCGACACCGCGATGAGCCCGGCCGCCTCGAAAGCCATCCCCGGCGCCAGGCCCGACGCAGCCGCCTTCGCACGCGTGGAGGACGCGATGAAGTCGGCCGACGCGATCGTGTTCACGCACGAGCATCCGGATCACGTCGGCGGCGTCGCCGCAGCGCCGGACTTCGCGAGCATCGCCAGGAAGGTGCGCATCACCCGCGAGCAGCTCAACGGCCCCAAGCTCGAGCGCGCCGAGTTCCCTCCCGGCACGCTGGAACAGTTGCAGCCGCTCGACTACACTGGCCTATACACGTTGGCGCCCGGCGTGGTCCTGCAGAAAGCGCCGGGACACAGCGTCGGCTCGCAGCTCGTGTACGTCGAGCTGGCCGATGGCAAACGCTTCCTGTTCGTCGGTGACATCGCCTGGGCCCTCGACAACGTCGCGCGCAAGCGCGGCCGTCCGGGCATCGCCACGCTGCTGATGAAGGAAGATCGCCCGGCGGTGGCGGCTCAACTCGAGGCACTCGCTGCGCTGCCGCCGGATGTGCACCTGATCTCCGCGCATGATCCGGTCGCGCTCCAGAAAGACCTTGCCGCTGGATTGTATCGGCTCGGCTTCGGCAAATGAAATGTTCCTAACTTTGATTCGCGATTCGAGGGGGCTCGAATTCGAAATTGCGAACACCGCCTCTTGAGCTACGTTCGTCGACGGATGCGACGACTCGGTTTGCTTACCTTCGGTGTGCCTACGCTCTTACTCCTCGGAGTGACGCACTGTTCAATCCCTTCCGCTAGCCCGCCCAACAGCGGTGCCGCAGCGGGCAGCGCCGCGGTCGGTGCGGCGGGTAGCTCGGGCAGCGCGGGCTCTGCCAGTCAAGGTGCGCTCGGCGGCGCGGGTGGCAACGTGCCGCTGCTGAGCGGCGGGACGGGCGGCAGTGCCGCGGGTGCCGCGGGCGCTCCCGATCTCGGCCCCACGCCGGCCACGCCCAGCGCTAAGTTTCCATTTCCGCAGAACCGGCTGAGCGCCAACTGCCGCTACCCGGCGTTCAAAAACAGCGATGTGCGCGCGGCGTATCAATGGTGGAAGGCCGACATGGTGACGGCCGACGGCGCGGGCGGTCACCTGCGCGTCAAACGCACGCCGACCGACAGCGGGCTCGATATGGGATCCACCGTCTCGGAGGGCATCGGCTACGGCATGTTGATCGCCGTGTACATGAACGACCAGCAGCTGTTCGACGAGCTCTGGAAGTACGAGCAGCAGTGGCTCAGCAAATTCGGGTTGATGGATTGGTACATCGACGCCGCGGGCAGCAAGCGCCTCGGTGAAGGCGCCGCGAGCGACGCCGACGAGGACATGGCGTTCGCGTTGCTGATGGCCGATCGACAATGGGGCGGCAGCGGCAGCCTGGGCAAGAGCTACTTGGACGTGGCCAAGGGTCAGATCCAAAACATGTGGGACCACGAGATCCACGAGGGCAAGCTGGTCAAGCCCGGGGATAGTTGGAACCTGCCGGACCCATGGTCGCTCGTGAACATCTCGTATTTTGCGCCCTCTTATTATCGGGCATTCGCCGCTGCCAGCGGCAACATGGGCTGGAACGACGTCGTATCCACGTCGTACGACACGCTCGAAAACTCGCTGAATGCCGCGAACGGCAACGCGAGCAACGGGCTCGTGCCCGCCTGGTCCACGAGCGCCGGCGCGCCCACGGGTGCCGCGTTCATGGGCGCGCCCACGAACTACCAGTACGACTCGTGCCGCACGCCGTTCCGCATCGGCATCGACTTTTGCGTCAACGCCGAGCCGCGCGCCAAGAGCTACGCGGCCAAGACCAGCCAGTTCTTCGGCGGTATCGGCGTCGCTCACATCGTCGATGGTTACGAGCTGAACGGCACCGCGAAGGCCGCCAATTCGTCCGGGCAGTCTGCGGCCTTCATTGGCCCGGCCACCGTCGGCGCGATGACCGACGCTGCCTTCTCGGCCCTGCTCGAGCAGGGCTACACGGCGATCGCCACGCGCAGCTTGCTCGTGGGCGGCGAGTACTACGACGGTTCTTGGACGATGATCTCCTTGCTCATGCTGTCCGGCAATTTCTTGGACTATACGAAAGAGCAGCCGTACACACCCTGAGCGGGAGTGCCGAGCAGTGCGCGCTGCCCACGCGGCGACGCGACAACGATCGGGAAACCGTGGTAGCAAGGCCCGCGTGTCTGAGCGTGATCCCGACCTGCCGGAGTCGACCGCAGCTGCGGCCGAGTTCTACGACGAAATGTGGGAGCGCTACGGGCATCTGGACGCGGCGAGCCCGGCCGCGTTCCACCGTCGGCGTTTGATCGTCGAGTTGTGCCTGCGACACGCGAGCGGCGCCCGGCACGTGCTCGAGGCAGGCTGCGGCCGCGGCGAGTTGCTGCCAGAGCTGCGGCGCGCCTTCCCGAACGCCGAGCTGTGCGCGGCGGACGTGTCGCTCGCCTCCGTGCGTGAGACTCAGCGTTTGAACCCAGCCCTGCGCGTGTTTCAGATGGATTTGAGCGAGCCCGATTTCGAGCGCATTCACGCGGCGGACGTGGGGCGTTTCGAGCTCGTCACTTGCTCGGAGGTGATCGAGCACATCCCGAACGACCGGCGAGCCGTGGAGCGGGCGGCCAAGCTTTTGGCCCCGAACGGCCTGCTCGTGCTCACCGTGCCCGGCGGAAAGATGTCTCGCTTCGACGAGCTGATCGGCCACCAACGCCACTACTCGTCGGCCGCGTTGCTGGAGCTGGCGCTGGGCGCCGAGCTCGATCCGCTCGAGGTGCTCGCCTGGGGCTTCCCGTTTCAAAACATCTATCGCAGCGCCGTTCGGGTGGCTTCGCGTTTCAGCATGCCCAGTGCCGGCGAGCCCACGAGCCGCGGAGCGGGCCGTAACATCAGTAGCGTGCTCGGCGCGGGCTACGCGCTGTTCGGGCGCGCACTGAAGCCGCTCTTCTATTTGAACCGCAACTTCTGGGGCGAACAGATGCTGCTCGTCGCCCGCAAGCGTTGATGCACGCGCTCGAGATGCTCGCTCGGCGGGCCGCGAATTTCGTCGACCTTCAATGGTCGCTCGTGATCCGGGCGCTGCAAGGTGTTGCGCCGCTCGCGCGCGGCCGGCTACTCGATGTCGGCTGCGGCGATAAGCCGTACTTGGAGATCTTCTTGCCGTACGTCAGCGAGTACCTCGGGGTCGAGCACGAGGCCGCCTTTCGCCAGACCGCGAGCTCCGCGCGAACGCGCGGGCCGGACTTGCTCTACGACGGTCAGCGCCTGCCCTTCGCCGACGGCGAGTTCGATACCGTGCTGTCCGTGCAAACGCTGGAGCACACCCCGAATCCTCAGCACTTGCTACGCGAGATGGCGCGCGTGCTGCATCCCCAGGGCCGTCTCTTGCTGAGCGCGCCGTTCTCATTTCGCTTGCACGAAGAGCCTCACGACTACTTTCGCTTCAGCCCCCACGGGCTGCACGCGCTGTGTGCCGAGGCGGGGCTCGTGGTCGAGCGTTGCGAAGCGATGGGCAATCTGTGGTGTCTGCTCGGCCACAAGCTGAACTCGTACTTGGCTTTGCACTTCGTTCACGCGGGCGGCGTCGCTCAGCGGCTCGGCAAGCTCGGGCACGAAGCCGAGCAACGGCAAAGGCCGCGCTATTGGCTGATTCCCGCAGTGGCTCTGGGCATGACGACCGTGTCCGTCACCGCGCGCGTGCTGGATCGCGTAGCGCCGGACGACAGTGAGTCACTGGGCTACGTGATCGTGGCGCGACACGCCGCGTCAGCGCGCGTTTAAGAACGAGCGCACTCGTTCGATCGCTTTCGGCAGACCGTCACCCGTCTTCCAGTCGTGAACGAGCTCGGCGTGGGGCGCGATGCGTACGATCTCTTCGGAGATCGGCGCGGGGTGGTACACGTCGTTCCCCCGCAGCACGAGCAGCGGCACCGGACACTGCGCCACGGCCTCGCGTGAAACGCCGTACGTCAGCTCATTGCCGCCGAACATGTGCTCGC
Source organism: Myxococcales bacterium (assembly GCA_040348785.1). GTDB lineage: Bacteria > Myxococcota_A > Polyangia > Polyangiales > Polyangiaceae > PMG-095. The sequence goes on along the minus strand of JBEQTH010000010.1, from coordinate 101,573 downwards.
GAAACCCCGGCAAAGCCTCGGGGCTTACATCGCTGCGCGCTTCCGTCAGCTCCTTCGCCCAGGCGTCGAACAACTCGTAAAAAACGGGGCGATTCGTGTCACTGATCCCGATCGGCTGCTGCAACACGGCGGCACTGACCCGCTCGGGGGCGCGCGCGATCACGCCGAGCGCGAAGGTGCAGCCGATGCACATCCCGAGCAGCTGGCAGCGCTCGACCCCGAGCTCGTCGAGCAGCGCAAGGTGATCGTCGGTGTACGTGTGCCAGCCGTCCTCGGAAGTGACGGGCGCACGCGACGCGCCCGCGTTCCGTTGATCCATCGTGATCACCCGAAACTGCGAGGCAAATTCGGTAATCGGGTTGTACGGCGCGCGCCCCCAGATCGCGGTTGCCGAGCGCATGCCGCCCGGAGCGAACAGCAACAGCGTAGGCCCTTCCCCGTGGACCTCGTACACAATCGTGGTGTCGTTGCGGGTAAAGGTCGGCATGCCCGAGACCATCGCACGCCTAGCTGCATGCGCCAACGGTCCCCTGAGTGTGGCAACTACGCTGGTTCCGCCACCGACTCCGTCACGAGCTGCAAGATTTCGTCCGCGTTCAAGCCGGCGATCGCGTCGCCGTCGTCGAGCAGGGCGCCGGCTAATTGGCGTTTGGTGGCGTGCAGCTTGACGATGCTGTCTTCGATGCTGTCCCGCGTGATCAGGCGATAAACCGTCACCGGGCGCTCTTGGCCGATGCGGTGCGCGCGGTCGGTCGCCTGCGCCTGAACGGCCGGGTTCCACCATGGATCGAGGTGAATCACGTAGTCTGCCGCGGTCAGGTTCAAGCCGAAGCCGCCCGCTTTGAGGCTAATCAAAAACAGGGGCGCATCCCCGGTTTGGAACGCGGCCACGCGCGCCGCGCGTTGCGCCTGGGGCGTGCTGCCGTCCAGGTACTCGTAACGCACGCCGCGCTCGTCGAGCTGCTCGCGGACCAAGCTCAAAAAATCCACGAACTGGCTGAACACCAAGGCGCGGTGCTGGTTCTCGCGCAGCTCCTCCACGAGCTCCAACAGCGCGTCCACTTTCGAGCATTCGCGCGGTGCGTCTGGGAAGACGAGCGCCGGGTGGCAGCAGAAGCGACGGAGGCGCATGATCTCGGCCAGCACTTCGAGCTTGTTGTTCCGTTTCCCGTGCACGGTGTACAGCTTGTCGTGGATCTGTTTGCGCAGCATCGCGTAGCGCAACGCTTCTTCCTCCGTCCAGTGCACGTCGTGTTGTACTTCGGTGATCGGCGGCAAATCGGACAGCACGTCTCGCTTCACGCGCCGGAGCAAGAACGGTTTGACCAGCTTTTGCAGCAACTCCGTCGACTCACGCCCCGCATCGCGCTCGACCGGCATCACGAAGGTGCGCTTGAAGTGGGCCCAGTCCCCGAGCAAGCCGGGATTCAAGAAACGAAAGATGCCCCACAGGTCGCCCAAGTGATTTTCGACCGGGGTGCCGGTGGCAGCGATGCGCTGCTTGGCGGATAGCGAATAGGCCGCTTTTGCCCGCAAAGATTCGGAGTTTTTGATGAACTGGGCTTCATCCAAAACCACCGTGCCCCACCCGATGGCCGATAGCTCAGCTTGGTCTTGTTGGAGCAACGTATAGCTGCAGACCACGACGCTACGCGCGCCCGCGGCACCGCTCAGGCGCCCGAGCAGCTGGGTTCGATCTTTGCCGACGTATTCGAGCGCCGTGAGCGTCGGCGCAAAGCGAGCCGCCTCCGCGATCCAGTTGCTACACACCGAGGTGGGCGCCACCACCAACGCCGGGCCGTGCGCTTCCTCGGCGCGCGCCAAGAGCAAAGCCAGGATTTGAATCGTCTTGCCGAGGCCCATGTCGTCGGCGAGGCAGGCGCCCAGCCCGAGCTCGCTCAGGTAAGACAACCAGCGGAAGCCGTCGAGCTGGTACGGCCGCAGCGTGGCCTTCAGCGCCGCTGGGACCTCGAATTCCTTCTTGGATAGCTCGGCCACGCGCGACAACCAAGCCTGGCCCTCGACGTCGATCTCGAAGCCGCTTCCCGCCTGTTCGAGCTCGGAGAGCGCGAACACCGCGCTTTTCGGCAGGCGTAGCTCGGTCCCCGCGCGCGGCTTGTCGTTCACGGCGCGCAGCGCCGAAAGCACGCGCCGAATCCGGCTCTCCACCTCGAGAAAATCGCCATTTTCTAGGCGAATGAAGCGGCCGTTGCCGATCGCCGGCGCGCGCAACAGTTGACCCAGCGAGATCTCCGTCACGGTGTCGAGCCGCATGCCGCCGGTCACCAGGTACCAGCCCTTGTCGCTGCGCAACCGGCCGTGGAGCGTCTTGGAGCTCACGTAGGCGCTGAGCTTCATGCCTCCAGACTCGGGCCATTCGAGCCCGCAAGGTACGTTGGATGCGCGCAGCTCGCTCAGCAGTTGCAACACGCCTTCCTCGCCCAAAGTCCAGCTGTCGGGCGCGTCGAACGGCGAGCGTTCGTCGGGGTCTGGCTCGGCGGCGAACGTGGGGCACGCCGCCTTCAACGCCTCGCTGCGCTGCTTTTCGAGCAGCAAGTCACGCTCGCAGCGCAGGCGCTGACCGTCGATGTACGCATTCAAGCTCGTGCGCCCGACGCCCGCGAGGAAGAAGCGCCCGGCATGCGAGAATGGACGCACGCCCAACTGAACCAGCCACGCTCCCGCGTGGACTGCAAAGCGCAGGCAAGGCGTTGCGTCCGCCGGAACCGTGCGTTCACTACCCAACTCTGGACTACGAACGTCGATGCTTTCGGCCAGCTTGCCGAGCACGGCCAGCAGCTGCGCCTCGTGGCTCTTGGGCACCCGCGCGCCGCCGCGCAAAGCCTCGCTAGCGCGAAATACCGCTTCGCTGACGCGATACACGACGAGCCGCGTTTCGTCCTCGGGCACCACGTTGACCCCGAGCTGCGGCTCCGGAGGCTCGACGAACACTTGCACGTAGCCGCGCTCTTCCCGAGTCTCGATGCGCGGCGTGCCGCGCAGCACCTGCACCGGGGCGCGCGAGCGCAAGCCGTTGACGACCCGCGGATGGCCGATCAACGCCTCCGCTGCCTCGGGCGTGAAATCACGCTGGCCGTTGTGCACCTCGCGCGTGCAGTCGAGCACCCGTTGATCCTCCGCCGGCAGATCGGAACGCATTGCCCACAGGTCGGCCAGAGCGACCCGCCGCCCGTCGCTCCAACCCTCGCCCGGCCGGCATTCCTGCAGCGCGGGGCGGTTCAGCTCACCTCGCACCATGTCCACGTACCAAGCCACGCGGTAGCTCTGCGCTCGTTCTTCTGCGGCGCATTGCGTGATCAGTGCCAGCGCTTCGAGCGCCTTTTGCCACTCGGGTTTGGTGGAGATCAGATCCCAAAGCACGAGCTCGCGTGAGCCGCGGCCCGTGAGCGGGGGCACCTCGAGCCGCAAGAGCTCGGCGCGAAAGTGCTCTTCGTTCAGCATTTCTGCCAAAAATAAGGCCTGGCGCGCGAGCCAAGCGTAGCCCGCGCGTTGCCACTCGCGCGCTCGCCGTACGAGCTCCTGACACCAGTTGGCCCGCGCCCATTTGTCGGGCGAGTGAAGATGCACGGTCAGCGCCAAGATCAGGATTTCCCAAGCGCCGACATCAGACGCTAGCTGATGCACGTCGAGCCGGCGTTGCTCTTCGGGCGGCTCGGACAGGTGCTTGAGCAGCGTGCGCAAGGCGCGCTGCGCGCCGCGGTTGCCTTCACCGCTGCCGGCATTCAGCACGCGCTTGGCGGCGGAGCGCCCCTCGTCAGTGTCTCGCGCGCACAAGAGCAGCGCGAACAACGGCGCCAGGGCGCCGCAATCGGGGATCACTTGCCGCTTGCTCGAGCCGCCGAGCACTTGATCCAAGCGCCGCTGGGCGTCCGGCAAATTGCCCTCGACGAAGCGCACCGCCGCCGAGAACGCCAAGCTCACCTGGCTCGAGACCAGCGGAACCAAGCGCTGCACCCGCTCGAGCTCGGCGCGCAAGACGGCGTGTTGATACAGGACCGAGCACAGCTCCGGATCGGGCTCGGCCTCCGTTGTCGACTGACTGCGCTCGCCCAGCCACGCGTACAGCTCGTCGCACGGCGTCGGGCCAATCAAGCATTCTTCCAGCACCAATCGGCTCACTCGCCAGGCATCGTCACCCCAGGCCCGCGCCAGCCATACGGGGTCGAACGGCTCACACAGCGAGCGGCGCAGCCACTCCGCGCGCGTGCTCGGGACGCTATCGGACGGTCGCTTGCGCGCGGCATAGCGACGCTGAAACTCGTCCAGGCCGCCGCTGTGCAAGGCCAACGTCAAATCGCTCACCGAGCGCGCGCCGAGCAGCACGCGCAGCGCGGCCGCAATGCGCTCCAGCTCGCCCGTGTCGGCGAGCCGTCGCAGCACGAGCTGTTCGTACTCCGGATGCACGGCAAAGTGCGGTTTGAGCGAGCCCGAGCGCGGCAAACGCGCGGCCACGATCCAGCCCTCGGTCTGGGCGCGCTTCAGCCAGAGCGGCGCGGGCATGGCCGGCGCGGGGCTCAACTGTTCGATCACGCTCTGCGGCAACGCTAGCTCCGTGGCGAGCGCGCCGAGCAAGGTCCAATCTTGAGCGCCGAATCCCGCGCTCACGACCTCGAAGCGTTGTTTCAGCGCGGACAGAGACGCGGGCACCAACAGCCGGGTAACGCTCGCCGTGGATCGCCGCAATCGTTTTGCGCAGCCGCCGCCAAACGGCGCTATTTTTGGCTTCGGCCGCTATTCGTTGAATTGCAGCGGGTAACCGGCTTCGCTCGGCAGCTTACCGTCCACGCGAATCACACGCACGTCGCTCGAGAGCTGCGCAGGCCGCGCGTAGCCGATGCCGGCGCTGTTCCGCGACACAAGGCGCAGCAGCTGCGACAGCGAATCCACCGCGCGGGGCGGCCCTGGCAGACCGCGGATCTTGCGATCGATCCAAAATCTACTCACCTCTTCCGGGCTCATGTGCAAGACGGTTTGGTCGAACCCAATGCGATCGCTCGAGCGTGCCGTGTGATTGAACGGCGTGCTGCGCTGACCGGAGAAGCCGCTGTCATCCGCGTTGGTGAAGATGCGGCGCAGCTCGGTCATCTTCAAGCCTTGCAGCGGCGAATCCTTGGCCACGATCACCGCGAGCACGACGCGCTCGGCGGCCCGAGCGCTGTGCTCGGCCCGTGGCACGAGACCCACGAGCGCAGCGAGCAGCGCAAACGTGAGCAGCAGCGCCGCGCGCCGGCCGTGCCTGGGAGAAATCGAACGTGCCATCTTTCAGAATGCCCAGGCGACTTGGGAGGCCAAAATCCGGAGCGGGTAGTTACCGAAGCCCGCCGCGCCTGGGGACGTGAAATGCCAGTCTTGATACTCGAGCTTCACTACGACTGCTGCAGTGGGCCGATAATTCACGCCCACCTCGTAAGCGGTGGCGGGCGGCGTATTCGGCGTATCGGGAGCGTAGGCGTGCTGCACGATCGCGTACGGCATCAGCGGCAAGAACGACAACCGATACCCGAGTAAGCCGTACGCGCCCCAGCGCCGGTAGTCCGGGGTATAGCCTTGCGGGGGCTTGACGACTTGGACGCGCGGGCGCGCCCCGTTATCGAAGTTGGTCTCGTTCATCAGGAACTCGCCCTGAGCGAGCCAGGATTTGTATTCCCACTTCACGTCGGCGCCGAGCGACATCTCTTCGTACTTGGACAGGGTCGTGTACGTCTGATCGACGCCACCGCTGGAGGTCGGCGCATACTTGGCGGACCGGTCGTAGTAACCGCCGCGGTAGAACGAGGCGCCCACGGTGAGCGTCCCCACCGAGTCGGTCTTGGCGTACACCCGGCCACCGAAGGCTTTGTCGTCGTTGAAGTCTTCGTATTCGACGGGGCCACGCCCGTTCGACAACGTGAGGTGATAGCCGACTTCGAAGGGGTCCAAAAAGCCGCTGCCGTACAGCTGCAGGCCGGTCTGCTGCTCGGGGAACAGCTGCGCGGCAACGACGAACGGCTTCTTGATGCCGATGATCGTGGGTGACCCGTGATCCACGTTCCAGATCCCGTAAGGGGTCAGGAACTGGCCAACTTGCAGCTTCAACAGGCCGTTGAACTCGTGCTCGACGTAGATGCGCTCGATGCGGATGCCGCCCCAGCGAATCGGCTCCTCGAAGCCGGCGTAGTCCAGCACCGTGGTGTCTTGGCGGTTGGCATTACCCGTTGCTGGGTCGGTGGTGCTCGCCCCATTGGGCAAATAGAGAAAACGCACCTCGGCGAGGGCGCGCCACGAATCGCCGAGGTTGCTGCTCATGTACAGGTTGAAATTGCCGACCGCGAACGAGTTCACGCTCGGGTAGGTGCGGGTCCAAACGTTGTCCTTGGGGATCAACAGCCGCTGATAGGTGAAGTCGGCGAAGCCGTACAGATCGAGCTTGCGCTGAGTGTCGCTGTCTCCGCTCGACTCTTCGCTCGTGAAGCTATCGGAGCTGGGTTCGGATGCCGCGGCGAACTTGCCCTCGGCATCCCTATCCGCCTGCGCCGCCGTCGGCCCGGGCGCCGTTACAGCGGCCCGATCGCCGCCCGGCACTGCTGTGCTCGGCGCTTCAGACGCTGGCGGTGGGGCGGGCACTGAAGGCGCTGGAGCGGACACTGAAGGCGCTGGAGCGGGCGCGGGCGCACCGGCAGCGGGCGCAGGAGCGAGCGGAGCAACTCCGGGCGCGGGCGTCGGCTCGGCGGCGACGGCGCTCGCCGAGAGTAACAGGACGCCGAGTGCCACCGTCGAGGCATTCATCGTTCGGCACCTCACTGTGCGCGGCATGTTCCAGTATCGACACAGATCGGATTCTTCATCGTGCCCAGGGAAGCCACGCTGATGTCACAGCACTCTTTGCCCGGAAAGCAGTCGTTCGTGGTCAGCGAGCAGTTCTGCACGAAGCAGGAGTGGGTGTTGAAGCTCTCGCACCAGGTGGCGTCGGTCCCGGCGCAGTCGTCGTCGGTCGAGCAGCTCTTGCCTTGGCCGGTGGGCGGGCGCTCGCAGTAGCTGGGCGTCGCGTTCGTATCGCAAGCGTAGCCGCCCGCGCAGCTGCTCGTGTCCGTGCAGGCGTTCGTGCAGTACCCCGAGCCGTCACTCAGGACGTGGCAAGTGTCGTAGGTCGCGTCGGGACATTCGGCGTCCTTGGTACACGCGGTACCGAGCGCAGGCGGGAAGTCCGTGCACGCCCCTCCTCCGCTCGGACGCGTGTAGCCCGGAGCACAGGAGCAAGCGTCATTGGCTGCAACCTCGTGCTCGGCGCACGACACGCAGCCGTGCTCGCCAGCGATCAGGTTCTGAGCTTCGTCACACACGCACAGGCCCGCGCTCGAGTCGAAGCGTTGCGTCGAGTCACACCGAGTATCGGGATCGTAAAGGCAGCTCGTCACGCCGAGCAGGCTGAAAAAAGCGAAGACCATTCCCAGAGCGGAAGCCCGGCGCGCGCAGAACATGCTCGTTATGGACGACCCTGTTGCCATGGTTCTTAACTCAGGCTGGAAAGACAGCGACCCACACTGGAACTCGGAACTATCATCAACCCGCCTCTCAGCGTCCAGCCAAAAACCGCCCCAGAGCTCGCCAGCTCCACGAGCCCCGCGCTTTCCAAAAGCCCTCGAATCACCCAATAACTACATGTCGGCGAGCGGCGGGCTCCGGATAGTCTGGTCTGGTCTAGTCTAGTCTAGCGCGTCGGTGTCGAACCTCCTGCTGTATGCGATCCCCGGCTTCTTGTTGAGTCTCTGGCTCGAGCGCAGGTGGGCGATGCGAGCCGTGCGGGCGGGGGGCCGGGGCTCAGGCTCCATCCGCGGCTACGAGACACGCGACACGCTGGCAAGTTTGGCGATGGGCGTCGGCAACGTGATCATCAGCGCCTTCAGCACGCTGGGAGCAGTCTTTTTGTGGCACCTCGCCTATCAGCACCGCGTCCTGGACGCCACGCGCTGGGGTGCCTGGTCCTGGCCCATCCTCTTTCTAGGAGAGGACCTTTGCTACTACTGGTTTCATCGCGCTCATCACGAGGTTCGCCTGCTCTGGGCGGCGCACGTCAACCATCACTCGAGTCAATATTTCAATCTCTCGACCGCGCTTCGCCAGCCTTGGTTCACGCCCTTCACGGGCCCGCTATTTTGGCTGCCGTTGGCGCTGATCGGCTTTCCGCCCGAACGCATCCTGTTCGCGCAGGCCGTCAGCCTGCTGTACCAATTCTGGATCCACACCGAGGCCGTGCGGCGGCTGCCTTCCGCGTTGGAATGGCTGTTCAACACGCCCTCCCATCACCGGGTTCATCACGGCAAAAACGTGGTCTATCTGGATCGAAATCACGGCGGAGTGCTCATCGTCTGGGACCGCTTGTTTGGCACGTTCGAACGCGAGCACGAGGCAGAACGGGTGCAGTACGGGCTGACGCACGACATCCAGACCTTCAATCCGCTGCGCATTGCCGTGCATGAATGGCAGGCCCTGGCGCGCGATCTCGGCCGCTCCCGGTCGCTGCGCGATGCGCTTCATTACTTGTTTGCAGCACCCGGCTGGAGTCCCGACGGATCCAGCCACACGGCCAATGAGCTGCGTCGCGCCCAACACGGCCAACACGGCCAACGCGGTCAACGAGACCGGAGAAACACGAAAAAAACGTGAGGGTCGCCACGTGAAAGATCCGCGTTCGCCACTCGTTCGTATTGTATATAGATGGCGGATCTTTCAGGCGGTGGCGGTGATGCAGTCGGTCCGGTGTTTACTGCACCGGTGGCTAGCGCGCCCAAGACCTACGGCTATGCCCGCTCGCATCGCATCGCCGAAGTGTTCGGCTTGTTCTTTGGCAGCGGTTTGCTCGTAGTCACGGCCTGGTTATCCGTGCGCCGCTTGCCCGCGGGCGCCTGGGGCTCGGCGCTCGCCTGCGTGTTTGCTGGCCTCTGCCTGGCCGACGTGCTTTCCGGCGTGGTGCATTGGGCCGCGGACAGCTACGGGCACGCGCGCATGCCGATCTTCGGCGGCTTCGTGCGCACGTTCCGCGAGCACCACAGTGATCAGTTGGACATCACGCGCCACGACGCGATCGAAACCAATGGTGATGTGTTCATCTTCAGCTCGCCCGTGCATTTCGTATTGATGTTCGTCGTGCAAAGTCCGTGGATCCTGGCCTTGGTGTTCGGGGTGTTCTTGGGCAGCTACTGCAATTCCCAAATCCACAAGTGGGCGCACATGGCAGATCCGCCGAGCTGGGTGCGTGCCATGCAGCGCTCGCGCTTGTTCCTGTCGGCCGCGCATCACTCGCTTCATCACAGCGGCAGCCACGAGTCGCATTACTGCATCACCACCGGTTGGATGAACTCCTTGCTCGACGGGACGCGCTTCTTCCGCGGCGTCGAATTCGCGCTCGCGAAGGTCGGCATTCGACGCACGAACTGAACGCGACGGTAATGGAAATCAGACGCGCGCCGAGCAACGCCATCGCGGCGTCCGCGCGTCGAAATATGTCGATTTTCCCTGACTTTTCGGGCTTCGAATTCGAATTCCGGAGCCCGCTTTCCGATTTTCGAACGGCCCAAAAAGGGGCCCGCGCTGATCGGCGTTAAAGATTCGTCACGAGCGGCCCGCGTTCGTCGCACTGCACTGTGACCGAAGTTGTCCGTCGCTTGGCGTGATCCTTGTAAAGGGCCGCCGCAAGCCGCGCACGTTGCCGGCGCACGTCCTAGTGACGACACGATGGTACGGAGGTTTACTGTGCGAAGACTACTCAGCGGGGTATCGATTCTGGCGCTCACCGGGGCTTCGGCCTGCCTGGGCGTCGTTGGCTGTTCGAGTGACGGATCTTCCTCTCCCGGCTCGAGCCCGAGCCCCGGCTCGAACGAGAACAAGTCCGGCGAGCTCGGCCTCTCGCTTCAGGTCGGCAGCGGGCTGACGCTCGACTCCGCGGACTACACCATCATCGGCCCGAGCTCGTTCAGCAAGACGGGCAGCATCGAGCTGTCAGCGGCGACCCGCTTCTCGGCCATCATCGGCGGGCTCCCAGCGGGCAACGGCTACAGCATCTCGATCACCGCTACGGCCACCGACGGCACCACGAATTGCGGCGGCTCCGCGTCGTTCGACATCACCGCGCGCAGCACGACGTCGGTCACACTCACTCTCGATTGCCACACGCCGCCCAAGACCGGCAGCGTCGCGCTCGACGGCAAGGTCAATGTCTGTCCGGTGATCGACGAGCTTTCCGCGAGCCCCACCCAGGTCAACGTCGGTAGCTCGATTTCGCTGGTCGGCGCCGCGCACGACTCCGACGCCGGCCCGTCCCCGCTCAGTTACCAATGGTCGGCCACTTCCGGCAGCTTCGACGACGCCACGGCCAAGAGCCCGCGCTTCACCTGCACCGCGCCCGGCACCTCGACCCTCACCTTGACCGTGACGGACGGCGACACCAGCGCAGGCTGCGCCGACACCCAAACCGCGACCGTGACCTGCAGCGTGGCGGCGAACGGCGTGGTCAGCACCGCGGCCTTCGTGCCCGGTAGCCCGACCGAGCCAAACATCGGCGCCGCGTATTACGCTGGCGCCAAGGTGTGCGTCGACGCCAACGCCAACGGCGCGTGCGACAACGGCGAGCAGAGCACCGTGACCGACGCCACCGGTCACTTCTCGCTCTTGCTCAGCGCGCCGGCCGCGCTGCTCGCCGACATCGGCAGCGACGCGACCAACACGGCTAGCGGCCTCAAGAATCCGTCGCGCAACGTGTACCGCGCGCCGCTCGATCAAGTGACCGAGCAAGGCTCGAGCATCGTGCTCAGCCCGCTGTCCAGCGAGGTCGTGCGCCAAACCGAAGCCAACGGCACGGACTATGCGAGCGAGCGGCTCGCGCTCGCCCAACGCATCGGTGTTCCCAGCACGCAGGTGCTCGCCGACCCCAGCACCCTGAGCGGGGGCAACAAGACGGCGCTGCTCAAGGAATCCCACCAGCTGAATAGCCGCTTCCGCTACGCGATCACCAAGCTGGATCGTCACGACCTGTACCCGGACGCGCTAGCCGTCCCCGGCGGCAACCCCGAGCTCACCGGCCTTGCCGGTGTCTCGCCCGCCACGGCCACCACGCCCGATACGCGCACGCCGATCACGTTCGCGAAGGCCGAGCAAGCCGCCTTCGCCGTGGAAGGCATCCCGCGTTACGACGCCATCTTCATCGTGATGCTCGAGAACAAGTCGACGCAAGCCATGCTCGGCTCGGCGTACGCGCCGAAGATCAACGCTTATCTGCAAGAGGGCAACCAAGCAGCGAGCTACTACGCTACGGGGAATCCGAGCGAGCCGAACTACACCGCGCTCGGCGGCGCCGATGACTTCGGCATCACCGACGACTCGCAGTGGAACTGTGACGCCACGGGTGCGAACGCCCCGAAGGACTTGCCCTTGCCGGACAAGACCCAACCGGGCCTCGCCAACTCGCCCTTCGCGGCTACTTGCACGCAGTCCGCGGGCGTGAACCACAACATCACCGGCAAGCCGAACTTGTTCACGGCCATCAATCAAGCTGGCATGACTTGGCGCACGTACAACGAGTCGATGAACCCGGGCCAAGACATCCGCACCGACAGCGTCGCGGACAGCGCGGTGGTCGCGCCCGATAACGTGTACGCGCCGGGCACGCTCGCCGGCAACACGGTCGCGATCGGCAACCCGAGCTTGCTCTTGCCCGTGCCGGCCGGCCTGTACAAGACCAAGCACCACCCCGGCATGGCGTACCAAGAAGTGCGCAGTGAGCCTGATTTCAAGTACTCGAACCGCACGCTCGGCGGCGGGCAATGGGACAGCGTGCTGCTCAACACCAGCGTGTACGCCGTTCCCCCGAATTACGACCTCGACCAGTTCGGCACGGACTTGAACAACGGCAGCATCGGCAACCTGAACTTCGTGATCCCCGATCAATGCGACGACATGCATGGCGTGACCGTGCAAGGCACCGTGCCTCCGTCGACCGCCAAGGTCGCGGCCAGCGACTGCAGTAGTGTCTCGAACAACGTGCCGGTGGCCACCGGCGGCAACATCTTGGCCCGCGGCGACAAGTACGTGGACTATTTGGTCAAGAAGATCAAAGCCTCCCCCGTCTGGCAAAACCAGCAAAAGAAGGTCGCCATCGTGCTGATGTTCGACGAAGGCAACGCGACCGCACCGGACATCAACTCCTGCTGCGGTTGGAAGGCCGGCAAGACCTCGGTCAACGCGCCCCTGATCCAAAATAGTGATGGCACGTACTCCAAAGACTCGAGCGTGAACAACTACAAGAACGGCAACCAAGGTCATGGCAAGAGCATCTTCGGGATCTTGACCAACCAAGCGAACGCGCCCAAAGGCATCGTCGACAACGACGTGTACAGTCATTTCTCCTTCGTGCGCACCCTGCAAGACATGTTCTTGCTTTCTGACCCCGCGAAGGACAGCTCGTACATGAACCGCTCGAAGTACACCGAGAAGTTCATCGCTCAGAACATCCTGAACCTGCCCGAATACGCGGGCAGCGCCGACACGCACTTCGACGCCGTACGTCCCATGAATCACGCCTACGTGATCCCCGCGACGTACACCCAGAAGGCGACGGCTGACGACACGCGCCCGCTCCAAATCGGTCCAGACGCCACGCAGGCCAACGTCTGGGCGATCAAGAAGTAGGATTGCTGCCCCGAGCGCGTAGCGGCGAGAGACGGCTGGCGTCCTCCCGCTGGGCGCTCCGGGCGCCAGGCTGCCCCAGCGCTGGCCTTCGGCCAGCGCGGTGCGCCCACGAAGTACACGGCGAACCGGCCTCGATTTGCCATCACGCGGACGTTGCGGTACGCCTGCGGCTCGACGCGGATGAATCGCTTGCCGGCCCTCAAATCACTCGGCGCCCTCGTGGCACAGGTAGTGATTTTGCTGCAGGTGGTCGGCGCGCTGCATTTTTCGCTGGTTCGGCACAGTTACTCGGCAGCGTTGGGCGGCGTGGTGCACGTCCATGCGGCTTCGTTCGCGAAGCCGGAGGCGAGAGCCGTCCCGAGAACGCATCGGTCGCGAGCACCGAGCGTGACGAGCGACACCCCGTCGTGCAGCACGGATTTGTGTGCGGCGGCGAATGCGCCGCAGAGTGTCGCGCCGCATTTCGATGCGCCGGACGTGGGCGCGGTCGTTTTTGGTGAAGCGCGTCTGCTGAACGAGCCGCGCGCCGCTTCGTGCGCATCGCGGCGCGTGCTGTTGGGCGCTCCGAAGACTTCGCCACCCGTCTGAGTCGACTTCCCTTTCGAAGCTCGAGCAGTGGTGCGTGCGCAGCGCACGTTCTTGGCAATTTCCTTCGGTGTTCAACCCATGTTCCATCGCAACTGGCTGATGCGCCGTGTCGGCGTTTCGATTGTCTCGTGTTCCGTGTTGTTGGCAGGTGGCGCGTTTGCCGCCGATCTGGTCGTTCCGCCGCACGTTCGCGCGCAAGTCGCGCCGGATTGGCCGGAGCACGTTGCGCCCGATCACGACGTCGACGTGATCGTGATCGTGACCGTTGCCGCAGACGGCACGGTGCTCGACGCCCACGTAGACGACAGCGCAGGCGCCGAGTACGACCACGCCGCGATCGACGCGGTGAAGCGCTGGCAGTTCGAGCCCGCAACACGCAACGGGCAGCCGATCCCAGCTCGCGTGCGGGCCTTGGTGCACTTCGCGCCCGCTGCCGCGGAGCCCACGCCGCTGCCCCCAGCCGAGCCACCTGCAGCTGCAGTATCGGCCGCGCCCGCGTCCGGACCCGCCGCTGCGCCGGCCCAGAGCGCGGCCGCCCCCGACCCAGTCGTCCCGAACAGCGCCGCCAAAGAAGCCGCCGAAGATCCCCATGGGCCGACCGAGATCATGGTCGCAGGTCGAGCACGGCCGCCGACGCGCGGAGCGTCGGACTACACGGTCACGTTGGGCGCGCTCACGCTGGTGCCGCACCAGAACGCTTCCGAGCTGCTCAAGCTCGCCCCGGGCGTGCTGCTCACGAACGAAGGCGGCGAGGGTCACGCCGAGCAAGTCTTCATGCGCGGCTTCGACGCGGGGGACGGTCAAGACATCGAGTTCTCGCTGGGCGGCGTGCCCATCAACGAGAGCGGCAACCTGCACGGCAACGGCTACGCCGATACGCACTTCATCATCCCCGAGCTCGTCTCGTCGTTGCGCGTGGTCGAGGGTCCGTTCGATCCGCGGCAAGGCAACTACGCCGTCGCCGGCAGCGCCAACTACGAGCTTGGGCTCGCGCAGCGCGGGTTCACGGCCAAGTACACGGGCGGCAGCTTCGGCACGCAGCGCCTGCTCTTGCTCTGGGGGCCGGCGGGAGAAAGCCGGGGCACCTTGGCCGGCGCCGAAGTGTACAAGACCGACGGCTTCGGGCAGAACCGCGACGCGCAGCGCGCGACCGCCATGGGCCAATACGAAGGGCGCCTGGGCAGCGAAGGCTCTTACCGCATCTTGGCGACCGCCTACGCGACGCACTATCACAGCGCGGGGGTGATTCGGGAGGACGACTACCAAGCCGGCAGGATCGGCTTTTACGACAGCTACGCGGCATCGTCATTCGCTCACGAGCAAAACGCCGAGGGTGGCGATGCCTCGCGCTACACGCTCGCCGCCGACGTCGAATCTCGAGCGACGGACACCACGCTCTCGCAGCAGCTGTTCTTGACCTACCGCAGCATGCGCATCCTGGAGAATTTCACGGGCTTTCTGGAAGACGTGCAAGAGCCACTGCAGAGCCTGCACGGCCAGCGCGGCGACATGATCGACCTCGCCGTCAAAGAAGCCACGCTTGGCGCGCGCGGCTCGGCGCGCTGGCACGGGCAAGCCTTCAACGAGCCGCAGCACCTCGAGCTCGGCTACTTCGCGCGCGGCGATCTGACGAGCGGCATTCAGCAGCGCGATGCCGCAGCCACCGGCGATCCTTACCTCACGGAGTCGAACATCGACGCCACGCTGGGTGACATCGGCTTGTACGCTGACGCAGATCTGAAGCCCGTGCATTGGCTCAGCCTGCGCGGCGGCGTGCGCAGTGATCTGCTCAGCTACGATGTGACCAACAACTGCGCCGTGCACGACGTCGATCACCCGTCGACCACGAATCCGCCCGTCGATCAGAGTTGCCTGAGCCAAGCGGATTACGGGCGCCCGCGCGAGCCGGATCAGCGCGCCTCGACCTCGAGCATCGCCGTCTTACCGCGCGCTTCGCTGATCTTTGGGCCGTTCTCGGGCTTTACCCTATCCGCCAGCTACGGCAAGGGCATCCGCTCGGTGGACCCGAGCGGCATCACTCAAGACGTGAAGACGCCCTTTGCCAGCATCAAGTCTTACGAAGGCGGCGTGACGTTCGTCCATCGCACGGACGATGTCGAGCTCTCGGCGCGCTCGGTGTTCTTCGTGACCTACGTGGACAAGGATCTGATCTTCGACGAAGGAGTGGGCCGCAACGTGCTCGGCCCGGGCACCACCCGTTCGGGTTGGGCGGGCAGCGCGCGCGTCACCGGCAAGTTCTTCGACGAATCTGCGAACCTGACCTTCGTTCGTTCGGACTGGAACGACACGCATTTGTTGGTCGCGAACGTGCCGCCCGTCGTGCTGCGCTCGGACACGGCGTTGTTTCGCGATTTGCCCTTTCAGTTGCTAGGCAAAGTGCCGCGCGCGACGTTCGCCCTGGGCGCCACTTACGTCGCGCCGCGGCCGATCCCGTTCGGACAGCGCAGCGATCCCGTGTTCACGCTCGATACTTCGGCGACGCTCGGCTTCTCTCACATCGAGCTCGGGCTCAGCGTGAGCAACCTGCTTGGCACGCAGTACCGCTTGGGCGAGTACAACTTCGCCTCCGACTTTCGGAGTTACCGCGCTGCGCCGGGCGGCGGCAGCACGCAGCCCACTTTGGTGCCCGAACGCTTGTTCACCGCGGGCGCGCCGCGCACCATCTTCGGCTCCTTCGCGATCAACTTCGGAGGCGTGTGATGCATCACCATTGGATCTCGAAGCTCGGCACGGCGGGCGTTTTGAGCGTTGTACTGCAGGGCTGCGGCGGCACCACCGGCGGCGATACCGTGAATTTCGAGGCGGCAGCCTCCGGCCCAGCGGACGCTGTCGCGGGCCAGCCGCTGATCTTCGACGGTGCACGCGGCTGGCAGGTCACGCTCGAAACGGCACGTCTTCACATCGGTGCCATCTACCTGGCAGACTCGTTGCCGGTATCAGGCACACAAGCAACCAGCTGCACGCTGCCCGGCAGTTACGTCGCGCAAGTCACCCAAGGCCGTGATGTCGACCTGTTGTCCGGTGACGCGCAACGGTTCCCCGTGCTCGGGCGAGGCATCACGCTCGAAGCGCTCGCCGGGCAAGTTTGGCTGACGAGCGGGGATGTGAATGACGCCAACGATCCGCCGCAAGCGACGGTGATCTTGGAGTTGGGCGGGAGCGCGCGTTTGGGTGCCGAAATCCGCCCGTTCGAGGCCCAGCTCACGATCGCGCGCAACCGAGTGCCCGCGATGACTGGCTCGGGGGCAGCCGGAGCCGCTCCGATTTGTAAAGAGCGCATCGTTTCGCCCATCCCTACGTCGATCCAACTCACTCCCCAGGGTGCGCTGTGGTTGCACATCGACCCACGTCGTTTGTTCACGAATGTGGATTTCGGCACCCTGGCGCTAGCGAGTGACGGCGAGCACTTTGCTTTCAAGGACGACTCCAGCGACCAGCCGAGCGCGAACCTGTACAACAACCTCAAACAAGGCGGTGCGCTGTACGCTTTCTCTTGGGTGGCGAGCCTCCTCTAAACGTCACGCACCGAGGCGAAAATCCGTGCCATGATGCGGGGCTATGGGTCTGGGCGTGGGAGGCAGCAACTTGCAACGCAGCGGCGCGGTGTTTTATCGCTACACCGACGCGAGCGGCACCGTTCACATCGTCGATTCGCTGGACCGTGTGCCCACGTCCCAGCGAGAAAGAGCGGAACGCTTTCAGTACGACGAGTGGACCCCGGTCAACGGCGATCGGCCGGCCAGTGCAGTCACGAGCGTGCTGCACCGCGCCGATGGGCTGAGCGGCTGGCAAATGTTCGGCCTCGGCGCAGGCGTCGTGCTGCTGGCCGTGCTCTTTTTCCGCCTATTGCCGGGCGCGCGAGGCATGGTGGTCCGCTTCGTCCTTGCGCTGGCCGTCATCGCCCTGCTCGGTGGCGCGTACCTGGGTTGGACGCGCCGGATCACGCACCAATCCAACGATCTGCTCGCCTCACCCGGCGCCATGATCGAAGACGCCAAGAGCGCCGTCGAAAAGATGAACGCGCACGTGAAAGAGCAGCAGGCTCAGCTCAAAGAGGCTGAGCAGACGAAGTAACGCTGCTCGGCTTGGCGCCTGCGTCGCGCTTGCTCTTGGCCGCCTGACTCAAGTCCTCACAGCGCTCGAGAAACGCTTTGGTGCTCTTGGGCATCGGCACCCGAGCCCGCGCAATCGACGACACGAGCACCGAGCCAGCGCGCAAGATTTCCGTGAACTGCGCGCACAGCTGCGGGTCGAGAGCGGCAGCCCCCGCGCTCGAGCTCGGCTCGAAGTCACACAGCGTCTCGCTGGCCACGACGAACGTGGACCACACCTCGAACACCTCCGGATCGGTGCGCAGCGTCTCGGTCTTCAGCTTGGCCGTGCGCACGAACTCATCGATCACGGGCGACAGCGCGGCAAACGGCGGCAAAGCCGCGACCGTGCTTTGCAATGCCTCACCGATGGAGTCGAGCGCGCGCATGGTGAGCGCTATCTTCACGTATCGGCTGCGGTAGAACTCTTCGATCGGGAAGGCGAAGGCCTTGAACGGCTCGCCCCACAGCTCGTCGATGCCCTCCTCCCCACTGCGGTGGAGCACCATTTTGCCGAGCGCGAGTGATTCCTGCAGGTGCTCGCCGCATTGGCGCATCAATGCATTGTCCGGTTGAATCTCGACGCCGCACGCCTGCAGCTCGACCAGCTTGGTGAAGATGTCCGTGGCGCGGTTGAACAGCGCGCCGGCGAGCATCCCCCCTTTGACTCGCTTCTTGGCTTGATCGGTCTCGTCCAAGAACGCGCGCCGCGCCTCGGCCAAGCGAATGCCGGGCACGTTCAACCCGTATTCGACGTGATTGAACAGGCGATGCGTGAGCGCTTCGATCAAGCGCTTCTTCGCGAGCAGCGAATCGGCTGGGACCTCGTAGGCTTTGATCCAGTAGCCGTCGTAGTAGACGCGCGGCCGACCATCGATCACACGCTCTTCACCCTGCGCTATCTCGACGTCCGTCATGTCTTCGTCACCTACGACTCTTCGTCACCTACGACAGCGAAACGAACCTTGCCAGCGCATGATCACAAATGATCGCGAGCCAGGGAATGCCGATCTGGGTCTTTCAACGCATCACGCGCACGGCGTTCGCGCATCGGTGAGCCAGTTGCCACGCAGCCGAAACGTTGACGAAGCAATTTCTAACCCGCCGGTATTGTCAACGGGCTCGGCGTTGCGCGCGATGCCGAACGCAGCACCGCTGGCGAAGGCCGCCGGCTGCGAGACTCGAATCGAGACTCGAAATCCGTGGCAACGGAATACTACCGTTATAATGCGTATGACTGAGGCATAGTTGCCAATTGCCCCAAATAAAGACGGTTTTTTAGCGGCTCAATACGCTCGTGTGATTTGCGTCGGGCGACCGATGGGCCTATGCAAAAAAGCGCCATGACTGGGAATCGGGTTCCGAGTTCGCCTGCCCAAACAGGCGAGAACCAAGACAAGCCGCCCGCGATGCCGTCGAAGCCGCCTCCGCCGCCCGTGCGTCGAAAGAGCGCAGCGCCGCCGCCTTTGCCGCCCACGCCCGTCCGAACGGCGAACCCGCCCCCGGCGCCTGCGCGCGCCGTCCTGAGCCAACCACCGCCGCCGCCCAAGCGAAGCAAGTCGCCGCTCCCGAGCCCCAGTGTCGCGCCCGTGCGCGCGTTTCCGAGCGCGGGCGCGAGTAAGCCGCCTCCGGCGCCTTCGAGTCGTAAACAACCGAGCGTGCCGCCTCCATTGCCCGTGCAGGCTGCGCCCGTCTCGCTCGCCGCGCCGCCCGCAATGCCTTCGGTCATGGGTCTGCCCCCGTGGGCCGCGCCACAGCCTGCGATCGTGGAATCCGAGATCTTGCCGGTCGAGCCGCAAGCCGCGCCGGCGCCAATCGCGGAAACCGCGCCGATCGCCCCGGTGCGCTTCGAAGCGCCGGTGCACGTCGAAGCGCCGGTGCACGCCGAAGCCCCGGTGCACGCCGAAGCCCCGGTGCACGCCGAAGCCCCGGTGCACGTCGAAGCCCCGGTGCACGTCGAAGCCCCGGTGCACGTCGAAGCCCCGGTGCACGTCGAAGCCCCGGTGCACGTCGAAGCCCCGGTGCATGTCGAAGCCCCGGTGCACGTCGAGGCCGCGGCGCCGACAGCAGCCGATGAGCCACCCGCGCCCCTCGAGGCCGTGGCGAGCCCGTCAACCGAAGCCGCGCCCTCGGCAGCCGCAGCCGCGCCTGAAGCACAAGCCGCTCCCGAGCCAGACGCCGCAGCGGAAGAATCGCCGCCCGCGCTCCAAACCACATCGTCAGTGCATGACGATCCGACGCCCGAGTCCCCCGCTGCCGAAGCCGCGTCGAATCAAGAGCTGGACAGCAACTCCGACAACGAGCCGACCCACGTGCTCGACGCGACGACCCTGCGCGCGCGCTTGGCTCAGTCGCAGTCGGCCGAAGAAGAGCCTGCGGCCCACGACGAACGAAACGACGAAAAGCGAGCCGAGGACGCAGTAAGCGCTGAATTGAGCTCGAGCGACGAGGCGCCCATTGCCGCCGAGGCTGTTGCCGAGGAGGAGCACGAGACGCGCCCACTCGCCGTCGAACAAGCGCTCGCCCTCGAGCACGCGCTGGACGGACAGCCCGCTGAAGCCGTGGAGCCCGCCAAGGTCGAGCGTGACTTCAGCTCCATCGGTTCCGAAATGCCGGTCGTGCTGAGCACTCCCCCGCCGCCCCGCGCAGAAGGGCCGGCTTCGGTGCTCTTGAACGCCGGGCGCACGTGGCTGCCCGAAGCCCAAGCTTGGTCGAAGAAAACGCTGCGCAATGCGCCGCGCGCGCTCGTAATCGGCGCGCCGTTCGTGGCGCTGTTCGGCATCTGGGCCGCGCACAGCATTGCCAAACGTTCCCATCACGACGCGCCCGCGGTGAGCGCTGCAGCCGAAGTAGGAACGGCCAACGCGCCCGCGGCCCCCGAGGTGGCGCCGCAACCTGCCGCCGTCCTCGCGCCGCCTGCACTGCCGGCCACGGTCGCAACCGCCGAGCCCGCGTCGCAAGCCGCCGTGAGCGCCGATCCGGGCGAGCTCAAGGCCGCCAAAGCGCATGGCTTGCCGGCGCTCGAGGCCCTCGCCGCGAAGTATCCGAGCGACGTGCAGGTCGGGGTCGCCTTGGCCAGTCAGCAAGCGCATGCACAGCGCTTCGAGGCGGCGGTTACGACCGTCGATCAACTGCTCGCCGCATCGCCGAGCAGCGCACAGAATGGCAAAGTCATGGGCATCCTGTGGCGCGCCGCTCAATCGCCGGCCTCCGAGCAAACCTTCCTGAGCCTGCGCAAGCTCGGCGCCCGCGGCAGCGACGTCGCGTTCGACTTAGCCGCCACGCCCGGCGTCCGTGACACCGTGCGCGAACGCGCTCGCGCCGAGCTCAGCGAGCACTTGGCGCAAGACGCCAGCGCCGACACGCGTGTCGCCAGCGCGCTGCTGCTCGCCCCCGATTGCAGCGCACGCAAGTCACTCCTGGAACGCGCCGAGCAGGATGGTGGCAAGCGCACGCATGGGCTCCTGGAGCGCTACTCACAAGGCGGCGGCTGCACGTCGAGCTCGGATCACTCTTGCAGTGCCTGCCTCACTGGCACGGCGGAGCTCGCGCAAACGCTGGCCAAGGTGAGTGAGGGAGCCAAGCCGTGACGCGGACGAGGCTGGCAGTGGTAGCGCTTTCGCTGCTCGCGGGCAGCGGCTGCAGCCTGGTGACGGGCAGCGTGAGGGTCGAACCGGTCGCGGTGAGCTCACAGAAGCCCGGCAACGTAGCGCTGTTCGTCGCGGTCAGTCAGCACGGCAGCGGCGTCTTGGGTCTGCAAAAGCAAGACTTCAAAGTCTTCGAAAATGGCGTCGCCCTCGATAACGATCAGATTGGGCTCACCCTACTGCCCACTACGGAGTCCGCCAGCAGCCACGCAACGCTGCTCGTCGACATGAGTAAATCGCTGAAGCCCAGCGAGCGCAAATCCCTGAGCGATGCGCTGCGTCCATTCATCGTACGGCTCCGGCAGCGCGAGGCCGTGAGCTTGTACGCCTTCGATGGCGCGGAGAAGGTACACCTGGTCCAGGAATACTCGCGCGACGCGCGCGCGGAGCCGGACGAGAAAGACACGAGCATGGATCGCCTGCTCAGCTTCAGCCGCAAGGACGCGTCGACCAGCTTGTATAGCGCCGTGATCGACGGTGCGAGCAAGCTCGATGCTTCGCTCGCGGCAGAGGGCCGCCCGATCCGAAACGGCACGCTAATCGTCGTGGCCTTGAATCCCGATTCGGCCGGCCGCGTCGAAGAGAGCAAGCTGCGTGACTTCATCGACGACTCTCCGCATCACTATTTCCTGATGACTGTCGGTACCACGGCCAGCGCCGCAAACCTGTCGTTCATCGGCAAGAACGGCGAAACCCGGGCCGGTTCGGCGATGACCATGAGCGCGCCGCTCAATGACGTCGCCAACGCGATCGACGACGATTACTTCCGCAACTACCTGGTCGCCTATTGCTCGCCGGCACGAGCCGGGACGCGCGATCTGCGGCTACAGGTCACGACGCGCGACGCCCAAGGCAAGCAGAGCGTCGGCTCCTACTCCACCCAGATCGACGCCACGGGCTTCGGTCCGGGTTGTAGCTCGGGGGCGCCGCCCCACTTCGCGCTGGCGAAGCCGAAGGAGCCCGAAAAAGAGCGCAAGACCGTGGCCTCCAGCGGCAAGCCCGCGCCCAAGGTCGCAGCCGCCGCGACCGCCACCGACGGCAACGAGAAGCTGTCTTCCACGAAACCCGCGGCGGCAGCGCCGATCGCGGAGCCGCCGAGCGGCCTCGGCTACGAATAATCCGGGCCCGTGCTAAGCGTCGGCGAGCCATGGACCCCCGCGTCGTCGACCTCGAGATCCGTTACGCCCACTTGGAACGGCAGCTCAGCGAGCTGAACCAGGTCGTGTTCGAACAGCAGCAGGCGCTCAGCCTGCTACAACAACAGGTCATCGCCATCCGCACTCGCATGGCGAGCCTGGGTGAGCCCATGGAAAACGAAAAGCCGCCCCACTACTGAGGGCGACACATACGTCAATCCTTGACGGCCGCTTCGAAGGTCGCCGGGCTGGCGGCACGCCAGGCGCGGGCGAAGGATTTGGGAACGGGCTCGGCCATGAGCTCGCGGTCTTTCAAATACTCATACATCTCACCGTAGTGGCGCACCTCCGTCGGGCTGATCCGGCGCAGGATGTGCCAGGGGCGTAGCTCGCTCGGCGTGCGGAGACCGCTGGCGGCGAGCAGCTCACAGAAGGCTTTGACCGTGTTGTGCTGAAAGTTGCGCACGCGCATCGCTTTGTCCGCCACGACTAGGCCGGCGACGAGGCTCGGATCCTGAGTCGCGACACCCGTCGGGCACTCGTTGCTGTTGCACTTCTGAGCTTGAATGCAGCCCAACGCGAACATCATGGCGCGCGCGCTGTTACACAGATCGGCGCCAATCGCGATCTTGTGAGCGAGGTCGAAGCCGGTCACGATCTTGCCACTGCAGATGACGCGGATGTGTTGGCGTAGACCCACGCCGACGAGCGCATTGTGCACGAACACCAGCGCCTCATCGAGCGGCGTGCCGAGCACGTTCGAGAACTCGAGCGGCGCTGCGCCCGTGCCGCCTTCGCCGCCGTCGACGGTGATGAAGTCCGGATAGATGCCGCTATCCACCATCGCCTTGCAGATCGCCAAGAACTCACGCCGCTTGCCCAAGCACAGCTTGAAGCCAATCGGCTTGCCTCCCGAGAGCTCGCGCAGCCGAGCGATGAACTGACATAGGCCGATGGGAGTCGAAAACGCGCGATGCGTGGGAGGCGAGATCACGTCATGGCCCAGCGGCACGTCACGGATCTTCGCAATCTCGAGCGTCACCTTCTTGGCGGGCAGGATGCCGCCGTGCCCAGGCTTGGCGCCCTGGCTCAACTTGATCTCAATCAGCTTGATCTGCGGATTTTTGGCTTTGTCTGCGAAGCGCTCGGCCGAAAACTGCCCGGCACCGTCCCGGCAACCGAAGTAGCCCGTGCCGATCTGCCAACACAGATCACCGCCGCCTTCGAGGTGATACGGCGAGAGGCCGCCCTCGCCGGTGTTGTGATAAAAGCCGCCCAGCTTCGCGCCTCGGTTCAAGGCCGAGATCGCGTTGCGGCTGAGCGCGCCGTAGCTCATCGCCGACACGTTGAGCACCGCGGCTTCATAAGGCTGCTCGCACGCAGGGCCACCAATGCGAACGCGCGGCGGACTCTCGGGTGCCTCGAGCGCGCATAGCGAATGATTGATCCATTGATAGCCGATCGCGTACACGTCGAGCTCGGTGCCGAAGGGCAGCGTGTCGGTCACGTTCTTTGCGCGGCGATACACGAGCGAACGCAGCTCACGACTGAACGGCCTGCCCGAGCTATTGCTCTCCACGAAGTACTGTTGAATCTCGGGCCGCACGGCCTCGAACCAATAGCGAAACCGGCCCAGGAACGGGAAATTGCGGCGAATCGCGTGCTTGGTCTGGAGCACGTCGTACGCGCCGAGCAGCACGACTGGCAGCACCACGAGCAGCGCCCACAGCGCGGGCAGCCAGCGCAGGCCCAGTAAGAGCACGCCCAACACCGCGAGCGAGCTCACGAACGCGAAGATCTGACGCGGAGACATGGCCGCCGAGTGTAGGCCGGATATTTACTTGCAGCCGTGGTTTTTTCGGGGTGTTAGTCCGAAATGGAATTTTCGGTGACGTCAGCGCTGGAGCGTACGCTCGCGACGCTGACCCCCGTGCTCGATGTCATCGAGCAGCGGGTGGACGACGCCGAGGTTCCCGAGTGGTGCAGCGCGCGCGGCTGGGCCACATTTTTGCTCGAGCTGAGCGACGCCGAGCTGGAGCGCAGCGAAGCGCTGGGCCTTGCGCAGGCTGCCGAGTCACTGCCACCCCTGCCGCCAAGCTTGGCCCAGCTCGCGGCGCGGGTGCGCGAAGCAAGCGCGCTGCCTGCGCTCGATACCGTCGCGCTGAGCCAAACCCAGAACGACGTACGCGGCGTCTCGCAGCGTAAACAGCAGCAGCTCTCGGCCCTCCTCGGCTCGCTCGGCTCGCTCGTGTCCGGCGCGCGCCGGATCGTGGACGTCGGCGCAGGAAGCGGGCATTTCACGCGCCTTTCCGCGCAGCATTTCAGCCGTGAGGCCCTCGGGCTCGAACGCAACCCGGAGCGGGTCGCGCGTGCCAAGGAACGAGCGCTCGGTGAAGCCAAAGCAACGTTCGCCGTCGTCGACGCGCTGCACGACGGCTTGGCCCTGCGCCCCGACGACCTAGCGATCGGTCTGCACGCCTGTGGTGAGCTCGGCGACACGCTGGTTCGATCCGTCGCCGAAAGCGGCGCCGACCTCGCGTTGGTCTCGTGTTGTCTGCAAAAGATCAGCGTTCCGCAGCGCCTGCCGCTCTCCCGACGCGCGGCCGGCTTCGTGTTGTCCAAAGATATTCTCGGTCTGAGCAACCTCACGTCGCAGGCCGTGGGCGTCGAGGCCAGCATGGCGCACAACTTGCGCGGGCGAGAGGCACGCTATGCCCTGCGCCAGCTACTGATCGCGCGCGGGCAAGACGTGGCGCCGAACGCCGAGCTACGTGGCATCAACCGCCGCCGTGCCCAGATTGGGCTGCGCGAAATCGCCACACGCGCGCTCGAACAGCGGGAGTTGGCCCCCGCGAGCGCGGCGGAGCTCGCGCACTTCGAGGCCGAAGCGAGCCGGCACTATCACGCCATCCGCCGGCTCTCGCTGCCGCGCAACATGCTGGCTCGAACGGTCGAGCTGAGCGTGGTGCTGGATCGCGCCGCACACCTCGAAGAAAGCGGCTATTTCGTGCGTGTGGCGACGCTCTTCGAGCGCGCCGTAACGCCGCGCAACGTCTCGCTCTTTGCCAGCCGGATCGAGCACCGCCTACCCGCCTTGCGAACCTGAGCTAAGCTCCGCCGCCGTGCCGCCCTCGCTCCCCGTCATTGCTGTTCTGCCGCCGCCCGCGAGAAACGCGCGCCCCGGGGATGCCGCGTTTTCGGCACTGCCGAGCGACCTGGCCGCGCGCGGCTTCAAGAATCCCGAGCATGCGTTTTCGCAGCTGCAACGGCCTTGGTTATGGCAAGCGGGCGCGCCCGCGCTGGGCCGCGACAATCGCGCACTGGCAGGCTTCTCCGTCGCACCGCCCGTGATTCGTGCGCGCAACGCCGCCGCGGACGGCTCGCACAAGTTGCTGGTCGAAGTCGACGGGGGGGATCGCGTCGAGGCCGTGCACATGCCGCGCGCCGGGCGGGTCACGCTGTGCATCTCGAGCCAGGTGGGTTGCGCCATGGGCTGCACGTTCTGTGCGACGGCGACCATGGGCTTCGGGCGGCATTTGCGGGCTCACGAGATCGTCGGCCAAGTGCTGGCTTCGGTGCACGCGCTCGGACCGCGGCACCCCGGGGACATCACGCTCGTGTTCATGGGCATGGGCGAGCCGCTGCACAACTTGCCCAACGTGGGCCGAGCCATCCAGGTCCTGTGTCACCCCGCGGGGTTGGGCCTCTCAGCGCGCCGGATCACCGTCTCCACGTCGGGTTTGGTGCCGGAGATCGGGGAGCTTGGCCAGCTCGCGCCGCGGCCGCTGTTGGCCATCAGCGTCAATGCCACGACGGACGAACAGCGTTCGGAGCTGATGCCCATCGGCCGCCGCTATCCGCTCGCCCAGCTGCGCACGGCCCTGGAGCGGTTTCCGGTGCGTCCTCGGGAGCGGATCACGGTGGAGTACGTGCTGCTGGCGGGCCTGAACGACAGCGTCGAAGATGCACGCCGCTTGGCCGACTATTGCGCGAGCTTTCCGCACCAAATCAACCTGATCCCGTTCAACGAGCATCGAGCCACCGAGTTCCGCGCCCCGAACGAGGACACCGTCGATGCGTTCGCGCGCGCAGTGCTCGCTGAACGGCGCACCGTGCTGACCGTCCGCCGTTCACGCGGCCGTGATGTGGGCGCGGCTTGCGGCCAACTCGTGCTCGGGTAGCTCAGTGACCGAGAACTATGCCGAGCTCGTGGTGGATGGGCACCACATCTTGCCCGCCCTGCTCGCGGACATCGAGGCCGCCGAGCGTGTCATTCACGTGTCCATCTTTCTGTTCTTCCGGGATCCCATCGGTGAGGAGGTCGCCGAGGCGCTGGCGCGCAAGGCCCGAGCTGGCCTCGACGTGCGAGTCCTGCTCAACGTCGAGAAGACCGGCATGGGTGATCCCTTCTCGACCGGCGAGAAGGAGATGATAGAGCACGATCCGAACATCGACTACGACCCGACCGAGGTCAAACCGTTGTGCGAGCGGATGACGGCGGCTGGCGTGCGCGTGCAAGACACCAACATCGACTACGACGCAGTTGCCGCCGCGGCCGATGCCCGCCTGCGCTCCATCGGCCAGCAAATCCGCGGCTCGATCGCGATCGACGACATGCACATCGATCATCGCAAGCTGGTGGTGATCGACGGCAGGATCGGCTGGTGCGGCGGCGCGAATATCGGCGCGCAATACCTGTTTCACGTGCCCTTCGACCCTCGAAAAGACGCCCGCGAAGAGGGCCTGGAACGCAAGCTCGCGCAGTTGCCCGAGCCGTGGTGGAAATGGCACGACAGCCTGACGCGCTTCGAAGGACCGATCGTCTTGGAGCTCGACGCCGAATTCCACGATCGTTGGGTGTTGGACGGCGGGGACGACTACCCGCCCCTCAGCGCGACGCCCAGCGCGGCCCCCGCGCGGGGCACCCCAGTGGCCAGCGCGACCCTGCACTGCAACGCGCCCAACGACGAGCCCAACGGCGTGCGCGAGCTTTATCTACGGCTAATCCGTGAAGCGCAGCGCTCGATTTTCATCGAGAACCCGTACCTGTACCAGCCGGCGATCGTCGATGCGCTGTGCGCCGCGAAGCGCGCGCGCCCCGACCTTTCCGTCGTGCTCATCGTGCCGTCGGGGCGTCACAACGACAACTCGTTCAGTCAAGACGCGCAGGAGCACGAGTACGAGCGCTACCTGGAGTGCGGTATCGAGGTGTACGAGTATCAAAACCACTTCAATCACTTGAAGATGGCCGTCTTCGACGAACGCTTCTCGATCCACGGCTCCACCAACCTCAATTGTCGTAGCCTGGAAGACGACAAGGACTTCGAGCTCGTGATCCTGGTCGACGACGAGCCATTCGCGCGCTCGGTCATCGCCGAGGTCCGGGACGTGGACCTGCCTCATTCGCGCCGCATCACCGCCTCCGACCTGCACGGCAGCTTCGAGGGGCTGCGCCGGCGAGTGCGCGACCCGCGTACGCTCGCGCTGCTCGCCAAACGAATGCTGTAGAGACGGCACCGCGACCCAGCGGGCGGCATTCCGCCGTCACTGCACAGCAGATGACATAACTTGCCGAATTTACTGACGGATTGCGGATAGGGCACTGCGCGAAGGCCAGTCCGTCGAAAAACTGCTACGAGGGGCGCCCGCAAATGCCTTCGATTCAAATCAACGACGTGAGCAAGGCTTACGGCAAAAAGCGCCTGTTCCAAGAGGTCTCGGTCGAGTTCTCGGAGGGCAAACGCTACGGCCTGACCGGCCCCAACGGCGCCGGCAAGTCGACCTTCTTGAAGATCGTCTCGGGCGAGCTCGAGTCGGACTCCGGGCACGTGCACAAGCCCGAGCGCACCGGCGTCTTGAAGCAGGATCAGTTCGGCTTCGAGAAGATGATCGTGCTCTCGGTCGTGCTGATGGGCAATCAGCGGCTGTGGGCCGCGATGCAAGAGAAAGAAGAGCTGCTCGCCAAAGAGACGCTCACCGACAAGCAAGGTGAGCTACTGGGCGAGCTCGAGGGCGTGATCGCGGAAGAAGACGGCTATTCCGCCGAGTCCGACGCGGCCGAGTTGCTCTCCGGCCTCGGCATCCCCGAGAGCGAGCACGAAAAGCAGATGCGTGAGCTGCCCGGCGGCTTGAAGCTGCGCGTGCTCTTGGCGCAGGCGCTGTTTGGAAACCCCGACGCGCTGCTGCTCGACGAGCCCACTAACAATCTCGACATCGACAGCATTCGGTGGCTCGAGAGGTTCTTGAGCAACTACCGCGGCGTGCTCGTGACGATCTCCCACGACAGGCATTTCTTGAACGAGATCTGCACGCACATCGCGGACATCGATTACGAGACGATCATCGTTTACCCCGGCGGTTACGACGACATGATCATCGCCAAGGGCCAAGTCCGCGGCAAGATCGAGCAAGAGAACGCCGAGCGCGGCAAGAAGATCGCGCAGCTGCAGGACTTCGTGGCCCGCTTCGCAGCCGGCACGCGCGGCACGCAAGTACAGAGCCGCAAGAAACAGATCGAGCGTCTGCAGTTAACCGATCTGAAGCGCTCCAACATCGAGCGCCCCTTCATTCAGTTCCTGGTCAAGAAGCCCTCGGGCAAGCAGACGCTCACGATCGAAAACCTGACCAAACGCTGGCCAGACATCACCGTGTGCGAGAAATTCTCGACCGTCGTCACCAAGGGCGAAAAGGTCGCCATCATCGGCAAGAGCGGCATGGGTAAAACCACGCTGTGCAAGATGTTGGCGGACAACCTCAAGCCCGACGAAGGCACGATCACTTGGGGTCACCAGGTGAGCGTGGGCTACCTCGCGCAAGATCACCGCGAAGGCATCCCGAACGGCACTACGGTCAGCGCCTGGCTCCATTCCTTCGATCCTCTGGCCACGCAGCAAGACATCCGCGGCCTGCTCGGCAAGATGCTGTTCAAGGGTGAGGAGGGCATGAAGCCCACCGACGCCCTGTCCGGTGGCGAAGCCGTGCGCATGATCTTCTCCAAGCTGATGTTGGCCAAGGACAACGTGCTCGTGCTCGACGAGCCGACCAATCACTTGGATCTCGAGTCGATCATCGCTCTCGGGGACGCACTCCAAAAATACGAAGGGACCGCCTTCGTCGTGACCCATGACCGCGACTTGGTCGCGTCCTTCGCGACTCGCATCCTCGCGTTCACGAACAAGGGCCTGATCGATTTCCGCGGCACGTACGACGACTTCCTGGAGAAGTTCGGCGACGACGCGAAGAAGTAGAGGTAGTGGCGATCTGCCGCGTGTTGATAATGACGCGCGGCGCCTTCGGCGCGCGGTTGAAGACTCTCATTCGCGCACGCTCGGACGATTGCGCTGGGCCGCCCGTGCCGAAGCTTTTAGAAAGCACGCGCCTTTGCGGTCAGCCTTTGTAGGTCTGCGCCTTATTGGCAGATCTTGATCTGGTCTTCCAAAGTCTTTTGGCTCGTTTTGGTTCCGGGCATGCGGCTGTAGCCCTTCGCGCGCTCCAGCGCGAGGCGTGCTTCGCTGCGCGAGCACCCAAGTTTGTGCGCAGCGTCGTACGACTCCGCTCGAAGAGCGCGGCTGGAGCGTTGGGGTTACTGACGAAGCTCGAAGTGATCCGCGTAGACGACGCCGCTCATCCCGCGTCTGTGTCCGCTAACGCCTCGGTACGTGTGCCTGACGCGCGAGGCGCATTCGTTTGGCTCGCTCAGCCGCGGCCGCTGGTCCCAAAACGGCGAATATTGCGCGCCTTGGCTTTTTCGCGCTCCTCCTCGCGATCACGCGGAGGCGCGTTGGTGACCAAGGTCTCGACGAGGTGGCGTGTTACAGCTGCGACCTCCGCCACCGCGTGCTCGAACTCCGCCGAGTTCGTTTGCGACGGCTTCTGCACGCCGCTCACTTTGCGCACGTACTGCAGGGCCGCAGCGCGAATCTCTTCTTCCGTCGCGGGCGGCGCGAAGTTGAACAGTGGTCGGATGTTGCGGCACATGCCCGGATTCTGAGCACGAATCCGCGGAGTTCAAGGGGCGGCGCGTCAGCGAGGTAAAGCCAAGGGGTCCGCGCTGTCGCCCGGCCTCGGGCGACGGGCCAACACTGCTGGCAGCACCACCACGGCCGAGACCAAGCACGTCACTTCACCGAGCACTGCCACCAAGCCGAACAGGAACAGGGCTTGGTTCTTGGCCAACAGCAACGAGCCATAACCGATGATCGTGGTCAGCGAGCACACCGCGACGGCGCCGCCCGTGGAGCGAATGGCTTCGATCACGTCGCGAGAACCGGTCTGCCGGTAGCGCGCCATCACGTTCACTGCGTAGTCGACGCCGATGCCGAAGGTGATCGGGAAGGCGATGAAGTTGCAGAAATTGATCTTCACTTTGAAGACCAGGGTTAGCGCGGTCAGCCACAGTACGCCGGCCAGGAGCGAGCCGATGATCAAGAGCGTGCTGCGGCTGAAGCGAAAGATCACCGTGACCAAGATCACCACACCCGCCAAGGCAGCCAGCGTGGCCAGCGGACCATCGCGCGAGATCGACGCGATGATATCCGCGGACAGCGGGATGGACCCGGCGGGCCGCGCGTCACTGCCGCCAATGCGGCGTAGCTCACCCGTGAACGAAGCCAGGGCATCGCCGTGCCAAGTGGCATCACTCGGTTTCGGGTAAACGAGCACCGAGCGATCGAGCCGCCCGCTGCGCTCGCGCAAGCCGGCCGTGAGCGTGTGCGGCAGATCATCGGCGCGCAGCACGTGCAGGCTATCCGGCGGCAAGTAGGGATCGATTGCGGCGCGCTGCTCGGCACTGAGCTCGGCGCGAATACGCGGCGTGAAAATCTCGCGAATCTTGGCGATTTCTGCCAGTTTTTCGGGCTGCTGGAGGGGCACGACGTCGTTTGCGTCTTGCACCTCCGACACGTACTCGGCGAGCACTCCGGTCTTGGCGGAGGCCTTGAGCTCGGCGCTCACCCGCGCGGTCGCTTGCGGAGAATCCGTGAGCACGACCAGCGGCGTCAGGTAGCGACCGAGCAGCTCGTCCATCCGGTGCCCCCAGTAGGCTTCTCCGGAGACCTTGGAGTCCGAGCGGCGCAATTGGGAAAAGTCGTACTCGATCCAGGAGCCGTCGATCGCGCGGACGCGATACACCGAAAACAAAGTGAGCGCGGCAGCGACGACCAAGATCGGCGTCGGGTGCCGCTGAACCACGTCCGCAACGCGGCCCATGATCACTGGGCGGTGCGCGCCGCCCTTCTGGCTGCTGCCATCCCGATCGAGCCAGGCGATGAGGGACGGGCTGAGCAAGAAGGCCATGGCCCAGCACGCCACCATGCCGACGGCGCCGATCACCCCGAACTGGTGGAAGCCACGAAACTGGGTGAGCATCAGCGAGCCGTAGGCAGCTGCTGCAGCGAGCGCCGCCACGACCGTGCCCGAGCGCGCGCCCCAAATCGCGGTCGTGAGTGAGTGCTGAACGTCACGCCCGAGGCGCCGCTCTTCCACGTAGCGCGCCAGCAAAATAACCCCGAAGTTCACGCCGTTTCCGACGATCACGGAGGCCAGGAACGCGGTGTTGGAGTTGAGCCCGTCGATGTTGGCGGGCGGCAGGGTGACGAGCGCGAACGCGTACAGCGCAGCCACCGTGAGCGGCACGAGCAACGCCAGCACGCTCTTCCACCAGCGAAAGAACACCAGGATGACCGTGAGCGTGAGTAAAATCACGATCACCGACGATACGCCCAAATCCGAAACCAGCGCGGCCAGCTCTTCGATGTCGATGGCGACGTCACCCGTGTAGCCGATGCGCATGCCCGGCGCATACTTGTCCGTGCCACCCAGCTCCCGAAGATCGGCGTGTACACGCTTGAAGAGGGCGTTGCCCAAGTCCGAGCCGGTGGTGAGTGAGGCGACCTCGATCAGCATCAAGGTCAGGTGCTGCTCGGCGTTCGAGAAGCGGCCGCCCTTGAAGCGATCGACGCCCTTGGCATCGTACTTTTTTTGCAGATCACTGAAGTCGAGCTTCTCTTGCGGCTCGTCGTCATCGAGCCCAAGATCCATGCTCTTCGATACTTCGCGATCGCGCTGCGCGGCAATGCGCTCCTCGGCCGTTTGCAGATCGGCCAAGTCCACGTAGAGGGGTGCGTTCTTCTTCAGGAACTCGGTCTCGACCTGCACGCCCGTGCGCACGTGGGCCACGAGATTTTTAGGGTATTTCGCGACCCGCGCCGCCAAATCGTCCACCAAGCGCTCGCCCGCGGGCAGGTTTTCCGGCTTGCCCACGTCGACCAACACGCCGAGGTAGCGGACACCGGGCATGCGCTGCCGGAGCTGATCGATGGCGGCCACGCTGGGCGCATTGCGCGGCAGGAGCTCCTCGATGTCGCTCTTCAGGTTGGCGTAGAGCTGGAAGGTGCGCACCGTCGCCGGCACTGCGAGCAGCGCGGCGATCGTCCACAGCCACCAGCCATTGCGCACGGCCCACGCGACGTACCGCCGCACGCGGTCGCTGGGCGCCGCGCCTTCTTCCGAGATTAAACTCACTTCACTACTCCGTGGACGCTGACTTGAGGCAGCTCGAGGCCGAGCCGCGCGTTGAGCAAACGCCGCATCACCCAGGAAATGACGACCGTGTACAGCGAGCCGAGCACGATATCGAGCACCCAGTGGTGATCGAGGTACACGGCTGCGAAGCACATGGACAAATAGAACCAAACCAAAAGCACGCGCCCGAGCCAGCGATGCCGGCGAAAGCCCTCCAGCAGCATCAGCAGCGGATAGGCCACGTGCAGCGACGGCACGGCCCCAAAGACATCACTCGAACGGCCATATACGCCAGCAAAGTAGGGGATGCCGAGCCAGGCATCCACGCGAGCCAAATTCGGACCTTCGCTGGCGTGGGTGGCCAAATCTACGGCGCAGCCGTGCGAGTGGTAGTACCAGGGCGGAGCCGCGGGATACACGTGGTAGGTGATGAAGCCGGCCACGTTCAACGCCAAGAAGGACCAAGTGAAACGGAGCAGGCCGGGGTAGTCCTTGCGGAACAAATACACCGAGTACGCCACGACCACACCGATGAAGATGCCGTATGGAATGGCGCAGTAGCGATCCAAGAACGGCGTCCAGTGCTGCTGCAGGTAGTCATGCAGCGTGACGCGCGAGCCGTTCCAATTCATCCCGAAGAAGCGTTGATCGATCGCGCGCACGTCACACACGTGAACGTTGTCTTGCGTTAGCCCGACGTTCTTCACGAAGCGCATCGTGTCGTACAGCACACCGACCAAACCGATCGGCGAGATGCCGAGGAACAGCCGTTTGGTCCACTGCGAGCTGTACGCCAAGACACACACCAGCGCGATGATCGCGAAGTGATCCCAGCGCAATTTACCCTGCAACCCCCAGAACACGGCCAGCAGCACGAACGGCGCCGGCGGCCACCACGGATAGCGCGGCCACAAGCGGCGCACGTGTGCCGAGACGGCTTCCCAAAGCGCAGTCATGCCGGAGCCTTACTCGAGAACACCCAGAAGCGCTGCGCTGGATAGGAAACCAGGGCAAAAGCCAGCAACTTGGCCGGCAACCAAGCCCAGCGCGCCGACCAACCCAAGCCTTCCACCCCACCCGCCAACAGCACACGCAGGGCGAGAAAAGTGGCGAGCGAGACCAGCGCGTAACGCAACGCCTGCGGCCAAGCGCGCTCGGCGCTTGGTGCGAACGTGTAATGACGGTTGATCAGGAAATTCACGATTGCACCGGCAACGGCACCCGCTGCGGCGACCTCGCCATAGTGCGTTGGCGCGGCGAACAGCAGCAGCTGATAGACGAGCCCGTCAGTTAGCGTCGCAGCGCCCGAGGAGAGCGCCGCTTTGGTCGCGACCCACAGCTCGGAAGACCGGGCCGGCTCATGCACTCTTTGCGACAGTATGGCCATGGCGGGCTTCCACCTCGCGGAGCGATTCATCGAGCACGGCGAGCGATTCGTCGGCTTCGGCCTCACTCAAGATCAGCGGCGGGTTGATGCGCACGCGCGGCGCATACGCCATGGTCACGAGGCCGCGACGCAGCGTCGCGTCGAACAGCTGCCGACACTCGGCAGTCGTCCAACTGGTCGTGGTGCCGGGCTTGACCAGATCGAAGCCGAGGAACAAGCCCTCACCGCGCACGTTGGCCATGGTCGGGTGACGCTCGGCGAGCGCCGAAAGGCCTTTTTTCAGGCGCGCGCCGACACGCGAAGCGCGCTCGACCAAACCCTCGTCGCGAATGATGCCGAGGCTGGACCCGACCGCGGCCGAAGCCAGCGGGTTGCCGCCATAGCTCGAGGACGAGAAGCTCGGCTTGGACCAGGGCTCGGCACTGGCTATCTCCGAGCGCGTGGCCACGGCCGTGACCGGATAACCGCCGCCCATGCCTTTACCCAAGGTCATGATGTCCGGCTTGATCCCCGAGTGCTCGATGCCGAAGCGACGCCCAGTGCGCGCAAAGCCGGTGATCATCTCATCGGCGATCAAGAGCGCGCCGTTCTCGCGCGCGACGTCTTGCACGGCCGACAGGAAATCCGGCGGGGGCACGATGTTACCGGCGGTGCCTTGCATCGGCTCGACGAGCACGGCAGCGAGACGCCCCGTGCTCTCTTTCTTCAGCTTGTCGCGCGCGAACTCCACACACAAGAGCCCGCACGAAGGGTGCTGGAGCTTGAACGGACAGCGCGCGCAATCAGCATACGGCGTGAGCAGCGCGCCGGGCGGCAAGGGGCCCAAGCCGTGCTTGAAGTCACTGCCCATTTGCGCGAGCGCGCCGCTCGTCTTACCGTGAAAACCACCCCAAAACGAGAGCACCTCGAATTTGCCGGTGTGGGCGCGGGCCAAGCGCAGCGCGCTCTCCACCGCCTCGGAGCCGCCCGAGAACAGCTGCACCTTGTCCAGATCCTTGGGCAGCATTTCGGCGAGCAACGTGAGCGCTTTGAAGCGCGCTTCGGTCGTGAACGAACCGACGTGGATCTTGGCTAGCTGTGCGCCGAACTCAGCCAAGTACCGCGGGTGAGCGTAGCCGAGCGCGGCCACCGAGATACCCGCGACGAAGTCCAAAAAGCGATTGCCGTCGACGTCCAGCAGCTCGCTACCCGAGCCGCTCTCGACCGCGATGCCGGCGTACTCCCAAATGGCTTGGGTGCCCGGGGCTAGGTGCTCGGACTCGGCGCTGCGCAGCGCGCGCGACTTCGGGCCCGGCAGCTCGGTGATGACGCGCAGGCGGCGTTTGGAGTCAGGGGCCGGCGTCACGAGCGCGGCCCTCGCGGACCCCGCCCGAGCTCGACCAATGCGACGCGCGCGGCGCGCGTGAGCTGTACGGCCGCGATGTTCGAAACCACGGCCACGACGCCCACGGCGAGCAGCGTGAGCGGAGCCTGGAACGGCACGCTCGCCAAGTGCAGGAGCGGGCCAATCAACAGACCGACGGTCAGGTAGGCGATGCGCTCGTGGCGGCGCATCAAACCGCCCGGCAATGACAAGGCCATGGCTTCACTTTTGGCGCGCACGTAGCTGACCAACATGGAACCGAGCAACGCCGTCAGCACCAACACCAAGGCCGGCACCGAGTCGCGATAATAGATGGCGAGGCCCATCAACGGCGCGGCGTCGGCGTAACGATCCACCACGGCGTCCAGCACTTCACCCGCGTCGGACGCGACGCCGCGCTCGCGAGCGACGATTCCGTCCAGCGCATCGAACGCGGCGCCAAACAACAACGAAGCGCCCGCGGCGGGCAGCATGCCGAGAGCGGCGAACGGCAGCGAAGCGCCCGAGATGACGAGCGAGATCAAAGTCAGCGCGTCCGGCGAGATGCCGCTGCGGGACACCGCGCGACCGACGCCGCGCAGCATCCAGTGGAACGCTTCAATCGGGAAACGACCGAGCAGCACGGTGCTCGACTCACGCTGCACGCGCGGATCGAGCGCGCGACCGACGACAGCCACGCGCACCCCGTACGCTGCCAGCACGACTGCGGGCAGCGCGAGAAAGAGCCCGATGAGCGCTTTCTCTTGGAGCCCGAGCGCGCTCATGGACGAGACGGCGCCACGCGGTGATGCCCGTTCGTGCGCGCACCGTTCTCGCGTGCTGGTGGGCGGGCCTCGACGATCGGAACCTCACGCGAGCTTAGGCTGGCCGACAGATAAGCGGCCGAGATCACCTTGATGCACTCGATGGCATCCCGCGCGTCGGCACCGACGTAATCGTTCGAGGCGATGGCGGCCTTGAACTTGTCGAGCAAGCTGCCGAACCACTCCTTGTGACTTGCGTCCATCCAGTGCGACGGGACCGATTGCACGCCAGCGAGGCGCGCCAAGTCCGGACGCTGCGCGACCAGATCGTCACGGATCAACAGCTGCACTTGATCGTCATCGACGGTGATGGCGCCGTACTCACCGTGAAGCGTGTACATCACCTTGCGGGCACCGGCGGTCCAGGTGAGCTGCGCGGTGGCGATGCCGTTCGGGAACGTCAGGGTGGCGCTGAAATTATCCTCGGTGTCGAACTCACTGAGGTTACTTGCTTTTGCGCTGACCGACACCGGGTGCGAGCCCAGCCACTCGAACGCCAAGTACAGCGTGTGGCTGCCGTGATCCATGGCGATACCGCCGCCGGAGTAACGGCGCTCACGGCGCCAGTCCGGCCGCCACTCACTGACGCCGCGCGCATGGGTGGTGCGGAAGGTCTGCAAGGTAACCAAGTGAACGCGACCGATCGTGCCCGCCTCGAGCAGCGAACGCACGGTCTTGATCACGGGCGCGTGCTTGTAGTTATGGCACGGGAAAAACACTCGTTTTGCGCGCAGTGCGTGCTCGGCGAGGGACTGGGCCTCTTCCGTGGAGACCGCGATCGGCTTTTCACAGAGGACGTGCAGGCCACGGTCCAAAGCGGCGTGCGCGATGCTGGCGTGCGCATACGGCGGCGTGGTGATGTCCACGAAGTCGATGCGGCCGGCTTCGGCTTGGAGCATCTCCAAGTGGTCGGAGTAGATGCGGGCCTCGGGAAAGTCCCGGGCGGCTGCAGCGCGGCGGGCCTCGTTGCTATCCACGATTGCAACAATCTGAAAGTCACCTGCGCCGGCGCTGCGGTCGGCGTAGACGGGCGCGTGCCCCTTCCCCGCAATGAAACCGTAACCGATAAGGGCGCAGCGTAAGGTCTGTGTCACGCGAAACTCTCCTGAAAAAACCGCGGCGTATTGGGGGAGGGTGGCCTGTTTCGAGTGTCACTCGAAGCAGAAACGGCCCGAGTACTTAACAGCTCTGTAACTAGGGCGCGGGGTCGGGCTGTCAAGGTTCGGACCCAACTAGTTGAACCAATTTGCTCTATGCCGCGCATTTTTGGGTTACCGCACTGTTACTTTTTCCGCAACGAGGCTTTTTTCCCCGTATTCAGCGTCACCGGATCGTCCCAGGCGCGTACTCCGGTGGGTAACCAAGTCGCCACGCTTTTTTGAAGCGGCTCCTCCTTGGCAACGGACAAATCGCTCACTAGGGGCTTTCGAGTTGCCCGAAGCGGCTTCAGGTTCCAGCGTTGCCTAGTTGATTTTCAGAAAGCAGTGATGACCGCGCACAGCCTCGAACAGGAACCCGAACCTCAAACCACCCTCGCAGCTGCGGCCAGCGGCGCGACGCTGATGCGCAGTTTATTTTCGCTACTCGGCGAAAAGTGGACGCTCGTGGTGCTCAACTCGCTGCGTACCGAGCGCCGTCGCTTCAGTGAGCTCAAACGCGAAATCCCTGGCGTATCGCAACGCATGCTCGCGCAAACGTTGCGTGAGCTCGAGCGCGCGCATTTCGTGGATCGCATCGTGTTGTCGACCACGCCTCCGCGTGTGGAGTACGTGCTCACCGATCTCGGCCGCGGCTTGTTCCCGCACCTCCGCGCCATGCGTGAGTGGGCCCTGCTGCACGAGGACAAGCTGTTCGGCTCGCCTGCCGCAGGTTGACGCCACCCGTTCGAGCCCGCGGCGATCAGCGCACGAGCGCGTCGCTTGGCCGTGTTGCGACCGAGTTACACTTCCTGAAATAATGTGAAGTCGGGCCCTGAGGGGCCCCCGACCGGTAAGCGCGGAACCTATGAAGAGCGCTGGCCCGTTAAACGGCACAGCTGGAACGGGCAATTGCAGCGTCTATCCGCGTACTTGCGGAGGTCATTAATATTCTAAGGCAACTGCCCGTTGCTAATCTGGCCAGAGGCTCTATACCTCGGCTCACCCTACCCTAGTTTGAAGGCTTCCATGACGACCGCGTCCCCAGGCATCGATACCGCATCCGCAGCAGCGACTACTGAACCGCGCAGCAAGCGCGGGCTCGTGCTTGGGCTGATCGCAGCCGTGGTGATCGGCGGCGGCGGGCTCTGGTACGTGACCCATCACGGGCTGGAGAACACCGACAACGCGCAGATCGATGGGGACGTCGTGTCGGTGCCGGCTCGCGTCGGCGGTGTCGTGACCAAGGTCGCCTTCACCGAAAACCAACGGGTGAAGACCGGTGATCTGCTGGCCGAGCTCGACGCCGCTCCCGCTCAAGCGCGCTTGGCCGAGGCAGAAGCCAACGTGTTCGCGGCCGAGGCCCAAGCGGACGCCGCGGACGCCACTGCGCGGGTGGCGGAAACCAACGCCGTGGGTGACAAGTCAGTCGCGGATGCGTCGCTGGTCACCGCCGCAGTCGGTGCTGCCTCGACCTCGGACCAGATCAAAGAAGCGGCCGCGCAGCTCGAGTCGAGCCAAACCTCGCTCGCACAAGCTCAATTGGATCATGACCGCGCACAACGCCTGCTCGACACCGGCGCCATCTCCAAGGCCGAGTTCGACCGTACCGACACGCAGTTCAAAGTCGCGCAGTCCTCTGTCGACGTGGCCCGCGCGCGGCTGACGTCGATCAAGGGCTCTGCCGCGCAGGCGCAGAGCCGCGTCGTGGAAGCCAAGGCCAAGGCCACGATCAGCAACGACGTCGCGACGCAGATCAAGCTCGCGCAGGCCCGCGCCAAAGCCGCGCATGCTCAGGTCGACACCGCCAAAGCCGCGCGCGATTTGGCCGCGCTGGATTTGTCGTACACCAAGATTTACGCACCGAACGACGGCACCGTCTCGAAGAAGAGCATCAACGTCGGGCAAATGTTGTCGCCCGGGCAAAGCGTGGTGCAGCTCGTCACGGACAAGCTGTGGGTGACCGGCAATTTCAAAGAGACTCAAGTCGCCAACATGCGCGTCGGGCAACCGGCGACCGTGGAAGTCGATGCGTTCTCGGGCAAATCGTTCGAGGGTGAGGTCGAGAGCTTCTCTGGTGCTACTGGCGCGAAGTTCACGCTGCTGCCACCGGACAACGCGACCGGCAACTTCACCAAAGTCGTGCAGCGCTTACCCGTGCGCGTGCGTCTGCATGAGCTGCCTCCCGGCATTGCGTTGCGCCCCGGCATGAGCGTCGACCTCACCGTCGACACCCGCAAATAGGCCGCCATGGCACAATCGGCCGTTCCGATTCAGGCCAAACCGAAGGCGGCTGCCGGCGGCAAGTGGGCCATTGCCATCGCCGTCGCCACCGGCGCGCTGCTGGAGGTCGTCGACACCAGCATCGTGAACGTCGCGCTCACCGACATGCAGAACACGCTGGGCGCGACGCTCAGCGAAGTCAGCTGGGTCGTGTCGGGTTACGCCGTGGCGAACGTGATCGTGCTGCCGCTGACCGCTTGGCTCGGCGATCGCTTCGGCAAGAAGCGCTACTTCATCTTCTCGCTGGTTGGCTTCACGGTCGCGTCGATCATGTGCGGCCTAGCCACCACGCTGCCGATGTTGGTGATCGCGCGCGTGCTGCAGGGGCTGATGGGCGGCGGTCTGCTGGCCAAAGCGCAGGCCATCTTGTTCGAGACCTTCCCCAAAGAAGAGCAGGGCGTCGCTCAAGCATTCTTCGGAGCGATCGTGATCGCAGGTCCGGCGATCGGGCCGACTTTGGGCGGTTATTTGGTCACCAACGTCGGCTGGAGATGGATCTTCTTCGTCAACGTGCCGCTCGGCATTCTCGCCGTGCTGATGTGTCAGGCGAGCCTGAAGCCCGACGTCGAAAGCAAGAGCACTTCGCAGATCGACTGGATCGCCATCTTGATGCTCGCGGTCGGTCTCGGTTCCCTGCAAACCTTGCTGGAAGAAGGAAACTCCGAGGATTGGTTCGAGTCGCGCCTGATCTGGGCGTTGTTCGTGTCGGCCATCGTCTCGCTGGTCGCGTTCGTGTTCCGGGAGCTTCGCAGCAAGATCCCGGTCGTCGATTTGCGGGTGCTGCGCTACCGCTCGCTGTGGGCAGGCAGCATCCTGAGCGTGATCGTGGGCATGGCGTTGTACGGCACGCTATTTTCGGTGCCCATCTTCGCGCAGACGCTGATGCATTACACTTCGCAAGAGACGGGAATGTTGCTCTTGCCGAGCGCGCTGGCCTCCGCGGTGACGATGATCGGCGCCGGCCAAATCATCCGCAAGGTCGACTCCCGGTTGGGCTTGGTGATCGGCGCGACGATCTTGGTGTTCGCCGTGTATCGCTTGAGCGGCCTGACCTCGGCGACCGGCTCGGATGACTTTTTCTGGCCGCTCATCATTCGCTCGGTCGGCACCGTGGCCATGTTCTTGCCGCTCAATATGGCAACGCTCGGCCCGATCCCGAAGAAGGACATCGCGGCGGCCTCTGGCTTCTTCAACTTGACCCGGCAGCTCGGGGGCAGCATCGGCGTCGCCCTGCTCAGCTTGTTGCTCACGCAACGGCAAGCGTTTCACCGCGGGGTGTTGGTCGAGAAGATGGCCAGCAGTGACCCGGCGCTCCTGGATCGCCTGCATACGCTGAGCGGCGCCTTCATGGCCAAAGGCGCCATCCTCGTCGACGCCCAGCGGCAAGCGCTGGCCGCGCTCGACGGTATCGTCAACCGTGAAGCGCTCGTGATGTCGTTCAACGACACGTTCTTCGCGACGGGTCTACTGATCGTCGTGTTCTTGCCGCTCGTGTTGCTCCTGGGCAACCCAGACAAGAACGTGAAAATCGACGCGGGCCACTGAGCGCGGCGTTACTCGAAGTTACCCGCGCACGTCTTGGCGGTGGCAAGCGAATCGCTCCCGCAGGTGCCGCTGTTGCTGGCACTGTCGTCGGGAAACACGCAGTTGCGTGCGACGCACTCGCTGGAGCCGGTGCAGCTAGCGCCGTCGGCCTTCTTCGCGGCGCAGATCCGATTGGCATCGCAATATGAGGCTTGGCTGCAGCCGTCGTAGCTGCAGGGCTGCCCGTCAGCGAGCGTCGGCTGGCAAGTGCTCTGCAAGTCGCAGTACAAGCCCTCGGACGCGAAGCAGAGGGTGGTCGTCGTGGAGCCGGACCCGCTCGGAAAATTATCACAGCTGTCGCTGGTACAGCTTCCAACGCACGCCTCGCCCTGTTTGCCGTGTGGCGCCGCACCAGGTGAAGAAGTCTCGAGCGTGCAGATGCCTTGTGCCACCGAACCCGAGCTGAAGTTGCACGAGACTCGAGCGCCCGACTGCGGCGCGCACTCGGCGCCTTGTTTGCAGATGCCCCCGACGGGCACGGTGCCCACGAACACTTTGGAGCAAGCGGCGTCGAGCGCCTCCGAGTCCGCTTCCTGCAAGGTGCAACTGCTCAGCGCCTGGCTGTACGCGCTCAGGCAACCGTCGGCCGCGCTGCCGTCGTAGTGCACCTTCGAGCGATCCTGCTCGCTGAACGCTTGCTGGAAGTAAGCGCTGGCGTTGGCGTTGCAGGTCCCCGCATCGAGCGGCATCGCTGCCGCGCGACAACAGCCGACCAGCTGGTCGCAGATCACCTTTGCCAGACGCTTCGGGAAGTCCTCGATTGATACGTCATCCGACCCGCCACACCCGGGGACGAGCGCCGCCACCAACACCACGCCATAAGCCCACTGAAATACGGAACGAGAATGATTCATCAAGCCCACCAAGCCCTCTCCAACCCTGCACTCTACAGAACTTCGCTGCTGGAGACGCGGCAATTCGTCGCATGGCGGCCCCGTGGGGGTCGAAAGCAGCTCGGCTCTGCTACCGTTCGGCCGTGAACGCGACAACGAGCCCGACCACCCCCGCTTCGGTGGCGACGGCCCCCAGAATAGGGCTCGCGTGGCTGGTTCGGCTGCGCTGGCTGGCCATTTTCGGACAGCTCGGGATCGTTGTCTTGGCCCTGTTCGCGCTGCGCGTGTCCTTGCCTCTGCCGCTAGTCGGCGGGCTGATCGCGGTCACGGCGCTGAGCAACCTGCTGCTCATGCTCTGGCTCCGCGCGCGCGACCCCTCGGCCCGCGCGCTGTTCGGCGTGCTGGTGCTGGACGTGCTCACGTTGACCGGGCTTTTGCTGAGCGCAGGCGGCCCCTCGAACCCGTTCAGCGTGTTTTACCTCGTGCACGTGGCGTTGGCCGCGCTGCTGCTCGCACCGCGGCCGGCTTGGCTCGTCGCCGCGCTCACTTCGCTCGCGTTCGGGTCACTGTTCGTGCTGCCCTCGCACATGATCGACCCGCACGCGATGCACATGCACCACGGCGCATCGACCATGCACCTGCAAGGCATGTGGCTCGCGTATTCGCTTGC
This sequence comes from Myxococcales bacterium, assembly GCA_040348785.1. Classification (GTDB taxonomy): domain Bacteria; phylum Myxococcota_A; class Polyangia; order Polyangiales; family Polyangiaceae; genus PMG-095. The sequence continues at coordinate 58,829 of JBEQTH010000010.1, read as the reverse complement.
GGCGGGGTTCGTGGTGCACTTCGTTTCGCGCGTAGCGAGTGCCCTGCAAGCGCGTGAGCACGAGCTATTCGAGCTGCAGCGCTCGGCCGTGCGCCACGAGAAGCTCGCGTCGTTGAGCACGTTGGCCGCGGGCGCAGCGCACGAGCTCGGTACGCCCCTGGCGACGATCGCGCTCGTCGCCAAAGAGCTCGAACACGGTCTCGGCTCGGGTAAGGACGCCGCAACACTCGCTCCAGACGCGCGCCTGATCCGACAAGAGGTCGAGCGTTGCCGTGAGATTTTGCAGCAAATGGCGGCGCGTGCCGGCGAGGGTGCCGGTGAAATGCCGTCCAAGGTCAGCGTGCGCGGCGTCGAGCGGAGCCTGTCGGAAGCGCTCGGGCCAAGCGGTGGAAACGTCGCTTTCGAGCGCGTCGGCGAGCTCCATGAGCTGGTCGCACCGGAGCGCCTGCTCGTACAGGTGCTGGCCAATTTGGTGCGCAATGCCTTCGATGCCCAGGCCGAGGTGGGCAAGGTGGAAGCCGTCCGCGTCGTGACCCACGTGGAGCCGGAGCGCGCCGCGTTCGAGATCTTCGACCAGGGGCCAGGCATCCCTGCGCACGAAAGCGCCCGCATCGGCGAACCGTTCTTCACGACCAAGCCACCCGGGCGTGGCTTGGGCCTTGGCGTATTCTTGGCGCGTGCATTCGCCGAGAAGGTGGGCGGTGAGTTGACGCTCGAACCGCGGCCCGGCGGCGGCACCGTCGCGCGCCTCAGCATGCCGCGGAACGTGCTCGAACCACGGAGCATCGGATGACCGACGGTGAACGCGAGTTGCGTTCGGTCTTGGTGGTGGACGACGATGACGTGTTTCGCACGCGCCTCGGCAGAGCCTTCCAGGATCGCGGCTTCGAGGTAAAAACCGCGCCCAGCGCCGAGCAGGCGATCCGGCTCGCGCGCCAAGACAGCCCGGAATTTGCGGTGGTCGATCTGCGCATGCCGGGCGCGTCGGGGCTCGACGTGGTTCGTGAGCTGCACGCCATCGATCCCGCAACGGCGATCGTGATGCTCACGGGTTACGGCAGCATCGCCACCGCCGTCGAAGCGGTGCGCGCGGGGGCCGTGCACTACCTGAGCAAACCCGTCGACATCGATCAGATTTTGGCCGCCTTCGAGGGCAAAGCAGCGCCGGATACTGGGAGCGAAGTCGGCGTTCCGAGCTTGGCTCGCGTGGAATGGGAGCACATTCAGCGCGTGCTGAGCGATTGCGACGGCAACATCTCACGCGCCGCGCGCTTGCTCGGGCTGCATCGGCGCTCGTTGCAACGCAAGTTGTCGAAAGACCCCGTGCGCCGCTGATCGCGCCGGAAATGCCGGATTTTAGTCGAATTTTACGGCAAGTTTGCGCAGACCTCGGGCCAAAAGACCTGTGTTAGGTTCGCCCCCCAATGCGACCCACGAGGCTGGAAAAGCCGCTGCTCCGGCTAGGAGAATTTCAAAACCGTCGCCCCTTGCTGACGGTGTTGCTCGTCCTCTTGACGCTGCTGCCGTCGGGCTTGCTCGCCACGCGGCTCAGCGTACGCACGGCGTTCTCCGAGCTGTTGCCGGACGACAAGCGCAGCGTGATCGAGATGCGGCACATCTCCGAGCGGCTCACTTCCAGCTCCACCCTGAGTGTCGTTGCCCAGAGCGAGAACGTGGACGCGCTCAAGCGCTTCATCGACACGCTCGCCCCGGAGATCCGCAAGCTCGATCCCAAGCTCGTGACCAGCGTCGAGGACGGCACGCGCGAAGTGCGCGAGTTCTTCCGTAGCCACAAGCACCTGTATGCGGAGCTGAGTGATCTACAGAAAATTCACGACGATGTGGTCGACCGCTACGACTACGAAGTCCAAAAAAAGAGCGGCATGGATCTCGGCTTGGACGACGCCGCCGAGACCAAGGCCGACGCCCCGCCGCCGCTCGATGCCGAAGCGCTCGAAGACAAGCTCAAGAAGAAGCTGGAAGAAGCCGAAAAGAAGCAACCGGGCACGGACGGCTACTACATCGGCAAATCCAAGGATCGGACCTGGGGCGTGATCCTCGTGCGCACGCCGCTCGGCAGCATGGATCCCAAGGCGTTCGAGCTGCGCTCGCAGATCCAAGCCCTGGTCGACAAGATCGCACCACAGACTTGGGACCCGAAGTTCACGGTCGGCTACTCCGGAAACCTGGTCACTGCCGCCGAGCAGCATCACGCCATCACGAGCGATCTGCTCGCGGTAGGCCTGTGGGGCGTGGGCATGATCTTGGCGGTGGTGTTCCTGTTCTTCCTGCGCATGCGCGTGCTGTTGTGCATGGGGCTCACGATCGGCGTGGGCGCCACGTGGGCATTCGCGGCGGCGTACCTGAGCATCGGCTATCTGAACACCGCCAGCGGCTTCCTGGTCAGCATCATCGTCGGCAACGGGATCAACTTCGGGATCATCTACATGGCGCGCTACATCGAAGCGCGCCGTGCTGGTCAAACGATCGACCAATCCGTGATCACCGCACACCTCGAGACCATCACGGCCACGCTCGCGGCTGCGGCCGCGGCCATGGTCGCCTACGGCTCACTCGCCGTCACGAATTTCCGGGGATTCAAGCACTTTGGCGTGATCGGCGGCCTGGGCATGGCGTTGTGCTGGTTCGCGACCTACCTCACCCTGCCTGCGCTGCTCGTGATCACCGAGCGCATCCGACCGATGTTCGGGCGCGGTCCGACTTGGCGCTCCAAGGCTCGCGGCTTCTATGGGTACCCGTTCGTGTGGGCCGCCCGCCGCGCCCCGCGCGCGATCGCCCTGTTCGGGTTGTGCAGCGGCGTGCTCACCATCTTCATCAGCGCCCGCTACTTCATCCAAGATCCGATGGAGTACAACCTGCGCACCGTCTTCAAGTCCAAGTCCGGACAAGAGACGCAGGCGAGCCAGCTGGCGGGGCGCGTCGATGACGTGGTGGGCCGCGCCGGCCAAGACGGCCGCGCCATCGTCGTCGATCGCGTCGATCAAGTGGAGCCGCTCGTGACGGCCCTGCTCAAGCGCCGCGATCAGGCCCCCGAAGGCCTCAAGCCGTTCGACAAAGTCGTCACGATCTTCGATCTATTGCCCAAGGATCAGGCAAAGAAAATCGAGCTGCTCGCAGAAATCCGGGACCGCGTGGAGCGCGGCCACAAGCGCGGCTTCGTCAGCGACAAAGATTACGCCAAGATCGAGGCATACATCCCCGCCAAAATCGCGCCCATCGACATGAACGATCTGCCCGAGCCCATCGCGCGCTCGTTCATCGATCACGAGGGCAAGCGCGGGCGCATCGTGTACATCGTGCCGACCGCGCACGAGAGCGTGTACAACGCGCACTACTTGGAGCGCTGGGCGAACTCCTTCCGCGAGACCCACTTACCGAACGGCGACGTGATCTATGGCTCCGGTGATCCCGTGATCTTCGCCGACGTCTTGGCCTCGATTCGCGCGGACGCACCGAAAGCGATCCTGCTCAGCTTCGTGGGCACCCTGGCCGTCATCTTCCTGGCCTTCCGAGGCAGCAAGAGCGGCATCCTCACGCTGTCCGTGTTGATCGTCGGGCTATCGTGGCTCGTCACGTTTTTGTCCGTGCAGGGCATCAAGCTCAACTTCCTGAACTTCGTCGCGCTCCCGATCAGCGTCGGCGTTGGTGCGGATTATGCGCTCAACATCATGAAGCGCCGCGAGCTCACCAGCGACGACAAGCTCGCCCAAGGCCTCGTCGAAACCGGCGGCGCAGTCGTGCTCTGCTCCCTCACCACGACCCTCGGCTACGTCGCACTCATGTTCAGCATGAACGGCGCGACGCAAAGCTTCGGCCTCGCCGCCGCCGTCGGCGAAGTCTCCACCGTCCTCGCCGCCGTGCTGCTCTTGCCGGCGATTTTGTTTTGGATCATGGGCAAAAAAGGCAAAGAGCCCGCGCCTGGCGCGTAATACATTCGGGCGTTCGCAGGTGGCGCATGCGCAAAGCGCCAATAGCAGGGCGCCCCTCGCACCAAACATCTCGCGAGCCAACCGGCAGCCCGGCGACATGGTCGCGCGTGGCGAGCAGCGGCGTCGCGCGTGGCGAGCAGCGGCGCGGCCCGGGACTCGCAGCGGCGCTCGTGTTGGGGCGGGCCGCGTGGTGAGCGCACCTCAGCGGGCTGCGGGCGGCCCGAACCAGCGGGATAGCGCTTCATGGAGGCCCTGGTCCGTACCCTCCCCCACCCAGGCCACGTGCCCGTCGGGCCGAATCAACACGGCACTGGGAGCTGTAACCACGCCGAGCACGGGCAGCTCCCACGCGCCGGCGTAGCGAGCGTCGGTCCGTTTCACTCGACCTGCCCAAGGAGCGATCTCGAGCGCACCTGGTTCATCGAGATTGAGCAGTAACGGTCGGGCATCGTGGAGCAAACCGAATACGCGCCGTGAACCACTCGCCGTGCTCAAGTCGAGATCGGGGATGCGGCGTCCGAGCAGTGGGTGTCCATCACCGAAGTCGTAGCGAATGTCGAGCCCAGACATCAGCGCGGCGTACTTCTTCCGAGGCTCGTCCATCGCCAACAGCTCGGCCATGGTTTCGCGCGCGGCCCTCGTCCGTTCATCGCCGCGCCCAAGCGCCGTCTGCGCCAGTGTGAGCTCGAGCACGCGCGCTGCGATGGGGTGCCGCTCGGCGTGGTAGCTATCGAGCAGGCTGTCCGGCGAGGTGCGATTCACCACTTGCCCGAGCTTCCAGCCCAAGTTCACGGCATCGTGAGCTCCGGTGTTGAGTCCCTGTCCGCCCACTGGGGAGTGCACGTGCGCCGAGTCGCCGGCCAGGAGCACCCGTCTCTCTCGGTACGTTGCAGCCTGCCTTGCCATATCGGTGAACCTCGAGAGCCAGGTCACGTCGTGTACACCAAAGTCGGACCCGTACACGGCGTGCAGCGCAGCACGCAGATCGGCCAAGCCCGGCGCGTCGCCCTGCACGACCTGCGGCTCGACCAACACGACTCGCACGCGCCCTCCAGGTTCGAGTTTGCCCAGGGCGTTAGTGCCCCTCTCACCTTGCCGGATGCCCCACGCGGGCTCGCCGGTCATTCTGGCCTCCGCAATCAAGTAGCTGACGGACGGTTCCCAGCCCACGAAATCGATCCCCGCCGTCTTGCGGATCACGCTGCGCCCGCCGTCGCATCCGACGAGGTACGTTGCGCGGAGCGCACGACCGTGGTCCAGCTCGACGTCGACACCGTTATCGTCTTGGGCAAAGCCCGTCACCTCGCAACCGCGATAGATCGGCACCGAAAGCTCGGCCGCCCGGGCGGCTAGGATGCGCTCGATGTGGCTTTGCGACAGCGCGAGTCCATAGTTGTGGCGAGTTGGAAAATCACTGATGTCGAGCAGCGTGCCGGCAAAGCGTGCAACCTGCATCACCTGGCCTTGCGAAAGGAAGCGATCCGCGATTCCACGTTGATCGAGCAGCTCGATGGTGCGCGAATGCAGACCGCCCGCGCGCGAACCTTCGAGCTCCTGATCTTCGCGCCGCTCGACGATGGCAACGTCCACGCGCGCAAGCGCAAGCTCGGCCGCCAACATCAACCCAGTTGGACCTCCCCCGGCGATCACCACGGCATGCTTCGTCATGGCGGCAACAGTGCGGCATCACCCGGGTCTTGCCGCAAGCCCCGGTGTCTGGCATAAACCTGAGCTGGGGCGACGAAAGTCGCGGCTTCGTCGGCTATCTCTGCCAGACGTGAGGCAAATAACGACACAATTCGAGCGGGGACCTGGCGCACCGGTTCGCGTGCAAAGTTCTTCCGCTTTGAGCGCACAGGGAGCTTCGTTCGCCGGCGCGGCCTTAAGCGGCTGGTCCATTGGGTCGTAGTCGCGGGTGCATGACGGATCCGAACCGCGTCGGGAATGCTGGCCACGAAGTGGGCGGCCGGGCGCCGTGAGCCTATTCAAGTCGCCCGGCGGGGAGCTTGCAATCGGGAAGCTTCGCATCGCAGAGCTCGAACGTGAAGCGGTAGAGCTCAGCGGTGATGCGGCGAAGGTGCTGCGCGCTCATCTCAACCGCTATCAATCGCTCGTCTTGGCCATCGGGGAAGTGATTTGGACCGCCGACGCAGGCGGTGACATGGTGGATGAGCAGCCGAGCTGGGCCGCTTACACCGGGCAGTCGCCAGCGCAGTATCAGGGCGAAGGCTGGCTCGACGCCGTGCATCCCGACGACCGCGAATCCACGCGTTCGCTGTGGCGGCGAGCCGTGGCTGCGCGAGGCGCTGCCGAATACGAACATCGCTTACGGGGTCACGACGGTAAGTACCGCTACTTTTCCGTGCGCGCCGCGCCCGTATTCAGCGACGACGGAACGCTGCGCGAGTGGGCGGGCATCCACACCGACATCACTCAGCATAAACTCACCGAGCAGTCCCTCCGCGATGGCGCGCGCCAGTTTCGCGAGTTGGCCGACGCGATGCCGCAAATCGTGTGGGGGGCGGCCCCGAACGGACACTTCGACTACTTCAATCGTCGTTGGTACGAGTTTACCGGCCGCCCCGAGAACACCGACGGAGACACGAGCTGGGCTGATGTCGTTCACCCCGACGATCAGAGTCAGTCGCTCGAGCGTTGGCAGTTGGCCTTGGCCTCCGGTGACGCCTACGAAATAGAATACCGGCTCAAGCGTAAGCAAGGGGACTACCGCTGGTATCTCACGCGCGCCTTGCCGGTGCGCGACGGAATGGGCACGATCACGCGCTGGTTCGGCACCTGCACCGACATCGACGAACGTAAGCGCACCGAGGATCAACTGCGTTCGTCGACCGTCATGCTCATGCGTAGCAATCGCGAGCTCGAAGAATTCGCGACCGTCGCCTCCCACGACCTCCAAGAGCCCCTACGAAAGATTCGTTCCTTCGTGAGTTGCTTGCGCGAGGAACACGCCGACGCCCTCAACACCGCGAGCTCCCACTACCTCGACCGCATTCAAAGCGCCGCCACGCGCATGACCACTCTTGTCGCGGACTTACTGGAGCTTTCCCGTGTCTCGTCGCAGGGCAAGCCGTTCGTTCCGGTCGACCTGAACGAGGTGGTCGCCGGCGTGCTGTCGGACCTCGAGGCGCGCTTCGCCCAAACCGGTGGCCGCGCGGTGGTTCTGGAGTTGCCCACTGTCGCCAGTGACCCGCTCCAGATGCGTCAACTGCTCCAGAATTTGATCGGTAATGCGCTCAAGTTCCACCGCACGGACGAAGCGCCCGTGGTGCGCGTGAGCGCTGAGATCTTGGTCGGAGGTGACCCAGCGAACGGATCTCCGAACCGCGAGATGTGCCGCATTTCGGTTGCAGACAATGGCATTGGCTTCGACGAGAAGCACCTCGACCGCGTGTTCACCATTTTTCAACGCTTGCACGGTCGTGGGGAGTACGAGGGTACGGGGATTGGACTCGCAATTTGTCGAAAGATCGCGGAACGCCACGGTGGGACCATCACCGCGCAAAGCACGCCCGGTAAAGGTTCGACCTTCTCCGTGACCTTGCCGCTGTTGCAGACGGGGACAGGCAATGGTGGTTAGCGTGAGCAACCCAGCCGCCGTGAGCGCCGTGAAGGGTCCCGTTATCCTCCTTGCAGACGACGACAAGGACGACCTCGACATGACGCTCCGCGCGCTCACCAAGAACGAGCTCGCCGGTGATTTCTATACCGTACACGATGGCGAGGAGCTGCTCGATTTTCTCCACCACCGTGGGAAGTTCGCACCGCCTGCTCTTTCTCCGACTCCACAGCTCATCTTGCTCGACCTCAACATGCCCAAGATGGACGGCCGCGAGGCGCTGCGCGAAATCAAGTCGCACCCCGAGTTCCATCGGATCCCCGTCGTCGTAATGACGACCTCCGCGGCTCAGCAGGACGTCACGCGCGCCTATGATTTGGGGAGCAACTCATTCATCACCAAGCCCGTCACCTTGGCGGAGCTCGTGGAAGTGACGCGCGTGCTCGGTCAATATTGGTTTTCGATCGTGAAGCTGCCAGGAAAGAACGTGCCCTAAATGACCATGAGCTCGACTCGATTGCTGCTCGTCGAAGACGATGAAGAAGATTGTTTTCTGACGAGGAAGCTGCTGAGTGAAAACGGCCGCACTGAATTCGAGGTCAAGTGGGTGAGGAGCAGTGATGCGGCGCTGGAGGAGCTGAAAAGTCCGTACGACGTAGCACTGGTCGACCACAACTTGGGTGCAGATAGCGGCGTGGCGTTGATTGAGCAGGCCATCCTGCGCGGCTTTCAGGGACCGATGATCCTGCTGACCGGTCGCGGCGACCACGACGTGGACGTGCGAGCGATGAAGGCTGGCGCGGCCGACTACCTAGTCAAGGATCAGCTGACCCCGCAGTTGCTGGAGCGGGTGGTAAGGTACGCGATCTCCCGGAAGGCGTCTGAGCTTGCGCTGTGCCACAGCGAAGAGCAGCTCCGTCAAGCGCACAAGATGGACGCCATTGGGAGCTTGGCGGGCGGCGTCGCGCACGACTTCAACAATTTGCTGTCCATCGTGCTCAGCTACAGTGAGCTACTGGCCGACGGGTTGTCGCCGGACGACCCAATGCTGGCCGATCTGAAACAGATTAGCGACGCGGGGGTCAGGGCTGCGGGCCTGACGCGACAGCTGTTGGCGTTCAGTCATCAGCAGGTATTGCAGCCCTTGGTCCTCGACTTGAACGATGCGGTCACCAAGCTCGAGACCATGCTGCGCCGAGTGCTCGGAGAAGACGTGGAGCTGCGGACGGCGACCGCGCCGCGCCTGTACAGAATCCTGGCCGACCCAGGGCAAGTCGAGCAGGTGCTGATGAACCTGACGGTGAACGCGCGGGACGCCATGCCCCAGGGCGGCACGCTGAGCGTGGAGACCAGCAACGTCGAGCTGGATGCGGCCTTCGCGCAAAAGAACCCAGACGTCACTCCAGGCCCTCACGTGCTGCTCACCGTGAGCGACACCGGGACGGGCATGGACCGCGCGACGATGCGCCGCGTCTTCGAACCCTTCTTCACGACCAAGGAGTTGGGCAAAGGGACTGGTCTGGGGCTGGCAACGGTGTTCGGGATCGTGCGCCAGAGCGGCGGGCTCATTCTCGTGGAAAGCGTGCTGGGTACGGGCACTACCTTTCGAGTTTACTTCCCCCGCGCCGAAGGCGAGCTGCGGCGGCCGGGGGTGTCCGAGACCCCCCCTCGGAACACGCTGCTCGGCTCCGAGACGGTGCTGGTGGTCGAAGACGAAGACGCGGTTCGCGCCTTGGTACGCGCCATTTTGATGAAGCATGGCTATCGAGTGCTCGACGCCAGGAGCGGCGGCGACGCACTCTTGCTGTGCGAGGACCATACGGATCCCATCGACCTGCTTCTGACCGACGTGGTCATGCCGCGAATGAGTGGGCGTCAATTGGCAGAACGATTGCGCGCCGTGCGACCCAACATGAGAACGCTCTTCATGTCCGGATACACCAACGACGCCGTCGTGCGGCACGGCGTATTGAAGAACACCATCGACTTCATTCAAAAGCCCATCACTCCCGATTCGCTGTCGCGAAAGGTTCGAGCGGTCCTCGACGCAGCGAGTCGCAACTCCTGACGGCGCGCGCTCCGCGCCGACCCCGAGCTACGGAGCACACGATACCCGATCCGGGTATCACGCGTGGTCGGCTCGAGCTTCAAGACGTGGCTGTCATCGAACGCTCGCACTCATGTTCAGCATGAACGGCGCGACGCAAAGCTTCGGGCTTGCTGCTGCCGTCGGCGAAGTCGCCACCGTGCTCGCCGCCCTGCTGCTCTTGCCGGCGATCTCGTTTTGGATGGTGTCCCGAAAAGGGCAAGGCGAGTCCGGCACCCGGCGCGTCACACAATTGAAATCCCAGCTACGATCGGTGGAACGGCTAACCTCATGCGCAAGCTTTGGTTTGGGTTAGCGGGCGTGGGGCGCGCGCGGCGTCGCGTAGCCCAAGTGGCGACCGCACCGGCGGCAGATCATCGGTCAACGATTGTGTGGCTCGACAACGGAGCCGAGGAGCGCGGGGGTCCGACGCTTGCCCAATGCGTATTGGTCGTGCAACGGGCTCCGAGCGGCGAAGTTCGAGGCGACCTGCTTGGAAGTGCTCGACAGGTTCGCCGCGGCGGGGGGTGACCGTGGCCGCTCTCTTGCTCTTCATCGGCATCGTCATCGGCATCCACGTGTGTTGGCGGCTAGCTCCGGGTGAGCCCCGTCACTCGAAGCGCCAATATTCCGCCCATCGACACTCTGGTAACGGTGGTAACGCCCCGCCGTGTTAGTGTGTCAGGTGGGTGACCATGGCGCGGGCGGAGTTAAAGCGCGGCTTGCCGAGGTGGCTGGTACAGAGCGGCCTCACTACAGCGTTGCTGTTCGAGCTTGGCTGCGGCGCGAAGTCGCTCAGCAACGAAGAGCAGGCCGAGGCTGCAGGAGCACCTACGTCCAGCGAGGTTGGCGACGCGGAAACACCGCCGCTGGGGGAGGTCGCAAGCGCGGGCGCAGAGAGCTCGGAAGGGGGCACGGACCCCGGAGCGCTCCCTCCGCCAAACCCAGACGTCGTAAAGACGTGCCAAAGCTCCGGTGCCGACTGGTGCGCGGAGCTGGCCAGCGGGAAGGAGGACGTTGCGTCCGCGGTTGCCGTGGATAGTCAGGGTAACGTCGTGATCACGGGCTACACGACGGGCAACCTCGCGGGGAACGCCAATCCAGAAGGCGCGCGTGAGCCATTCGTCGCGAAGTACACGCCGAATGGCGAGCTCGTTTGGTTGCGCCAGTTTGGTCCGGATGAGACCGGATACGCAGAGGGGATCGCCACGGACGCCGATGACAACATCGCCATCGTTGGCGTCAAGTACGGCGCGCCCGACATTCAGTACGGCTTTCTCGCCAAGCTCACGAGCCAGGGCGAAAGGCTCTGGACGCGGCAGTCCGGGCAGCTACCTGGAAGCGTAGCGGTAGATCCGAGCGGGAACATCGCGTGGGTGGCACTCACGATAACCGGGCGAGATGTCAGCCCGACGCTCAAAAAATACTCGCCCGCTGGAGCTTTGCTGTGGCAGCGGGAGCTCAGCGCCGAGGACGGTTACGTCACTTGCGATTCTGCCGGTGACATCCTCCTTTCAGGATCGGAAGCGGTAAGCGCGGCTGGCGGCACGGGGTGGCTCGAAAAGTTCTCGGCAACTGGTGAGCGGCTGTGGGGCGCCCAAAGTAGCGTCGGATTTTCGCTGACGAGTGTCAGCTCGAGTGGGGATTTCTTCGTTCTCGGCAATGACGTTCATTGGCTGTTACGACGCTATACGGGCCTCGGTGAGCTCGTCTGGAGCGAGCCCGCAGACAGCAGCTTGTTTGACGAGACGGGCATCGCCATCAACCCGCGTGGAGAGCTCGTCATCGCTGGAATGTCGAGCGACTTCAAACGCGGGTACGATACCTATGTGGTGAAGCTGTCCGCGGATGGCAAACGGCTGGGCGGCAAGGCGCTCGGCCTCGAGGGCGATGGCGTGTTTTGCACGCTCGCGCTTGGCCCAGACGGTGAGGTGTTCGTTGCAGGGCCTCTGCGATCGAGTGCGTTCCTTGTTCGAGTCTCGCTCTAGTCCATAAACAAGCGTAAGCGATCAGGCAGAGCCGCGAGTGACGGCCCTGCTCGGGCGCCGCGATCAGGCGCGCGAAGGCCTCGAGCCCCTCGACAAAATCGTTACGATCCGGCGGCCGGCGCCACTTTTTTTGGCAACTGAGCACGCCCGTGCGCCGACCTCCGGCGCATGAGGACGAAGTTTGTCGCGGCCATTCGGGGTTTGCTAACGATTGCTGGAGTTTCCGGCGTTTTGGCGTGCTCCGATCACATCGGCGCTCCCCACGTCGAGGGCGCTGCCGGCGGTGCTGCTGGTACGACGAGCTCTGGCGCGCCGGATGAAGCTGCCGGCCAGGCCGGCCCAGAGGCGGGCGCGCAGTCCGATGCAGGCGCGGGCGGCGAAATCGCAATTGGGCACTGCAGCACGGACGCCGAGTGCGACGATGGCTTGCGTTGCAACGGTGTCGAATCGTGCGGCGACGGCGCGTGTCGCGCCGGCACGCCGAGCGCATGCTCGAATGCAGCGACGTGCGTCGAAGATACTCGCTGGGCGCCTTGCGCTTATTCCGATGACGCTCCGTGGCTCGCGTACGTCGCAGACGAGGATACTCCAGGGGTCGAAGAGGTTTACGCCGTCAAAGAATCGCTGATCGGCAAACAACAGCCGATCAAGCTCAACTTGCCATTGCCGGGTCAAAAGCCCCGTCTGATTTGGCCGAGCTGGACCAGAGATGGGAGATGGTTGATCTACGGCGCCACACTAGACGATCAAAGCGGCGCGGCGCGGTGGTACGCAGTTCGCTTCGTTCAGGGAGTGCCCGAACCGCCTATCGAGCTGACCAAGGGGCTGCCGGACGGACGGTACCAGCTGAGCTATTCAGACGCAGGAGTGTCGCCCGACGGACACAACCTCTTACTGTACCAAACGGGCGGAGACATGTATCGAATCGACTTGAATGCGAGCGATCCGACCGCGCGGCTCAAGATAAATGCCTTTAGCGACGTCGTTCAAATGGCGAGCTGGGTAAAGGGCGGCGGTGCAGTCGCTTACCTGACGGCGAACCAAGCTCTCTTGATCAGCCCTGATGGCATGACGGACCGCGACGCTTTCATCGGGTTCAAGCCCAACCTGTACCTGTTTGCATCCCCGGACGGCAGCCACTTGGGTTTCATCGACACGGAGACAGACGATTACTTCGTCGCGAAGGTTGGCCCCAATGAACCGCTCAAGAAACTTCGCAACGACGATGCCTCGGTCTACGATTTGCGGTTCGCCGGCGACGGACGGTACGCGGCGTACTCGAAAGAAGGGCCGTCCGTCGGTACTGGTGGGGTGATTCTAGTCGATTTACAAACCGTAGACTTGGCGGCGAGCACTCTCTTGGACCATCAAACCCTCGACCAACGGGATTCGGTCGGCGGCTGGGCTCCTGATTCGTCGTACTTGGTATTTTTCGGTGACGGACCCGAACCGCAGACGAAGTACGTCTACACTTACGATACTGCAAAGCATTCGGCGACTCCGACAGGCTACTCGATGGCATCGGCCGACCGCGTCCTCGGCTTTACTCGAGCCGGCGAGTTCCTGATTTCGAGCCAACGCAACGCGGCCGACTCGGTTGAGCTTCTCGCGATCAATCCGAAGCTCGGCGTGCGCGACATTCATCAGAACACGCAGGGCAAGCCCTACTTAGCGGCTGAGGTTGCACCCAACGGAGCGGGGGCAGTATTTTGCAACGGTTCTGACAGGGATGGTCTTTACTACGTCGACTTACGAGACCTGTTCAATCAAGGCGTGGAGCTTGCCGGGGAGGGCAGCGTCGGTCATTGCTACGACCTCTTCGCTCCTGATTCGAAGGGGTTCGTTTACTACCGTGAGGCACCAGACGGCTCACGCAAATTGTACTGGGTGGACGCTGCTCACCAGGTACTCGGCCAGCCAATCCAAGTCACCCGCGAAGGCCGAGCGAGCACGTGGGTCTGGCAGCCTTCGGTGGTCGAACCCCAATAACGCGACGGCCTCCCTCCATTCCGCGCGCAGGCCCGAAGGGCCGAGCACGGAATGGAGGGAGGCAGGAAGCGCGCAGCGGCCAAAGGCGGCGAGCACTGCACGGTGGGGGTAACCCGGCTCTAACCGCCGATGATGCCCAATGCCGCGAGCGCAGCGGCCGCGAACTGCGCGATGGGCACGATGGGCCGGGCTTCGGCTTGGCGGAAGAGGCCGCGCACGAACTCGAGGGCGACGTCGACTTGGTCGACTTGGCAGAGCAGGAGATCGCCCGGTTCGAGGCCGGAGATGGCGGAGGCAATGGCGGGGAGCTCGCCGGATTTTTGGAGGATGCGGCGCGGGGGGCGCTTGGCGCGCTGCATGCCTTCGCGCATCAGGCGGATGATTTCGCCGTCGGCGCGGCCGCGGGTGCACTGGTCTTCGTAGATGTACACGTCGTCGAAGAACGAGCCGATGATTTCGGCTTGGCGATGGATGTCTTCGTCGCGGCGATCGCCGGCCGCGGTGTACACGACCTTGCGCCGGCGGTGCGGCATCTTGGAGATGGCTTCGTTGAGCGCCAAGAGGGCCGAGGCGTTGTGCCCGTAGTCTAGGATGACCGTCGCGTCGCGATGCACGAGCACGTTGAAGCGGCCGGGCACGGTGCCGATGTCGCTGGAGAAGGTTTGCACGCCGAAGCGCAGCGCATCTACCGAGAGGCCGAGCCAGAAGCCGGCGGCGACGGCGGCGAGTAGGTTGTCGACCTGGAAGCCGATGCGGCCGCCGTGCGTGAGCGGCAGTTGGTCGACCTGCGCCACGCGGCGCTCGTCTTTGCCCGAGCAGATCACGATGAACCCGTCGCGCACGGTGACGGCTTTGCCGCCCGCAGCGCGATGAGCCGCGAGGCGCGGGGAGTCCACGTTGCGGCTGAAGAAGATGACCGCGCCGCGGCACAGTGGGGCCATGGCCACGACCAGCGGATCATCGGCGTTGAGCACGGCGGCGCCGCGTTCGGAGACGCGCCGCACGGGGATGGCTTTGACGCGTGCGAGCTCGGCCGCGGTGTGGATGCCGCCCATGCCGAGGTGATCGCCTTCACCCACGTTGGTGACTACGGCCACGTCGCACCAGTCGAAGCCGAGGCCTTCGCGGAGCATGCCGCCGCGCGCGGTTTCGAGCACGGCTGCGTCGACGCGCGGGTGGCCGAGGACGGCGCGCGCGCTCTTCGGGCCGCTGCAATCACCCGTGTCGATGCGGCGACCTTCGACGTAGATGCCGTCGGTGCAGGTCATGCCGACGCGCAGGCCGCGCTGCTGCAAGAAGTGCGCGATGCAGCGGGTGGTCGTGGTCTTGCCGTTGGTGCCGGTGACGGCCACGACGGGAATGCGCGCGTCTTCGCCGGCCGCGAACATGGAGTCGATGATGGCTTTGCCCACGGGGCGGCCGACGCCGCTCGAGGGCTCGAGGTGCATGCGCAAACCGGGGGCGGCGTTCACTTCCACGATTGCGCCGCCCGATAGCTCGAGCGGCTGAGTGACGTTGGCGGCCACGATGTCCACGCCGGCCACGTCGAGACCCACCATTTGGGCGGCTTCGACCGCGCACTGGGCGACGCTCGGGTGCACGGTGTCGGTCACGTCTGCTGCGGTGCCGCCGGTGCTCAGGTTCGCGTTGCGGCGCAGCACGATCACCGCGCCCGGCGCGGGCACGCTGTCGACCGTGAGGCCTTGCTCGGCCAAGATTTCTCGGCCGATTTCGTCGAGCTTGATCTTGCTGAGCGACGTCGAGTGATCGTCGCCGCGGCGCGGATCCAAATTCTCGACCGCGACCAGCGCGGCAATGCTGCTCTTACCGTCGCCCACGATTTGCGGCGGCTCACGGCGCGCGGCAGCGACCAGGCGCCCGCCGATCACGAGCAAGCGGTAATCAGCCCCTTCGATATGGCGCTCGACGATCACTTCGCCGTCCGCGGCGAACGCGATTTCGAACGCGGCCACCACCGCTTCGCGGCTGCGCAGGCGCACCGACACCCCGCGGCCTTGATTGCCGCTGCGCGGCTTGACCACCACGGGCAGCCCGATCTGTTGCGCGGCGGCCCAAGCGGCTTCGGCCGTGGACGCCGGCATGCCCTTGGGCACCGGAATACCGACGGCATCCAGCAGCGACTTGGTGAGCTCTTTGTCCTGCGCGATCGACTCGGCCACGGCGCTCGTGCGATCGGTCTCGGCGGCCCAGATGCGGCGCTGGCGCGAGCCTTGGCCCAATTGCACCAAGCTGCCCGTCAAACGGCGAATCGGGATTTTGCGATCTTGCGCGGCGCGCACGATCGCGCCCGTGCTCGGACCGAGGCGCGCGTCCTCGTTGAGCTTGCGCAGCGCGATGATCTCGGCAGCGACGTCGATCGAACGGCCGTCACGAGCGGCGAGCACCAGATCGAGAGCGAGCTGCAATGCGCGGCGGCCCGTGGGCTCTTCGGCGTATTCGGAGGCGATGCGAAACTCAGAGCCGGCGACGAGCACGCGCGCCGTCCAAAAGCGGACTGCGCAACCGGCAGCGGCTTGCAGGCCGACGACCAGCTGAGCGAGCACCCCCGCCCAGGCAGCGGCGCCCTTCGCGGCGGAGAAGCTCACCCGAAGGGAACTAGCGAGCGGAGTGGGGAGCGAGCTGCACAGGCTCTCGAGCACGTCCGGACCGAAGCCCGGCTCACGCAGGACGAGCACGGCTTCGAGAACGGATTCGTCCGACCAGAGATTCGAGCCGGACAGGGCACGTATTGACTCGATGTTCATCGGCAATGTCTTACGGAGGCCAAGCCGGAGGTACTCCTGCGGCTCAGGCCTTTTGTTTCGAGATAACGCAGCGTGCTCAAGAAACCCCGAGCATTCGGGGGCGCGACGCATACCAGATCTGCGCCGCCGTGACCCTCGAGCAATTGATCGAGGGAAGCCATGAGGTCGGAATACTGGCCAAAAGGCCGGTCAATATGACCCGGTCGCGCCATCTCGAGTGCTTCGACGAAAGACCGCGTATCAGAATTCAATGCGATCTCAATACGTGAGAAATATTGGGAAATCCGCTGTGCGGTGCCGGGAATGTCGGCTGCGAGCCAGTCGGCCGCGGGTTCGACGAGCAGTTGGGCTACGCGGCCGGAAAAGTGGTCTCGAAAATGTCGTCCCCAGGCTTCGAGAGCCGCCGCATTTCGCGCCGGGGTGAGGACGAGCAGGCCTCCGGCGGGCCGTGCGCCAGTCGCGGGGAGATCGAACACCGCGATCCCTCCCGGGCCGACGCTCCCGGGATGAGCGTCGGCGTCGGCGAGCGTGGCTCGCACGCCGGCAGCGATCTGCTCGGCGCTCGAGCCGAGGGCGACGGCGCCGGCAACTGCGGCGAGCAAGTCGTCGACGAGGAAGGCGGGCAGGCCAAGCACTGGGCAGCGCAGAGCCGTCAGATCGAGCAGCGGCGTGCGGCGTGCGGCGTGGCACAGCACGAGCTGAGCGCCGTCGCGCACCACGGCGCGGCCATCGGCGCGCAGGTGCTCGACCACCGCGGGCGAGTGCTCGCTGCGCGCGAAGAGCAGCAGCTTGCCCTTGGTGTGCTGGGCCATCTCGAGCACTTCGGGATCGTCGGCATTCAACACGGCGTGGCCGGTCGGCAGCACGATGTCCACCGGGGCACGCACCGCTTTGTAGATGGGCGTGAGCTCGTCCACGTACTTGCCGCCGAGGTGATCCCCGCTGTCCAAGTTGGTAACCACGGCCACTTCACAGCGATCGAAGATCACTCCTTCGTCGAGCACGTGCGGCTCGTCGATTTCGAACACGAACGCGTCGCTGTACGGGTTCATCAGCGCGCGGCGCATGCTGTCGGCGTCGCACCGCTCACCCGCAGCGAGCACGCGATCACCAACGCGCAGCCCGTTCGAGCTCACATGGCCGACCTTGCTGCCCGACGTTCGCAGGATGTCGGCGATCAAGCCCGCCACAAGAGTTTTACCGTTCGTGCCCGATACCGCGCAGAGCGGGACGCGCCCGGTTTGATCGGCCGAAAAGAGCTGGCCGATGATGGCCTCCCCGACCGGCCGCGGTGAGCCAACCAGCGGCTTCAAGTGCATGATGAGGCCGGGGCTGGAGTTGACCTCGATCACGGCGCCGCCCTGTGGCTCGAGGGGCTTGCCGATGTCGGTCGCAATCAAGTCGATGCCCGCGATGTCGAGCCCAATCGCGCGCGCCGCGAGCACGCATTGCTCGGCCGTGTCCGGGTGCAGGCGATCGGTCTCGTCGATCGTGAGGTCGCCGTTGTGACGCAACGTGACGGTGCGCCCGGCTTCGGGGATCGAGTCTTTGCTCAGATTTTGACGCACGAGCAGATCGAGCGCGATCGCGTCGAGCACCAAGGGAGCGAGCGGCTGGGCCGCGTCCTCGCCGCGCAATGGATCGCGATTGCCGATCGCCATCAGCTGGTCGATGCTGTGCGTACCGTCGCCGATCAGGGTCTGCGGCTGACCACCGCTGGTGGCCACGGCCTGGTCGCCAACGACCAGCACCCGGTGCTGGCGGCCGGGGATGTAGCGCTCGACGACCACCTCCTTCGAGGCGAATTCTTTCTCGGCGATCGCGTATGCGCTGAGCACCGCCGCGCGGTCTTCCAGTTGGATCGACACGCCGCGGCCCTTGTTGCCGCGCTGCGGCTTGACCACCACTGGCAAACCCAGCTCTTGAGCGGCCGTCCACGCCTCTTCGGCGCTGGACACGATGCGCCCAGCGGGCAGCGGCACGCCCACGGAGGTGAGCAGCTGGCGCGTGAGCTCTTTGTCGTGCGCGATGCTCTCGGCAACTGCGCTGGTGCTGTCGGTCTCGGCGGTCCAGATCCGGCGTTGTGCTTTGCCGTAGCCGAGCTGTACCAAGTTCCCTTCGGTCAAGCGCAGGGTCGGAATGTTGCGCTTGCGCGCGCCATCGACGATGGCCTGCGTGCTCGGGCCGTAGCAGAAGTCGTCGGCCGACTTTCGTAGCTGGTCGTACGCGGCCGGCACGTCGTAGTCGCGCCCTTCGGCGGCAGCCATGATCATCTCGTGCGCGACCCGGATGCAGGCCTCACCGAAGCGGAAGTCCAAAACCTCGATCGCGACCTTGTACACGCCGCGCTCACTGGTCTCGCGAGCGCGCCCGAAACCGACCGCCGAGTGGGTCAGGGATTGGATCTCGAGCGTGACGTGCTCCAGCACATGACCGAGCCAAGTACCGGTCTCGAGGCGCTGGAAAAAACCGCCGCGCTCGCCGATCGTGCAACGGTGCTCGACCATCGTCGGCAACCAGCGCATCAACTTTTCGTTGAAGCCCGGTAAAGTATTGGACGGAAAGTCCTCGTATTTGCCGAGGTCGACCCAGGCTTCGATCACCGGGTAGTTTGCCCAAATGCTCGGGCCAACCAGACGTTTCAATGCGCTAATCTGCATGTGATTGGGGGCCCGACGTCGGGAACAGCCGGGCCACCCTTTAGCGGGCGCCGCGATTTCTCGCCACTACCCCCAATGATTACCGAAGAGATCTGGTATTTTTAATGGATATGAATTCTCGAGCCCGCGCTCTACTGGCGATTGGCGGAGTCGTCTTGTCGCTGGGCTGCAACGACCGCGCGCCGGAATTGGGGCCCCTCAGCACGACCTGCATCGCGCAAGTGACCGGCACTTATGACTCCGTGCTGCTCGCGCAGCTCGATGACTCCACGCTCTGGATCGCCACGAGCACGTCGCAGTTCGCCGCCGTCGCGGACTCGAACGGCGAGCCGCTGCGCGGCACCGACAGTGCCGCTTCGGGCTCGAGCGCCTACGGCGCTGCCGTCGGCTGCGCCATTGCCGACGGCGTGTACTGCTTCCCGCTCGCCGGACCTTTGAGCGACACGGCGGGCTTGGGTGGCGGGCTCGCGTCGGCCTCGAGCAGCGCGGCCACGCGCGTCGTCACTGGGCCAGGGAATGACGCCGAGCCGCTCACCAACGCGACGCAAATCGCGGGCGGCATGAACGGCAGCGGCGCGACGTTCTGTGCGGTGACGAGCGACGGTCGGGTTTGGTGCTGGGGTGACAACACCAATGGCTTATTGGGCCGAGCTGATGACCAAAGCTCGAGCTACGCGCGCCCGGTCTCGAGCACCCGAGGCACGGAGCTCACCGACGCCGTTGAGGTGCGCGTCGGTTTCGACTCGGCCTGCGCGCGCTTGGCCGACGGCAGCGTGCGGTGTTGGGGCAACAACCAAGTTGGCCAACTCGGCGCGCGCATCGGAGAAGTCGTCGAGAGCTCGTACCCGCTAACCGTGCCGTTGCCCACCGCCGCGGCTCGCTTGGCGGCCAGCCCGGGCAACACGCACTGCGCGATCTTGGAAGATACGCGTGTGGCCTGCTGGGGACGCAACGAATTCGCGCAGGCCGGCGCCATGAGCGATCAGCAAACGGTCGAGCCCACGATCGTGCAAACCGCGCTTGAGGGCGCGGATTTCAGCGCTGTCGTCGATCTGGCGCCGGACCGCGGCATGCGCGCGATGTGCGCCAACACTCAAAACGCCGGCCTCTGGTGCTGGGGCGACGTGCTCGACGACGATCCGACGGGGGTGGGCAGCCCCTATCCCGTACAGCTCGCGACCTCTCCCCAAGGTCGGATCAGCGTGCCCCTTTCTGCCTATGGCGCACTCGACGGCAAGCTGATCTACGTCAATGCCAACGGACGCCTCGTGCTCGGGGCGGGCGGCATGCCGTCGTCGCGACAGCCGCCCTGCCCTTAGTCATACTTGGTCACTTCCGTCCCGAGATAGAGAGGCCGCGGCGGCCGTTGCATATTGGCCGTGCAGCGAGCCCGGACGTCCCGCGTCACCTCCGACTGTCGAGGCAGCAGGCGCCCGGTCCCGCCGGCTCGCTCGTTTACTCGTGTCCGCTCGCGCCGATCGTGATCTGCTCCTGCTCAAGAACTGACTAAGTGGTGTTAGAGCGGATCCGCGCGGAAGCGGACACTCGAGCGTTGCTGGGTCATCTGCCGTATCTCTTTTGGAGCGCGCTCAAGGCGCGAATTGCATTTCATGGCCTGCTGTGGTTCCCGCGCGACACCTTCCGCATGACGACGCTGTGGCGTGAAAATGCCACGTTTGCGGACATCCCCAGTTCGGTCTCGAAAATTAGTTGCGAGCGCCGGCTTGGGTTCGATCCCGTTCGGGCTAGAGTGCGGGCCCTTTCCGAATGCCCGCACGAATCGCTGCTCCACTCACGCCCGCTGCTTTCCCGGGGCTCACACTGCTGCCCAATGAACGGCTGCTGCGCACGTTCCGACCCGATCTCGATGACTCGCTGCGATTCTCGACTGGTCTCGTCGTGCTGAGCGATTTGCACGTGCACCTCGCTGACGAACGCGGCACGTACCGTCGCGCTCCGTTGAGCGACACCCTCGAGCTTCGCCGGCACGAGCACGCGGGCGTCACCGAAGTGTCGTTCTTCGAGCACGGGAAACGAGTGCTGCGCTTCCGCTATACGCTCGCGCTGGCGGCGGCGGGGAATGACTTCATCGCCGCGTTCGAAGAGCTCCGCGGTCGCCCGAGCGCGCCGCTCGCCAGCCCGGATTCCGAGCCGGATTCCGACGATGAGTTCGCACTGCCCGAGAGCCCGCCGCTGCGTCATCCGCTGTGGCGCTTGCTCGGCT
This sequence comes from Myxococcales bacterium, assembly GCA_040348785.1. Lineage (GTDB taxonomy): Bacteria > Myxococcota_A > Polyangia > Polyangiales > Polyangiaceae > PMG-095. Next base: position 37,590 of record JBEQTH010000010.1, on the reverse strand, counting down.
TTGCGCGGCCGCGCTTCGGGAAGATCGGGCTCGGGCTAGCGCTCACCTTGGCGACGACCGCCGTTGGGCTGATTCCGCCGTTCTTGACGATGCCCTTGGTGGACAACGTGCTCGTGCCTTGGCAGGCGTCGCACGGCGTGGCCGAGGCTTCGGTCTATCACAAGCTGTGCTTGTACCTGGGCGGCCTCGCAGGCGCAGCCGTCGTCGCTTGGCTCTTGGCTTGGGCGCAAGGCGCGGTGCTGGCCTGGGTGAGCGAGCTCATCAGCGCGGATCTGCGCAACCGAGCGTTCTCGCACTTGCAGCGGCTCAGCTTGCAGTACTTCGGTGGAAAGCGCACGGGAGACTTGATCGCGCGCATCAGCTCCGAGACCGACCGCATCTGCTCGTTCTTGTCGGACACGCTGATCGATTTCATCACCGATGTGCTGATGATCGTGGGCACCTCGATCGTGCTGTTCGCGCTCGATCCGCTGCTCGCGGTCGCCGCGCTGGCGTCATTTCCGCCCATCGCTTGGTTCATGATCCGCGTGCGCGGCGCGCTGACTCAGGGCTTTTTGCGCGGTAGCCGGGCTTGGGCGCTGATGACCAACACCTTGTCCGACACCATCCCCGGGATCCGCGTGGTGAAGGCATTCTCCCAAGAACGGCGCGAGATCGCGCGCTTCGAAGAAGCGAACCAGTCCATCGTCGCCATCAACAACAAGGTCAACACGCTGTGGACCTCGTTCTGGCCGCTGGTTGCGCTGCTCAATCAGCTCGGCCTGCTCGTGGTCTGGGCGGTGGGCGCATGGCAGATCCTGCATCACCACATCACGGTCGGTGTGCTCACGGCCTTCATCGCTTACATCAGCCGCTTTTATACGCGCGTGGAGAGCATGAGCCGGGTGCTCACGGTCACGCAGCGCGCGGCTGCTGCAGCCCAGCGCCTGTTCGACATTTTGGATCGCGAGCCCACCGTGATGGAGGCCAAAGATCCAATCCCGATGCCGCACGTGGCGGGCGAGATCGGCTTCGAGCAGGTTTCGTTCCGTTACGGCTCGCGGCTCGTGCTCGATCGCGTGAGCTTCACGGTCAAGCCCGGGCAGATGGTGGGCATCGTCGGGCACACGGGCTCGGGGAAGAGCACGGTCAGCAACTTGATTTGCCGCTTTTACGACGCTTCGTCGGGCTCGGTGCGGGTAGACGGCGTGGACGTGCGGCGCATCGCGCTCGAGGAATATCGGCGACACATCGGGATCGTGCTCCAAGATCCGTTCTTGTTCTTCGGCACCATCGGCGACAACGTGTCCTACGGCGTGCCCGACGCCGGGCCAGCTCGGGTGATCGACGCCGCGCGGGCCGCACGTGCCCACGAGTTCGTGCTCAAATTGGCCGAGGGTTACGATTCGCTGGTCGGCGAGCGCGGGCAATCGCTGTCCGGCGGCGAACGGCAGCGCATCGCCATCGCGCGCGCGATCTTGGTCGATCCCAAGATCCTGATTTTGGACGAGGCAACGTCGGCGGTCGACGTGCAGACCGAGCGCGAAATCCAAGCCGCGCTCGACAACGTGGTGCAGGGGCGTACCACGGTGGCCATCGCGCATCGCCTGAGCACGCTGCGCAAAGCCGATCTGCTGATCGTGCTCAAGAACGGTAAAGTCGCGGAGATGGGCAGCGCGGCGGAGCTGCTCGCGAAAGACGGCGAGTACGCCAAGCTGTGGCGGGCTCAGAGCTCGGCGCAAACCGAGGCAGCGGACGACGCGCCCCCCGACTCGCGCGTGCTCGACGCGACGCACGAGCCGCTGCCGCTGTTCGACCCCAGCACGCTCGAGCTCGAGCTGGACGAGGACGGACAGCTCTGGGCCACCTCACCCGGCACGCCGCGGCTCGCCGTCTCGGCGCGCCGCGCCTTCCCGCTCAGCCATCCCGACGCCTACGTGTCGCTGGTCGACGACCATCACTACGAGCGCGCCTGCTTCACCACGCTCTCCGTGCTCAGCACGGCCCAACGCGCGACCGTCGAGCGAGCGCTCGCCAAGGGCGACTTCCTGCCGGAAATCCGCCAAATCCTAACCATTGCCCAAGAGGCGACGCAATCCCGCTGGCAGGTCGACACCGATCGCGGCCCCACGGCGTTCATCGTCGATCAAGACGACCACGTGCGCCTACTGCCGGACGGGCGCCACTTGATCAGCGACTCACACGGGATGCGTTACTTGGTCCCGATTCAAAATGCGCTGGATGCGACGAGCCGCCGGCTGCTGTCGCGCTTTGCGTGACGACGGCAATCGTCGAACCGAAGCCGCGCGGCGAGCGCAAACCGTCACCGAAAGACGATGTTTTGCCAATTGATTGGCGAGATGGTCGTCCTCGACGAGATGACCAAGTGCGCGACCATGGGCGCATCCACCGTGACGTCGAGCGCGAAGCACGATCGATCCGAACCGGGGTCTGCGGGTGGTACCGCAACCGCAAGTGGAGTCGTTGGGTCGGCGCCGAACAGCTCGACTTTGCTCGGCGGAAATTTTTGATCCGCGCAGCGGATGAGCTCGATGTGATAGGCGCGACCGGCTGCGGCAAGATTCAGCGAAAAGCTCGCGGGCAGCGGATCGGGGTACACTTCCCGAACACAATGAGGGCTGGCGGGGATTGGCGAGAGTGGGTAGGGGGTACCCGCCGCGTTCTCCGGCCAAGCCTCGCTCAGCTCACAGCCGAGCAGGCTGATCACTCCGGGTGATGGGTAGCTGAACACACCAGTCCCACCGCCGATGATTGTGAAGTCGTGTTGACCCTGGGAATCGCTGGTGGTGACTGCACAGCGAAGCGAGTCGTCGCTGCCTCGGGGGATTTTGCCGGGCAGTGCACGGGCGCCCAACAATTGCTGCACTTGCGAGGCATCTAGGTCCTCCCGTGAGGAACGGAAGATGGCTCGCCCTTCCCCGGGGCCAAAGCAGTCGAGCTCGATCTGCTGCGTCTCCGTCGTCCAGAAGGGTCCGGGCTCGACGTCGGTGCTGCCGCCATCAACGCTACTACTCGAACCCGCGCTGATGCTCGAAGTGCCAGCGAGCGACGGTGTGTCCGTCGCAGCCGCGCCACTCGCCCCCATGGTCTCACTGCCCAGGCCTGGCTGAATCGTCGATCCACTACAGCCCGCAAGCGTAGCGACCATTAGTGCGCCACAACCGACTCGACTCATCATATCCGAGCACTCAGGCAAGCCGCATGCCGGGCAAGGACAGCAGAAAATAGGGGATTGTGGCTCCGCTCACAGCCGTAAGGCGTGCCAGCCTGTGCCAGGAGCGACAGTTCGAGCCGATTAGAACTTGTAGCTGGCGTCCACGTAGATCCCGTTCAGGTGGATCTTGTAGTGCCCTTCATAGCTGCAGAAGGCGCACGTCTTGTGGTCGGGGGTAGCGGCGATGTCGGACGTGCTCACGTCTCCCGTGCCGACGCGATAGGCGTACGCCACGTTCGTTTGCCAGCGCCCGCCGTTGTAGCCCGAGCCGAGCGTGAAGACCTGCGTGGCGCCGGGCGGCGTGCCGAAGGCGGTGGGGTAGCGCGCGTTCGCGCTTTGACTGTCGAACACGTAGCCCACGCGCAGCGGAATGCGGTGCACGTTGGTGTACGCGTCGTACCAAAGGCGATACTCGGCACCCACGCGCACCGTTTGCGAGTCGGTCCATTCGAACACGTTGTCCACGTGATCCGGGCCATTCGGATTCACCGGCGTGCCGCGCAGCGGGTCGCCCTGGTTTTCACTATTGAACGAGTACTCGAAGTCGACCGCGGCGGAGAGGGGCAAGTGCCAGGGATCGAAGTCCAGACGAGTGCCGACGCCCAGCTTTGCGGGCAAGGTGAAGTGGGTGGAGATGTCCGTGTACGGATCGAAGGCAATGCCTTGGCTGTTCGTGACCTTGGTCGTCGTCTTGTTGCGGTAGACGGCGCCCAAGTGAAGCCAGGGAAGCGGGTCGTATTGCGCGCCGAGGCGGAAGCCGGTGAAGCTCTGCCCCGACACTTTGAAGTCGACGGACGGATCGCGACCATCTGCACCGGCGAAGCGGGTGAGGTGCACGTAGGTGATGCGATAGCCGAGCCCGAAGCGCAGATTGGGCAGCGGGTTCACGGCGACGGCTGGCGATGCCTCCAAGAAGAAGAGATCGGTGCGATCCTCGAAATCATTCGCGGTGCCGTTGGGCAGGCTCGGGTAATGGAACGTACCGCCCGCCGAAGCGACGGGATAAACGCCCGCACCGATGGTGATGTACTCGTGCAGGCGGTACGCGCCGCCAACCAGGAAGAACGGCGCGACCGTCAGGTCCGAGTCGATGTTCTTCCCGCTGTCGAAGGCGCCGGGGCTCGCGTGGATCCCACCGAGGAGCAGCGAGAAATCACCCAGCACCTCCCCGCGTTCGATCTGGCCGAGGCCGGCGGGGTTGTGAAACAGCGACGAGGGATCGTTCACGTAACCGATCGCGGTACCGCCCATGCCCATGTGGCGCGCGCTGTACAGCATGGGCGTGTCGTAGCCGCTGGCGTGTGCCGCCGCGGGGCACGCGAGCGCGCCGAGCCCCGCGGCGAAGCTGAGCGCTGCGCGGGCGAACGTCTGATTCATGCACAGCAAGCGTCAGTTTCCGCTTCCGCTGGCGCCCGCGCTACCACCGCCGAGCTCGACACCCGTGGGCAGCGGCAGGCCGCTACAACCGTAGAACGCGCTCGCACAGCCGTTATCGGCGCGGCACTTGGCGCAATCTTCACTGCCCGGCGTGAGGCCGCATTGCGCGAAGCAGAGGTCGCGAGCGCAGGCCACGTCTTCGACATAACAGTCGATACAGCTGTCGCTCAACGCCTTGGGAGACTTCACGGCTTGTTTGATGCACGGAGCGACACACGCCGCTTGTGATTCGTCGTCTTGAGCGGCGGACAGGTAGCACTGCTTGCCGCACGTGCCGACCTGGTTGGTCACGTCGTTGCTGCACACCGAAGCGCCGTCCAACGAACAGCCTTTACCGCTCGTGGTCCCTTCGTCGAAATCCGAAGAGGTGAAGTCCGAATAGGTGCCGACGCATTGAGTAACCGAAGCGCCCGCTGCGCCGGCCGTGCCGGCGCCTGCGGCCCCCTGGCTGCCGCTGTCGTCATCGCTGCCACAACCTGCTACCGCGAGGGCTCCAGCGATGGCTGAAGCCAGGAACATGGAAAAACGTCGCATGTAGTTCCTCCTCAATCGAGAAGCCTAGTCCGTCGTCACTAGAGTCGCCAGCAAAAGCTCCCGGGCCGGCCGCGGGGCAAATGGCGGTCGTGACGCTTATTTGTCGTTCGATATGGGTATGGATCACGAGCAGTGTAAGGGCCAGCCAGGGGCGACGTTTATTTGCCGTCGGTAACGAACGGAGAAAAAAACGCCATGAACCTCAACAAGATTTTCGCCCGCCTCTCGCTCCCCTTGCTCCTACCTGTAGTGGCTTGTGGTCATCAAAGCTCACTCTCTGAGGCGCGCAACGCGCCGAGTGCAGTGCCGCCCAGCGGTTACGCGAGCGATGCGCCGTCAGATGGTGCGTTTGCGCAGAGCCCGAGCGAAGCAGCCGAAGCCGCACCGCCCGCACCGGCCGCCAGTGCTCCCGCCACGCGTGGCATGAATGACTCGAGCGCATCGGCATCGGGCGCGCCGCGTGCCGCTCAAAGCCGTGGCGGCGCTGCGTACGAGCCACAGGCGGAGAAAAAGGCCGAGCGGCCCGGCCTCGGCACGACCTGGGGCGAAACGCGCACCAGTTACGTCTCGAGCTCGCCCTTCGATCGCGCCGATTATACGCACCCCTTCGCGCTGGTCTCGCTCAACTACAACGACGATTCGGGCATCCAAGCCATGGCTCGCCGCATGGGCAATTCGTACGCGAGCTTCGACCGCTCGGGCGTGGATGCCGCACAAGGCGCGGTCAGCGTGCGCTTGCTGGACGAAAACGGCGCGCCGTTGCCGAGCGCAAACTTCGCTGGCCGCGACTACGTGGCGGGCAGTGACGGCCAGCGCTATGTGATTCAAATCGAAAACCACACCGGCAACCGCTTCGAAGCGGTGGCAACCGTCGATGGCCTCGATGTGGTCGACGGCAAAGACGGCTCACTCACCAAACGCGGCTACCTGATCGACCCGTGGGCCACGCTGCAAATCGACGGCTTCCGCCGCAGCCAATCGGCCGTGGCTGCCTTCCGCTTCGGCGCCGTGAAGGACTCGTACGCGGCCCGCAAAGGCAACGACCGCAACGTGGGTGTGATTGGCGTCGCCTTCTTCCACGAGCGCGGTACTTCGCTGCCCTGGACCGAACGCGAGCTCGAGCGTCGTGATTCAGCGAACCCGTTCCCCGGCGGTTTCGCGAGCCCACCCCCGTCGCCGCTCGCGCGCTGAGGCCAAATCGAACGACAACGCTGGGGCTTTCTCCCGCTCCAGCCGTTACCGACCAACGAGCAGCTCTGAATGGAGCTGCTCGTTCTTTTTTGTGCTTAGAATCGGCAGCATCGTGAACGGACGAACCTTTTGGGTCTGGGCGTTGTGTGCCTGCGCGTTGCTGAGCGCCGGCTGCAACAAGAAGAAGGCCGATGCCAGCAGCGCTCCGGGAGGCTCGGCGGACAAGCCGAACGCGCCGCGCATCGCGGTCATCCCCAAGGGCACCACGCACGAGTTCTGGAAAGCCGTCCACGCTGGCGCGGAGAAGGCCGCGCGCGAAGTGCACGTAGAAGTCGTTTGGAAGGGTCCGCTCAAGGAAGACGACCTCAAGTCTCAGGTCGACTTGGTGCAGAGCTTCACCGCGCAGGGCGTGGCTGGTATCGTGCTCGCACCGCTGAACGACACGGCCCTTGGCGCGCCGGTGAAGGCTGCCATCGACGCGAAAATCCCAGTCGTGATTTTCGATTCCGATCTGAAGGAAAAGTCGTACGCGAGCTTCGTGGCCACGGACAACGTAGCCGCCGGTCGGCTCGCGGGCGAGCGCATGGGCAAGCTCTTGAACGGCAAGGGCAATGTTCTGGTGCTCCGCTACCAAGAAGGCTCGGCCAGCACGACCAACCGCGAAGAAGGCTTTTTGGAAGCCATCCGCAAGTTCCCCGAGATCAAAGTCGTTTCCGACAACCGCTTTGCGGGGCCCACCACCGAAAGCGCCCACACGGCGAGCGAGAACCTGCTCTCGGCGCAGAACGCGAGCAAGGGCACGATCAACGGCATCTTCACGCCGAACGAGTCGACGACGTTCGGCATGCTGCTCGCTCTCCAGAAGGCGGAGCTGGCCGGCAAAGTCCATTTCATCGGCTTCGACTCGTCGGAGAAGCTGGTGGCCGGCGTCAACGCCGGTCAAATCGACGCGCTGGTGCTGCAAGACCCGTTGAAGATGGGCTACCTGGCCGTGAAGACGCTCGCCGCGCACTTGAAGAAGGAACCGATCGAAGCCCGCATCGACACGGGAGCCACGCTCGTCGATCGCGACAACTTGAAGAGCCCGGAGATCGCCGAGCTCGTGAAGCCGAACTTGGCGAAATGGCTCGATTCGCCGTGAGCGTCGTTCGGGCCACGGCATGAGCGAGCCCCCCGCCCTGCTGCGCGTCACGGATCTGCAAAAGCGCTTCGGCGCGACGCACGCCTTGCGCGGCGTGCAGCTCACGCTGCGCGCGGGCGAAGTGCATGCCTTGCTCGGTGAAAACGGGGCAGGCAAAAGCACGCTCTTGAAGATCTTGGCCGGCACGCAGCGGGCCGACGCAGGAACCTTGCAGCTCAACGGTCAGCGTTATGCCCCGGAAACTCCGCAACAAGCCCAAGCCCTGGGCGTGGCCTACGTCTCTCAGGAGCCCGCCCTGTGCCCCGATCTGAGCGTGGCCGAGAACGTGCTGCTCGGCGCGCTACCGGGCCGCTTCGGGCTCGTCGATCGCCACGAGCAGCGCCGGCGCGCGAGCGCCGCCCTCGCCCGCGTGTTGCCCGAAGGCGCGCCGTTGCCGAATTTGGAGCAACGCGCGGGTGAGCTCGGCCAAGGGGATCGCCAGCTGCTCTGTCTGGCGCGCGCGCTGGCTCAGGCCGAGTGCAAAATCTTGATCTTGGACGAGCCGACCAGCACGCTCAATTCGAACGAGGCCGCGCGCCTATTCAGCGTGGTGCGTGAGCTGAGCAAGAGCGGCATCGCCGTCTTGTACGTGTCGCACTTTTTGGAAGAAGTGGAGCGCATCGCCCAGCGCTACACGGTGCTGCGCGACGGTCAGTTCGTGCAAAGTGGCGAGATCGCCAGCACCACGCGCGCAGAGCTCGTGACCTTGATGGCGGGCCGTGAGGTGCGTGAGCTGTTTCCGCGCTCGGCGCGCACGGCCGGTGACGTGGTGCTGGATTTGACGGAGCTTGCCGGCAAAAAGCTGCCGATTTCCGCTTCACTCACAGTGCGTAAAGGTGAAGTGCTGGGCATCGCGGGCTTGCTCGGTGCTGGGCGCAGTGAGCTGCTGCGCGCCATCTTCGGCTTGGATGAGGTCAAGCACGGCACGCTGCGCGTGAAGGCGGTCAGCGGTGCGGCCTCGCCCGCGCATCGCCTGGCTCAGGGCGTGGGTTTGCTCAGTGAGGATCGCAAGGGCGAGGGCTTGGCGGAATCGATGACGATTGCCGACAACATCACCCTATCCAAGCTCGGTTCGCTCGGTTCATTTGGGTTTGTTAGCCCGGCGCGGCGGGCGGCGATCGCGCGCTCGTTCATCGAGCGGCTCGGGATCCGAGCCCGCGACCCGGAGCAGCTGGCCCGTGATCTGTCGGGCGGCAACCAACAGAAGATCTGCTTCTCGCGCCTGCTGCACCACGAGCTGGACGTGCTGCTCTTGGACGAGCCGACGCGCGGGGTGGACGTGGGTAGCCGCGCCGACCTATACCGGATCATCGATGAGCTCGCGGCGCGTGGGAACGCGGTATTGATGGTGTCCAGCTATTTACCGGAGCTGCTCGGCATCTGCGATCGGATCGCGGTCATGGTGCGCGGCCGCCTCGGCGAGGCGCGCCCCGCGAGCGAGCTGAGCGAGCACGCGCTCTTGCTCGAGGCCAGCGGATGACAACGCTCCGCAAGCTGTTTCGGACACCCTGGCTCGGGCCGCTGCTCGCGCTCTTGGCGCTGTACGTGCTGTTCACGGTGCTCGCGCCGGAGACGTTCGCGCGCGAGAGCAACCTCGTGACCATGCTGCGCCAGACTGCGGTCGTAGGCATCGCCGCGGTGGGCATGACTTTTACGATCGTGCTCGGCGGCATCGACTTGTCCGTGGGCTCGGCGGTCGCTTTGGTGACCGTCGTGGTCGCGGAGAGCTTGCGCGCCGGCATGGGCCCGTTCGCCGCCGCGGCGCTGGGAGTGGTGAGCGGCGGCGTGCTCGGCTTGTGCAACGGCGGGCTCGTCGCGGGCCTCAAAATCTCGCCGTTCATCGTCACGCTCGGCACGATGAGCATCCTGCGTGGCGTGGCCAAAGGCCTGGCCGACGAGCAAAAGATCGACGCTGATCCGCGCGGTTTGGATGCGTTGATGGCCAGCCACTCGGGCTCGCTGGCGCTACCGCCCGGGGTGTGGCTGATGCTCGCCGCCACCTTGTTCGGCGTGGGCCTGCTCACGTACACCAAAATCGGCCGCCAGATCGTGGCCGTGGGCTCGAACACGGAGACCGCGCGCCTGTGCGGCATTTCCATCCCGAAAACCAAGCTCTTCGTGTACGCGTTGGGCGGGCTGCTCGTGGGCTTGGCCGGCGTGCTCGAGTTCTCCACGCTCACCGTCGGTGACCCCACGGACTCCGTGGGTCTGGAGCTGGAAGTGATTGCCGCAGTCGTGATCGGCGGCGGCTCGCTCTCGGGTGGTCAGGGCACGGCCGCGGGCACCCTGGTCGGCGCGTTGCTCTTGACCGTGATCAAAGCCGGCTGCACCCATTTGGGTTTCCCCAATTGGGTGCAGGAGATATTCACCGGCTTCATCATCGTGGTGGCGATGAGCATCGATCGCCTGCGTCAGCGCACGCGCTGATTCGAGCTTTGCGGTGCGGAGACACCGAAACCGAAAAGAATTAGCCCGGCCTGCGCCGCTCGAGGCAGATCGGCCTTCGTGGGATCGGTGGCATTCGTCGGCGGCAGGCTCGGGGCCGCACAGGCCGCACAGGCCGCGCTGAGCACCGCGAGCGCGAGCGCGAGCCGACCAAGAGCGAACCCAAAGCTAAGAGTGGTGAGCGGAAAGAAATCGCCATATTGCCTCGAACGCTTGCTGTCCGGTGCCCACGAAGTGGCTACCGCCATGGACCGTCCAAAGCGCGACGCTACCGGACGCGCAGTGCGCATACTCCTCGACGCTCGTTTCGGCGCCGGCGAGCCGCGGGTCGAGATCGAGCGGCGCGCCGACCGCGGGTGTGCCGGCACAACCGAGGCGCTTGGCCCAATCCTGAAAACCCTGCTCGGCGGACGGAAACGCCGCCAGCGCACCGGAATCGAACACGCTGCCGCCTGCGTAGCGAACGATCTCGTCCGCGTCACCATGGACTTCGAGCAGCGCGAGCGAGTGCGTCGGCGTGCAATGTACGTCCGATGCGGGCGCTGCGCCGGACAAGCCCGCGGCCGCCGTGATGCGATCCCCGAGCGCGCAGGCCAGGCGCTCGGTCATGAAGCCGCCGTTGGAGTGGCCCGTGACGTAGACGCGCGTCGAATCCACATCGGGCCGGCTGCGCCAAGCGTCGATCAGCGCGCCGAGGCGCGCTACGTCGTCGATGTCTTGGTGATCGAAGTTGCAGCACGCCGGCCCTGCGTTCCAAAAGCGCCGCTTTTGGCGATCCAGACTGCCGTCGGGCGCGACGACGAACACGCGCTCGCGCGCGCCGAACGCCGCCAGCTGCAGCACGTCGAACGCGCTTTTTCCAGACGCGCCCAGCCCGTGCAGAAAAATCAATAGTGGCCGCCGCTCACCCGCGGCCAGCCCGGGTGGCTCGAAAATCTGCGGCGGCGGAACGGGCAGCGCCTCAGGAGAGCGCGGCGCCGAGCCGCCGACGCTCGCCACAGGCCTGGGCGCTGGGCGGCCGCAACCGTCACAGCCACCGAGCAGGAACAGGGCCGCGAGCAGCGCCGGTAGGCGCGGCGTCCAAAAAACGCGCGGCATCACAGGACGGAGCCTTTCAACCTGATACAGCTTCTGAAAATAGGGAGCATGGCACAGCCGACCACCCAGAAGCCCGCCGCTGGTCCGGACCGAAAGCCCACTGGGCGAGCGTAGCCGAGGCGCGGCCTCAAGCCAACGCGCGCGTCACGAGCGCCAGCGAGGCCGCGCTCAGCGGCAGCTTCAGCGCGACCTCATGCCCACGCGCGGACATCTTCTTCCAGGTCTTTTGCACGACTTCGATCACCTTGTCGGGAGGGTGCTTGGCGCAGAACTCTTCGAACTCGAACTCGAGGAAACTCAGGCACAGCGCATCCTCCATGGTTTGGGAGTCCGGATTACTGTGCAGGTTCTGCTTCAGGTTGATGCGCCTCACTTCGTCGATCAACGAACGCTGGTAACCCACTTCTTCCAAGATGCGCGTCGCGGTCTCGGCGTGGAAACGACCGAGCTGGGTGCGCCATTGCAGGTAGCCCACGCGCCCCGTGGGGAACGAGCCGCGAGGGATTTGCCAACGGCGAATGTGCTGGCAACGCGCGGCCAAGCGCAACGCTTCGGAGGCCTGCGGCTCGAGCTTGCCCACCCAAGCCGACAGGCGCTCGGCCTGCACGAGCTCCCGCGGGCGACCCTGGCCGTCGACCGTGATCAGTTGAGGATCTTCGGCGTTGGCGGCGTCGAAGGCCTCGATGGCTCGCGCAAAGCGGGCACTGTCCGCGATATCCATGACGCAACGCTTCTTTACCATGTGCGCCGCGCGCAAGGCCCGCTGAGTCAGGCAATCGTCGCAAAAAAAGTCGCGTGGGCTAGCCCCTCCCACGACGGGCGCACTAAGCTCCCCGCCCATGCAATATCGCGAGCTCGGTCGCACCGGCCTCAGTGTCTCCGCCATCGGCTTCGGGTCCTGGGCGATCGGCGGCACTTGGGGCCCAGTCGACGACGAAGCCTCCCTCCAAGCGCTGCACCGCGCGCTGGACTTGGGCGTGAATTTCTTCGACACGGCCGACGTGTATGGGGACGGCCATAGCGAACGGCTGCTCGCCCGCCTCAAGCGCGAACGCGGCCCGATTTTTCACACCGCAACCAAATGCGGGCGCGGAAAGAGCCCACACGTAGCTGCCAATTACTCGCGCGAGAACCTGACCGCGTTCGTGGAGCGGAGCCTGGGCAATCTGGAGGTCGAAGCGGTCGAGCTGCTGCAGCTGCACTGTCCGCCGAACGAGGTTTATTACATGCCCGAAGTCTTCGGCGTGCTCGACGATTTGAAGCGGCAAGGCAAGCTCAAGCACTACGGCGTGAGCGTGGAACGCGTGGAAGAGGCACTCAAAGCCATCGAGTACCCGGACGTGCAGTCGGTGCAGATCGTGTTCAACCTGTTCCGCCAACGCCCGGCGGAGCTGTTCTTTGCCGAGGCGCAAAAGCGGAAGGTCGGTATCTTGGCGCGCTTGCCGCTCTCGTCTGGGCTGCTGGGCGGCAAGATGAAACCGGGCCAGCACTTTGCCGCCGATGATCACCGCGAGTTCAATCGCGACGGGGCCGCCTTCGATCGCGGGGAAACGTTCTCGGGCTTCGACTTCGAGACCGGCCTGCAAGTGGTCGACGAGCTGAAAGCGCTCCTGCCCCCGGGCATGTCGCTGCCTCAGTTCGCCCTACGCTGGATCGAGATGCACGACGCAGTCACCTGCTCCATCCCCGGCGCCAAGCGCCCCGACCAAGTCAGCGAGAACATCGCCGCGCTCGCGCTGCCACCTTTGGCGAGTGACGTGATGCGGCGCGTGAAGGAGATCTACGACGCTCGCGTGCGCCCCGCGGTGCATCAGCGGTGGTAAGCCGCGCGCGGGCTGACTGGAAATAGTCCCACGATCGCGCCCACTTCCCGAGCGCGCGGCGGTTCAGCCTCAGTGCAAGCAGAGCGCTGAGATCGGAATGATCCGGATTGCACAGCAATCTGACTCACAATTCCGAGTCCAGTCATGACCTGGGTGCGTTGCGTTCGCGAATACACCGGCGTAGCAACGAGCCATGGCTTCTTCGGAATCGAGCCGGCCCTTGCCGCCCATCGCCCCGCCTCCGCCGCGCGCTGCCATGAGCAGCGTCTCGAACGTCGACTTGGCCACCCTCGAAGGGCGGCGGTCACTGAGTGAGCTCTCGCGCGCGGCGAGCGGCATCGCGCCGGCCGATCCTGCGCGCAGCGAGCAAGAGGAGGGCTTCCGCCCCGGCGCGTTCGCGCCCGAGACCGCGATCGACGAACAGATTCAAGATCTGGAGCGCTGGGCCGAGGCGAACCTCGCCCGCGATCGACGTGCGAAGTGGCGCTTCTGGGTGCTGCGTGGCCTCGCCTTCGCCAGCGCCGCCGGCGCCGCGCTGACCGCCAACCTCGGCCATACCCAACCGACCATCGCCTTCAGCGTGCTCGCCGCGCTGTGCATCGCCATCGACGCGGCGTGGCCCACCGACTCGTTCCGCAACGTGCACCAACGCGCCGTGTACGATCTGCGCGAGCTCCAAAACACGCTCAAGCTCCGCTGGGACAAAGTGCGCCTCGCGCACCCCGACCCCGCCGCCGCGCAACGCACGGCGCACGCTTTGGCCCTGCTCGATCAAGTGCAGAGCAAGCGCGAAGAAATCGGCAAATACCTGGGCACTAACGAAGCCAGCCCGGGGATTCGGCGCAGCTGAACGTCAGCGACAAGGGCCCTTCAACTCGAAGAGCAGCGCTTCGGTCGGGGTGTCACCGGTGTTGTGACCGGCGTGTGATTGAGCCGGCATCCACGCCGCCTCTCCGGCGTGAAACTCGCGCACGCGCTGCGTGCCGTCGGGAAAGCTGAGCTCGCGTTTGAACGGGGCGAGCGCGTACAAGACGAAGCACGGATGGTGGTGCGGGTGCGTGGTTGCGCCCGGCTCGTCGTGGTAGCGCAGCACACGCACGAGCTGATTTTCGAACACCAGGTGGTATTTGTCGCCGTCGGTGTGCAGCGGGTCGAGCGCGGGCGCGGGCGCGGAAGCCGCCCAAGCACACGCGGCGCCCGCGAGCAGCAATGTTGGTGCAATCGCGAGGCCGCGCAGCGTTCGCGCGGCACGCCGTTTCGGATGGCTCATGTCTCGAGCTCTAGCCGCGGCGCGCCCAAGCAAAAATCCGCGTTTTTGCGTATTGGCTATGCAATAATGCATAGGTGATCAATTGGGATGATTTTCGCGTGTTTCTGAGCGTGGCGCGGGCGGGCACGCTGTCCGCGGCGGCGCGGCTGCTCCAGGTCGACCAGTCGACGATGAGTCGGCGTCTCGCGGCGTTCGAGGTTGCGGCGGGGGCGCGCCTGTTCGATCGCACCCCGGACGGCTACCTGCTCACCGCAGCGGGTGAAGCGGTGCGCGGTCGAATCGAAGAGCTCGAGTCGCAGGCAATCGCTATCGAACGGCAATTGCTGGGGCAAGACGCGCACCCGACCGGCCCGGTGCGCCTGGCCGCGTCCGACAGTTTCGCCGCTTGGTTCGTGGTGCCGCGCTTGGGCCCGCTGCACCAACTCTATCCCGGAATCCGAGTCGAGCTCGTCACCGGCAATCAAAACGTGAACCTCGCTCGGCGCGAGGCCGACATCTCGCTGCGCCTGACCAAGCCAAAAGAGCCGAACCTCGTCGCGCGCCGCCTCGGGGTCGCCGCCTGGGCCGTGTATGCCTCGGCGAGCTACTTGTCGCGCCATGGCAAGCCGTCAGCCCGCGGTCGCTTACGCGGCCACCGCGTGGTCGGGCTCGATCCCGAATTGCGTGGCACCGTGGGCGCGCGCTGGCTCGCTAAACACGGCGACCAGGGTGAAGTCGCGCTGACCTGCAACACGCTGCTCTCGCAAGCCGCCGCCGTCGTCGCTGGCGTCGGCCTCGGCCCGCTGCCGTGCGTGTTCGGCGATCGCGAGCGGGGCCTCGAGCGCGCGCTGCCGAAAACCATCGGGCAACACGACCTTTGGCTGGTGGTGCACCCGGATGTCCGCCACAGCGCCCGCATCCGTGCCGTGATGGACTACCTCACCGAGCTCGTTTTGGCACAAGCGCCCTTGCTGTCCGGCAAAGTTAGCAACCGCTAGTCCCCTTTATCAGGAGGCATGCGCTATTCTAAGTCGCTCACCTGTTCCGGACTCATTTTCGGCATCGCGCTTGCCACTGCCTGTGGTGAAGGGTCTGACTCGAGTGCGGGCATTGGCGCCGGTGGCGGTGGGTCGCCTCTCGAGCAGGCGGGCAGTGCCGGCGCGCACAACGGTGACACCACCGGCGCGCCAGGGGGCAGGGCGGGCGCGCAAGCTGGCGCTGCAACGGTTCCCGAGGGCGGCTCGGCCACCGGCGGAGCCGGCGGCGCGGCGGTGGGAGGCGCCCTCGGAAATGCTGGCGATGCGAGCGCAGGTGCCGGGCAAGGCGGAGTCAACCAAGGCGGCGCCAGCGGAGGCGCGAGCCTTGCCGGCGCGGGTGGCAAGGCCGCAGGCGCAGCAGGTGCGCCGAATGCCCCATACAATCCGTGCCCCCCAGCTCCGGCCGACTGCAAAATAATGCCCTTTGGCGACTCCATCACGGACGGCTACTTGGCGCAGCGCGGGGGCTACCGGATCCCGCTGTTTCAGCGCGCCCATCAAGAAGGCAAACACCTCACCTTCGTCGGCAGCGCCACGAACGGGCCCGCCATGGTCGACGGCGTGCCGTTCCCTCAGCATCACGAAGGGCACAGCGCCTACACCATCAACGACGAGCCGCTACCCGCGCCCGCTCACAAGGGGATCTCGCCCTTCGTGAAGACGAGCATCCCCGCTTATCACCCGGACATCGTGCTCTTGATGATCCGCACGAACGATGTCGACAACAGTATCGATTTACCGAACGTGCCGACACGCCTCGGCGCGCTCATCGATTCGATCATCGCGCTGGACGCGCACACGCTGATCGTCGTGGCCCAGATCACGCCCACCATGCAAGATCCGCTGAACGCCCGGATCCAGACCTACAACGCGGCGATCCCCGCCGTCGTCCAAACCCGGGCGCAGGCCGGCAAGCACGTGGCACCGTAGACATGTACAACGCGTTCGTCGCCGACAAGTCCTACCGGAGTACGCTGCTCTATGATCGCCTGCACCCGAACATCGCCGGGTTTCAAAAGATGGCCGACACTTGGAACACGGTCATCCACGACCTAATCCACTAGCGCTGAAGCCGCGAAGCGGGCACCCGCTGGATCTTTGAGGTGCGGCGTGAGCCCTTCGAGCGCCCCAAAACTAGGGGAGCCTTTGCTATATTCGGGCCGTGCCCATCGTTAGCGCGCTGTACGTGTACCCGATCAAGTCGTGCCGCGGCATTGCCGTGAGCGAGTGGGCGGTGGCGGAGCGCGGGTTCGTTGCGGATCGGCGGTGGATGATTGTGGATGCGGCGGGGAAGTTCGTGACGCAGCGGGAGACGCCGGAGCTGTCGCAGGTGAGCATTGCTCTCGAGGGTGACAGCATGCGGCTCAGTGCCCCGAGGTTGCCAGAGCTCGTGCTGCCGCGCAGCTTCGATTGGGGACCCGAACGCTCGGTCCGGATCTGGAAGGACACGACCGAGGCCGTGGAACATCCGGAAGGCAGCGCTTGGTTTTCGAGCTACCTCGGTCGCCCGCACGAGCTGGTGTACATGCCAGACCGCCATCAACGCGCCGTGAATCCCGCACGCGCCCGAGCCGGTGACATCGTGAGCTTCGCTGACGGTTACCCGTTCTTGCTCGTCTCTGAAGCGTCGCTCATCGATCTGAGCGCGCGGCTCGATGCACCGGTGGGGATGGCGCGTTTTCGGCCCAACATCGTGATCAGCGGCACCGAGCCGTATGCCGAAGATGGCTATGCGCGTGTGCAGATCGGCGAGATCGCGTTTCGCGGGCCGAAGCGGTGCGAGCGCTGTGTGATGACGACGGTCGATCCCGACACTGGGCTTACGGGCAAAGAGCCGCTGCGCACGCTCGCCAAGTACCGGCTCGCAGATCAGAAGATTTGGTTCGGCATGAACCTGATCCACGACAATCTGGGGCGACTCCACGTGGGCGATGCCGTGGAGCCAGTCAGCTAAGCTCGTCAGCGGAATGCTGGCGCGCGGGATGCCGGTGCTGTTCCGGGAAACCCCTTCGCATCGAAAAACGTAGTTCGAATTCACGCTACGATTTTCGCTCACAACGGGCTTCCGCTCGCCGGACCACGCGGCGGCTCGGGCTCAAAGCATGAGCTGCAGGTACGCGACGTCGAGCCAGGTTTGGAACTTGTAGCCGGCTTCGCGCAGCAGCCCGGCGTGCCGGAAACCGAAGGCTTCGTGGAGCGCGATGCTGTTCGGTTTGTCGGCCGAGATCACGGCCATCACGGTGCGGTGGCCGTGCACGCGAGCGGCTTGGAGGAGCTCGATCAGCAGCGCTTTGCCCATCCCGCGGCGCTGTTGGTCGTGCCGCACGTAGATCGAGTCTTCGACCGTGAAGCGGTAGCCGCCGCGCGGGCGAAAGGGCGAGAGCGCGCCCCAGGCCAGTACTTCACCCGCGCTTTCGGCGACGAGCACGGGGTGGCTCGGGCCGTGAACGGTGAACCAGGCTTCCCGCTCGCCGAGTGAATCCGGCTCGGTTTGATAGGTGCACGTGTCCGTGAACACGTAGTGGTTGTAGATCTCGTTGATTGCGGGGCAATCGGCGAGCACGGCGGGGCGGATCGTGAACGGATCCGCCATGGCTCAGTTCACCGTGGTGGACACCGGGACGGGCGGACCGCCGAGCTTCTCGAGCAGTGCTTCGAGCGACGGCGTGGCACCGGCCTTGATGCGGAAGCCGAGCGGCTCTTTGAGCGCAGGCAAGCGCTCGATGCTCGGCGCAGCGCCGTAGACTCGCGTGAGCAGCGCTTCGACCTCGGGCTTGGTGCTCGCGAAAGTGGCGTCGTCGTTGGGCGCGTGCAGGCGATCGGTGAGGCGCAGGCTGAGCTCGTTGCTCTTGAAGCGCAGTGGGAGTCCGCTCTCTTGTTCGAGCAGGCGGGCGGCGTTGACTAGCCGGCGCAGCGAGTCCTCCAGCCGGGCTTCGGGGCCCGCGGTGCCGCGCTTCAGACTGTAAACGAGGCCGTACGCGCCGTCCAAGGCCCCAACGTAATAGTCCGCTGCGTGTCCGATCAGGACCACGCCCGGACCGTCCGGCACGTGGCTGTAGTCGACCACATCAATGAGCAGCTCTTTGATGAGCTGCTCACGGATGAAGCGGTGGAACACCGGAATCAGCGCTTCCACCTCGAAGTGCGTGCTGGGTTCCAGATAGAGCTTGAGCTGTAGGCGTTCGGCGAGCATGGCGTCAATTTCTCAGGGCAACGCGCCAGCGATGCGCGTGTAGCATTGGTGGGCGGCTTCGACGAAGAGCTGCGCTTCTTCGATCAGCTGGTGTGCGGAGTCTTGCGAGGCGCCGGCTTCACCGCGGTGCTCGTGGGCACGGAAGAAGTAGTGCGCGAATTTGCCGCCCGCGAACGGGTCGAAGAACAGCTTCGTGTCGTAGTAGTGCTTGCGGAACTCACTCACTATCTCGTCCACGCCTTCACCCAAGAAGGAGTTCTTTTCGCGCGTCAGCGCTTGGGCGGCGAGCACCATGGCGCTGAAGGCGTGATCGGCAGCCGCTTTGCTGTTCTTTTCTTCGAGCGAGAGCTGAGCCTCGAACACTTCACGCTCGCTGTCGGCCAAGCCGACCTGCACCAGCGGCACGACCTCACCCGCGCATTCACCGACGCCGAGGTCGCCGATGGTGTACTCGCGCGGGTCGCCCCAATCCGAGTAGAAGCTCGGATCTTGCTCGTAGGTCGGGATCACGTTCAGCTGATCGACGAGCTTGCGGATTTCCTTCTTACCGATGCGGGCCACGAAGGCCTGGAACGACTCTTCGCCCTGCTTTTCCTTGACGAAGCGATCAGTGAGCGTCTTCACGGCTTCGGGCACGCGCTTGGACGGGATGGCGCCGATGGCCAGGCCATACGAGCCACCGTTGTTCGTGTATTGGCCGCCGATCACGAGCTGGAAGTGCGGCACGCGCCGGCCATTCACGTTGCGGCTCACGCCCAGGAAGCCGAGATCGGCGACGTGGTGCTGACCGCAGGAGTTCGAGCAGCCGCTGCACTTGATGTGCAGGCCCTTGGCCGCGGCATCCATGCTCTCGGAGAGGACCGTGAGCTGCTTGTTGAGCTCGGTCGCGAGCCCGCGGGAGGACGAGATGCCGAGCTTGCAGGTGTCCGTGCCGGGGCACGAGGTCACGTCCGTGATCGTGTCGGCGCCCGCGGTGCCCAGGCCTGCCTTGGCCAAAGCGGCATAAAACTCCGGCAAATCCGCGTTCGGGACCCAGCGGAAGAGCAGGTTCTGCTCGACCGTGAGGCGCATCGAATCACCCGTGTACTTGCGGGCCAGATCGGCGAGCAAGCGGCCCTGGTTGGGCGTGAAGTCGCCGAGCGGCAGCATGACCTTGGCGGTCGAATAACCGGGCTGGCTCTGCGGGCGCACGTTGCTCTTGAACCAGGCGTCGAAGGCCGCGCCGTGCGATGCCGGGGACGAAGCGAGCTCCGAGCCGGCCTTGAGCGGCTTCTCGTCCGTGACGTGCAGGTCGTTCAGGAACGAGATCCAACGCTCGTCGGTGCGCAGCTTGGCGCGCTCTTCGAGCACCACGCGCTTGAACTCCTCGATGCCGAGCTTCTTGACCACGAACTTGAGCCGCGCGCGGGCGCGGTTGTCGCGCTCGCCGAGGCGCGCGAACACGCGGCTCACGGCCTGCGCGATCGGCAAGAGCTCTTCTTCGGGCAGGAACTCGTCGAACAGGGCGGCCGGATAGGGCACCGCGCCCAGGCCACCGCCCACCACGAATTCGAAGCCGCGCTTCACCTGGCCATCCACGATGCGCGTTTTCGCGATCGCGCCCATGTCGTGGAAGTTGGTGAGGCCGCAGGGCTCGTCTTTGCAGCCGGAAAACGCGATTTTTACCTTGCGCCCGAAGTCCTGCGTGTCGGGGTGGCCGAGCAGGAAGAAGGTGAGCGCGTTGGCGTACGGAATGACGTCGAACGACTCGGTGTTGCACACGCCGGCGTACGGGCAGGCGGTCACGTTGCGCACGGTGTTGCCGCACGCTTCACGCGTCGTGATGCCCGAGACCGCGAGCCGGCGCATCAGATCCGGTGTGTCCTCGATGTGAATGAAGTGCAGCTGAATGTCCTGGCGCGTGGTCACGTGCAGGATTTGGTCGGAGTATTCCTCGGCCAGCTCCGAGAGCATGTCCATCTGATCAGCCGTCAGCTTGCCGAACGGGATCTTGATGCGCTGCATGCCGGGCGCGTCCCACATCGTCACCGGGCCCTTGGTGAGCTCGGCGGATGGGAACGGCAGGGTCTGAGTCTTCTCGCCGTCGTGACGTTGCCCGTTGTCGTAGCGCTGGCCGTAGGTGCCGCGGCGGAGCCGCGTCTCGGCGAACAGCTTTTCTTCGACCTTGCCCTTCTTGCGCAGCTCGATCTGGGTCTCGAAGATATCGATCTCGCGCGCCCAGTCTTCGCGCACTTGGCCAGCCAACTTCTGCTTCCAGGTCGTAACAACGGTCATCAGGGAGTCTCCGGGCCGGGGATGGTAGTGGAAGCCGCGGCCGTTAGGGAGTTGGGGCTTCCGTATATACCCGCGATTCCCGACGTGACAAGTCGGGAATACCGAAAACGCTTATCGGCTGGAACCCGCGCGGAGCGCCCCTAAAACTCAATTTCTGAGGCATTTCGTGGTACACGCGCGTCACCCATGCGGTATTCGCGCGCCCTCCTCCCGACACTCAAAGAAGCCCCGGCCGACGCCACCAGCAAGAGCCACATCTTTTTGCTGCGCTCCGGTTACGTGCGCCGGGTGGGCGCGGGGATCTACAGCTTCTTACCGCTCGGGGTCCGGGTGCTGCGCAAGGTCGAGGCGATCGTGCGCTCCGAGATCGAAGCCACAGGCGCGGAAGAGGTGCTGCTGCCCGCGCTCCTGCCCGCCGACTTCTTCAAGGAGACGGGGCGCTGGGATCTGTACGGCGACACGCTGCTCCGTCTCAAGGATCGCAAGGGGGGCGACTATCACCTTGGCCCGACCCACGAAGAGATCATCACGGACTTGGCGCGCCGCGAAGTGAAAAGCTACCGCGACCTGCCCAAGAACCTGTACCAAATCCAAACCAAGTTCCGCGACGAAGCGCGCCCGCGCGGTGGCCTTTTGCGCTGTCGCGAGTTCTCGATGAAGGACGCCTACTCCTTCGACGTGGACGAGGAGTCGGCGAAGAAGAGCTACGAGCGCATGCGCGTGGCGTACAACAACATCTTCAACCGCGTGGGCTTCGACTTCCGGATGGTGATCGCGGACTCGGGCGCCATCGGCGGCTCGGGCAGCGCCGAGTTCCAGGTGCTCGTGCAGAGCGGGGAGGACGTGATCGCGGCCTGTTTGCAGTGTAACTACGCGGCCAATCTCGAAGCCGCCAAAACTCCGCCCCTGCCCCGCCGCGGCGCGGCTCCCGAAGCCGTGCCCGCGCTGGAGAAGGTGCACACGCCCGGTCACGGAAAGATCGAAGCCGTCGCCAAATTCTTGAACCAAGAGCCGGCGAATTTCCTGAAGAGCTTGTTGTACTTGGCCGGCAAAGAGCTGGTCATGGTCGTGCTGCGCGGCGATCACGAAGTGAACGACGTGAAGCTCGCCCGCGCGCTGGGCGTGGATGAAGTGCACTTGGCCGGCCCGGCTGACGTCGTGAAAGCGACGGGCGCCAAGGTCGGCTACGCCGGCCCCGTGGGCTTCAATGGCCGCGTCGTGGTCGACGCCGACGCCGCGAGCATGACCGACGGCGTGACTGGCGCCAACGAGACCGATTACCACTTCATGCACGTGCAGCACGGCCGCGATTACCAGGCCGCGGTCGTGGACGTGCGTCAGGTGATGGACGGCGATCTGTGCCCGAACTGCGGCGCGTCCCTCAAGTTGTACCGCGGCATCGAAGCCGGTCACATCTTCCTGCTCGGCACCACGTACACCGCGAAGATGAACGCGACGTACTTGGACGAAAAGGGCGAGAACAAGCTAATCGTGATGGGCTGTTACGGCATCGGCGTGTCGCGCTTGGTGGCGGCGGCCATCGAGCAGCACCACGACGACAACGGCATCATCTGGCCGATCAGCATTGCGCCCTATCAGGTGCACTTGGTGCAGCTGGGCACTGAGCCCGAGGTAATCGCCGAGGTCGCACGCTTGGAGCAGGAGCTCGAGGCGGCGGGCATCGAGGTCTTGGTGGATGATCGCGAAGAGCGCCCAGGCGTCAAATTCAAAGACGCGGATTTGATCGGCATCCCGCTGCGCGCCACGGTCGGTGCCCGGGGCCTGAAAAATGGCCAAATCGAGTTCAAATTGCGCAGCGAGAGCGACCCCAAGAAGGTGGAGCTATTGCCCCAGGCCGACGCGGTGCGCCTGATCGTCGAGCGCGTGGCCGAGCTCCGCGCCAAACTAGTGGCGAAAGCAAGTTGAGATGAGCGCCGACAAGAAGACCGTCGCCAATTCCACCCATAGCGTGCACGCCGGCACCCCCGTGAAGCGCCCGCACAACGCGCTCACGCTGAGCATCGACGCCACTGCGACCTATACCTTCAGCGACACCGCCGAGCTCGAGCGCTACATGCGCGGTGAAGATCCCGATCCCTCGCGTGAGGAGTACGGTCGTTACGGCAACCCCACGGTGTGTGAGCTCGAGCGTCGCGTCGCGGACTTGGAGCTCGGCGAGGGCGGCGTCGCGTTTTCGAGCGGCATGGCGGCGATCGCTACGACGGTGCTGTCTTTGGTCAAAGCGGGCGAGCACGTGGTGCTGTTCCGCGACGGCTATCGGCGCACGCGCCAGCTCATCACACAGACGCTGGCGCGCTTCGGCGTGGAGCACAGCATCGTGCCCTCGGGCGATCTGAGCGCGCTCTCGGCTGCGTTGAAAGACAACACGCGGCTCGTGATCGCGGAGTCCCCCACCAACCCGTATCTGTATTGCGTGGACTTGGCGGGGCTGTCGAAGCTGGTCAAAGCGCGCGGTCGAATCAAGACCCTGGTCGACTCCACCTTTGCGACGCCGATCAATTGTCGACCGCTGGAGTTCGGGATCGATTTGGTGGTGCACAGCGCGACCAAGTACCTGTCCGGCCATAACGACGTATTGGGCGGCGTGGTGGTCGGCCCCCAACACTTGGTCTCGCTGCTGCGCGACGCGCGCGGCGTGCTCGGTAGCGTGCTCGATCCGCATGCCGCGTTCCTGATCGCGCGCGGCATCAAGACGTTGGGCGTGCGGGTGGAGCGTCAGAACGAAAACGCGCTCGCCGTGGCCCGCTTGCTGGAGGCCGATTCACGCATCGAGCGCGTGTTTTACCCGATGCTGGAGAGCCACCCTTCGCACGCCATTGCGCGCGCGCAAATGCGCGGCGGCAGCGGCGTGGTCAGCTTCATCGTCAAGGGTGGGCGCGCGGCCGCGTCTCGCCTGGTGGATGCCGTCAAGATCCCGAAGATTGCCGCATCACTCGGCGGGGTGGAGTCCTTGATCGAGCAGCCCGCGATCATGAGCTACTCCGAGTTGTCCACAGAGGAGCTCGCCAAGATCGGAATCGATCCCGCGCTGATTCGGCTCGCCGTGGGTATCGAGGACACCGACGACCTGCTGCGCGACTTCGAGCGCGCGCTGCGCGCCTGAGGGAGCACTACACGCCCGAGCGCGGAGCGAGCGCGCCACGGCAGCGCTCAGCGCGGCCTGGCGGGATCCGCCTGCTCGCTTGTACGATATTGCTTCGGCGCACAGGTAGCGCTCGAATCAGCGCGCGCGAGCGAGACGGCAAATCGCTGAATCGAGGCCCACACGGAGCGGCGAGTGCGCTCGCTGCGCGCTCACTCATCGGCTGCGCGCGGCTCGCTGCGCGCGGCTCTGCGCGCCGCTCTGAGCGCCGCTCCCTGAATGACAGCGAGTCGAATTGAGACACTGTCGAAGCTCGCCGCGGGCGCTTTCGCAACGGCATTTTTCTTTCGCGAGCCTAGAGCGAGAGTAGTAAGGTGAGCTTGGTTCTAGCCAACGTCGACGGTCTGCGTGTGCGCAGGTAGTGGATCGGGGAAGCAAGCGTGAGCGAGCTCAGAAGCTGGTTTCTGCGGAATGTGATGGAAGCTGTCGAGCGCCAATTAGGAGCGCCAGCAGTCGCAAGCTTGCGGAGCAAATTGCCGCCGCGCTTGCTCACGTATGCCGCGCTCGATCGCCTACGCGCCAGCGCCGCGCTCGACACCGTGCCGCTCGACGAAGGCGCGGAGATCTTGCTCTCGGTCGACTCGCTCTTGGGTGACGGCAGCGGCAAGCTCCTGGAGAACGTCGGGGTAGATCTGGCCGCGCGCGTGCTCTCGCAAGGTGGCAGCGTGGCCCGCGCAGGTGATCTGGCCGGCACCGTGGCGCGCCTCGAGGCGTTCTTGGAGCACCCGTACGTTGGCGTGCCGTTCACGTTCGAGCTGCGCCGCAACGCCACCGGGTTCGCGCTGTGCGTGGGGTTGAGCGGGCATTCGCGCGCCACCCGCGCCCTGCGTCACCTCACCGTCGGCGCAATCGTGGCGGCCGAGCGCTTCGCGCGCCAAGTGGGGGCCGAGCACCTGCGCATTTCCGCCGAAAACGTGGCTGACCGCTCGAACCTGTGTGCCCGGTACTTGCCGGAAGAGAGCGCGGCAGAGCAGCTCCCGGCGCCCGCACGGCGGCCGCTTCCGGTGCGCGCGCCCGCGGTCTCGCTCAGCGCGGAGGTCGAGCGCATCTTGCGCTCCAGCGTGCCGCCCCGCGCCTCTTCCGATCCCGCGCAGCCCGCCGTGCGCATCCCGGAGTCGAGCCGCGCGCGCTCGTCCCAGCCTCCGCCGCACCTGCGATCTCAGAACGATGGCGATGAAGCCCAGCCGCCGGAGTCCATGACCCTGCGCGTCGCGGGCAAAGTGCCTGCGGCGCGCGGTCCCGCGATCAAGTAGCGCCGCAGTCCGGCGTGAACAGCGCGCTGCTTACCGGATCGGTGCCGCCCTTCAACGAGTCCAGCACCGAGCCCACGATGCGCACCTTGCCCGCGCACAGGGTTGCGCGATCGACGCTGTCCTCGTCGAAGGTAAGATTGACGATCTGCGTTTGGCCCTTGCCGACGTCGACCGGAAAATCCGGAGACGCGGTCAGGTTCAAGACCTCGATCAGCGGCGCGCCCGCTTCGCTCTGCAGCGAAAAGTTACCGAGTGTGACTTGAGCCGAGCCCGAGGCTTCGGAGCCGAGCTGGAGCGA
The DNA here is from genome assembly GCA_040348785.1 of Myxococcales bacterium. GTDB lineage: Bacteria > Myxococcota_A > Polyangia > Polyangiales > Polyangiaceae > PMG-095. Next base: position 12,201 of record JBEQTH010000010.1, on the reverse strand, counting down.
CAGATGAAAGCTACCGGAGAGAGAGGTACCGGCAGCGCCATCCACCACACTCACCGTCGGTTGATCGACTTGGACGAGCAACGAGGCGCCACCCTTGCTGCCACAACCGGCGAGCACCACGCACAGTCCCAAAAACACGGGCCATAAACGCATGCGCCGACAATAGCCGGCAATCGCCGACGCTTCCAGCTCGGCCACATTTCCGTGGCAGCCGTCGGCCGTCGGGTATGCTGCGGCGCAGTGCGCGTGCGCTCTTGGGTCTTTCTTTCATTCTTGCCGACGGTGTGGGGCGCGCTGGGCTGTGCGGCCTCGCCTCCCGTACACACTCGGCTCCCCTACCCGGGCGTCGCTTTTCCCATTGGCAGCGCAACGGCGCCAACCGTGGCGGCTGTGCCTGCGCCGACTCCCCCGCTCGCAGCGCGTGCACCGGCCCCCCTCACGCCCACCGCAACGGCCGCGACGACCGCGACAGCGGGCTTCGGCGATGCGCCGTTTGCCGGTGAGGGTCCGCTGCTGCTCGAAGCGTCGGCCAATGACGGGCGCTGGCTCGCGATCTGCCAGGCGCGCAAAGACAGCGACGGGGACGGCAAACGTGCGGTGAGCTTCGGACCGCGCGGCGAGGCGCGCGGAGACGCGCTCGAACGGTTCTTGATCGCGCCCAGCGAAGAGCTCGTCACCGAGGGCTGGCTCGGTACGAGCGCAAACGGACGCTATGCGCTCGTGGTGCAGCACGGCGCGCTCGTGCTCTGGGATAGCCAGAGCGGGCAGGCGCTAGATCTCTCGCAGCTCGGCGTAGACGCCCGGCTCAGCGCGGAATCATTCGCCGAGCTGCGCACGGTCGCGATCGACTCGAGCTCCGAGCGTCTTTTGTACGTCCGCTCGGGAAATACCGGGCCGCGCGTCGTGGTTCGTGATTTACGCGACGGCACGGAGCACGCGCTGGATCCCGGACCCGGCCCCATCTGGCGCGCGCGCTTCGCGCCCAACGGCACGTCCGCCGTGCTCGAGATGATGACCGAGGACAGCAACGGCAATGGCCGCGCGGACTTCCCGGCGCCCCTGCTTCCGGCTCCGCGCGCCTGCGCGGCGAGCCCCGGCCACTTCCACACCTTCGTCGACCGTGGGGATCGCCCCGAGACCGTGCTCTTGCCGCTGAACGGCGCAGCCGCCATTCACGAGCCCGATCTGCTCATGCCCGTCGGCGATGCGTTGCTCTTGCGCGACGCGACGGGCGCGCTGCTGCTCGCACGCGACGGTAAGAAGCGTGTGCTCGAGCCCGCGCCGTGCAAAGGGCGCATCGTACACGCCGACGCGCTGCGCGAGCTGTTCATCGTGGGCTGCGTGCAAAAGAAAAAGACGGGGCGCGTGAGCCTAGAGCTCGTGACGCGCACCGAGCGCAAACCGCTCGGGCTCGAGCTGGCGAGCGTGGAGCTCGATCGCGACGTCAGTGATTCGCCGCGGCTCGTCGCGCTGTACCCCGGGACCGACACGGTGCTGTTCGACGCCGACCACCGCGATCTGCACCCGCTGCAAGCCGGGGACGTCGTGATCGCGACGCGCAATGCGCGTGCCTTGCTGCGACGTGGCCCGGCGCTCGTCATTTACGACGCCGACACGCACGCCGAGCTCCCGCTGCCGCCAGCGCTCGACAAATTCCCCGACATTCTCGTGACTCAGCCGTTCGCGTTCGTCTCGCCCGTGCTGGTCAATTTGGACACCGGGCAGGTCGTGGGCACGAGCGCGAAGCGGCCCTTGGCGTTGAGCAGCCTGGGGCTATTGCTGGTCGCGGAGGGCGAGACCGCGAGCTCCGGTTTGGTCAAGGGCCCGCTACGCTGGACGACGCCCAGCACGTCGGGCCCGTAAGCAAATCCGTCGATCGGACGACCTGGCCGCCCGCGGGCACCTGATTGCAAAAGCGAGGTGCGGTGAGCGCCCGGCGAGCGCCCCTTCAACAGTCGAGAGTCGAGGTCCGCCGGAGACCCACTGCGTGCAGAAAATAGTGTTCGGGCCCGAACACTATTTTTCAGACCGATGTGCGCGTGCGCGAACCCGGAGACGCGAGACGCGAGACGCGAGGCGCGAGACGGGAGGCGCGAGACGCGAGACGCGAGAAAAATAGCGTTGCACACGCAAGGCTATTTCGACACGGAGGAGAGCTCGCCGCCTACGGGCGTAGCGTCAGCGACCAGCCGCGATTGGGGCTCGGCGCCCAGGGTGCCGAAAATAGCGCTCGGGCCCGCCCTTTTCTCGGCCTTTTCGCGACGCGAGGCGGCAAAGGAGGCGGGGCGAGCGCGGATGATATATTCCGCTGCCCCAGATGGACTTGCTCGACGACCTCGCCTTTCGCGGCCTCATTCACCAGCAGACCAACCCGGACGGTTTGCGCGCGCACCTCGCGACTCCGCGCGCGGTGTATTGCGGCTTCGACCCGACCAAAGACTCGCTCACGATTGGCAACTTGGTGCCGCTCTTGCTGCTGCGCCGCTTCCAACAGGCAGGCCATCGGCCGGTGGTGATCGCGGGTGGCGGCACGGGCATGATCGGCGATCCTTCCGGCAAGGACGCAGAGCGTCAATTGCTGTCGCTCGAGCAGATCGAGCACAACGTGAACGGGCAGCGCGCCATCTACGAACGCTTGCTCGACTTCACGGGCCCGAACGCGGCCACCGTGCTCAACAACGCGGATTGGCTGAAGCACCTGGGCTACCTCGAGGTGCTGCGCGACGTGGGCAAATACTTCTCGATCAACATGATGATCCAGAAGGACAGCGTGCGCGACCGCCTGCAAAACCGCGAGCAAGGCATCAGCTACACCGAGTTCAGCTACATGCTGCTCCAAGCGTACGATTACCTGTACCTGTGGGAGAAGCACGGCGTCACCCTGCAGGTGTGCGGCTCCGATCAATGGGGCAACGTGGTCGGCGGCATCGATCTGATCCGCCGAAAGCACCAGGCCGAAGCGTTCGGCCTGACCGCGCCGCTCGTCACCAAGGCCGACGGCACGAAGTTCGGCAAGACCGAAGCGGGCGCCATCTGGCTCCACGAGTCCCGCACCTCTGCGTATGCGTTTTACCAATTCTGGCTGAACAGCGCCGACAGTGACGTGCTCAAGTACCTCAAGATCTTCACCTTCCTCCCGCACGACGAGATCGAGCGCTTGAGCGCGGAGCACGCCGCCAATCCCGGCGCGCGCGCGGCGCACAAAGCCCTCGCCGAGCATGTCACCGAGCTCTTGCATGGCGCAGAAGGCCTGGCTCACGCCAAGAACGCCACCCAAGCGTTGTTCTCCGGCGACGTGGGCTCTTTGCCCAAAGCCACGCTGGAAGAAGTCTTCCAGAGCGCCCCCTCCGTCACTCTCGACAAGAGCAAGCTCGAGGGCGATGGCCTGCCCGCGGTCGACTTCTTGGTCGAAGCCGGCGTCGCCAAGAGCAAACGCGAAGCGCGCGAGCTCCTGACCGGCAACGCGATCGCGATCAGCGGCCGCAAGGCAGACGCCGACACACGGGTGACCCAGGATTGGCTTTTGTTCGGCGAGATCGCGCTGGTGCGGCGCGGCAAAAAGAGCTGGAGCGTGGTGCGCGTCAGCTGAAGAGTGCCACCCGAGCGGGTTGCAAAAGTGACACAACTCGAGCGCTGTTGATCGAACGACGATCTTTGGATTGGTCGCCTGCGAATCGCGCTACCATATCAGGTTAGAGTGTTGGTACTCTATGTCTCTTCGGGTGGGACGCAATATGGCTGTTTCGAAAAACATCGGCGACTTGCAGGGCATGAGCATCTTGCTCGTCGATGACGAGGAAGACAGCTTGGAGATCGCGAGCACGATCTTGGAGCGCGCCGGCGCGCGCGTGCACGCCTTCGCTGACACGTTCGCCGCGTTTGCCGCCCTGGAAGCCCTCGATCCGGACCTGATTGTCTCGGACATCGGCATGCCGCTCGAAGACGGCTACAGCTTCATGACGCGCGTGCGCAGCTCGGCATGGGCCAAGGGCAACTCCGTCCCCAGCTTGGCCGTCACCGCCTTCACGAGCGATTCGGATCGCAAACGCGCCTTCGCGGCTGGCTTCGTGGCGCACCTGGGCAAGCCGGTGAGCGCACAAAGCCTGGTCGAAGCCGTGCGGGCGCTCAGCGCTCCGGTGTAACTCGGCTAGGCGACGACTTGCTCGACCGAGACATGCATGTTCTCGGTCGTGATCGGCCCAAGCTCGGTGATCAGCGCCACGTCCGCCGCGTCCCGCCCGTAAGCGACCGCGATCCGACCGCCGCGCGGCTCGGGCTGCGTGGCATCGAACGTGTACCAGCGGCCGTCGACGAAGGCCTCGAACCAGGCGTGCAGGTCCATCGGATCCAAACGGTACAAGTAGCCGACGACCATGCGCGCCGGGATGCGGAGCGCGCGGCACAGCGAGATCCCAATGTGCGAAAAATCACGACACACGCCAGCGCCGTCGCGGATCGTGTCCGCGGCGTTCGTCGAGCCGTTGCTCACTCCGTATTTGTATTCGATGTGATCGCGGATCCAGCCTCGAATCGCGTCGGCCTGATCGTACCCGGGCGAGGCCTTGCCCACGGTCTGGAGCGCGAATTTCTCCAACGTATCGGACGGGCAATAGCGGCTCGGCAACAAGAACTGCAGCGCGCTATCCGGTAGGCGCTCGGGCGGCGTCACATCGCCACCCGGATTGACCGCGATCGAGTCGGCGACCTCAATCACCGTCTCGGTCCGGATCTCGAACCCGCCCGAAGGCGCGACTAAGCGCTGACACAAGTTCCCGAAGCAGTCGACGTATTCGACGGCAGTGGTGAACGGCTTCAGCTCGTACGCTTCACTGACGATCCACTGCGCCTCGCCACTTCGCGGGCGCAGCATCGCGATCAGTGGCGTCGGAGCTTTGGCCTGTACTGTCAGCTGACAGCTAGCTTTGAGGCGCATTCAGCCCAGTCAGGCCGCGGCAGAGATCCCGCGGACCTCGTCCGTGATGACCTTGAATCCGACCAACGAGCTCTGGCCGAAGGTCGTGGTGATCGCACAATCAGCGGCGTCCCGGCCGCGCGCCATGAGGATGCGGCCGATGCGCGGCTTGTTGTGGCGGGCGTCGAACGTGTACCAACGACCGCCCAGGTAGACTTCGAACCAGGCGCTGAAATCCATGGGCGCCGGCACCTGCGGCACGCCGATGTCTCCCAGATAGCCCGTGGCGTAGCGCGCCGGGATGTTCATGCAGCGGCACAGCGCGACGGCGAGGTGCGCGAAATCACGGCACACGCCCACGCGCTCTTCGTGCCCTTCCCAGGCGGTGCGCGTCGAACGCGCGAATTGGTAGCCGAAGGTCAAGCGGCGGTGAACGTAGTCCACGATGGCCTGCACGCGCGCCCAACCGCGCGGCGTATTGCCGAACAGCGACCACGCGAGCGCAGACAGCCGGTCCGTCTCGCAGTAACGGCTACCCATCAAAAACATGACGACGTCATCCGGCAGCTCGGCGATGGGCGCTTCCGTCGCCCACGGCGCATAGTCATCGGGCAAGCCCGAGTCCTCGATCACGAAGTCTGACGACAGCGTGAGAGTGCCCGCGGGCGCCACAGTCCGCGTGCGCAGGTTGCCGAACTCATCAACGGCGGCCAGCAGCGGGGCGGGCCCGCTCGACGTGATGATGGCGGGCGAGCGCAGATCGGCGGCTCGCGACGGATGAACGCTGAGGAGCGCCATCAGGGGCGTCTCTTGGGTGCACTGGATCGCTATTTCGTAACCGGCTCGGATCAACATGGTGAAAACGCCCTTTGCAATCGTTGCGCCAACGCGTTTAGCTCGGTGATTTCGCGCTCCGCACGGGAAGCGAAGCCCGGCCCGCGCGTTGCAACTTGTACCGGTGAGGCCAGCGGCCACGATCCTGCGCCGCGGGCAGTGGGCGGACTCAAAAAGCTGAGACTCAAAAAGTTGCGAGCGGGTGGGCGCTCCCGGCGCCCGCGCGGTGCCATGGCGTCGCCCGTTGGCCCGCTTCACCGCCCGGGCCTGCCGCCGGGAGTGCCCTTCGAATTGAAAATCGTAGTGTGAATTGATACTACGATTTTCGTTTCGCAACCCCTCGAGGTGCAGCGACATTCACCTTCGTGTGCTCGAGCGCTGTCGCGGTGGATTGAAACCGCAGTCCCGCGGCCGTTCAGCGGGAGTCACGCGGAGCCGCGCCGGGAGCGTCCGCGACCAGATCGGAGTCACTCATACTGATGGTCTTCTCGCGAGGCGGCGGTGCTTTGCGCGGCGGGGGGCCGAAGGTTCGAAGCTCGTCATCACGGAGCTGCATCGTGAGCTCGGGCAGCTTCGGGGGAACGGCCTTCGGGCGAAGAACCGGCGCGGGCTCGCTCGCGCCGACCACCTTTTGCAATGCGCTCTTGGCGGCGGCCCAGAACGAAAGCCCGCGTTTCGCTTCAGCAGGCAGGATGCTGCGAAAGCCGCTCCACAGCGCGGTCACGTTGCTGAAGCGTTGCTCGCGATCGACGGCGAGGGCGCGGGCGACCCAATCATCCGCGCTGGGCGCGAGATCGGGGCGATGGCGAAGCAGACTGGGCCGCTTGCCCGTGGTGCTGCTCAGGAACTTTTCCTTCATCGTGGCGCCGCCGAATGGCAGCTCACCGGTGAGCACTCGAAACAAGATCACGCCCAGCGAGTACACGTCCACTCGCTGATCGAGCAAGTCCGACATCCCCTGCCAGGCTTCGGGCGCCATGAAGCTCGGCGACCCCATCACCGTACCCGCCGCCGTGAGCGGCGCCGAATTCTTCAGACGAGACAAACCAAAATCCAGCAAGCGCACGCCGCCACTCTCGAGCAAGAACACATTGGCCGGCTTGAGATCGCGGTGCACGATCCCCGCGGCATGGGCCACCTCGAGCGTGGACACGATGGGCGCAAACACCTCGCACACGCGCTGTAACGACATGCGCGCGCGCTGCTGCTCCAGATTGAACAGGCAATCGTCCAAATCCATCCCCGAGAGCAGCTCCATGACCAAGCAGAGCTCACCATCGTGGCCCCGACAAACATCGAAGAGCTCGACCGCGGACGTGCCCTTGAGCGCGGTCATGGCCTGTTGCTCACGCATCAACCGCTCGACCACGTGCGGCTCGCGCAGCGCCTTCGAGCCCAAAACCTTCACCGCGACCGAACGCTCCTGCCACCGATCGCGCGCCCGGTACACGATGCCCTGCCCACCGCGCCCGATGATGTCGAGGAACTCATACCGTTCGCCGACCAGCTGCCCAATTCGATCAGGGACCTTGGCCACGCGCAGAGCTTACCACGAGTCACTCGGCAGTCCCGGTTGGGCTCTCGCCCGAGAGCTGGAAGAGAGTGGGCGCTCGCGCTCCCGCCGCGCACCTCGTGGGGCGGGATTGTTCCCGCCACGGTGCGGGCGCGCGATGCGCGGCGGGGTCAGGCGCGCGTACGCGAAGAGCGAAGTGGGGCAACGCGAGCGCCGGCGTGGGACCCGCGTCAGCCGGGCATGCCCTTCGAAATGAAAATCGTAGTATGAATTGATACTACGATTTTCGTTTCGCACCCCCTCGAGGTGCGGCTATTGCGAGTCGAAAGGGCGCGCGGCGGCTGCGCGATTTCGTGCGAGACGGCTCGGACGCCGAAGGTTGCGTGCTCAGCGACGTGGCGCGGCCCCATCAACAAAGAATCTCGACTACGTTTCACGTCGCTCGAGTGGCCATCTCCCGCGGACGACCCGAGATCAGCAGCCTCGCGCTCGCTGCGACTTTCGTCGTCTGACCACTCCGAGTGCCGCGAACATCAGGAGCGTGAGCCCCCCGGCAGCGTTGCGGCTGCCTCTTGCCGTGGTGCACGAGCACCCCGTACTCGCATTTCCGTCGCCATCCGTCGCTAAAGAGGACGCGCCTGCGCTCGTCCCAGCGCTTCCCGGGTTTGGGCCGCTCCCACCGAAGCTCGCCTGGCTTCCGCCAGCGGAGGCGGTCGTGCCGCCGATCCCAGCCGATGCTTGTGCGCCGCCGCTCGCGCCGCTGGCGCCTACCATCGAGCCGCCGCTATCGACCGAGCTCGTTCCCGAAAGTCCGCCGCTCCCCCCGCCTCCGAGCGTCGCGCCAGCGGTCCCACCCGCGCCTGGTCCTGTCGTGCCACCCGCTCCCGCGTTTCCCGTCGCGCCAGCGCCGCCGGCAGTGCCGCCGCCGCCCGTTGTGCCGGTCCAGGCGTTCTGGAGTTGGGCTAAACCCGAAGCGTTCGGAACAGAGAGCGTGGTGTTCGCCCCGGTTCCGCTCCGCGTGGTCATGCTGTACCAGTCTCCATCCTTGAGCCCGACCCAGTAGAAGCTTCCCATCTTCGAAGCTCGCAGCTGGCTGCTCATGCCGCGGATGTAAGCCTCGAAGTAATTCGTCGGGGCCTTGCTGTAGTCGAGGGCGCCGTAGTTGGTCCCGTTTTTGCTGCCGGGGCTCATCGGCCCACCCCACTCGGTGCACACGGTGCGGTCGGCGTAGTTGCCGACTTCACCCTTGAAGTGGCTTACCCATTGGGACTCGCTCGTCCAAGTGTCCGAGCCAAAAAAGCTGTAGTCGTGCACGGCGAGGAGGCAGCCGTTCAGCGCTGTGGCCGAGCCAATATTGGGAACGTTCTGGGCGTTGCCGGTCCCGTCGAGAATGACCCTGCTCTTCGGAACGGTGGGAAATTGCGTGAGCCAGCTGCTGTACAGCGCGATGAGATCATTCGTGCTGTACATGTTGGGCTCGTTGAAAATTTCGAAGTAGGCGTTTTCGTTGGCCCCATACTTGGCGACGACCGTTTTCCACATGTTCCAAAACGCGTTCATGTCAGGCGGCTTGTTGGTCTTGGCGCTGTCCCAGTAGCAAAGGACGACGCTGCCCTGGGAAAGCACGCCATCGATCGCGCCCGTGTACGTGCTCCAGTAGCCGGAGACGGTTGCCTCGTTGATGGGCATTCGGACGGCGTTCGCGCCCAGCTTCGAGACGAACTGGCTCATGACCTTGGTTCCCGTGGCCAGGGCCGAGCTGTACGTGTCGGATGAAGAAAGACCCGATACATAGACAACGCCAGACTGGAAGTTATCCCTCGAGTCGCCCCAGTTCACGCCTCGAAACTGATTGGTCGTCGCCCAGGCGGGCGTCGCGCCCAAGCAGATCGCGATAGACAGTACGGCGCTCATTCTGAACATGCGTCATTCTCCAGTTCGGTAGTCTTCAGGCAGCGGCACCACCGCTCGAGCAGTGCGACGCGCAGCAGAACCTCGCACTCGGAGTACTACTGCTCGGAGAAACCTTCTCTTGTCACGAATAGCCTGGCGATCGCAGCAGGTGATTCTCATCCTGATGACGACGGCAAGCGTCCGCCTCGAGCTCACCTCGACCGCGCCTCGAGCTCACCTCGACCTCACCTCGACCTCGCCTCGAGCTCACCTCGACCTCGCCTCGAGCTCACCAAAGTAGCTTAGAGCTGCAATCGCACAAGCGGAGCGTAATGCGCGAGTTCGCATATTTTGACAATTCAGTCAGCGCAGTGGCCTTTGTCGGCAAAGGCCGAGTCGCTCCGGCAGTACACAAGCATGTGGACCTTCGCTGCACGCTTCCGTTCTGCCCGCCTGCGGGTATCTTCGCGACTGAGCTCTGAACGACGCTGCGCGGCCGTTGCGCTCACAGGCATTGTTTTGGCAATCGTCGTCGGGTGCAGCGGCGGGCCTAGTCAGGGCACCGGCGGCGCCGGCCGATCTGGATCGGGCGGAGCCAGCGTCGGTTACTCTGGCTCCGGAGGGGTGACGAACACGGGCGGCGTCGACATGGGCCACGCCGCGCAGGGTGGAAGCGGCGCCGGCTCGACGGGGACGGTTGGAGGCTCAGGAAACGCAGGTTTCTCCGGTGATATGCCAGGATCAGCTGGGGCCGGCGGCGCGAGCACGGGTGGTAGTGGAGGGGGAGGAACGCAAGGCGCACGCCTGGTTCAAAACTTCAACCAATCTTGGAAGTTCAAGCGCGCCGACGTCACAGGAGCGGAGGTCTCCACCTTCGACGATGCGGCTTGGGAAAGTGTGGGCATTCCGCACACGTTCAGCCTCCCCTACTTCATGGCGTCGAAGTTCTATGTCGGCTACGGCTGGTACCGAAAGCACTTCGATGTCCCGCAGGCTTGGGCCGGCAAGAGCGTTTCGCTCGAATTCCAGGCAGCCTTCGACCAGGCCGAGATTTACCTCAACGGCAAGAAGGTCGGCGAGCACATCGGCGGCTACAATGGGTTTTCCATCGACGTCACGGCCGCCCTCAGCACCGGTGACAATGTCCTGGCCGTCCGCCTCAACAACAAGTGGAACGCCAAGCTCCCACCGTTGACGGGCGATCACACCTTCCAAGGCGGGCTCTACCGAGACGTGTTCCTCGTCGTAAAAGATCCGCTGCACATCGCCTGGTACGGGACCTGGGTCACGACTCCCACTTTGGCGACGAACGCGGGAGCGTCCAGCACAGTGACCATCAAGACCGAGGTGCAGAACGCCCGCACGACGGCGGTCAATGCCACACTGAAGACCGACATCGTCGACAAAGACGGCAAGGTCGTGGCCACCGTCTCGAGTCAGCAACCGATCGAGGCAGGTAAGACGGTCACGTTCGAGCAAACCACCTCTGCCATCAGCACCCCGGGCCTCTGGCACCCAGACCATCCGACCATGTATCGCGCGCTGTCTCATCTTTCAGAGGGCACGGCGATAGCAGACGAGGTAACGACGCCCTTCGGCTTCCGTTGGTTCAGCTGGTCCGCGTCGCAAGGGTTCTCGTTGAACGGCGCGCACTATTGGATGCAAGGCGCAAACCTGCATCAAGATCACGCAGGCTGGGGCGCTGGAGCAACGGACGCGGCTCTCTATCGCGACGTCAAAATGGTGAAAGACGCGGGGATGAACTTCATCCGCGGCTCGCACTATCCGAAGGCGCCGGCCTTTGCCGACGCCTGCGATGAGCTCGGCCTATTATTCTGGTCAGAGAACGCGTTCTGGGGTGGGTTCGGCGGCGCGGGCGGGTGGCCCTACAACGGCGCGTATCCAAGCACGCCGGCCGATTACGACGACTTCGACGCGAACGTGCTGGCGAGCCTGACCGACATGATCCGCATTCATCGCAATCACCCGAGCATCATCGCCTGGAGCATGGGCAATGAGGACTTCTTCAGCGGCGGCCCCGGGGACCGAGTGATCGCCCTGCTCAAGAAGTCGGTCGCGCTCACTCACCAGCTCGACCCCGCGCCGACGGGTCGACCAGCGGCCATTGGCGGGGCGCAATCACGCATCGGCAGCACAGAGCCCGGTACCCTCGGAGACATCGCCGGCTACAATGGAGATGGCACTGGATACGACAACCCGGGTATCCCCAACATGGTGTCCGAGTACGGCGCGGACGTGAGCTCGACTCGTCCGGGCAACTACGACCCGGGCTGGCACAACTTGACCGTCAGCAACGGCATGGCCGCCCAACCGGCATGGCGCAGCGGCATCTCCCGCTGGTGCATGTTCGACTACGGCAGCAACATGGGCGGCCAGTACACCAACGCCGGCATCGTCGACTACTTCCGAATCCCGAAGCGCTCGTACTACTGGTACCGAAACGCTTACGCGAAGGTCGCGCCGCCGACCTGGCCCGCTGCCGGCACACCCGCCGCCCTGAAGCTCACCTCGAGCACGACCACGCTCTCCGCTGTCGACGGCACGCAAGACGCTTGGCTCTTGGTCACGGTCGTAAACGCGAGCAATCAGGCGATCAGCAACAATGTTCCCGTGACGCTCACGATCAAGTCGGGGCCCGGCGAATTTCCCACCGGCCCGAGCATCACCTTCACGCCACCCGGCGGCGGTTCCGCATCCGACATCGCCATCCGCGACGGCCAAGCCGCCATCGAATTCCGTACCTACTACGCCGGCACTTCGGTCATCGAGGCCACCTCTCCAGGATTGACGAGCTCGACGGTCACGATCACCTCCGTAGGATCGCCCGCATGGGTTGAAGGAACCACGCCGAAGGTCGCGCCGCGCCCATATCAGCCGTGATCGCTCGCGCCAGAGAGTGGGCGCCCGCGGTCCCGCCACGCACCTCGCGTGGCGGGGTTGTTCCCGCCACGGTGCGGGCGCGCGATCCGGCGGTCAGGCGCACGTACGCGAAGAGCGAAGTGGGGGACCCGAGCGGCGGCGGGGGACC
>JBEQTH010000119.1:0-57048 GCA_040348785.1 Myxococcales bacterium | reverse complement strand
CCGAAGCACTTCAAGCGCCTTGCTAAGTATGTCGAGCTTGCTGCTGAAGCCGAGGAAGACGACAGCGACTCGGACTCGGACAGCTAAGCCGACCGCTATCTCCCGCACATCACGCAGCACCCCGGCCTCGCAAAGTCTCCCCTCAGTACGGAATCAATCGGCACCCCGACCAGCCGCGCGATCCTGAGCGCGAGCCCCACGGTCGGCGGTCGTTCCCCGGGCTTGGTCATTCGCAGCGTGACCCGTTTCATGCCGAGGGCTGAGGCTAGTGCTGGCCATGTCGGGTACTCCGCCCTGAGCTTCAGCACCGCGGCCCAGACATTGTCCTGCTCTGCTCGGGTCAGCTCGCAGGGCCGTAGCGTCGTCTTGGGCGGGAGGGTGCGCTGGGCCTTCCACACCTTCTTGGTTTTTAGGATCGCCATGGGGCGAAACTAGCGACCGCCATCGGGAGCCGCGGGCCGGATTTCAAATCAGGCCACTACCCGATTTCGGACTTGGATTTGTTCGCGGAGGGGGTTCGTGGAGCTCGCCCAACCAAGCGTTGGCTCCGCGCAATACCGAGCAGCGCGACGTACCGGCGCTGCCAGCGCGGCCGCGTGAATGCCGACAAGTGGCTCGCCACGAACAACCCGACACCCATGACCGCGGGCACGACGGACAACTGGAGCGAGGTCGCCAAATGGCATTGGGACGAGGGCGATCGCCAGGGCACTGGCCTCGGCCATATCGACTTGACAACCGGTAGGGCGCCGCATTGCAGAGCTGGCTCGAGATTCGATCGCGAACATCGTGATTGCGATGCCCTGCGCGTGGCAGGTGCGAAGATCCTTGGGCGCTGAGGCGGCGGCTTCTGCTGGCTTGGCTTCGATGCTAGGGGTGCGGTTTCGACGATGTCCGTTGCCGCACCCGAGCCAGCTCCGCCGCGCCTGCGCTTGGGTGCCGAACGGTGGCTGTTTTGGGCGGGGCTAGTCTCTTTCTTCGCTGCCATCGCGGCACGCAAGCTGGGTGACTTCGATTTGCCCTGGCACATTGCGTTGGGGCGCGCCGTCGCGGAGCTGGGCGGCATTCCGAAGCTCGATCCATTGGCGTTCACTCATCAGCGGATCACATTTCTCGAGCCACTGAGCGAGCTGCCGCTGTACGGGTTGTGGAAGGGCGGCGGCGCCCTGCCCTTGCAGCTCTTCGGCGCGCTGTTCTCGGCCGGGGTCGGCGCTGCGCTGTTCGTTCAGCTCCGCGACCGCGGCCCGGTTGCGTACCTTGCAACGGGGCTGGCCCTTGCGGGCATGAACAGTTGGATGGTGGTGCGCCCGGCGACGCTGTCCTTCTTTCTGATCGCGCTCACGCTCGCTCTCATCGAGTGGCACCGCCGCACTGAACGGCCGCGGACACGCCGCTTCATCGAGTGGAGCTGGCCGCCGCTGGCCTTGATCTGGGCCAACGTGCACGGCTTCGCATTCATCGGTGTCGGGCTGTGCGTTGCTTATTCGGTCTATCGCGTCGCTTGTCGGCTCGCACGCGGAGGGCTCGGTTCGCTCTTGCCGGAGCGCGACGCGGGCGACAATTCCACGCTGCTCGTCGCCCTGCTCGCCGCGCTCATGGCGCTCGCTAACGCTGCGGGACCGTTCGCGCGGCTCGGGCCAAGCCGGCTGTTTTCGAGCAATGCGGCGTCGCGCTACGAGCTCGAGCGCGTGACGGAGAACGCACTGCCGAGCCTCGATTTCTTCGTGCACCACGAGCCGCTCGGCCCGCTTTTGGTGCTGTTTGCGCTGCTCGGGCTTTTCCTGGGCAAAGGCAGCGACGGAAAGCGGGCTTGGCCGAGCGCGTTCGAGATCGCGTTGACGCTGCTCGGCAGCGTGGGCTTCGTGACCATGGTGCGCAGCGTACCGCTCGGGGTGCTGTTGCTGACGCCAGTGATCGCGAGCCGCTGGGCCGCCTTTCTGCCGAGCACTGCGCTGACGCAATGGGCCCTGGCTACCTCGAGCTGGCTCGCGGCCGGTGTTGCTTTGTTGAACCCCGGCATGAACCTGGGCGTCGGCTTCGACGCGACGCACTTTCCCGAGCGCGCGGTGACGTTCATGGAGCGCCATGCGCTACGCGGCCACATGTTCAACTTCTCGCCCTTCGGCGGCTACCTCTCGCTGACGCTTTATCCCGAGCAGCTCGTGTTCATGGATGGCCGACTGGAGCACGCACGTGACGGAAATTTGGTCGTGCGCGCCGACGACGCGCTGCGCGATCCCCGAGTGTTCGGCGAGCTCGCACGAGAGTTCGACTTCCAGTACGCAGTGCTCAGCGCGCGCGAAGGCGAGCTCACCGGCGGCCCCATCTCACGAAGCAACGACTGGACCATGGTGCACTTCGACGACGTAGCTGCGGTATACGTGCGCAGTCCGGGCCCGAACGCGGCGCTCGCCGCGTCGGGCTACCGCATGCTGCGTCACCTCACCGATCTGGGCGCAGTGCTGCAGTTGGCCAGTGCGGGCGATGGCAGCGCACCGCTCTTGCTCCACGACGGGCAGCTCGCGGTGAGCCAGGATCCGTACAGCCCGCGTGCCGCCTTTTTCCTCGCTTGCGGAGAGCTCGCAGTGCGCGATCAAACGGGCTTTGCGCTCGCCCTCGAACGCCTCGCCACGCTCGCCCCCGGGCACCCGTCGCTCGGCATACTTGCGGCGCGCTTTCGGCAATTGCAGACCCCTGGCGTCCCTGCCCCATGAAAGCCGAAGCCGTCCCCCCGACTCGCGACTACTCGAGCATCAGCCCGTCCGCGTTGTCTCTGCTCTTGATGAAGGCAGAGTCCGAGATCCCGTACGCGAGAGAAGCCGCGGCCGCGCTGTGGGGCGACACGGCACCGAGCGAGCTCTCGGACGCGCTGGCCGAAGAGAACGCGCGCCGCCGCCTGCGGCACTTCGTGAACCGCTACAAAAGCTTGGATCAGCTGCTCAGCGAGTCAGGGTGCGCGAACGTGCTCGAGCTCGGCGCTGGGCTTTCGTTTCGCGGCCTTGATCTCGCGCGCACCAAGCAGACATTTTATATCGACACGGATCTGCCGAACGTCGTCGCGCTGAAGGCCGAGCTGATCGCGAAGCTGCCCGCCCATCCGAGCCGAGGCACGCTGCGCGTGCAAGCGCTCAACGCGCTCGATGCCGATGCCTTCGCCGCGACAGTCAGCGAGCTTCCGCCGGGCCCTGTCGCGATCGCCAACGAGGGGCTGCTCGTGTACTTGGACGAGCGAGAAAAAGCCCAGCTCGCGGCCAACGTGCGCGCCGCGCTGCTCTCGCGCGGCGGCGTGTGGTTGACGGCGGACGTGTACATTCAGAATCCGGGCGGCTCGTCGCCCAACGTGAGCTACGGCCGTTCGCGCGCATTTTTGGATCAGCACCGCGTCGAACAGAACAAATTCAGTGATTGGTCGGCCGCAGAGCGCTTCTTCACGAGCCAAGGCCTTACGATCACGAACAAGCTCGCGCACGCGCATCCGCTGCACATTCGCGAGTCTTGGGCGCTCGCGCTCTCTGGCTAGCCGGAGCTCGCCGCCGAAGGCTGGGCCGCCACGCACCTTGGCGCGTGACCATCAACCCAATCGGGTCCGCCTAGAGATCAGGTCCTCACTGCTGCCAGGGGGAAAAAAACGCAGCACCCGACCGCCCTGAGTGTCCGGGTTCCGCAGGATTCATGCCCTTGTCTGCGGGCCGAGGACTTGGGCTCGATACAGGGAGGCATTGCCGCGATACTGCGAGTACCCTGCCCACCGTTCACATTTCGAAGACGAGGTTTCAATGGACGTTCGAGCCGCAGTCGCCAATGGGCCCAACACCAAGCTGAGCATCGAGACCGTGTCGCTCGATGGCCCGCGCGCGGGAGAGGTGCTGGTCGAAATTCGCGCCACGGGCGTGTGCCACACGGATGCGTACACGCTGTCCGGGCAGGACTCGGAGGGCATCTTCCCGAGCATCCTCGGCCATGAAGGCGCGGGCGTGGTGGTGGACGTCGGCCCGGGGGTGAAGAGCCTGAAAAAGGGCGACCACGTGATCGCGCTGTACACGCCCGAGTGTCGCGAGTGCGAGTACTGCCTGAACCCGAAGACCAACCTGTGCCAAGCGATTCGCGCCACGCAAGGCAAAGGCTTGATGCCCGACGGCACGAGCCGCTTCAAGCGCGGCGGCGAAGCGCTGTACCACTACATGGGCACGAGCACGTTCGCGAACTACACGGTGCTGCCCGAGATCGCGCTCGCGAAAATCCGCGAAGATGCGCCGTTCGACAAGGTTTGTTACATCGGTTGCGGCGTGACCACCGGCATTGGCGCCGTGATTCACACGGCCAAGGTCGAGCCGGGCGCGAACGTGGTGGTGTTCGGCTTGGGGGGCATCGGCTTGAACGTGATTCAAGGCGCGCGCTTGGCTGGCGCAAATATGATCATCGGCGTCGATATCAACCCGGCGCGCCGCGCGATCGCCGAATCCTTCGGCATGACGCACTTCGTGAACCCGAAGGAGGTGGGCGCAGAGATCGTGCCGCACCTCGTGAACCTCACCGGCGGCGGCGCGGACTACAGCTTCGAGTGCATCGGCAATGTGGACTTGATGCGCCAAGCGCTCGAGTGCTGTCACAAGGGCTGGGGTGTCTCGGTGATCATCGGCGTGGCCCCCGCAGGAGCCGAAATCAAAACGCGCCCCTTCCAGTTGGTCACGGGCCGCGTTTGGAAAGGCTCGGCCTTCGGTGGCGCGCGCGGCCGTACGGACGTGCCGAAAATCGTCGATTGGTACATGGACGGCAAGATCCGGATCGACGAGCTGATAACGCACACGCTGCCCCTCGAGCGCATCAACGAGGCGTTCGATTTGATGCACTCCGGGGAGTCGATCCGCACCGTGGTCACGTACTGAGGTCTGGCAATGAACGTTTGCTCCCTATCCGGAAACGAGATCTTCTGTTTGGCCCAGAAGGGCCTGTTTCCTGGCGAGATCGTGGTCGGTAACAGCGTGCGCAGTTTGGGGCTCGCGGGCTCCATCGGCTCGTCGTTTCGCACCTTGGCCGGCGGTGAGGTGGAGAACATCACCACGCTGATCTCCGAAGGGCGGCACGCGGCGATGTCGCGCTTGGTCGACGAAGCGAGGCGGCACGGCGCACACGGGGTCACCGGCGTGACCACCGAGCTCTCCTCGCTGGCCGGCTACACCGAGTTCTTGTCGCAGGGCACGAGCGTGAGCGCGGGCGGGGGCGGGGCGCATTTCTTCACGACGTCGGCCTCGGGCACCGAGCTGTACTGTCACTTGGACGCGGGCTACACGCCGATGAGCTTCGTGATGGGCAATGTGGCCTACGCGCTCGGCATCGGGCGCGGCATCGCCGGGGGCTTGTCCACGATGGCGAAGGGCGAGGTGCATCAGTACTCGGAGATGTACAATCGCATCCGCCACCTGGCCTTGTTCCGCATGCGGCGTGAGGCAGCGAGCGTGGGCGCCAACGCCGTCGTGGATGTGCGAATCGACATTCGGCCGTTCGGCGTGGGCGTGGTCGAGCTGCTGATGACCGGTACCGCGTCGCATCATCCTGCATTTGCCCCCGCCGCCAATGATCCCGCGCGCGTGGTGACCAGCGAGCTGACGGGGGCCGAGCTGTTCAGCTTGGCGCAAATGGGCTACGCGCCCGTGCAGCTGGTGATGGCCACCAGCGTGTATTCGCTAGGCCTCGTGGGCGGCATTGGGGCAAGCTTTGCCGCATTGGCCAAGGGTGAGCTCGGCGAGCTGACGCAGCTGATCTACGGCGCGCGCGAGAATTGCCTGCGCTTGCTGAAGGACGAAGCGCAATCGGTGGGTGCCGAGCGTGTGATCGGCAACCGGCTGCAGATCCGTGAGCTATCACCGGGCTTGATCGAAGTCGTGGCAGTCGGCACCGCGGTGCGCCGCGTAGACGGCGTCGCACCGCGCAGCCAGACTTTGCCCTTTCAAGCCATCGTGCGTGACGATGACTCGCTGTCGATGGCCGGTGGCTCGGCGGGTTTCGCGGCAAGCCTGGCCTTCGGCGCGGGAGTGGAACGGAGCGTACAGCGCCGGGTGAGCCCAATCGGTTGCATCGTCGCGGTTCTGGTGTTCGTGGTGATGACGCTGGTCACACTAGTCTCGGTGTTCTTCTCACACCGCTGAGCGGGCTCAGTTCAGCGCCAGCGCGCGGCTCGCGATGCGCGCGAACACGGGCGCCGCGATGGTACCGCCCGAGCCCTCTTTCACGGGCTGCCCGACACCGACGTAGATTACCCAGCGCGGCTGGTCGAGCGGCACGATACCGACGAAGCTCGCGAACGTGCCCGGACCTTGGGCGCACTGCACGCAATCCGGGTCGTCGCTGGTGCCTGTCTTACCGCCCACCCGTACTCCGGGAACGCTCGCCGCCTTACCCGTCGCGCGCTCGCCAGTGACCACACCTTCGAGCATCGAACGCACGGCGCGCGCCGTTGCTTCTTTGATCACGCGCTCGGGCGCCGAAGCACCTGGAGCCACGTACAGGCCATCGTTGGCGAACACGCCGTAGGCCGCCGCCATGGCAAAAGGTGTGGTGGTGCTCCCCTCACCGATGGCGATGATCGCGCCGCGCAACGTGCCGTCGGGGATGCTGCTCGGTGCGCCCACGTGGAAGCGCCGCAACCCCTCGCCCAAGCGCTGCCCGCCCAGCGTATCGAAGATGCGCGACACACCAACGTTGGAGGAGACGGCCAAGATCTCGCTCGCGTCGAGCGAGCCGTATTCTCCAGCATCGCGCAGCTGTTCGCTACCGTAAGCGCGAGCCCCATGGCCGCAGTCGAAGCGTTGCTCGGGCGTGATCAGCGCGCCATCCAAAGCCATGGCCACCGTGAGCGGCTTCAAGGTCGACGCGGGCACGATCGGCTGCCCCGGCGCATCATCCGAGGTCGCGACCAGCGCGCCCGTCTTCGGATCGAGCACCACGATCGCGACGCGCTTGGCGCCCCATTCGGCGCGCACTCGACGCGCTTCGTCTTCGGCAATTCCTTGCAGGCGCGCGTCGGTAGCCTTGGGCTGTGCTTGGGTCGCGTTGGACGCCGAGCTGATGACTGGTTGCGCCGCGTCGGTGCAAGCCACGAGCACAAGGACCAGCAGCGCGCTCCCCGCGAGCACGAACGTGCGCCCCCGGGTGAGCGGCGCGGGCAACCGCTCGCGTGTCACGAGCGCCGTGATGCGCCGCGCGAGCTCTGACGGACGCGCGGCCATCGCGATGCCGACGGCCGGTACGGCGACACCGCGCGCGATCGCGAGCAGGTGCTCGGCATAGCTGCTCGGACGCAAGCCCGACGCGATCACGTCCTCGTCGGCAGCGAGCTCGCACTCGCGCCGCAGCGCGCGCAGGGCCAACCAACCGAGGGGCTGAAACCAGTACACTGCGCAGGCCAGATGAGCGACGAGCAGCGCGAGGCCATCGCGCCGCCGAACGTGCGCCGATTCGTGGAGCAGCACGGCCTTGATGCGTTCTTCGCCCCAGGCGCGAGCAACGCTGGGCAGCACGATGAGCGGCCGAAATACGCCGATCACCACGGGAGACTCGAGCCACGCGCTGTAGCGCACGCCGCCCGCCGGCTCCGAGCGACGCGCCACGCGCCGCGCCGCAAGGTGCGCGATACCGAGACGCGCGAGCACGATCAGCGCGCCCAATGCCCAGAGCTCGGTCAGCCACACCTCCCGCCAAGGAGCGCGTCCGAACTCGCGCGCTTCGTGCTTCATTCGATCCAAGCGCATTGGTGTTACGCCGTCGCGGCCGGACAGCGCCTCGGCCACGACACGGATCGCCACGGTGGGCGCAGGCACGTGCACTGCGCTTTGCACCGGAAATGAAAACGCGGCCAGCGGCAGTAACAGCGACCCAGCGAGCCCGAGCAAGAGCACGCACCGCCGCACCGAGGCAGACGCGCGCCGCAGCGCAAACGACACGACCAAAGTCAAAGCCAACACCGCAGAAGCACGTAACCCGATAGCGACGAACGAGCTGAAATTCATGGCTATTTCCCTTCCTGACGAGCCTGTTCCACGATCTGCGCCAGCCGCTCCAGCTCTTCTGACGAGAGCTTGCTGCGTGACGATTCGACGAGCGTGAGCATGGCTTGCTCGATCGAGCCGCCAAAGAAGGTGGCCACCACGTGGGACAGCGCCTTCTTGCGCGCCTCGCCGCGTGAAACGGCCGGCAAGTAGACGTAACGCGCGCCCTCCTCCACGTGCTTCACGTGGCCGCGCTCCTCGAGCAGCCGGAGCAGGGCCCGCACCGCCGAATAGCTCGGAGGCTCGGCCAAGTTGTCGAGCACCTCTTGGGCGCTCGCGCGCCCGAGGCGGTACACGATGTCCATGATCTCGCGCTCACGGCGCGTGAGTGGGGGCTTCGCCATGCCGAGCAAGCTAAACGAGTGCTAAAATTTTAGCAATGAATCAGTGCTATTTTTTTAGCAGCGTCGCAAACCGCTGAGTAGTAAGGCCCTCGGGGCCTGTAGAATTTGAATTTCATTTTCAATATCAGTAACCCATGTTATGCGAGCGGGCACGTTGCCGTGTCGTATAAAATTACCAATAAACGTCGTCAGTATCGGGACTTAGCCGGAATCTGGCTGCTCGCCTCGCTGGGCTGCGCCCTGGTCCCTGGGGTGTCCGGCGCCCACCCCGGGGTAGAGCCTGCCCCCGCCCCGGAGCCGCCCCCCGCGGCGGATTCACCGCCGCCTCAGCCCGACGCACCCCAGGGTGAAGCACCGCAGCCGGAGCCGCCAGCGCCAGAAACACCGAAGGCCGAAGAACCAAAACCGGAAGCGCCGAGCGCGGCCCCGCCTCGGGT
Source organism: Myxococcales bacterium (assembly GCA_040348785.1). Taxonomy (GTDB): domain Bacteria; phylum Myxococcota_A; class Polyangia; order Polyangiales; family Polyangiaceae; genus PMG-095. Next base: position 48,222 of record JBEQTH010000119.1, on the reverse strand, counting down.
GAGCGAGCGCGCGCAGCAAGCCGCCAAGCCCAGCGCCACGAAGCCCGACGCGCCGAAGCGGGAGCTCGTCACCGAAGTGAGCGTAGTCGGCACCAAGGTCGAGCGCACCGCCGGCTCCGCGCACGTGGTGCGCAACAAAGACCTCGAGCGCATCGAGTACGACGACCCGGCCAAGGTGCTGCAAGCCGTGCCCGGTGTGTACGCGCGCGGCGAGGATGGCTTCGGCCTGCGGAACAACATCGGCATGCGCGGCACTAGCTCCGATCGCAGCAAGAAGGTCGCACTGATGGAGGACGGCGTGCCTTTCGGGCCCGCGCCCTATTCCGCACCTGCGGCATACTACTTCCCCCTAATGACGCGCATGACCCAGGTACGCGTCGTCAAAGGTCCCGCGGCAATCGTGTACGGCCCGCAAACCATTGGCGGCGCGCTCGATCTAGTCACGCGCCCCATTCCGAGCACACCGTCCGGCGCGGTCGACATCGCGGGCGGTGACTACGGCTACGCGAAGGTCCACGGTTATTACGGGGGCGGCGACGAGCGCAACGGCGTGCTGATCGAGGGCATTCATCTGCAAAGCACGGGCTTCAAAGAGCTGAACGGCGGCGCCAATACCGGCTTTTACCGCAACGAGCTGATGTTCAAGGGTCAGCACGTCTTCAATCCGTATTCGGAGCAGCGCCAAGAGCTCAGGCTCAAGCTCACTTACTCCGAAGAGGTCTCGAACGAGACCTACCTCGGCTCGAGCGATCAGGACTTTCGCAACGACCCGCTGCAACGCTATCCGGTGACGGCGCTCGATCAGATGAAAAACCACCGCACCTCCGCGGTAGTCACGCACGTGATGCACCCCGTGCGTGGCATGACGGTCACGACCAACGCTCACCGTCACGACTTCCATCGCATCTGGCGCAAAGTGAATCGCTTCCGCGGCGCAAACCTGTTCGACGTACTGAGCGACGCCGATAGCTCGCAATACGCCGTGTACGCCGCGATCCTCGCTGGCCAAGCCGACACCGCGAACCCCAACGAGGTCCTGATGATCGGCCCCAACCAACGCGAATTCGTGTCGCAGGGCATCGATTCACGCGCCACGCTCGAGCGCCTAACCGGCCCGCTTGCACACCGCATGGAATACGGTGCGCGCGTGCACAACGACCGCATCGAGCGCCGCCACAGCGAGGACGGCTTCATCGTCGCCAGCGGCAAACTGCTCCCGGAAGGCACGCCCACCACCGTGACGGCATTCAACGATGCAACCACAGTCGCCTTCTCGCTGCACGCGATCGACGCCATCACCTTCAAGGGCCTCACCGTCACGCCCGGCATCCGCGCGGAGCTGATGCGCTCCACGTTCGAGGACAAGCTCGCGCACACCACGACCCACGGCACCGCGCACGCGCTCCTGCCCGGCATTGGCGCATTTCAGGAGCTCTTTCCACACTTCGGCGTGCTGGGCGGCGTGTATCGCGGCTTCAGCCCGCCTGCACCGGGTAGCCCGGGCGCGAGCCCCGAGCTGAGCGTCAACTACGAAACCGGCGTGCGCTACGCCGCACCGCGCATGCGCGCCGAGCTGATCGGCTACTACAACGACTATTCGAACCTCACCGACGTGTGCACGCTGTCCAGCGGCTGCGTCGACACCAACCTCGACAAACAGTTCGATGCTGGCGAAGCGCGCATCTATGGCATCGAGGCGTACGTCCAGGCCGAGCCCAAGCTGGGCCCGGTCACGTTCCCCGTTTCTGGGGCCTACACGCTCACCAAAACCGAATTTCGAAACACCTTCGCGTCCGAAGATCCGGTGTTCGGGGACGTGAAAAAGGGCGACGAAATCCCGTACGTGCCCAAGCACCAACTGAGCGGCATGCTGGCCGCCGAATACGGCCCCGCCAGCATTTACGGCACGGCCGTCTATATCTCACGCATGCGTGAGGTCGCCGGTAGCGCGCCGCTCGATCAAATGGTCGCCACCGACTCACAGTTCATCGCCGACGTCGGCGCGAAATACCGAATCCGCCGCGATCTCGAGCTCTACGGGAACGTGCGCAACCTGTTCAACGAGCACGACCTCGTCTCCCGCCGCCCGTTCGGCGCCCGCCCCAACGCACCACGAATGATCCAAGTCGGCCTCAAGCTGAAGCTGTAACTCGCACGATTGAGAGAATGGGGCGCCCGCCAGGCGCACAACGCACCTCATTTCCCCGCGCAGGTGCCTGCTGTGCCCCGCCCTCAGCTCCGAATCGCGTGTAGCTTCGGCGGCGGCCCGCTCGGCTCTGGCAAAATGAAGGTCGCTTTGCCGAAGCCGTCCTCGATGCGGGCGAGATCGGCGTTCGGATCGATCAAGCGCCGACTCGGACGCCCATTGAGCGACACCCAAGTGTCGGCGCGCACCTCCACCTGTCCGAAGCCGCGCGCTGCGTAGTCATCGCGAATGTGATGCGCCAGTTGCAAGATCAGATCGGGCTGCCCTGACATCTCGCGTTCTTGCATGCGCGTGAGGTACTCGTGCGGCGCCACGTACAGCACGCGTCCGGTGCGTGGGATGCGGACCAGAAAGGTGATGCTGCCGTTCTTCTCGCGCACCATCACTCGCCACGAAAAGCGCATGCCCTGCTCGTGCCAACGCACCGAGCCGCCATAGGCCAAAAACCGCAGCGGAAATACGACCTGAAATAGGCAGTACGCCGCGCCGAGCGCAAACGCCAGGCGCCGCCAACGTGGCCTCGAATCGTTCACGGTCACGGCTGTTTCAGCGGCGTGGCCCGGCCCTTGCCAATGCGCGCGCCAATGCCCGGGCCCACGAGCCCACAGCTTGCGCGGCCAACTCGGCGAGAAAAACACCAACGCGGACAGCACCATGATCACCGGGAACATGCCGATCGGAAACAGGCAACCCGTGAGCACATGAAAGCCTACCACGAGCAGGTACGCGACGGGCCGAAGCTTGGGGTGCATGAGCAGCCACGGCACGCTCGTATCGAACAAGAAGCCGGCCCAACTCATCACCGGAGCCGTCCACTGTTGGCTCAGGATCGAGCCGACGAATGGAGTCCCGGCACGTGACGAGAGCCAGATGCGCAGCGGCTCGGCGTACAACAGCCAATCGCCATGCGCCTTGGCTAAACCGGCAAACGTGTACACCACCGCCACCTGAAAACGAAACAAGTAGAGCCACGCGCACGGCACCGTGGCCCGCGACCGTTTCGGCCAAATCCGAGCATCGAGCGACCAGGTGCGCCCAGCCGGCGAGCACGCCAGGAGCAATGCCAGCAGGCTCGCTAGGTAGTAGTGGTTCAGGTACGTCGTGACGTCGAGCAGCTGCAGGTAGGTGAAACCGACGAACAAGCCGAACGCTGCCGCGCGAAAGAGCAGGCCCAAGCTGACGAGCACACACAGCGCCAAAAGCAGCCAATACAGGGCGTGCAGCTCGGCCGCCGCTGGCACTTGAACCCAGGAAAACCCCCAATATTTGAAGTGAAAGCGCGGCGCGATGAACAGCTGATCGATCCAGCCGTAGGCCAGAAAGCGCAGCGTGCTGACCAGCAGCGTCAGGCCGAACAGCACGCGGAAGGCCGCGAGCCAGGCGCCATCGACCGGCCGCAGAAGGCCGGCCTCGACACGCGATTCGCCGACCCTCGCGGAACTAGTGCAGCCCATCATGCGGCGCACTAGTCATTGTCGGTGCCCGCTCCGGCTGGAAGCTCGAGGTCGAGCACCGAAACGAATTCGGACTTGATGAGATCGGTCAACGCCTTCAACGCAGCATAAAAGTCGAGCACGCGATCGGTGTGAGCCGTGATCGAAACTTCGAGCTGAGGGTCGAGCCCGTCGATCGCAGCTTGCGCACCATCCAGCGCGGTCAGCATGCGCATGCGCAGATCGGTGGCGCCCACCGCGTCCAGCCAATCATCGAACCCAAGCCCGCGGTTCTGTGCTCCGCAGCCTTGAAACAGCCGCCGAAAGCCCACGAAGTTACGCCTGATATTGGCGGTCGAGACATTGGCGTAGCGCGACTCGATCGCCTCGGGGCATAGCCCGCTGACACACTCGGCGTTGGCGCCTACGGGAATACCGATCTTGTAGTCCTTCACCTCCTTCTCGATGTAGAACATGCCGAAGAACACGGCATTGAGCGCAACCTGCTCGTCCTTGTACACGCCGTTCGCGGGATCGGTGAGCTGCTTTCTGAATTTACCACCGGCTGGATCCCAAGCCGTGATTAGCTTCTCCGTGTTCGCCAACACGTCGGCTGCGATGGCCGCCGCGTACGCGCGCTTACGAGAGATGATCTCGGTTGGCCCGAGCGCAGCCCAAGTGCCCATGGCATTGATCGCCGAGTAGTCCGGGCATTCGTTGTCGGTGCCCGAATAGAACAGCAAGTACTCTGCCGCACCGAGGCCGCGATTGTTGATCAACGACGAGCCAAAGCTGGGCGAGGCGTACACCTCGTTCGCGAGCGCGGTCTCGACCGGACAGCGTCCGCCGAAACGCCAAGCGTAGATCTGGTCGCGCAGTTCTTGCGCCCCCGGGTCGGCGTCCGCGCTGCGCGCTGCGGGACCAAAGCGAAACACTTCCGCGACTTGCCAGCTCGCGTTGGCCGCAAGCCACGCTTTCTTCAGTTCGAGCGCGGTCGCTTCACTGGGAGCCGCGAGGTTCTGCTTCGCGGTTTCGTCGAGGTGACGAGCGTAGCCGCCGAAGTCCGCGTACTGAGCGATCGCACAATCGGCTACCTGGCGTAGCAAAGCGGCTTTGCTGAACTGTTCGTCGGGCTCGGGCGCGACCTCACCGCTGGCACCGCCCATGGCGCTCGCACCGCCGTGGGCCGTAGCGCCGGCGTTGGCGGCGGCTTCTCCGCCCTGCGCGTCACTCTCGCCCGAGCCACCCGCCTTCGAGGGGGAACCGCCAACGCCCGGCGACGTGAACGCGCCGCCGGACGAAGACGAAGACGCGCCAGCCCGAGATGTCGACGAGCCCGTGTACACGTTCTCGTCGATCTGGAAGCTCTTGCAAGCAAAGGCCAACAACAGACCCGCGGTCATGAGCCCGGCGGCTCGCCCGAATTTCTCGAGCCGAACCGCCGTCTGTCGTCGCGCACGATTCACGGCTTTGCGAGCAGCACGAGCGTGCCGTCCGTGTCCGCGGTCGAGTTCGCGGCATTGCCCGTGATGCCGACCGCGGCGATGGTGTTGCCGTTCGCCGACAACGCGCTGCCCCACAAGAAATCTCCGATCGTGCCGAAGTCGAACGCTTTGCAGCCGAAGGGGCCGAAGCTCGTCGTGTCGGGCAGGCCGTTCGCGGTCAGGATCGTGATCACCCCGTCTTGGTCGTCCGACGCCAGGCGACCGCCGCCGATCAAGATCGGGCGATCGTCGCTCAGCACCTGCAAACTACGACCGTTGTCAGCAAAGCCGCCGACGTCGAACCAGGCACGGCCGGGCGTCGCATTGGGTCCGGTGGTCGTGCCGTAGGTCGTGTCGAGCAGCCCGGCTGACGTCAGCCGAATCGAGAGCAAGTCGGTAGCGGTGGTAGCGGCGGTAGCCCGGCCGTAACCCACCGTGACGAGCTTACCGGCGTTCGTTCCAATCGTCTGCAGCACTGCACCGTAGGCTTCCGCCGCGGTTCCTACTGGCTCGGCGAATGCACCGAACACACCGAAGGTCATGTCGAGCAAACCCGCGGCGGTGAGCCGGAAGATGACCGGGCGCTGGGTGCCGCCGTAAGTCGAGTAGCCCGTGACGATGATCTTGCCATCGGGCAACACGCTCGCGGTGCGCACCGAGGCGCTCGCCTGAGCCACGTCGAGGGTGAAGATGCCGGTGTTGTTCAAACCGAACGTCGTGTCTTGCAGGCCGTCCACCGTCAACTTGGCCACGGCAAAGTCGGTGTCCGTGCGCGGTGTGGTGCCGTCGGCTTGGAAGCCGCTCGCGCGCGTGGCTGCGGTGACGATCAGTTTCTTGTCCGGCAGCACGTTGAGCCCCCATTGAGCGTCCGCGCCGGAGAGCGTGATCGCGCCCGTGGTCGCGTTGGTGACGAGCGTACCGGTATTCAACGGCAAGGTATGGATGCCCGGAGTTGCCGCGTCGCCAAAGGTCGTGTCCAGCACGCCGGCAGCGGTCAAGCGCAGCACGTACACGTTGCGATCATTGCCAGCCGGCGCCGCCGCAGTCGCACTTGCTTCCACCGTACCCGCGACGATGATCTTACCGTCCTGGAACGCGATTCCGCGCGGCATTTCGCCCTGGCCGGGGATGCCCGTGGCGGTCGCGACGACGTTTACTTTGGCCACACCGTTATTGGCCCAGGTCGTATCGATCGCGCCCGTCGTGGCGTTGATCTTCACGACGACCGTGGCGCGATCTTCGATCGCGGTGATGCCGTCTTGAACGTAGCCGGTCGCGTACAGCGCGCCATCGGGACCGAATGCGGCGCCGAACAAGCCATCATGGCCCGTCGCCGAGACCGCGATCGTCTTGCCGGATGTCGTGTCGCGGGTGCAATTCGGCACGGCGACGACCGGCGTGCCGCCGGCACCTCCGCCGCCCGCAACGCTGCCGCCGCCACCACCGGCGATGCTACCGCCCGCGCCTGCGCCGCCAGCGACGTTGCCGGCCGCGCCCGCAGTGCTGCCGCCTGCACCTCCGTTGGGAGCCCCGCCGACGCTTGGCTCGCCACCCGCGCCGGCGTCACCGCCGACGCCCGGTTCGCCGCCGTCGGTGTCGCCACCAGCGACGTTCTCGTCACCACCCTGCGGAGCACCCGCCGAGGCGCCGCCCGTCTCCGCGCCGCTTTTACCAGCAGCGCCGGCAGTGCTCGTCTTGCCGCCCTTGCCACCGTCTGCTGACGGATTGCTGTTCGTGTCGTCGTCGCTGCACGCAGCCAGGAAACAAGTGGCCGTGACGCAGGCGATGCCTAGCGCGTTGGCTGCGTAGAATCGGGCTTTTCGTACTCCAGACATTGATCGCTCCGCTTTCTTGAAAGGTGCCCGCCAGTCGCGGGCCTCGGGCCGACTTCCCGCCGAAGCGAGCCCAACACCAAATGAATTTGATAATGAACATCATTTTCAATATGGATGGTCAATGAATTAAAAAAATCGTCTTCTACGCTCTACAATCCAGTTACAAGTCGGTCACCAGATGACATGCGTCAATCCGACGCAGCCATTCGAGACGCGGAGGGCCCGTGCGCGTGCATGCTCATTGCGTTGTCACACTGACGGCGCAGAGTCGCGGCCAATGGACCTTTCGGACGTTCGCTTTCCCGCACTGGGGGCATTGAGCTTGGCCCTGCTGCTCCCGACCGCGTGCGCGAACCAACCCACCGCGCCCGTCGCTCCGTCGCCGATCGCAAGCATAGCTTCGAGCTCAGCACCAATGCCGAGCGCGAGCGCAAACGCCGCACCTGTCCCCGCTCGCCGCCCCAAAGTGATCGTGTTCGTTTGGGACGGGCTGCGACCCGACTCGGTGAGCGAGCAAACGACGCCCAACTTGGCGCGGCTCCGCGATCACGACGGCGTGAACTTCACCAATCATCACTCGGTGTACCCCACCTTCACCATGATGAACGCCGCCGCGTTCGCGACCGGTGCTTACCCCGGGCACCACGGGTTCTACGGCAACACCGAGTACCAACCTGGCCCCGTGGGAAAAAACGCCGAAGGCAAGGTCATCGACTTTGACCAGCCCGTGTTCACCGAAGACCACGGCGTGCTGCAAGCGCTCGACACGTTCTACGGCGCGCACACGCCGGGTGGCCGCGGCTTGTTCAATGTGAATACCTTGTTCGAGACGGCGCACGCGGCGGGGCTGCGCACCGCAGCCGTGGGCAAGATCGGGCCGGCTTTTCTGCAGGATTATCGCCTAGACCCCGAGCTCAGCGTGATCCTGGACGAGAACGTCGCGCTGCCGCTGTCATTCGCTCGCGGATTGCAGGACGCGGGCCTGGCATTGCCAGTGAACACCACGCGTCACCCGTACCCCGAGGGGCAAACCGTGACGCTGGCGGCGAACAACGGCAAGCCGAGCGCTGCCAACAGCGAGAAAGTGGTACGGCTCAAGGACGGTGTCACTCCGGACCCGCGCTCGGCATTGGGCTCCGCGCACGACACCGCCAACGAATACTTGATGAGCGTGTACCTGAGCTACGTCCTGCCGAAGGTTGCCCCCGACCTCTCGGTCGTATGGTTGCGCAATCCGGATTCGACCGAGCATCAGTTCGGCCCGGGCTCGGCGAATTATCTGGATGCGCTCGCGGCTCAGGACCTGTTGCTCGGCAAGCTGCAAGCAAAGCTGGTCGAGCTCGGCCTCCGCGACAGCACGGACGTGATCGTGGTTTCGGATCACGGGCACAGCACCGTTGCCGGAGATCCCGCTGTCTTCCCACTCCGCGCCTTGCAAGGCGAAGCCAACGGCCAAGGTGAGGTCGGCGCATTGGACACGAATGGCTACGCGGTCTCGGGCGAAATTCGCACGGCCGACGTGCTGAGCCGCGCCGGCTTCGCGCACGTGTTCGATGGCGGCGGCTGCTTGCTCGATCCGGTGCTGTCGGGCATCCGCAAAGACGGGTCGCTCGTTTACCCCACGCGTAGCGACACGACAGGTAGCTGCACGCCGGGCGCCGCGGTCACCCCCACCGGAAAACCAAAAGGCAAAGAGAAGCCCCCGCAGTTCCTGTATTCGATGCCGAGCTTTCGCGTGCCAGCGAAGCTGCCCAAGGATTCGATCGTGATCGCGGCCAATGGCGGCTCCGAGTACTTTTACCTGCTCGATCACTCGCAACGGACGGCCGAGAAGGTGGTCCGAACCTTGGCCGAGCGAGTTGCGTACGGCGTGATCTTCGCGCACAGCTCGTACGGCGCGCTGAAAGGCACGCTGCCGCTGTCTGCGATCGGTGCCGAGGGCGCGCGCAGCTCGCCACCGACGCCCGATCTCATCGTGAGCTTCGACTGGAACGAGGCCGCGCTCGCTGGCGGCAGCGGCGGCCTACCTGGCACCGAGTACGCCAGTGCCCAACGTTACCGCGGGATCCACGGCTCGTTCAGCCCGCGTGACGTGCACAACACGCTGCTCGCTCGCGGGCCACACTTCAAGGCTGGGTTCGTCGACACGCTGCCGAGTGGTAACGTCGATCTCGCGCCGACCGTCGCTCAGCTACTGGGACTGCATTTTCAGGCTCCCGATGGGCGCGTGCTGCTCGAAGCGCTGCTCGGACCGGCCCCGGCCTACCACGTGGAGCAAGTGGCTCAGAGCTCGGACCCGGTGTCGCTCCAACGCACGTGCCAAGCGGACGATCCGAGCTGCGTCCACCCGACCGCGCGCGCAACGTACCGCTCCACTCTGTACAAACAGCTGCTGAGCGCTCCCGGCCTGGCCACGCCGTTCACCTATTTGGACCGCGCGAGCGTGACGCGCCAACGCTGAGCCGAGGTCTCACCGTGAGGTTGAGAGCCCCGGCTGGCGCATTCGCGTCAAAGCAGTCCAACCGATTTGCCCATCGGAAACGGAAGCGCGCACGCCGACACGCAGCATCGCCCTCGATTTGCGGGCGAACGCGCAATATGCGTGCAAATCCCGAAGGCTCCGCGGTGCGCGATTTGGGCGCCCGAGCGATACCGATGAGAAACGCACGGCACCGCGAAGCTACCCAATATGGCCAAGCTCTCGGAGGACTTCCACACTTACGCAGTGGAGTGGGCTCCAGGCTCGGTGAAGTTCTACTTGGACGCCACGCTCTACCAAAGCCGTACACCATCCGACATCCCACCAGGGAGCCACTGGGTCTACGACCACCCCTTCTTCATGATCCTGAATCTCGCGGTCGGCGGCCAATGGCCAGGTAGCCCCGATTCACGCCAATTCCCACACAAGTGCTGGTGGACTACGTGAGCGTGTATCAACCGAATCGAGTCCGAGGCGGAGCGTCGAAGCCTTTCCCAGTAGGCTCTTAAACCAATCGCCTGCTGACCGTTTCAAGCGCTGAGAGCATGGCGCAGCAGGCACACCGAGAGACCGACGAACGTTTCAACCAACTCAGTGATCGCGACGCGTTTTGGGGGCCGTTGCTCGCCTTCCGACCCGACAAAAAACGTTGCATCAGCGGTGGGCGCGCACTGGCCATGGCTTCGACGCTCGGCGGCTTCTACGGCATGCTGCTCAACTTGTCGGTCGCGCTGATCTTCAGGAAGAACGCGCACCATCACTTGCCGTCGGTGTTGATGATGCCGGCGATCCTGACGCTCACCTACTTCGTCGCGTTCCAGCTCACGCTCGGCCCCGCGTGGAACCGCCGCGCCCGCTTGATGCTGCGCCGCGAAGGTTACTTGGCGAGCATTGGCCGCACGCTCGACGAGCAGTGACGTCCTCGGGCTTGCGAGCTCGCGTCCGAGAGGCAGCCGACGTTCACTGACGAAACTCGCCAGCGCGCCAATCTGCAACGAGACAAAAATCAGCGCGCGGCGACAAAGTACACATTGCAGCAACGATCGGGGAACCGTATGAGGGACATACCAACACGGGAGGTATCGGTTGGTCCCACTCCGCAAGCTCACTGGCGACTTTCGCCAGCCTGCAAAGACTGCGCTTTCCGCACCAGCTGCGGCGAGCAAAGCACTCGCTTCGTCTTCGCTTGCCACGCGAAGCGCGCGCGCGGGCGGCAAAGCCGGTGAGCGCGCCAACCTACTGATCCACTCCGCGCTGCTGAGTGGCATCGCCGGTTATGTCGATGCAGCCGGCTTCGTTTCACTCGTGGGTCTCTTCCCGGCTCATCTCACGGGTGAGCTCGTGGGTGACGCCATTGCGCTCTCGTCGGGACACGCAACCGGGCACGGCGCGGGTCACGCGCACTTGTGGGCTTTCCCCGTGTTCGTGGGCGCCGTCATCTTGGCGACGCTGGTCGCTCGTGTCTTTCGTCATCTCGGGCTGAAAGCCAGGGCGGGCCTGCTCGCGCTCGTTACGTTGGCGTTGGCTCTCTTCAGCGTGAGTGATGCTCTCGCCTGGCTGCTGCACGAGGGTCAATTGCCGCTGCTCGTGCGCGGCGGCTTCGCCGTCGCAGCGATGGGCTTTCAAAGCGCGCTGATGCGTGAGTCGCTCACTGGCTCTTGTCCCACCACGGTCATGACCGGCAACCTGACGCAGGTCGTTATTGACCTGGTCGATCACGTCGTGGGCCGGGTCACTCACTCGATCCTTCCTCAACACAAGGCGCCGCTGCGGCTCACACCCGTCGCGGGCTCCCTGTTCGTGTTTGCGCTCAGCGCCGTGCTCGGCGGCTGGCTGGCGCGCCTGTATGGCTCCGTGAGCGTCGCATTGCCCACTGCCCTCGCTGCCGCCCTGATGTTCCAGGCCTGGAGCGAAGACATCGCCGGGCGCATGAGCTCACCGCCCGAGCCCGTGCAGGAAGGCGCCGCGCCGCGTCCAGTGGTGGTCGGCCCAGGCGCGAAAGAAAGCTTGGCTCAAGACTGGCCGAGCGAGCCCTATTCGATCGATTTGGCCTCGGAAACCCGGATCAAAGCCGAGCCCGTTTTCGGCGAACACAAGGCCCCGCTCGTGCGCCCGGAGCCGGTCCGCCCCGTGAAGAAGCGGAGCGTCTCTGGCCTTCAGCGAATCCGGCGTTAGGCGATCTCCTGGGGCGTGGCCGACGGGGCGACGTAACGAGTCAGGTGGAAGTTCGCACCGGCGCTTTGTCGAACAGGTAGCTGTTCTCGTAACCGGAGACGTCGAGCGTGTTCCGACCCGCGCAGAACGTCATCTTCGACGGTGCGTTGGTGGAGTTGTTCTGTGGGTGCGTGGTGATGACGTTGCCGGACACCTCGTACACACCGACTTCGCCGCTCGGGAACCCGACGTCGAAGCCGCAATCACAACCGCCACGCTCGGCATTCGCCGCGCAAGCGATGAGCGCGCGGCCCATACCGCGCGCCGAACGTCGGCTTTGTTCGTTGCGCAAGTGTAGTTGCCGCAGCCCTCGTTCGAGCCGTTCACGTTGCACTGCGCGGTCCCAGTGCCGTTGACGCTGCACGTCTTCTTGTGACGGAGCGTTCACGCCGATCGGCTGGCACGCGCCGGCGGCGGTGCACGCCTTGCACGTGCCACAAGCAGCGCCCACCGTGAAGCTGCAGGCCGGATTCGTGCCGTCACAGCCGCTCGCGCCCGTCGCGCACGCGGCTCGGGTACCATATGGCTTCGCACCGGCGCTCAGGGTGGTGCAGGCCCCTTCGTGTCCCGCAACATCGCAGGCCTGGCAGGAGCTGCCGCAAGCGCTGTTGCAGCACAGGCCATCCACGCAATGGCCCGAGGTGCACTGCGCGTCGGACGTGCACGCGCTGGCGTTAGCGACGGTGCCGCAGCTGCCGTTCACGCACGGTGCGCCGACACAGTCCGTTATCGGCCGCGCACTGAGTCGCGTTGATCTGGGCTCAGAGTGGGACGCTCAAAAAAAGTGCGGAGGGGGAGGCGCTCACAACGCCCCTGCCCTCCCCTCCGCACCCCGGAGAGAGTGACTCACGTATCAATCGATTCAAAAAAGCGCGGAGAGGCGTCCCTTCCCCTCCGCGCTAAGACGTACAGGAGCGCGCAGCCTTATTCGGCAGCGACCGCTTCGGCGTGGTGCTCGTGATGCTCCTCGGGAGCGGGCGCGGTGATGGTCGCGAATTTCGCGCAACCGTACAGCACGCCCGCGCAGCCCAGGTACGCAATCGTGACGAGCGGTGATTGTCCGATGCCAATCGCTTCACCGTGCATGAAGCCGAAGAAGGTGAGCCCCGCAGCGGCAGCTGCGAACCCAGCCGCCTTGACGAAGGCTCGGTCGATGATGAACGCACCGATCGCACCAAGCATCAGACCGCCGAGGATCGAGCCTCCGCCCATGACCTCGAGGCCGTGATACAGCACGCCCACCTGTCCGAGCTTGTCGAGCCCGACTTGATGCGCGCTTGTCCCCGCTGCGCCGAGTGAGTTGTCGATCAGCAGTTTACCCCAAGCCGCAAGATGCGGCGTGAGCGCGAGCACGATGGCCGGAGCGTGCGAGCGCGGGCTCTCTTGGAAAGCCTGCGAACCGATCAGCATGCCAATGTACAGCAAGATGGGGGAGATCGCGACCACTGGCACAAGCGAGACCATCACCGAGATGACGCCCAACCAGGCCATGATGATCACGGTGATGCCGGTGGCGGCAGAGTAGCCAATGCGGCCGCCCATCGACTTCCAGCCCGGGTGACCGATGTACACCGCGTTGATGAACGGGTTGCCCATGCAGCAACCGATCAAGCTGACCACGCCGTCGGCAGTGAGCACACGGGTGGTCGGGAAGCTGTCACCTGCGACAGCCGCGCTCTCCACGTTGTCGAGCGCCTCCACCAGGTCGTAGATACCGAAGGGAATGGCCGTGACCAAGATCGTGCCCAGGAATTGGAAGCCCGAGAACACGTGACCAAAGGCGGGCAGCGGGATGGCGAAGCCGAAGTTCGAGAAGGAATCCGAGAGACCCTTGCTCGACAAGCCGCCGAAGTTGTAGCCGAGGGCCGTGGAGCCCCACGCGATCAAGCTGCCGACGGCGATCGCCACTAGGCCTGCGGGGATTCCCTTGAAGTAGCGCACGCCACCGAACCAGCTACCCAAGATGATGACGAAGCACACGAGCCCGATCACCGGCGTCATGAACATCTCCAAGGCGGGGCGCATGGAGATGAACGAAATCGAGACGCCAGCGAGAGTGCCGAGGAGCGCGGCGCGCGGAGTGATCTTGCGAATGATGGGGGCGATGAAACCGCCGGCCATGAGCACGAAGCTCTGCACGAACACCCAACACAAACCTGCCTCCCAACCCTTGATCGGGTCGCCCGTCTTGAGCGCGATGGGCAGCATGATCACGAACACCACGACGAACATGTGCGGCACGCTGATGCCGGAGGGCAACGCGCACACGTCGGTGCGGCCAGTCTTCTTGGCAAGGTTGTACGCTAGCCGCGCGTAGTACAACGTACTCAAACACATCATCAAACCGGTCGCGGGCAAGATGCGCCCGAATACGATGTGATCCGGCATCTTGAGGACGAACCTCAGGAGCCCAGTCAGAGTGAGAAGATTGACCAGGATGTTGGTGCCGAATCCGAAGTAGGCATTCCAATCACCTGGGGTCCACAGCTTTGGTTTCGCGCTTTCACTGGTCATCGCTTTGATCTCCGTCGTATGGCGCGGGAGCGCCTACGCTTCTGGATTGTTTCGAAGCGTTTTCATGTACTGGGCGTGCTGCGCTCGAATGAGAGCGCACGAATCACTACGTTGGCGATTTACGCGCGTCACTCCGACGCTGTCTAGCGCCAATAACCGTACACCCCGCTCTCAAAATCAGAGCACTCCCGCTATCTGCACTGACAACGCGAGAATCTGACGTTCGCGTGCGTGTCAGAGCTCTTCGAAAGTTGCGATCAATTGTTCTGCAAACGACGCCGCTGCGACGGACAACACGCGACCGCGACGACTGGCGAGCCGCAAGCTCGCTTCTTGCAGCTCGGGATCGGTGAGTGGAATCGAGATCATTCCGGAAACATCCGGCTTCTTCCCAATGTGAAACGAGAAGCACAAGCCGTTGCTGCTGCGCGCAAACATCTTGGTCGTTTCGATCGAGTTCGAGACCAGCGCGGGCTCGAAACGAATGGAGTGCCGACGTAGCGAAAGATCCATCAACGCGCGGGCCGCGAGCGTCTCGTCTGGCATCGCGATCGGATAGGCCACGCATTCGCTCAAGCGCAGTTGCGTCCGCGCCGCCAGGGGATGCTCCGGAGTGACCAGCACGCACAAGGGCTGCTGCGTTTCGGCTAGAACCGCCATATCCGGATCGTCAGTAAGCTCATGAGTTAGGATCAAGTCCGCCTTGTCCCGAAGCAACGCGGACGCGATTTCCTTCGGGCCGCCCACGCGCACCGAGAAACCGACTCCGGGGTGGCGCCCGTGGTACTCGGCGATCGCGTCGGGCAGCATGCGCCCGGTGACGGACTCCGCCACCGCCACGCGTACCCGACCGTGCACGAGCCCGCGCAAGCCGTCGATCTGAGCTTCCACGAGCCGAAGCTCTTTCAACGATTTGCGCACGTAGGCCAGCAACAGCTCACCCGCCGCCGTCGCACGCACACCGCGGGGCAAGCGCTCGAACAGCGGGGAGCCGACCTCCGCTTCGAGATCCAGCACGCGCCGGTTCAGCGCCGACGATGCAATGTGCAGCGCGTCGGCTGCCTTGCGAATCGAACCGTGGTGAGCAACCGCATCCAAGTAGGAGAAGATGGTGGGCGGTTGTAGGCGCCAGGACGCGGGCTCGAGCGGCAGGGTAGAGCCGTTCGCTGCTTGCTCTTCGTTCGGGTCGGCTTTGTCGGCAAGTTTACGGGCCACGGTTAGGGCGTAGAATGCCGCGAACCACGAGTGGGGTCTATGGCGCCGCGAGCAGTAGCGCGAAAGTGGGGCGGGCTGGAAACAAAGCGTGTGACGGGCCGCCTCAGCGCGCGGTCAAGCGGCCGCGCGAGATCGCCTCGCCTTCCGGCCGGGCATTGCTGTCACGAGGCGCTGCACGAGCTGGAAAACCGCGCGACACAGAGCAGGGCAAGCTGCCTGGAGTGCGGTGGTCTGCTTATTGCTGACGAGCTCGTTGCGCTCCC
Source organism: Myxococcales bacterium (assembly GCA_040348785.1). Classification (GTDB taxonomy): domain Bacteria; phylum Myxococcota_A; class Polyangia; order Polyangiales; family Polyangiaceae; genus PMG-095. The sequence goes on along the minus strand of JBEQTH010000119.1, from coordinate 32,579 downwards.
TCGACGGCCGCCACTCGAATGGGGTGACCCGCATTGGCGCGCAGAAAGGTCCAGTCATGAGGCATCTCTTCATCGTGCTCGCAGGCTCGACTGCATTCGCAGCCGCCGCTTGCGCGTCCAGCACCAACCCGCCCGCCGCGTCGTCTGCGAGCGTGGCGCAAGCGACCAGCGAGCCCAACCGGGGTCCAGATTTCGCGCCCGCCTCCAATGACGGGCTAGCCGCCGCTGAGCGAGACACACGAGGTTCGCGAGCGGGCACGCAGACCCCCACCCAAAACCTGCCGTCGACGCACGAGCGCAGTGACGATACGGCGACTGGCACTTGGCCAAGTGGAGCGGAAGGCAGCTCGGGGATGAACCCTGCCACGGGTAATGCCGCCGCAGCGGCTCCGGTCGACCGCACGGCGCAGGCTGCGAGCGACGCAGACAACACGCGCGTCAATCGACGCGACCGCGGCGGCGCCACGCTCACCCCGATGGATCAAGGTCCGTCGGATGCCGACCGCAAAATCACGCGCGACATTCGGCAAGCAGTGATGAATGACTCGGCATTGTCGTTCACCGCCAAGAACGTGAAGATCATCACGGTCGGCGGCAGGGTGACGCTCCGCGGCCCGGTCAAAACCGAAGCCGAACGCACTGCGATCGAGTCGGCCGCGCGCAAGGTCGTGGGCAACGGGGCCCTCGTCGAAAGTCAGCTGGAATTGATTCAGTGAAGGAGAAGCCATGAAAAAGTCAGTGATAGGTATCATCGAGACCCAAATACAAGCCGAGCGCATCGTGGACCAGCTGCAGGCGCGCGGCCTTCCATCCAACGACATCTCGGTGTTGTTCGCGGACCGGCGAGGGAGCAAAGACTTCGCCTACGAGCACAACACGAAAGCCCCGGAAGGCGCCGTTGCGGGCATGGGCGCTGGCGGCGTGGTCGGAGGCACGCTGGGGCTCCTGGCGGGCATCGGTGCACTCGCGATCCCCGGCGTTGGGCCGCTGATCGCGGCTGGCCCGCTCATGGCCACGTTGAGCGGCGTCGCCGCAGGCGCCGCAGTGGGCGGCGTCGCGGGTGGTCTGATCGGGCTCGGCGTACCAGAGTTCGAAGCCAAGACCTACGAGGGCAAGATCCGCAGCGGCAACATCCTGATCGCCGTTCACATCGACAACTCCGAGACCGAGAAGAGCACGAAGCAAATCTTGGAGAGCAATGGCGCGCACGATATTTCCGTGACTGGCGACGCTTCCGTGCCCGACAAAAAACGCGAGCACATTTCGCAATTCTGAGCGTTCGCTCCGGCGCCAAGCAAGGCGCCGTCCGTGTGGCTTCAGCGCACGGGCGCCTTGCCTTGCGCTTTGACGAACGCATCCGCGTCGGCATCCCGACCCGAATCCAGCAAGAAGCTCGTGATGCGCAGGATCGCTTCGCTGCGATCGGAGTCGTTGCCGGCGATCGCTAGCGCACGGTGATAGTACGCTTCGGCTGCGTCAAGCTCGCCCAACGCGCGATAGACGTCACCGGCTTTGGCCTCAGCGACGTATGGGTTACTCGCGGCACTCAGGTTGGTATCGAGCTGAGCCAGCGCCTCGGCTCTGCGCCCAGCGCGAGCCAGGATGACCGCAACGTCACCGCTGAGCTCGGCGCGGGCCGCAAACGAGAACGCGCGAGCCACTGACAGGGCGAGCTCTGTTTCGCCGGCCGACGAGAGCTCCAGCGGCAAGGCGAGCACCCGGAGTAGCAGGCCATCGCTCGGAATCCGCTGATCCAACTCGAAGAGCGCGCGCAAATCTTCAGCCAAAGAATGCGCCAAAGCCAGAGCGGCGCGTGCCGCCCCCGGCAGGTCCTTTGCGCCGCGCACGGCGCGAGCCAAGGGGAGCAGGCGATCGACCTTCACGCCGCGTGCTCTCGAACCAAGTTCATTCCGTGCACGACCATGAACGAGAGGTCTAGCGCAAGTCGAGCAGGCTCGCCTTGCTCGACGTCGAGCTGGTCGGGGGTGTCGCTCGGGCGGTGGTAGTTGCGGTCGCGAAACAAAGCCGTATCGGTCAGCATGATTGCGGGGTAGCCGGCTCAGTGCTGGGAGTAGGGGGTGTCACTGTAGCAGTCCACGGTCTCGAGCGAGAGCGAGGGGACGCTCGCGTCCCCTCGCCGTCTCGCGCTCTCGGGGTTGACGAGCGAGCCCCATGCCCGGGTTCTCGAAAAAAGGCGCCTCTTCGTTGGCGAAGAAGACGAAGCGTAGGTTGGCGACGCCGGGCGTTCGCGCGAACCGCGCTGCCAGCTCGAGCGCCGCTGCAACGCCAGAGCCGTTGTCGTTCGCGCCCGGCCCAGCGTCGATCGAGTCGTAGTGCGCGCCCACGACGACAATCCGAGAGCCCCCTTTGCCTGCGACCTCGAAGCTGACGTTCTGGGCGCGGCCTCCTGTGGTAGAGTTGAGAGTGCTCGCGCCGACCCCACCCGAACCGCGGGACGCGATCCTGCCGCATAGCGGCGCTTTGCGTCGGCTGGTCGCACTGCTGCGCGGCGTGCGAAATAGCGCCAAGGCCTTCGTGCGCCTGTTCGGGAGGCGTAAAGAGCGCCGTGAAGTCACCACGGTGTTCATCACTGGTGCGAGCGCGGGCGTCGGCCTCGAGCTCGCCAAGTTGCTCTCGGGCAGCTCGCATCGCTTGGTGCTCACGGCGCGCGCCGCGTCCCTCGACCGCTTCGCAGCCGAAGGAATCGCGGCCGGCGATCGGGTGATGCTCTTGCCGCTCGACGTCACGGTCGAGGCCGAGCGGCGCGCGGCGATGGAGGCGGTGGCGGCGCGCTGGGGCGGGGTCGACGTGCTCGTGAACAACGCGGGCGTGAGCTACCGCGCCGTCTCCGAGCACGTCACCGAGGCGGATCGGTTGGCGCAGCTGGACGCCAACTTCATCGGTCCGATGGAGCTCATCAAGCTCGCGCTCCCGCACATGCGCGAGCAACGCTATGGCCGCATCATCAACGTATCGTCCGTGGGCGGCATGACCGCCATGCCCACGATGAGCATCTACAGCGCGTCCAAGTTCGCGCTCGAAGGCGCCTCCGAATCGCTCTGGTACGAAATGCGCCCCTTCGGCGTGCGCGTGTCGTTGGTGCGGCCCGGGTTCATCAACTCGGACGGCTTCCGAAAAACGCGCTTCACGGCTCAAGCTCAGCGCGCGCTCGGCGATCCGAACGACCCGTACCACGCGCACTACGCGAATATGGACGAGCTCATCGCAGGCTTGATGACGCTCACCTTCTACACGCCGCAAGACGTGGCCGAGACGATCCTCGATGTCATCGAGAGCAAGAATCCGCCGCTGTGGGTCGCGGGCACGCTGGACGCACAGCTGTTCGACTTCCTGCGTCGCGTGCTGCCGGCGGGGCTGTACCACCGCCTGCTGTATGCGGGCCTGCCGCGCATTTGGCGTTGGGGGCAGAGCGGCGAGCTCGCGCTCACCAGCTTGCCTCCGCCGCGGGTCGCGCCGCGCCCGCGGGAGTGAGCGCGACGCGGGCGGGCCAGCGCCTACAGGGCGAGCTGCCGGCTGATTTCTGCGGCCGGCATGGCACCGCTCAGACGACGCGCCTCAGTGCCGCCCTTGAACAAGATCATGGTCGGAATGCTGCGGATCGCGAAACGCTGCGCGACCGCCGGCAGCGCCTCGGTATCGACCTTGGCGATGATGACGCGATCGTCGCGGTCACGGGCGACCTTCTCCAGCTCGGGCGCGACCATGCGGCAAGGGCCACACCAGGCCGCCCAGAAGTCCACCAACACCGGCAGCGGAGCGTCCCGAATCAGCTCCTCGAACTCCGCGGCGCTGGCAATGGCAACGGGCCGACTCAATGGCAATAACGGCGCCTTACACTGCGCACACTTGGCCTTGTCCCGGAGCCGTTTGACGGGGACCCGGTTCCGCGCGGAGCAACTACTGCAAACGACTTCCATGCCTCATGAACGTGCGGACGGCACAGGCGGCGTCAAGGCCTCGAAATCGCCCGAGAAAGGGTTGGGCCGGGTCACGGGCGGCACTTTTGCGCGGCTGGCCAAGGAATAACGAAGCATTAAGGTTTGCTTACTTCCAGCTGAGATAACTGGCTTCTAACGAAACATAGGGCACATGCACGAAAGCATCGGCACTCCATGGCTTTGGGCGGGCTTCGTCGCATTCGTGCTGGCCATGCTCGCGCTGGACCTCGGCGTCTTTCACAAGAAGGACCACGAGATCAGCGTGCGCGAAGCGCTCGCTTGGACAGGCGTGTGGATCGCGCTCTCGCTGCTCTTCAACGCGGGCCTATATTTTTGGTTCGGGCCAGAGCGCGCGCTCGAGTTTCTGTCCGGCTACGTGATCGAAAAGGCGCTGTCGGTCGACAACATCTTCGTGTTCATCGTGGTGTTCTCGGTGTTTGCGGTGCCGAGCAAGTTGCAGCATCGAGTGCTGCTGTGGGGCATCTTGAGCGCGCTGGTGCTGCGCGCGGTGTTCGTCGTTCTGGGCGCTGCGCTGCTCAGCCGCTTTCATTGGCTGGGCTACGTGTTCGGCGGCTTCCTCGTCGTGACGGGCATCAAGCTATTGCTGCAACGTGAGGCTGACGTCGATCCGCGCAAGAACCCGCTCCTTCGGCTGTTTCGTCGCGCGGTACCGTCGGTCGAGCAATTCCACGAAGGGCGCTTCACCATCGTTCAGGCGGGGAAGCGGTATGCCACGCCGCTCTTGCTCGTCCTGGTGGCGATCGAGGGCACGGACATCGTGTTTGCCATGGACTCGATCCCGGCCATCTTCGCGGTGACGCGAGATCCGTTCATCGTCTTCACCTCGAACATCTTTGCAATCCTGGGGCTGCGGGCGCTGTACTTCGCGCTCGCGGGCATGATGGATAAATTCCACTACCTGAAGTACGGCCTCGCGCTGGTATTGATGTTCGTGGGGGCCAAGATGCTGCTTGCCGGGATGTACAAGATCCCGATCTGGGCTTCGCTGGCGGTGATCGCTGCGTTGCTCGCGGGGTCGATCATCGCATCACTGTTGCGTCGCCCCCCGAACGAGCCGCCAAACTCCACCCCTGTGGGCCCGGGCAAGCCGGGCGGAAGCGTAGCCCGCAAGGTCGGCGTCGCCGTGGTGGGCGGCGCCGTACTGATCGCCGGCATCGCCATGATCATCCTTCCGGGACCCGCCTTCGTCGTGATCCCGATTGGTTTGACCATTCTCGCGTCGGAGTTCGAATGGCCGCGGCGCGCGCTGGCGAAAGTCCGCGAGCGCGCAAAAGCGGCGTTCGGCAAACACGGCTCGCACGTGCCTAAATTGCGAATGCCTCGGACTTAGTTGTTCGACTGCAAATCTGGCTAGCGTTAATGTACCTTTTCGCCAGACAGGGGCAATTTGAACTGCCCCAACGCCACGGTCACTCTGCCGCTACCGCAGGGTCTGAGTGCTCGGCTGCCGCGCTCTCCGCGCGGTGCTTTGCATCGCGAGCTTGCGCGGCAGTCCGTGCCAGCTCCCCGAGCGTTCTCAGTTCTGCGACGCCCATCCGCGCCAGCAAAAGCAGCCAGCCGGCGCGCGATTCCTCGCTTTCCCAGTGACCATTGGCAATTCCATGAGCGCTCTGAGTCGTTTGCATTTGGAACCTCCTGCGTTCTCGTAAAGCAAAGACCTTGCCGCGCAAGCCCCCCGCGAGGTCTGCGCTTTCATGCGAAATATTTCAACTCGGTTACGGAGAGATCAATCTGGTAGCGTCGTCACGAGCATGATCGAGAACGCGACGACGCCCGCCTTCGAGATAGTTCATTTCGTGGAAGGCTTCGTGGACGGTGTGCTCAACGGAACCGCCGACTACCGCGGAGCTCCGCACCACTTCGAGCTCCGCTCCGCCGAACCGAACGCGCCGGAGCTGTACGAGCTCACACCGCTTTCACCGGAAGTGTTCCGTGCCATCACGGAGGCGTGGGAAATTTGGAGACGCTGGCAGCGCGCGCGAGCCCTCACGCCCGACCTATTCACACCTGGTATTCCAGCATTGCCTGAAGACTGCGAACGTCAGGCCGCGCTGCGCGGGTTCATCAGTAACTGGCTCGCGAGCGCCAAGGCCACCTCGTTTTTGGCCGAGGGCGACTTCGATCAGGTCGCGGCCGACCCCGCGCAAGGCATCGGCCACGGCGTGTTGCGTGTGCGGTGGACCGAGCCGCTCCAAGCCCCGCGCTCGACTCAAGTCCCGTTCCGCGAACGATAGCGCTCAGCGGCTCAGGGCGTCGCCGTGTACTTGCCGCCGCTCTGCGTGCAATCGGCTTCCGAGAGCCCCTTGCCGTCTGCGTAGGCGCAGATCTCCACGCTACTCACGGTGCAGCAACCTTGCACGCCGTCGCTCGGGCACGTGTCGGAGACCGCGCCGCCGCCCATCGTGCAGCCGCCCTTGAAGCTCTCTGCGGCAGCCGCGGACATCGTTTGCTTCGTGCAGGTGTCTTCGATCGTACAGGCGACAGTCTCGTTGCCGGCCCCGTCGATACACTGACCCGCGGCCTGATAGGACTTGAGCAGGTTCAGGCACGGGCCGTCGTTGTTGAACCCAGCCGCCTGAAAGCACGGCCCCTGCACTTGCTCACCGGGCAAAGTGCCGCAGCACGCTTCGAGCTTCACGCAATTGGGCGCGGTCGGTGTGCCGGCGCCGCCCGCACCGCCGCTGCTTTGACTTGCGCCCGCGCTGTGTCCAGCGCTCGCACCGCCGCTATCCGCACCTGCCGAGCCGTCACTGCCCGTGTTGCACTCCGAGCTACAATGATCGATGACGCAAGAAGCGATGTCGAGCGCAGCATTTTGACAAGTCGAGGTCGACGCATTGGCGCCGCAGTTGCCGGAGCAGTAACTCGAGTATTGCGTGCCGCAGGATCCCTTCACGCAGCTCAAGCACTCGGCAGAGCTCATGCTGCCATCAGGGCCGCTGCAGTTCGCGGACCCAGGGCTGGCATCGGAGCCCCCGCACGCAACGATGATTGACGTAGCAACTAAGCTCAAAACGACGGCGATGGACTTCTTCATGACTGCCGAGTAAACGCGCTCGCCGCGCGCGCTGGCAATTGCCCTAATAGGCACTTGACGGCCTCCTGCCCCGCGGCCGATGCTCGTGCGTAGCGTCGACGGCGCGCCGCCATGGTTCACGTTCTCTTGGTCGATGATCACCCGCTCTTTCACGAAGGGCTCGCCAGCGCGTTTGCGCGCCTCGCGCCCGACCTCGGCATCGTGAGTGCCGATTCGGCCGAGGCCGGGCTCGCGGTGCTCCGCCGCGAGCCCATCGAGCTGGCACTGATCGATCTGGTCTTGCCCACCCTCGATGGGCTCTCGGCGCTCGCGCTGTACGCCGCAGAATTCCCCCACATTCCGCGGCTGCTCATTTCGGGTAAGGACGATCCCGCGATCATTGCGCGAGCGCGCGACGCAGGCGCTTCGGGCTTTCTGCGCAAATCCTTGGCTCTGGATCAACTGTTGGCAGCGCTGCGGCTCGTGCTCGATGGCGGCGCTTACTTCGATCTCGGCGCCCCTGCCCCGGCCCCGAGCTCGCCCAGCGCGAGCGAGCGTGACCCGAGCGGTGATTTGACGCTACGCCAGCTCGAGGTCCTGAAGCTGCTCGGGGACGGCCGGAGCAACAAGGAAATCTCGTCGGCGCTGGCCATCGCCGACCGCACGGTGCGTGCTCACTTGACCGAGCTGTTTCGAACGCTGGGCGTGTCCAGTCGCACGCAGGCAGTGCTTGCCGCGCAGCGGCTCGGGCTGCTCGGTGCACCGTGACGGCTGATTCGCAATTACTGACGCGTCCGCGAGCTTCGACAGCGCCGAGCCATGCGGCGCGCGAGCTCGAGATCCGCACCGAGTGCGTGCGCACGTTGTACAAGCAAATCCCCAATTCCATGGCCGCCGCACTGGGCGTGACGGCTTACTTGGTGATCACCCTCTGGCGCCACGCGCCGCACGCTTTCTTGGGTTACTTCTTGGCCCTGCAGGCGGCTTCACAGGTGCACCGCCTCGCCATCCTGCGCGCTTACCGGCGCGGCACGCTCACCGTGCACAACAGCGAACGCTGGGCGCACCGCTACACGTTTTACATGCTGGGTGCGGGCCTGGTCTGGGGCGTAGCTGGGCTCTTGTTTTTGCGACCCCAAAACCCGATCGCGCAAGTGTTCACGATGTGCGGCTTGTACGGCATTTCGGGCGGCGCCGTGTCCGGCAATGCGTACCACCCGCCGGCGCTGCGCGCGTTCGTGATGCCCATTTTCGGCATCGTGTTCGTGCGCCTGCTCAGCCTGGGCAGCGCCGAATACGTCGCGCTCGGCACAGCCTCGCTGTTTTACATGTTGATTCTGCTTTTGTTTTGCCGAGTCCAAAACAAAAGCGTGCTCGAGTCGATGCAGATCCGGTTCGAGAACGCGGACTTGGTGGCCGAGCTGCAGCTACAAAAGGCGAGCGCCGAGGCGGCCAAGGCGCGCGCTGAGCAGGCGGATTTGGCCAAATCCCGCTTCCTGGCGGCCGCTAGTCACGACCTGCGGCAACCGCTGCACGCGCTCAGCTTGTTCTCGGCCACGCTGCGCGAGCTGGAGCTGGATGTACGGCAGCGCGAAGTCGTCGAGCAGATCTATCGCAATATCGACTCCTTGGAAGCGCTGTTCGACGAGCTGCTCGACATCTCGAAGCTGGATGCCGGTTACATCCGCCCCAGCATCGTGGATTTTCCGATCCAGCGCGTGCTGGACGCCCTGCGCACGCGCTACGCGCCGCTGGCCGACGACAAGGCGCTGTCGTTCCGCGTCAAAGGCTGCCGCGCGACGGTCAGGTCGGACGCCGCGCTGCTCGAGCGCGTGCTCGGCAATCTGGTAGCGAACGCCATTCGCTACACGCACACCGGCGGCGTGCTCGTGGGCTGCCGCAAGCGCGGGCAAACGCTGACGATCGCGGTTTGGGACAGCGGCATTGGCATCGCAAGCGAGCAACACGAGCGCATCTTCGAGGAGTTTTTCCAGCTGGGAAATCCGGAGCGCGACCGTCGCAATGGGCTCGGCCTGGGGCTCCCCATCGCGCGCCGCATCGTCCACCTGCTGGGCAGCGAGCTTTCGTTGCACTCGACACCTGGCCGCGGATCGGTGTTCGCGCTCAGCGTTGGTCTCGGCGATCCGGGCGTGGTCGTGCAAGCGCCGGCAGAGCTCGCCGTGTCGGGCGATGCGCTCGCCGGGCGGTGCGTGATCGTGATCGACGACGAGGCCTCGATTCGGCAAGGCATGCACGAGTTACTGTCGCAATGGGGCTGCACCTCGCTCGAGGCCGCGTCCGCCGGCCAGGCGCTGGAGCTGCTCGCGAGCGCGCGCGCCGTGCCCGAGCTCGTGCTCGCGGACTACCGCTTGGCGGGAGGCAACAACGGCGAAGCGGCCGTGCGGCTGCTGCGCGAGCGCTTCGGAGCCGCGCTGCCCGCGTTGCTGATTACGGGCGACACGGCACCCGAGCGCTTGCGCGAAGCCAAACAGAGCGGGCTCCACGTGCTGCACAAGCCGGTCCGTCCCGCGCAGCTTCGAGCGCTATGCAACTACTTGCTCACGCGGCGCTAGCGGGTCGCGTCGCGCACAGCAGCGTCCAAGCCAGCCCGATCGAGCACGTAAATCGACGAGCGAAAGCGGGCCTCGACTTCATGCGCCGGCGAGCGATACGCCAGGCGAAATGCGTTCGGATAGCGCTCGAGCAGCCCGAACGCCGAGTTGCGATGTTGAACCGCGACGAGCCGCACCCCGCGCTCGTAGAAGCGCTGCAGGGCAGCGAGCCGCGCCACGGCACTCGGAGATTCTCGCAGCGCCATCACATCCTCGAAGATGGGCCGATTGGGGTACAGAAAATAGTGACTAAGCCCCTGAACGGTCACGACGTCCGGATCTTCCCAGCGCAGCGTGGTGTAATCGCCCTCGGCGATGTTGAGCACGGGCGGGCCACGGTGCGCCTCGAGCAACGCGCGGGCTCCGGCGTACTGCGCGTGCGGCAAGTGATCGCCCAAGAGCGCGAAGGTGCTCGGCCATTTGAGCAGCAGCAAGATGCACACGAACGCAGCCAGCGCAGGCGCCGCAATCAGGCGTAAGAGCGGAATGTGAAGACGAAACTGCCACTCTGCCGCAAAGACCGCGAAGAACAGCACCGTCCAAGGCACACTGTACTCACGCATGCGAATGGCGCGCGCGGTGAGCACGAGCCCGGCCAGGGCAGCGCCCAGCAACACCGCGACTGCGTAGCTCGGTGGCCGCCGACGCAGGGCCCGCTGAACCACCCAACCCGCGACCAAGAGCAGACACAACGGCGCGATGATCAACTCGGGATTGGCTGGCAAGTACTCGAGCGGCACGGGCCCAAACTCGCGCAGCCCCGGGTAGAGCCCGGCGGGGTCCAAGTTCATGTAGCCCACGTGGAACCAAAGGAACCGAAACGTCGCGGCCGACGCGTTCATGTACGGATTCAGCAAGAACCCTAGCGAAAGCCCGAGCGCCGTCAGTAGTGGCTCCCAAAGCCGCTCGCGATCGAGCTCGCGAAAACACAACACGCACACGCTGAGCAGCGCGGCCACGTGCAGGGGCAGCAAGATGATGCCCCCCTGGTAAGACAGCGTAGCGACGTAGCTCACGAGCACGATGCCGACTCGGCGCGGCCAGCGCTGGGGAACGAAGAACCCGACCTGCAGCAGGGCGATCGACAACACGAGCAGCCAGTTCCCACCGCGCAACATCAAGTAACGCCAATCCTGATTGGCGAACAAGACCGGCACGAAGCACCAAGCCCAGGCAAAGGGCACCCGCCGCGCGTGCAAAAACCAAAACACCGACAGCGGCACGGCCATGAAAAACAGCAGCGTGGCGAGCTTCAAGCCCCAGAGTGCGTCCGGCAGCGCCGCAAACGGAGCGAGCAGCAGGTGAAAGCCGAAGTAATGGTCCACCGGCCACTCTACGAGGATGGTCCATGGCAGGCGCGGCTCGAGCTCACTCCGGAGGTTGCCGTGAGCGATCTCGCGCGCCACGGCGAAGTGATAGTAGCTGTCCGCGCTTGCTTGGTACGCCCAGCGAGCCGCGATCAGACTCCAGCCGTAAACCAGAGAAACCGCGCTCACGAACGCGGTACCGAGCCAGGAGGCGCGCACGCGCGCGCGTACTGAATCGGTGTCCTCGGTCATCGAAGTCGCGGCTGGCCTCGCAACAATCTAAGCAGGCTTTATTTGCTTCGGATAGAGCCGCGGACGCTGGCCGGACGGGCCGAGCTCAGCCTGCCGGGCAGAACGTGATTTCCATCTGCTTGCCCCTCCGGAAGAAAATGGTGCTGCCACTGAGGCCGGACCTTGCGTTGGCCGGGTCCGACCTCAATGGCCCTTTGACGCTCGTTTTCGGCCCGTTCTCTGCTCGATTTGCATCGTGCTGCCGCCGCTGGGATGCTTCTCGGGCGTTTTCAATTCGGAAGGTGTCTCAAGATGAATCCCTACAATCCGTACGCCCAACCAGCCAGTGATTCACGAATCGCCAGTGACAGCAGCAACGCCTTCCTGCGCAAGGTCTACGCGTACATGGCGGGCGGCCTGTTCGCGACGGCCGTCACGGCAACCGCGGTCGCGTCCAGCGAAACCCTCACCAACCTGATCCTCGGCAATCAGATTGTGTTCATCGGCCTGGTGATCGGTGAGTTTGCGATGGTGATTGCCTTCTCCGCGCTCGTGAATCGCATCAGCGCAGGGGCTGCCGCGGCGCTGTTTTTCGCGTACGCGATCGTCAACGGCCTCACGATGTCCGTGATCTTCTTGCGCTACACCGCGTCCTCGATTGGCAGCACGTTCTTCGTGACCGCGGGCACGTTCGGCGCAATCAGCGCCTACGGCTACGCCACCAAGCGCGATCTCTCCGGCCTCGGCAGCTTCGCCATGATGGGTCTGTTCGGCCTGATCATCGCGTCGGTCGTGAACATCTTCTTGAAGAGCACGATGATCTACTGGCTGACCACGTTCGTCGGCGTGATCGTGTTCACCGGGCTCACAGCCTACGATACGCAAAAGCTCAAGCGCTTCGCCGCGTCGAGTAGCCAGGCCGAGCAGAGCAAGGTGGCCGTACAAGGCGCCTTGATGCTGTACCTGGACTTCATCAACCTGTTCTTGTATCTGCTGCGCCTGCTCGGCCGCCGCCGCTGATCCAAAATTAGCCAGGCAACGAGTAACAGTGCTCGTCGGCTCGCGGCCTGGCTGTGGTCTCGATAGGAGGTAGGACAGCCACCTGGCGTTCTATTCGGGTCCCACGTCAGTTGATCGCGAAGCAGTACAATCGGCCGGCGCCACCCTTGGGCGCGGTATCCGCGCAGCTGCCGTTTTCGTGTGACGAGTTCCAAGACGTGTAGTCCGTGGGTGTAGTAGCCATGCTACCGCCCGGACCGAGGCCATCGGCATGGCCGACCTGGGCCGTGGTGGTGCCCGTGCTCGTCCAATCCAAGCACGTCTTTCCTGGCAGCAAATTGCCCATCTTGTCGGAGCCGGTGAGCACGTCGTGCTCCACCGGCGAGGGCGACATCGACCATTGACCGTTGATCTTCATGCCCTTCTCGTCCAGGAACAGATCCGAGTTGCCTTTGAGCGCGTGCAAGGCGGCGAGATCTTGCGCCAGCAGCACGCCCTTGGCGTTGTACCAAGGCCCGGTTCCGATGCGGTCGCGCGCGTTCACGACCTTGGCCGCGTCTGCCGGATCCTTCTCCGCGCTGAGATAAGCGTGGAACGTGTGGGCGCCGAAGCCCGCTGCGACCGCGAGCTTCTGACAGCGCGCGTCAGCTCCGCTCAATCCGCCGAGGTTCGCGGTCATGCTCGTGTCGCTCGTGACGAAGAATGTCGTTTTGGACGCGCTGCCGCCTGATCCCGCTGCGCCGGCCGCGCCGCTCGAACCGCCTGCACTCGCGCCGCCCGCACTGACCCCACCGGAGCCCGCGCCGCCAGCGCTGCTCCCGCCGCTGCCGGCGCTCGCACCCCCCGTGCTCGCGCCCGCGGCCGCACTGCCCGCAGCGCCCGGACTGCCGCCACCGCTCGTGCCTGCGGTTGCTGACGTAGCGCCGGCCGCGCCGCTACCGCCGGGCCCCCCTGCCCCACCGGGGCTCGAAATTGGTTTGTCACTGCCGCAGGCGGCGAGGCCGGCGACACCAACCAAACCGATCGACGTGAATCGAGCCAAGCCGGGAACGAACGAGCGTTTGCTAAGCTTCATGGCGACACCTACATCCTGAGGGTGAGCTGAGACGCGGAGTGTTCTCAAAGGCGATGACACACCTACATCGGCGGTCCAGCAAATTCACATTAAAAATACCCGCGGATTTCGGGACCCACGCGAATTTGCCGGAGTAGCACGCTGGCCACACTGATAACCTCGAGAGTCCTAGGAGGACTCAATGAGGACATCGATTACGTGGGCTTCGCGTACGTGGGCTTCGCGCGCTCTGACTCTGGCTCTGCTCGCTCTCCCTTCCGTTGCTCTTGCCGCCCCAGCTGCCAAACCGTTGCCCGCGAGCCAGCACACGCCGCCCGTCATCCTCGACGAGGCCAGCGTGTCGCTGTCGCTCGTTGGGCGTGGCGACGCAGGCTACGTGTTCCACGCCCATGTCGAGATGACCGGCTTCACCTCGAAGACCGACACGGCGCGCATCGAATGGAAGCAAGGCGGCAAGCTGTTAGCGACCGCCAAGTGCAAGCTGGATCGCGACGGCGCGTACGCCGCCGGGACGTGCTCGTACGACGATCCGCCGCTCAAAGCCAAAGGCGACATCGAAGCGAGCCTCATCTACTGGGATGACCAAACCGAAAAGGACTACCTGGTACGCACCTTCAAGGTGACCGCGTATGACTTCAAGGGTCAGTGGGAGACTTGGCAAATCGTACCGGATGACGTGCTGGCCTCGGCGTGGATGTACATGGGTCACGATGACGACAACGACGGCACCTACCGACGCCCGACCTTGTACTTGTGGTTCTCCAATGGCGATTCGCTGAACGACGGCACACTGCGCTGCATGGTCGACGGCAAGAAGAAGATCGAAGACATCACGCTCAGCCCGCAAGGCGGCTCGGATTCGGGAGAAATCGAAGCCGATCACATGCCGAAGAAGGGCGACCGGCTCACCTACCGTTGGCAGCACTCCAAGATGCTGCTCGAGATCTTGTGGGGCAAACGCTCCACGTTGAAATGGGACCTAGCCAAGAAGCAGCCTGCCGACAACGTGCTGAGCGACAACCCCGGCGTCTGGGATTGCAAGCTGCGCCACGAAGGCAAAGCCATTCGTCAGCTTCAGTTCGTCGTCGACAAAGACGGCATGATCAAACAAGACGAGATTCAATCCGGCAAGGGCGCGATCCCAGTCGTGAGCGATCGCGTGGTGCTGATCGACGTGCGCCTCACGCCCGACTCGCAAACGTTCGACAAGCGCATCGTGCCGACTGCGCTGAAGAAGAGCATGGGCTTTGGTTTGCCTTGGCCCACCCACCCCAAAGTAAAAACGATTCAAGCCTCCTATCCGCCAAAGAGCGGCATGCCCGACCCGACCAAGTAGCGGCACACCGCTTGCTTCGTTCCCGGTATGACCAAACGCACGACGGAGAAATCCAAAACGGCCACAGCCGGCGCTCACCCGGAAATGCAACACTCGCGCTCGAAAGCCGGCACTCCCGGCACTGAGAGCTCGAAGGCACGGCAGGGCGGCAAAGACGTGCGCAACAATCACGACAAAGACGGCAACGGCGAGCAGAGCGCTCGCTGAGGCTTAAAGACGCGAGTGTGGCAGCTGGGCGCAGAGCGATGCCACACTCGTCGCTCGCCCCACGTGCCTCAATTCCGGGCCGCGGATGCTTTCGGGCTCCGGTAATGCAGCCTCCAGGTCTTGGGCGACGATCGTCCTGCCGACGGCCGCGAGCTCCGCGGCGCCCGCTACGCCGTCACTGCCCATCCCGGTCAGCATCGTTACGGCCCGGGTTGCATGGCTCGCGCCTCGATCTTGTCCGCCGCTAGCCCGGCGTCGGAGATCCAGATGTTGACCTGGCCGCCCCGGTGATGCGCGCAACAGAATCCGCCCGGTCGCCGACTTGCCGGCGCGGCGGCGTTCGGTGCTCTCGATGCCGTGGTCCACCGCGCTGCGTATTGCGCGCGTGAGGATCTTCGATAGCTTCGATGGCTTCGATGATCGAGCGAGCTCGGTGTCGGTGCCGTCGAGCTCGAGGGTCACCTTCTTTGCCGCACACGTTGGCTTCCGTGCCGCCGCCTTCTCGGTGCTCTCCAGCAAAAATTCGCGCGCCAACTCGTCGTCTTCGCTCGCTATGTGCTCGACCCACCGGCGAGTGCTGCTCACGCGCGCCGAGGCGTCGCGCGTTGGCCGAGAGTGATGCAAAAGGCCACCCCAAGCGACGCTCAGCGCGTGGCAGCCCGGCAGTTCAGCTGCGCTATTTCTTAGACATGGCTGATTTTTATGCATAATTTGGAGGACTTCATTCGCGGACAGATGCGAAAACCGAGGAGGCGGCGACGAGATGAGCAGCGATCGGGGAGATATCTTGTTGGCCGAGGAAGAAACGCTCGGGCGCGAGCTGCACGGACGCGAGCTTCGGCGTGCAGGTTTCTCCGTGTTGGACGTGGCCAGCGGGCACGAGGTGACAAGCGCGATCGACGAGCGCCGGTTCGATTTGCTGTTGGCCGATATCAACATGCCCGGAAACACGAACTTGGAGCTGCTCAGCTTCATTCGTGACCGTGGCGTCTCGGTGCCCGTGGTGCTGATGACGCGCCAACCGACGCTCGACAGCGCCGTAGAGGCGCTGCGTCGCGGAGTCGTGGACTACCTGACCAAACCGGTCGACCTGAAATCGCTCTTGCCGCGCCTCGACGAGGCCATTCAAAAGGGGCGCACCGCGCGCGCTCTGGCCGACGTGAAACGGCTCGCCGCAGCGTTCGCAGACTCGGTGACCACCCTGGAGGAAGCGCTGTGCGCCGTCGGTCAGGGCCGCCCATCGCCCTCCAGCCGCGCCTCCGATCCGCCTGCGGATCCGCTGGCACTCGTCGCGGCGGGCGAGGTCGAGCGCTTGTCGCCGCGTGAGCTAGAGGTCGCGCGCCTGCTCGGCATGGGCCGGGGCATCGCCGAAGTGGCGTCGACCCTGGACCTTTCGCCCAACACCGTGCGAAATCACGTCGAAAGCGTGTTCGTGAAGCTGCGCGTTCATTCCCAGGTCGAGCTGCTCAGCAAGCTCGCTGGGCGCGCTCGTTGAGACGGCCTGCCGTGCTCGATCCGCGGCCTCCGACCCGACGAAGAGCACTCGTTCGAAGCGGTGGATGGAGAGTGGGTCGCGAAGGCGCCGGAAGGCTAGAGCCTTTTCGTCACGGATGGCGATGGCGCGGGCCCGGGCGTCTCCAGCGAAGTGGCGGAGTTGCGCGCAGGGCGACTCGTCGTGCGCGTCTCTCACGACCGCCTGCGCGAACGTCTTCGTCTCGAGTCGCAGCTCGTGAGCTTCGGCGACGGACGAGCAGCGCGAGACCACGCCCCAGCGAAGATGCGATCGAGGCCGTGAGCGAGGTCGCCAGCGACTCAGCGGGGCCTTCAACCAAATTCCGATGCGACCCGCTTGCGCGTGAGACCAATCGAGCAGCTCACGCCCGGCGCGCTGGATTGGGTCACGCCAGAGATTCACAAGCTGCAGCTCGAAGTCGCAGGCGGCATGGGTAACTTGTTCTCGTTCTCGCGCTGACATTTGAAACGCCGCGCGTAGCCGAGTAGGCTGTGCTCGCCGCATGCGTCAGGTTCGAGCTCAGCGCGTCTTGTCCGCGTTTCGCCAAGGGAGCTCCTGGCCCGTCGTGGTGGACACCGGCCAAGAGCGCGTGGTCACCAAGCTTCACGGCATGGCTCATGGCAGCGCCCCTTTGATCGCCGAGATCGTCGTCGGGGAGTTGGCGGATGTGCTCGGGCTCGTCACTCCAGCACGCTGCTTGGTCGAGCTCCCAGCGGGCATCGCGAGCAACGACCCCCACGAAGAGCTGCTCGACCTGCTAGCGCGCAGCACGGGGCTGAACCTGGGGTTTGCGTTCCTCGATGGTTACCGCGACTTGAAGCCGCCGGATGTTCGTCACATTGGCCCAGAGCTGGCCGCCGCGATCGTCTGGCTCGATGCGTTGGTGCAGAACCCGGACCGCACGCAGCAGAACACCAATCTGATGATCAAGGCCGGCCGAGTCGCGCTGATCGACAACGGCGCCGCATTGTCCTTCCAGTACGATTGGGGAGACGTGACGGAGCAGACGCCGCGGCAGCCAGGTGCGTTCGTCGAGAATCACCTGCTCCAAGTGAGCGCCCGGCAGCTGGAGGATTGCGATGCGGTTCTCTCGCCGAAGCTGACTCGTGAAGTGCTGGAGCACGCGCTCGCGACCGTCCCCGACGCATTCTTGACTCCGCTGCTTCCCGGAGGCGGCAGCACGGAACGGTTACGCGCCGCCTACGTTGCTTACTTGTGGAAACGCCTGCGCGCGCCGCGCCCATTCGTCAGCCCTGGAAAGAAGTCGCCGTTTCATCACGAGCTGTGAGCGGCAACGCTTGCCTCCGCCTGGGAATCGAGGTGCGCTGGCCCGCCATGCGACATCGCTCACGCTCGTGGCTTCCCCTACTCTTCTTGGCCGCGTGCAGGCACCCGGACACGAAACCCGATCCGAAGCCCGCGATCTCCGCGAGCGCGAGCTCGGCCAAGCCGGCTGCCGTAGCCCTCGGCGCGTTCGATCTGACTAGCACCGAAAGCGGTGCCGCATTGATCACGGTCGATGCGACGCGGGTTGGCCTTTCGCTGACGCGCTTCGACGGCGCCGGCAAAGCGCAACCAGCCGAACCGCTCTTCGACGCCAAAGCCAGTGACGCGCCACGGGGCGTGACCGAAATCGACGAGCTTGCGGCGGCGTCGTTGGGCTCCGATCTCGATGTCGTGTGGGTCGAGAAGTCGGCGCAGGGCGCGCATACGAGGGGCTTCTTGCGGCCGATCGCGGCGCGGGGCAACGCGCCGCTCCAAGATTTGAACTCCGTGCAAGAACCGATCGCCGCGCCGCGTGGCAACGTCGCCATCGGTAGCAGCGACGGGCACTTCTTGGTCTTGGCACGCCGTGAAAAGACGACTTGCGCCGACTCCAATCAAAGCGACTGCATCGGCTTCGATCTCTTTCGGCAAGAAGCGAACGGCACTGCGCGCACCGGGAGCCCGCTCGCCGTCCCTTTGCCCTGCGAGCAGAACTCCGTCAGCTTCGCCGTCGCGGGCAGCCGCTGGTATTACGGCGTGTGCTCGCGAGGCACCGGCAAGCCGCTGACCACGCTGTTCAGCATCCAGAGCGAGCCCGCGTATGCGCGCGCCGATCGCATCTTGGAGGGCTGCCTACCGCTCGGCGCGACGGCGCAGGGCGGGGATTTGGTGGTGATCGGCGAGTGCGGCGGACGACGACAGGGGCTGCGCGTGCGCGGTGGCAACGCGGCCCTCGAAGAGGTGCGCGTCGATCGCTTGGAGGTCGTGTGCGAGTCGGGCAAACCCTTGATTCGTCAGCTCGGCGCGGGTGGGCTAAGCCTCGTCCTGAACGAGCGTCGCGATCGCCTCGAAGCCTTCTTGTCTCCTGCGCTCAGTCCCCCCTACTCACGGGCCGTGTGGACCGGCTCGACGCTCCTGGTCGCCACGCCGAGCGGGCTCAGCGTGAACGTGAAGCGCTACCGCTGCGATTCGACCTTACTGCGGGAAACCGCGCCCTGAGCCGTGTGCGCGATATTTGGGTAGCGGCCGCATTCTCTCGTCATCCCCCGCTTGAAGCGAGCCAGGGTAGGCCTTAGGACGCGGTCTGCCTCATCGCTCGCCGCCCATGCAAGACCCAGCTCATCGCCCGTTCGACGCCCTGCGCCTGCCCGGGTTTCGTTTGTTCCTCATCACGTTCCTGCTCACGATGATGGCGGACAACGTAGAACACGTGATCAGCTACTGGGTCGCGTTTCAGAAGTTCCACTCGCAGGCGCTCGGCGGCTTTGCCGTCGTCTCACACTGGGTGCCTTACCTGGTGTTCTCGGTTCCGGTGGGCGCGCTCAATGACCGCTTCGATTCCAGGCGCTTGATTCAAATCGGCGCGGCGCTCTTCATGTGCGTGTCGCTCGGCTGGGGCTATTTCTTCGTCACGGGCACGCTGCAGATCTGGCATGCCATGGTGCTGCTGGTGCTGCACGGTTGCGCCGGCGTGTTCTGGCTCACCTCGAGCCAAGTGCTGCTGTACGACGTGGTTGGCGCAGCGGGTATCGCCAGCGCGGTGCGTTTGAACGCCACGGCGCGCTATTTGGGCATGCTCGCGGGCCCCGGCGTGGGCAGCCTGATCTTGCGGACGCTCGGGCCGAACTACGGCATGTTCCTCAACGCCTGCTTCTACCTGCCGCTGATTCTTTGGTTGGTTGGTGCGCCGTACGGTCGGCACTTCCGCAGCGGCGAGGGTGCGAAACGCGCCGTGCGCGGCCTGGCCGACATCGTGGACACCATCCGCGACGTGCGCGGTATCCCAGTGCTGTTGGCGATGATCGTGCTCGCGGGCGGCGCTTCGTTTTTCGTCGGCAACAGCTATCAAGCGCAAATGCCGACCTTCGCGACCGATCTGGGGCACGGCGACCCGGGAGCCGCATATACCGCGTTGCTGGGGGCGGACGCCGCGGGCGCCCTGACTGGCGGCCTGCTCTTGGAGAGCGGCCGCGCGTTCTTACGCACGCACACTGCATCGGCGTTGAAGCTGGCAGCGTTGTGGGCAGCCGCGCTCGGCGCGTTCGCTTTGGTGCGTTCTTACCCGTTGGCGCTCGTGTTCTTGTTCCTGGCCGGCTTCTTCGAGCTGTCGTTCAGCAGCATGACGCAGACCATCGTGCAACTGCAGGCACCGCCCACGATTCGCGGTCGCGTGATGGGGTTGTTCAACATGTCCTCGGGCGGCCTGCGCGCTTTCAGCGGCATTACGGTAGGCCTGATCGGCAGCCTGACCACCGTGCATGTGTCTCTCGCTTGCGCCGCTGCCGCGTTCATGACCATCACGCTCACGCTCCTTTTGCGCCTGCCTGCCAAGGCCAGCTGAGGCGCCTAGGCCGGGACGCTTTCTAGGAGCAGCGTCAGATCACAGACGATGCGTAACCGGCCGCGCTCTTCGCGGAGTAGTTGAATGGGTAGCCGCTTGTCGTCGAGGCGACGCTGAAGCATCAACAAGCGCGTCGCTAGGTTGTCGTTCACGCTCGGGATCTTCAGGAACGGGTGCAGGCGGAGCTCGCGATTGAGGAACGAAGTGCGCCCCTCTTTTTCGCGCAGCGTAAGCAGCAGCCACAGGATTTTTCCGGGCAGCCCCCGAATCAGGTATTCGCCGTCGACGAACACGCTGTCGTCGGCTTCGTAGTAGCGAACGCGCAGAGTTTCGGGTCGGCTCACGCTCGGCGGTTCGGGATCGGAGTCTGGCTCGAGCTCTTCCTCTCGGTACAGGGCGATGCCCTGTGCCAAGAGCTGGCCAGCAGTGGTCAGCAGTTGGGTGTCGCGTTCCTCGAACGCGAGCGGTTCGGCGCATTCGGTAGCCAAAACTCCGAACAGCTTGCCTTGCATCGAGAGCGGCACGGCGAGCAGGCTCCTGGCACCAACGACGCTCGCCAGCGGGATCTCGCGCTCCGGACCCGCTTGCCCTCGCTCGAGCTGTTCTTGAACCGCACGCCCATACAGCCGCTCGCGCCGAATGTCCGCAATCCGAATCGGAACGCGATGCGCCGCACATGCGCCGATCACGCCGACGCCCAACGCGACTCGCGCGCCGACGCCCGAGGTCGAGAAGCCGCGTGTGGCCAGCGCGTACAAGTTTTGCTCGGACTCCTCGAGCAAGTAGATGCCCACGCTCTGATAGCCGAGCTGTGCGGTGAGGAAGGCGAGCCCCGAGTCGACGAGCCCCCTCAAATCTTTGCTGGCTCCGATGATCTCGGTTAGCCGCGACAGCTCACGGAGGCGATCCGCGGCGCGCTCGGGAGGTGTGCTGGGCGGGGCGTGCTCGACCTCGACCGCGGTGATCGTATCGACCTCGAACACGTCCGCCGAGCGCAGAGCGAACACGCCCTCCATGCGGGTGACGGAGGCGATGGCAGCAATGCGGCTGCTCATCGATTGAAACAGACCGCCTTCGGTTTCGCTCCGCAAGTAGCGGATGTCCAGACGCCACTGCAGGACTTGATTCGGCGCCACGATCAGCAGTTGAGCGCGCGGGTGCGTCTCGAGGTTGGCCCGGGTTTTGCGGAAGAACTGGCACGAGAGCGCGATGTGGCGCTCGTCCAGCAAGAAGACCTGCGACAACCAGGTGGCGTTGGGCATACCGTCTTCCGAACAAGTGGCGAGCACGCCCGGTATGACGCCGTCGAAGCAGCCCGGGGGTAAGTCGGCAAGGGTGAGGCGCTTCATACGACCGCGCCCAGTGGCAGCCCCGAGGTGGGCCCCGGAGTCTGGTCGTAGATTTCCGAGGGCGTGAACGCGAACGTCGCGTAGCGATTGTGAGAGAAGAAGGAGTTGGCGAGCTCACGCGGGATGCCGACCGCAATGACCTGTTCGGCGAATGCTGCGGCGTGCCCACGGGCCAGCTCTTCGTGCTCCGGCCAGGGTAGCGGGTGGGCGTCGCGGCCCTTGATTTGTAACGTTTTGTACGTCGTGGGCAGGACCGCGCTGAGCGCGATCAGTCGAGACGCCTCCAAGTTCCAGACCGTGCGGCGCGCTTCGGGGAGCGGCAGCGCCACGCGCAGCAATCCGTCATCACCCAAACGAGCCAGCGCGGCCCGCGTGACCTCGGGCGCCAGCCGTTCGTCGCACGTCACCACCATGAGACTGACACCCAGGCAGAGGAGCTGCCGTAGATCGGCCAGCGCTGCAGGCGGCAAAGTCATGCGCACGACTTTAAGTGATCTCGCGGGCCGCGCGCGAGAATTTTAACGCCACGCGACGTCGGCTCGCCAAGCTTGCCAGAGCAGCGCTAGGCGCAACGCGGCGAAGGCATGCGAAGGGGCGATCAGGAGCGTGAGCAGAGACACGAACTGGCCCCAGGTCACGAACAAACCCACCGTGAGCCCGAACCAGATTGCGGAGTGCAGCGCCAGACGGCCGAAAACGCGAGGCCGCACGACGCGTCGCCCTGCGACCCAAGCAACCAGCAGAGCCAAGGCGCCCGAGGCTAAGCTGCACAGAAAATCAGCTTCGAGCCACGGGCTCGTAGCGGAGTTGCCGAGCGCATTCGGAGGCTCGTAAACGACGGCCGCCGCAACGGCCAGCAGCAAAGCACCCGAAAACAAGGCGCAACAGAGCAGGAGCGAGCGTCCCAAAGCTGGCTTAGGCCCGAGCATGCGAGGCGACGCTACTCCCGAAGATCATGCGGCCGCGACGAGCGGCGCGACCCGCAACGCCAAACGAGGGACCTCGACACGCCTCGAGTATGCCACTCTTTGCGCTGCGTTCGCCCCGAAATGTTCGGCGCTATTCGAGACCGAGTTGCCGGCGCATCGCCAAGTCGTCGGTCAGGCGATGGTGGGCGACGATCTGCGAGCCACGGAAGCGCTCGAACGTCATCTGCGTCACGTTCACGCGCTTGCCCGTTGCGGGAAGGCCGAACAAGTCGCCCCGGTGCGTGCCCGTCAGGGTGGCCCGTACCGCGACCGCTTCCTCTCCCTCGACCACTTGTTCGATCTCGTAGTGGAGATCGGGAAATGCCGTCCGCAGCGCCTGGACCACGATCCGAACTCCACCCCGCCCCGGCGGCAGCTCGGGCGAACCGGGCGAATGGTTCACGTAGTCGGGGGCCAGGAGCTCGTCGATCAGCTCGACGCGGCCTTGGTTGAACAGCTCGTGGAAGTAGCGCTCGATGACTTGTGTCTTGTTACTCATGGCGCACACACTGCCGTTTCTCGGTGATTGGCGCCAATACTCGATATTGACGCTGTGATACAGGTCTCGTATCACTGGATGATGGAGCCGCGCTTATTGAGGTCGTTCGTCGCGGTCGCGGAAGAGCTGCATTTCGGCCGCGCGGCGCGGCGGCTGCACTTGTCGCAACCGCCGCTCAGCATGCAGATCCGCCGCTTGGAGGCGGAGCTCGGCGTCTCCCTGTTCACGCGCTCGCGCCATGCAGTCAGCCTGACCGAGCCAGGTCAGGCGCTGCTTGGACGCGCGCGAAGCCTACTGCTGGAGGCGGATCGCGCCGTGCAAGAGGTCCAGCGTGTCGCGCGCGGTGAGTCCGGCGTGCTAGCGATTGGTTACACGCCGAACGCGACGTTCCAGGTCTTGCCCCGGCTCGTGCCCAAGTTTCGCGCACGCTGGCCCGAAGTGCGTCTGGACCTGATCGAGCTCCGCAGTCTCGAGCAGCCGGACGCGCTCCGCGCAGGCCGCATCGAAGTGGGCTTTGCGTGCCTGCCCATCGACCCTGGCGATCTCGTGCAGCGCGCCGTCACGCGCGAACGAATGGTGGTCGCGCTCCCTGCGACCCATGCGCTCGCGAAGCGCGCGCGCATCCCCGTCACCGCTCTCCGTGACTTGCCCTACATTCGCGTGCCACCGGAGATCGAGCCGGGTTGGTCTCGACTGGCATTCGAGGCGCTGACCCGGGCCGGCGTGTCGCTGGTCATCGCCCAAGAAGCCGACACCAAGCTCGCCATGCTGGGCTTGGTGGCTGCCGGCATGGGCGTGTCCGTCGTGTCCGAGTCCATGTCCAGCCTGGGGCCGCGCGGGGTCGCGTTTCGACCGCTGTCCGGCGTGTCGGAGCGCTTCGAGCTCGGCGTGCTCAGCACGCGATCCCCCTCGGCCCGCGCCCTCGCATTGCTGGAGCTCGCGCGGAGCTAAACGCTCACGCCGCGCACACGTAGTCCCTGCGTTCGCGAAAGCCCATTTCACTCAATGCCTGACGAATCTCGGTGCGCGCCTGGAGCCCCGCCACCGAGACGACCAACGGGAGCCGAGGCAACGCCGGCAGAGCGCTCGGCGCGACGACTCGCACTCCGCGGATGAGCTGCCCCAAGCGGCGCGGGTGCAGCTCGAGGATGGCGCCCGGGTGCTTGGCGCGTCGCGCAAGCGCATCCGCGAGGGCCTTGCCCGTGTCGCCGTAGCCCCAAAGAATGTAGCGCGGCGTTTGGCTCAGGAAGCCGCGAGCCAAGAACTCGGCCTTGCACTGCACGAACGCGGGGATGGAATAATGATCGGACGTGCGCGACAGGCGCGAGCCGCCATCACGCCAATGCAACAAGCGCCGGGGCACGACTCCCAACTCGTGACCGGCCACCAACAGTCGCAAAACCAAGTCGTAGTCCTCGGGCCAGCCGCGCTCGTGGTAGCCGAATTCGCTCAGTACCTGGCGGCGAATCATCAGGCTGGGATGCGCGATGGGGCACTCCACGAAGGCTTCGCGCGCAACGTCCTCTGACGTACGAATCGAGCTCAGCCAGCGCTCGTAAGCGAGCCGCCCTTCGCGTAAGTGTGCGCGTGGAAGGAGCCGCACGTGACAGCCCACGGCGGCGAGCTCCGGCGCTTGGAGCAGGGCCCGTTGCTGGAGCTCCAAGCGCCGACGAGCCATCAGATCGTCGGCATCGAAGCGCGCGATCAACGGCGCGCGACAAGCGCCGATGCCTGCTTGCAAGGCCGCGACGATGCCGCCGTGGCGCTCGCCGAGCACCCGCACTCGAGCGTCGGTGAGCGCGAACCGTTCGGCGATCGCGCGCGTGTTATCGTGCGAGCCATCGTCGACCAGCACGCACTCCCAATTGCTCAGGGTCTGGCGCTGGACGCTGCGCAGCGCCTGCGCAATGGTCGCGGCCGCGTCGAACGCGGGCACGAGCACGGAAACCTCGGGGACCACGCTCGGCGACCGATTACGCCCCGCGCCGAGCCGCTTTGGGCGCCGTCAATTCACGACCCCAGCGCTGAATTGCCTCCGCAACGTTACCGAAGGCACGACCGTGGTCCGTGAGCTCGTACGACACCCGCACGGGTGGCCCCGGCTCGACCTGACGCTTCACGAGGCCGCGCGCTTCCAGCTCCTTGAGCCGCGCCGAAAGCACCTTGGTCCCCAACCCGGCCGCGGTATCCCCCAGCTCACCGAAGCGGCGAGGACCAGCCTGCAGCGCGGTGAGAATGATCGCGCTCCACGGGCGCCCCAAAACATCCGCCGCGAGCTGGAATGCACGGCACTGGCAATCGACCGACTTGGCCATTCCCGAAGTGTAACCACATCGCTTTCCAAAAGAAAGCAGGTTGAAGAAAGAAAGTCGCTTGACGTTGGAAACCGAGGACCCAGACTCTATTCACGGAAAGCAAACCCCGGAGCCCGAACCGCGTCGGCTGGCCCACGCGCACCTGAAGGACCCCAAGACATGGCATTCTCCCTAGCCCCCCTGCTCATCCACAGCGAATCAGTTCCCGTCAAAGCCCGTGAGGCCCTGCGGGCCATCAGCACCGCGCCCACCGAGCACCGCAAGTCGGCCCTGCACTCGGCCGCCAAGGCCCTGTATTCCGAGACCTCCCTCGATTGCGGCGATGCCATGGAGCTCGTCGGCCTTCAAGACTGTGGTTGCGAGTGAGTGACCGTCGTCAGGCCAGCGTCGTCGCGTAGCGTGCGCCGCACGCTGGCCTGGAAGAACGAAGGTCAGCAACCCGGTGACTAGTCCCTGCTCATTCAGGGTCAGCACCGTTTTTCGAACAACTGGTGGCCATGACGTGCCGATGGGGACGGCATGGCACATCAAACAGCGACGCTCTCCGGCCGCGCACCGCAATTCGCGGCTATTTGCCTGACAGCTGGCCTGCTGGCGGGTTGTGCAGGGATGACACAGACGACTACCAGCGTGCGAGCGCTGCCTGAGCCGCCTAGCCTGCATGTGCATCTAACTCGGGCCGGGGTGATTCCGATAACTGGCACCTTTCGTCAAGAAGGGCATGCCGTGATCGGACAGCTCGCGTTCAGCAATGACTGCGCGTCGGAGTCGAGGCAGGTCGTGCGGCGTCAGGAGACGACAGACACGCACTCGAATCGAGCGACTGCGACGGGGCTGGCGATTGTCGGAGGCATCGTGACCGCAGTCGGAGTCGGGCTCATCGCGGCCTCGGCGGACGCGGACGAGCAGGTCTCGTGCGGTGAGGGAAAGGCCGGCGATCGCTGCATGAGCGAGTCGAGCGCTCTGCAGGAGGTCGGCCTGACGACCTTGCTCACCGGACTCACAGTGGCCGTCTCGGGCGGCTACTTCCTGGCGCAGAAGCCGAAGCTCGAAACCAAGGAGCTGCCAACCGAGACGAACACGGTGCTCATTTCCAACAGCGTGAGCTGCGGATCAGTCCAGTCGCTGGACGGGCTATCGGTGGCGCTCGAGCTGCCGCAAAACGGCACGTGGAGCGGTCGCACCTCGGCCGACGGCAGCGTTCGTATCGACGTGAACGAGAGCATTCGGCTCCCGGAAGACGCAACCGCACGCATCGTCGTCGATTCGGTTCCGCCAATTTTGGCGAGGATCGTCAGCCCGGGTGCTTCGCTCGGTGAAGTGCGGTTCACGCGACAAGGAAGTACGAAGAAGAGCGAGCGCCGCAAAGAGGTTCGCGACCCATTGGCTACGCGATGGTAATCACGGGCACCGCCGTCACAAAACGCGAGCGGCGGACGCTGAGTGCGCCCGCCGCAAGCTGGGGAGTCTTCCGAGGCTCCCCGTTTCCGTTGCTGTCTGCTTACTTCGCGGCGATGGCGACGCCAGAGCCCGCGGCTTCGCTGCTCGGAGTGCCCGTGTAGCCGCTGAGGCCGCCGGTGAGCTCCGGGTAGGCCGGACCACCGTGCTCGTGCAGGTCGAGCCCTTCGAGCTCGCCTTCCTTGGAGACGCGCAAGGTGCCCGTCGCCTTGACGGCGTACATGAGGGCCATGCCGCACGCGAACGTGGCGACCGTGACCGCAGCGCTACCGATGGCTTGCGCGATCAGTTGGTTGGCGCCGCCGCCGTAGAACAGGCCAGTGACCACCGCACCCGCCGAGTTGTCCGCGCCGAGCGGGGTCGGAGCGCCGTACTCGCCGGTCGCGAACAGGCCGAGGCTGAGCGTTCCGAAGATACCGCACACGCCGTGCACGGCGACTGCGCCGACCGGATCGTCGACACGCATGTACTCGACCAAGTCGATGCCGAGGACCACCACCACACCGGCGATCGCGCCGATGCAGATCGCGCCGAACGGCGAGACCCAGTAACAGGGGCAAGTGATGGCCACGAGGCCGGCGAGGAAGCCGTTCACGGTCATGCCGCAGTCCCAGACCTTGTTGCGCGGCAGGACGAAGAATAGCGCGGCGAGACCGCCGGAGCACGCAGCGAGCGTGGTGTTTGCAGCGACGCGACCGCAACCCGCCGCGTCCATTGCGGACAGGGTGCTGCCCGGGTTGAAGCCGTACCAGCCGAACCAGAGGATGACGCCACCGACGGCCGCGATCACCATGTCATGACCCGGAGGCATGCTGCCGCCGTCACGCTTGAACTTACGACCCAAGCGCGGTCCGAGAGCAATCGCACCCGCGAGAGCGACGAAGCCACCGATCGTATGCACGACGGTCGAACCGGCGAAGTCGTGGAACGGGACGGGCTTGATGGTGTTGAGCCAACCATCCGGACCCCACGCCCAGTGGCCGAGGATCGGGTAGATGAAACCGCTCACGCCGAAGCTGTACAGCAGGTCGCCGACGAAGCCGGTACGACCGACCATGGCGCCGGAGGTGATGGTGGAGCAGGTATCGGCGAACGCGAACTGGAACAAGAAGAAGGCCAGAATCGCAACGCCCGACGAGCCGAACGTCTCCGGCGCGCCGTGCAGGAAAAAGAACTCCTTGCCGATGAAGCCGTTGCCCGAGCCGAACATGAAGGCAAAGCCCCAGGCCCAGAACAAGATGCCGCACAAGCAAGTGTCGACGATGCCTTCCAAGAGGATGTTGATCGTCTCGCGAGTGCGAGCAAAACCCGCCTCGAGCATCATGAAGCCGGCCTGCATGAAGAACACCAGGAACGCTGCGACCAGCGTCCACATCGTGTTCATCGGATTGACATAGGCAGGCGGGGGCGCGGCCGCGTCATCCGCCAACGCGGGCGTCGCGAAGTAGAAGCTGATGCCTTTGACGATGGCAAAGAGGGCAACGACGCCGAGCAGCTTCGCTGCCAAAATGGTCCAAAACAGCTTTTGGCGACCTGGCTGTCGATATCTGGCCAGAAGGTTCTCAAACATTTCGGGTTCTCCTGTACGAGGGCACGCATGAGCGCGAAGCGCCTGGGACTCGCGATGGAGTAGCCGTCTGAAGGTTTCGTGTAGAATTCGCGTTCAGCTCGTTGTTCGAGCCGAGGAGACACATTTTCTTTCGTTGAGATCACGACGCAGCGCGCTGCCAATTGTGAGATCTCACGTGAGATTCAGCGTCCCTTTTTGACCCGGAGTCCCCGCGTTTATCCGTGTTTCCAGGAGCGCGCACCGCTGTCGTTGTGCGTCCCACCCGCGCTTTAAGTTTCTGGTACGTTTCCAAGTAGTAAGCCAATGATAAAAACCGACGTGGGGCCGTTCATATATTCTTGATCGCCTCTTCGCGGATTGGACCTCAATCTAGGGTCTCGCTAAGTCAAAACGCAATGCAACCGAGCACTACGGAGTCGGGCTTGGAAAGGGCCGCTGTCCAACCGCGGCTGTGGAACCGCTTCGAGCGGCTCGGCTTGTTCGCGACCTCTCCCGTCACTCACTACTTGGTGGGGCTGCCCGTCGCCGCCGCAAGCACGCTGATTTGTAAGCTCATCGCACCGTGGGCCCAGCTCGCCGACTTCGTCATCGTCTACTTGCTCGGCGTGGTCGCGATCGCCGCGCGCTGTGCGCTAGGCGCGTCGTTGTTCGCGGCCGTGATCAGCGTGCTGGCGTTCGATTTCTTCTTCATCCCACCATATCTCGAGTTGAGCTGGCCAGATGCTGGTAGCGTGCTCACCTTCGTAGGCATGGTCGTGGTGGCCGGCGTGATCAGCAGCTTGAATCAGGGCCTGCGCAAACAGCGCGAGACCGCCCAGCGCAGTGAAGCGTTCGCCAATGCGCTCTATGGTTTCAATCAGGCGCTGTCGGAGGTCCATTCGCTCGAGCAGCTGAGCTCGTTCGCCGAGCGTCGCTTGGCGCGCTTGTTCGACACCCGCGTGCACGTTGCTTTGCAGTCCGGTGAAGTCGGCTTCGCGCTCGATGATCTCGGGCTCGATTCGGCGGAGGAACGCCGGCTCGCGCTCTCGGCCTGGAAGAAGGGCGAGCTAGTGGAGGATCCCGCTGTTCCGGGGCTCAATTTGTGGCTGACGCTCGAGGGCGCGCACCGCAGCGTCGGGCTCCTGGGCCTCGACCCACGAAACCCCAAGCGTTTCAGGGACGCGGGCGAAAAACAGCTGTTGCTCGGCTGCGCCTCCCAGCTGGCGGGTGCCATCGAGCGCTTGCTGCTCTCTGGTGCAACTCATCGCGCCGAGCTCCAGGCGGAGACCGAACGCACGCGCAGCTCGCTCTTGGCAGCGGTGTCGCATGATTTGCGAAATCCGCTATCGGCCATCCTAACCGCGGCCAGCACCGCGGCGCGTGAGGATTCCACGATCAGCCCGGAAGAGCGGCGTGATTTGATGCGCACGATCGTGGACGAGAGCGAGCGTTTGAATCGCCTCGTGGCCAATCTCTTGTCCATGACCAAGCTCGAGTCGGGAGAGCTTGCCCTGCAACGGCTGCCCGAGGACATGGCCGAGCTGTTCGAGAGCTCGATTCGCGCCCTCTCCGCGCCCCATGCCGCCCAACGGATTCGCGTCGCCATCGAGCCGGAGCTACCCGCGGTCGATGTGGATGCGGTTTTGATCGAGCAAGCCTTGATCAACCTCCTCGAAAACGCGCTGCGCTACGCGCCTGGCGACTCCGCGGTCGAGCTCGAGGCCAGCAACGCCTCGGACGGCGTGCGGGTGCGCGTCATCGACCACGGCCCGGGCATACGCATGGAAGAGCGCGAGAAGGTGTTCGAGAAGTTCTTTCGTGGCAGCCGCGCCACGCGAGATGGCGGCGCCGGCCTCGGGCTGACGATTTGCCGAGCCGCGGTCGTGGCCCACCGCGGTCGCATCCGCGCCCTGGAAACACCGGGTGGCGGCGCGACGGTGGAATTCACGCTGCCACGCGCTACGTTGTCGGGCGGCCTGGAAGACGACTGAATGACACTGCAACCGCTGATCTTGACGATCGAAGACGAGACCGCCATTCGGCGCACCCTTTGCGTCGCCCTACGCGACCAAGGCTACGCGACGTTGGAAGCCGCAACCGCCGAAGACGGCCTGTATCAGGCGTCGCTGCGCTCACCGAACTTGGTGCTTTTGGATCTGGGTTTGCCGGATCGCGACGGTGTGGAGGTGACGCGCATCCTGCGCCGCACCCAGCAAGTGCCCATCATCGTGATTTCGGCGCGTGACGCCGAGGCGCAACAGGTGGAGGCCCTCGACGCTGGCGCAAATGACTACGTGACCAAGCCGTTCCGCGAGGCGGAGCTAATGGCGCGTGTGCGGGCCGCGCTCCGCTATGCGCCACACATCGTCAAGCCGTCCGAGTCGTTCTTCAACGGCCGGCTGCGCGTCGACTTCATGACTCACGAGGTGTCGCTCGATGGCGAAAAGGTGGTCCTCACCTCCAAGCAGTACAAATTGCTCTCGGTTCTGGTCCGCCAGCCCGGCCGTGTGATCACCTACCGCACGCTGCTTCGCGAAGTCTGGGGGCCCTCGCGCATCACCGAAGTGCATTACTTGCGCGTCTTCATGAAGCAACTGCGCGACAAGCTGGAACGCGACCCCACCCGCCCCGAAATGCTCCTCACCGCCCAACGCGTCGGCTACCGCTTCAAACCGAGCGATTGAACGGCACTGACGTTCAATCGCTCCCGGAGATTTTGAACCGCCAAGTGGCCACTCATGATTGGTCACATCCCGCATGCCTTTTGGGGCGCGCTCGGGGCGCAAACTGCAGCTCATGGTCCACGCGGGTGCCCGCGAGACGCCTTCCGCGCTACTCAGCGTTCCCGGCGGAGCCGCACTGTTTGAAGGCCAGCACTTCCGGAGCACGCCCACTCCTGTCTCGAAAATAGTGTTATTGCCTTCTCCTGGTTGGTCACTACGCAGCTGTAACTTTGCCGCAATGAGCCCGGCCGCTCACTGCGACTGCGACTGCGACGCATGGGGTGCTCACCCAAAAATCGTAGCGTGAATTCACACTACGATTTTCGTTTTGAAGTGGTCTCGCGCTTCGATGCCCTTCAGTCGAACCGAAGCCGCGCACGAGCAACGTGACCGGATGTGAGGTGCGCTGTCGCACCCAGCTCTAGCCGCCGCGCCTCTTTATTCGACGATGCATTTTTACCCCCACAGCACACGCTCCAGGAGCGTAATCAGCTCGTCGATCTCGTGCTCTGCCACGCGCAATTGCGGCATCAAGCGCAGCACGTTGGGGCGCGCCGCGTTGATCAACAAGCCAGCAGAAAAACAGGCCTGGACGATGCGCTCGGCGCGCTCATCCGGCAGCACGAACGCCCACAACAAACCGCGACCGCGCAACGAGAAACCGTGCCGTGTAGCGAGCTCGGCGAGCCGCCGTTCCAAGTAGTGTCCTGTCTTCTGCACCTGCGACATGAACGCCGGAGAGGAGACGACATCGAACACCGCATTGGCGACGGCGACCATCAGTGGATTGCCGTTGTAAGTTCCACCTTGATCGCCCGGCACGAAGCAGCTGGCGCGCGCGCTGGCCAGTACGGCAGAGATCGGCACACCTCCGCCCAAGCCCTTACCGAGCGTCATGATATCGGGCTTCACACCTTCCCGTTCGTGCGCGAACAGCGTACCAGTGCGACCCATGCCCGTCTGAACTTCATCACAGATCAAGAGCAGCCCGTGCCGATCACACAAGCGACGCAGCTCCGTCAGATAACCTTCGGCAGGCACGACCACACCCGCCTCGCCTTGAATCGGCTCGACCATCACGGCCACGGTGCTCGGCCCAATCCGATCCTCCACGGCGCGCGCGTCGCCATACGGCACTTTGACGAAGCCGGGCATGATGGGTGGGAACAACGCGTCCCAGCCCGGCTTTCCGCTGGCCGCCATCATCGCCAGCGTTCGCCCATGAAAGCTGCCCAGGGTAGTGATGACCTCGAACGCGCCGCCACGGTTCAGCCGGCCCCATTTGCGCGCCAGTTTGACTGCGGCCTCATTGGCCTCGGCACCGCTGTTGGCGAAATGCACCTGGTCGAGCCCCGCCCGCCGCGTCAGCGCGCTCGCCAGGCGTAGCTGTGGAGCGTTGTGCAGTGCGGGGCTGGCACTGATGAGCAACTCGGCCTGCTCGCGCAAGGCGGCGATGATTTCGGGCGGCGAGTGACCGAGCGCATTGACGGCCCACCCCTGCAGAAAGTCGAGGTACCGAGCGCCAGTGTGGTCCCACAAATACGAGCCACTGCCGCGCACCATGACGCGCGGGGGGCGGGCAGCCACGTTCATGAGCTGCGCCTCGGCGCTGAGCG
>JBEQTH010000088.1:0-218210 GCA_040348785.1 Myxococcales bacterium | reverse complement strand
GCCATCAATGACCATCTGATCCACGGCGCGCCGCTCGACGGCACAGACGGGACGAAGTGCGCCGCGCACAACGTGCTGACGATCGCCGCGGGTGCGTCGGCGACGGTCCAGGCGCGGCTCGGCACCAGCGACGAACCCGTCGACGTCGACGCCACGTTCGACGCGCGCATCGCGGAGGCCGACACCTTCTACGCCCACGTCATCCCGCAGACGCTCGACGACGACCAGCAGCTCGTGATGCGCCAGGCGCTCGCGGGCCTGCTGTGGAGCAAGCAGTACTTCGAGTACGACGTGCACCGCTGGCTGCGCGAGCGCGGCGTGAACCCGTGGGACCCGGACTCGCCCGAGATCCGCAACAAGACCTGGTTCCACATGGTCGCCGGCGACATCATCTCGATGCCGGACAAGTGGGAGTACCCGTGGTTCGCCGCCTGGGATCTGGCGTTCCACATGATCCCGTGCGCCAAGGTGGATCCAGATTTTGCCAAGCAACAGCTGCTGTTGATGCTGCGTGAATGGTACATGCACCCGAACGGGCAGATGGCCGCGTACGAGTTCGCCTTGTCGGACGTGAACCCGCCGGTGCACGCCTGGGCGGTGTGGCGCGTGTACAAGATGACGGGCAAGCGCGGCTCGCGCGACCGGCTGTTTTTGGCGCGCGCGTTCCAAAAGTTGCTCTTGAATTTCACCTGGTGGGTGAACCGCAAAGACATGGCCGGAAACAATCTATTTTCGGGCGGTTTTCTGGGCTTGGACAACATCGGAGTGTTCGACCGATCGCAGCCTCTGCCCACGGGCGGGCACCTCGACCAAGCCGACGGCACGGCGTGGATGGCCTTCTACAGCGCGACCATGATGTCGATCGCGCTCGAGCTCGCTCAAGACGATCTGTCTTACGAGGACCTCGCGTCCAAGTTCTTCGAGCACTTCGTGTCGATTGTCGACGCCATGAACACGCTCGGCGGCACGGGCTTGTGGGACGAGACAGACGGCTACTACTACGACCGACTGAACATCGCTGGCCGTGACTCGGTCCCGCTCCGCACGCGGTCGATGGTCGGTGCGCTGCCGCTGATCGCGGTCGAAATCTTGGAGGACCGCGTGATCGACAAACTGCCCGGCTTCAAGAAGCGCTTGGATTGGTTCTTGAACAACCGCAAGGACCTGTCCCGGCACATCTCTTACATGGAGCACACGGGCGGCAGCGGGGATGGGCATCGCTTGCTCGCCGTGCCCTCGCGTGAGCGGCTCGAGCGCGTGCTCGGCTACTTGCTGGACGAGGCAGAGTTTCTTTCGCCGCACGGGCTCCGCTCGTTGAGCCGCGTGCACCGGGACGCACCGTACGTGTTCGACGCCGACGGCGCCGAGTACCGCGTGGAGTACGTCCCTGGTGATTCGAACACGGGCCTGTTCGGGGGAAACTCCAACTGGCGCGGCCCGGTCTGGTTTCCGCTCAACTACCTCTTGGTCGAAGCCCTGGAGCGTTACCACCACTTTTATGGGGATGATTTGCAAGTCGAATGCCCCAAAGGGTCCGGGGTTTTCATGAATCTGAAGCAGGTCGCGAACGAGATTTCTGCGCGGCTCGGGAGTATCTTCCTAGCCGATGAGAAGGGACAGCGACCTTGCCACGGCACCGACCCGCGCTACGCCAGTGACCCGCACTTCAAAGACCTGGTGCTCTTCCACGAGTACTTCCACGGTGACACCGGTCAGGGCGTGGGCGCCAGCCACCAGACCGGTTGGACCGCGCTGGCAGTGCGTTGCCTGGAAGCGATGGCCGAGCGCCGTCAAGACGGGAGCGCGCCATGAATCAGCGCATCCGTCACGGCTCGTCCGGCTCGCTCGAGGACACGCAGCTCATGGTTGAAGCCACGGGCAGCGTGCCCATCGACACCCAGTCCGAATGGCTCGAGGCCGACGGCCTGGGCGGCTTCGCCTCCTGCAGTACCGCGGGCATCGCCACACGCCGTTACCACGCGCTCTTGCTCGCGGCGCAGCATCCGCCGGCCAGTCGCGTCGTGCTCATCAACGGCTTTCGCGCCTGGCTCGAGACGCCGGAGGGCACCGTGCAGCTCACGCGGCACCCCTTCGCTCCCGGTGTGCTCAGCGCGGCCGACGCCCAGCTCGACCGTTTCATCTCCGAGCCTTGGCCCACCGTGCGCTACGTCACCGAGGCCGGCCTGGTCGTGATTCAAGAGCTGTTCGTGCTGCACGGCAGCCCGACCGTGCTCGTCAGCTTCAGGCTCGAGAACGCTGCGCCGGGCGTGAAGCTGTGCCTGCGTCCCTTCTTGTCGGGACGAGATTTTCACGCTTTGCAGCGCGAAAACAGCGGATTTCGCTTCGAGCCGGAGCAGCATGGCTCGCGCCTCCGCTTCTCGCCCTACCCGGGCGTGCCCAGCATCGACATGTTGGTCAATGGCACCTACACACACGCTCCGGAGTGGTACCGCAACTTCCGGTATTCAGAAGAGCTCGAGCGCGGTTTGGATTGCGAAGAGGACCTCGCCGCGCCCGGCGTGCTCAGCTTCGATCTGTCCGACGCCGAGCGCCCAGCGATTTGGATCTCGAGCGCCACGACGCCGGGATCGGCCTTGCCCGAGGGCGTGACCGCGGAAGCATTCTGGTCGAGCAGCGCACGCCGTGAGCGCGCCCGGCGTGCTGCGTTTCCAAGCCCGCTCGAGCGTGCCGGCGATAGCTACCTCGTGGCTCGCGGTCACGGGCGCACGA
Organism: Myxococcales bacterium; assembly: GCA_040348785.1. Taxonomy (GTDB): domain Bacteria; phylum Myxococcota_A; class Polyangia; order Polyangiales; family Polyangiaceae; genus PMG-095. Next base: position 215,480 of record JBEQTH010000088.1, on the reverse strand, counting down.
TCATCGCCGGTTACCCTTGGTTTGGTGACTGGGGCCGCGACACCTTCATCGCCTTGCGCGGCCTGTGCCTGGCCACGGGTCGCTTCGCCGAAGCGCGCGACATCCTCGTGGAGTGGTCGCAGGTGGTGTCGGAGGGCATGTTGCCCAACCTGTTCCCCGACGGAAACGGCAAGCCCGAGTACAACTCGGTGGATGCTTCGCTGTGGTACGTGATCGCGGCGAGCGAGCTCTTGAGCCACCCGCAGGGCTCCACGTTCTTGTCGGCTGAAGACCGCAAAGCGCTCAGCGATGCGATCATGGCCATCGTCGCTGGCTACGCCAAAGGCACGCGCTACGGCATCCGGCGCACTGCCGACGGCTTGCTGGCGTGCGGTGTTCCCGGCGTGCAGCTCACTTGGATGGACGCCAAAGTGGGGGATTACGTGGTCACTCCACGCGTCGGCAAACCCGTAGAAATCCAGGCCCTTTGGATCAACGCGCTGGCCGCGGCCGCCGCGCTGAACGGCGACTTTACCGAGTGGCTGGAGGCCGCCCGAGCCTCCTTCCAAATCCGTTTCTGGAACGAAGCCACCGGCTTTTTGAATGACGTGGTCGACGTCGATCATCAGCCGGGGCTGGTCGATGCCTCGTTGCGCCCGAACCAGATCTTTGCCGCCGGCGGGCTAGCGCTCAACTTGCTGCCCCCCGAGCGGACCAAGCGCGTGCTTGCGGTCGTCGAACAGAACCTGGTCACGCCGATCGGCCTACGTTCGCTCGCAGCGAGCCACCCGGCGTACGCCGCGCACTACGAAGGCGGAGTGTGGCAGCGTGACTCGAGCTATCACCAAGGCACGGTCTGGCCGTGGTTGATGGGCCCGTTCGTCGAAGCCTGGCTCAAGAGCCGCGGTGGAACGAGCAACGCCAAGCGCGAAGCCGAACAACGCTTCATCGCGCCGCTGGCCGCGCACCTGAACCGAGCCGGCATCGGCCACGTTTCAGAAATCACCGACGCCGATCCGCCGTACACGCCCCGCGGCTGCCCGTTTCAAGCCTGGTCCGTCTCTGAATTGCTGCGTTTGACTCGGCAAATCCTGGCTGATTGAGCCGCACAGCCGCGCTTGCGGCAGGAGAATTCCCATGTACCGCTCGCTGTTCGCGATCGCGGTGCTCGGCGGCTGCTCGGCCGTCCAGCCCGAGGTCCATTCTGCATCCACCCAGCCCGCTCGCGTGCCGAGTGAAGCTCCGCTCAGCGCGAACGTGCTGCACGTGGGCTTCACGGTTTCCGACTTGGCACGAGCGGCGCATGACTTCGCGCGCCTCGGTTTCAAGCCGGGCGTGCGGCACGAGCTCGCGGGGGACAGCTTCGCCGCTCTGCTGCACCTGCCCGGCGCGCACGCGCGCACCCTGGAGCTTTCGCTGGGCGAACAAACGGTCGAGCTCACGGCCTTCGAAGGCAACCCGGGTCGCGCGATCCCCGCGGACTCACACAGCAACGACCGGTGGTTTCAACACGTCGCGATCGTCGTGAGCGACATGGACGCGGCGTACGCGGAGCTCAGCCCGGGCTTTGCGGCGAGCGCGGCGCGCGGCCCGGAGTTTTATCCCACCTCACCCGCGCCGCAGACCATCCCGCTCAGCAACTCGGCCGCGGCCGGCGTGCGCGCGTTCTACTTCGAAGACGCCGATCGCCATGATTTGGAGCTGATTTGGTTCCCGCCCGGGAAGGGCCGCCCAGAGTGGCAAGCCACGAACCGCGGGCTGTTTTTGGGCATCGATCACTCGGCGATTGCCACGAGCGACACCGAGCGCAGCCTGCAGACGTACCGTGATGCGCTCCGGCTGAGGATCGCGGGCACGAGCTTGAACTTGGGTCGCGAACAAGAGGCGCTGAGCGGCGTCACTAGTGCCCGCGTGCGCATCACCGGGTTGCGGGGCAGCACGGGCCCGGGCATCGAATTCTTGCACTACCTCGAGCCTGGCGCAGGGCGGCCCATGCCAGCAGACACCCATGCTAGCGATCTTTGGCACTGGGAGGTCACGGTCCTGGTGAGCGATCTCGAGCGCGCGGCGCGGGCCGTCGAAGCGCACGGGGCTCGACGCATCTCGGATCGAATCGCCGAATTCGGCGACGGGGACCTTGGCTATCGGCGCGCGCTGCTCGTCAGCGATCCAGATGGGCACGCGCTGCGCCTCGTGCAGCGCTGAAGCTCAGCGCGCCACGCAGAATCGAGACCGCCATGAAACAGCATAAAATAAGCCCGTCCAGCTCAACCGTGCTCACCCTGTACGTCGCGGCGTTGGCGCAAGGGCTCACCGTGGTCAGCTTTCCAGCGAGCGCCGCGCTGTTCAAGGCCCAAGGCCTGAGCGACGCTCAATATGGCACGCTGTTCTTGCCCCAAGTCGGTTTCACCGTGCTCGGCTCGCTCGCAGGCCCGAGTCTTTCGCGCCGCGTGGGCCTCGGAGCAACGCTCAGCGTTGCGTTCGTGGCCAGCACCTTGGCCGCCTTCCTGCTTTACGCGAGCTCCACGGTGAGCCTCGCGCTCGCGCTGCCACTGCTTCTCGCGGGCACCGCGGCGATGGGTACGGGCTTCGGGCTCAGCGCGGCACCGCTCAATGCCCTACCTGGCCGCCTGTTTCCGAACCGCATGGCAACGGCGCTGCTCGCGCTTCACACGATGATGGGCGTCGGCTTTTCGTGCGGGCCGTTCCTAGCGGGAGAATTGATCCGGCGCGATCTGTGGCGTGCCTTGCCGCTCGCCTTGGCCGTCGCCACCGCGTGCCTAATCCTCGTTTGCCGAGCCGCATTTGGCTCGCGCGAGCCGAGAACCCCCAACTTGGCCCCCACGCCGGGGCAGCTTGCAGCTCAACCACCATTGCCGCTACGCGAGTCGGCGTTCTGGGCATTCGTGGCGGCCGCCGTGTTGTACGCGTTCTCCGAAGGCACCTTCAGCAATTGGGCGATCATCTTCTTGCATGAGGAGCGGCGCCTGCCCGAAGCCGTCGCGGGCTCCGCCTTGTCGATTTTTTGGGGGGCCCTCGTGGTCGGCCGAGTGCTGCTTTCCGTGCTCGTGGTCCGTGTTTCGAGTCAAAAGCTGTGGCTCGCGCTGCCCACGTTGATGCTCACCGCGTTCGTCGCCGTGTCATCGGTGCACAGCGAGAGTCAGGCCTGGCTCGCGTTCGGCTTCGCGGGGCTTTCGTGCTCCGGCTTCTTCCCGCTTACGGTGTCGCTCGCGTCGAGCCGCTTCCCCGCCCACTCTGCGTGGATCTCGTCGATGATGACCGCTGCGTTGATGTTCGGCGTCGGCATCGCTTCGTTCTCGATCGGCCCGCTTCGTTCCGTGCTCGCGCTGGCCGGCATTTACCGACTCTCCGCGTGTTACCCGGCGTTGGCCTTGCTGATCGGCGCTTTCGGCACTCGCCCGCGCGGAGCCGCCACCACGACCGCGGCGGGCGCGACCCAAACTTAAAGCGACAAGCCGAGCGAGACCGCGGGCACCGCTCGCGACACCACGTACAGGTCACGAAGCCCGCGAATGGCAAAGTGCGGCGGATCGAAGCCGGTGCTGACACCACCGCTGGCGCAGCGCGACTCCCGAAAGGGGCGCGGTGAGCACGAGCAACGGCCCCGCCGCGTACCGCGGAGCCGTCGCTGAGCCGTCTTGAAACGCACCGCCCGCGCTACCGTGAACCGCGCCCAGCTCGAGCACGCCGCAACCAGCGAATGACCAGCCGGAGAGCCGAGAGGGGCCCTCGCTCGGCGCATCCCAAGTGAGCTCCACGGGCGGCGCTCGTCGGGAGCTACGACGTCCGCCAACAGCGGCAGCTTGGAGGGGCTTATCGGCGGGCTGGAAATAGGTCCACTCAGCGGCACTTGAGCCGAGGCTCAATCCCGCCGTGGCCAACGGCTCAAGATCGCGTCACTCAGCCACTGCTGCAGGCACGCCCCGCAGCGCTCCGCGGCGCGCCCGAGTGAGCCATCTTCGAGGAACAGCTCGCACAGCGCGGCGAAGTTTTGGCCGTGAACCAGCGCACGCAGCGCCTGAGCTTCGGCGCCGTCGATCGCACGGTGGTAGACGCGGAAGCCGCGCCGCCACACGAGCAGCGTCTGAGCGCGCGCCTCCACCTCGGGGATCGCCTGCCCGGTGTCGCAGGCGATCCACAGCGCGTCCACGGCAAAGCGCAGCTCGAGCACGCGCAGGGCCGGCACGGACTTGAGGGTGAGCTCGGCAAATTCGTAGGGCCGCAGCGTGGCCAATTGCGCGCTGCCGAGCGTAGGCACGTCCGCCGCATCGAATACGTCGAGCCGCGCCCACTCCAGCTCGCAGAGCTCGGGCAAGTCCGGGCGCAAGATCAGACCGGGCGCTCCTTCGGCGACCAGCGCTCGCACGAAGCCGGGGAAATGACGCCCGTGATAGCGCAGCGAGGGGTTATCCGACGGATGCCGCACCAAATACAGCGCCACGAGCTCGTCGAATGGCGCGCGCCCGACGAGCTCGGCACAGTATGGGAAATCCTCCCGGAGTGAGTCTCTCAGCCGCGCAAAGTACATGTGGGCGTAGACGCCTAGGCGCGCCGCGGCCTGCTCTTCATTGTCCGCCATGAGCCACTCGGACAGGGGCTCGGCGCCCGGGTCTTGCTCGGCGAGCGCACGCGCAGCATCGGGTAACGGCTTGGGTTGAGCGATCAAATTCAGGAAGCGGCGTTCGAGCGCCGCGAGCTGCGGCGCGCTCACGACAGCACCTCCCGCTCGATCTCGCGCGCACGCGCGGTCTCCGCGAGCACCACGGGCAGGGCCGGCACCGCCTCGTCCCACTCCACCAAGGTCGAGACGCGCCCGAAGCATCGAACCGCCAACCGATAAAGCTCCCAGACCGGATCGGGGACCGGCCCCACGTGCGAATCAAGAATGAAATCCGGCTGCTCAGTGTGGCCAGCGAGGTGGATCTGACCCACCGCAGACGGGCGAACGGCGCGTACGTAGGCTTCGGCGTCGAAGCCGAGGTTCTTCGAGGTCACGTACACGTTATTCACGTCCAATAAGATCCCGCACCCCGTGCGCTCGTGGAGCTCGTTCAAGAACTGCCACTCGGGGATCGCGCTCTCGCGAAATGCCACATAAGCGCTGATGTTTTCGACCAAGATCGCGCGACCGAGCCGCTCTTGCACGCGCTGAATGCGCGCAACCACGTGGCTGAGCGCTTCCTCTGTGTACGGCACCGGCAAAAGGTCGTGGGCGTACTGACCCGCGGCCGATCCCCAGCACAAGTGATCGGAGACCCACGCCGGGTCGACCCGCGCAACGAGCCGCGCCAAGCGCGCCAAGTAATCCTCCGAGAGGTCATCCGCGCCGCCCAGGTTCATCGCTACGCCGTGCAGCACCACGGGCGCATCGAGCCGCACCCGATCCAAGACCGCGAGCGGGCGCCCGCCCTCTTCGAAAAAGTTCTCGGAGATTGCCTCGAACCAATCCACCTCGCGCGCGCCCGTTTCCAAGAGCTGGGCGTAGTGGGTCGGACGAAGGCCGATGCCGTGACCCAACGCTGGTACGTCGAACATGGACTCAGCTCCCACGCGGGCCAAAGGCCGTCGCTCCGGCGGCGTTCACGCGCATGCGGTAAATGCCGGTGCGCGCGGTCATGTACAGCGTTTTGCGATCTGCATCGCCCCACGCGAAGTTGGCGGGCAATTCGGGCGCGTGAATCGTGCCCAGGTGCTTACCGGTCGGCGAAAGAACCCAGACCCCGCCCGGCCCGGAGACGAACACGTCACCCAGGGCGTCGACCTTCAAGCCGTCGAACGCCTCTTCACCGCGCGCGCTCGTGGCGTCGAGAAAGACGCTGCCCACACCCAGGGCGCCGTCAGCCTGCACCGGGTAGCGCATCACGACTTTGCGCTTCGGATCCCAGTTGTCCACGTATAGGTATTTCTCGTCAGGAGAGAACGCGAGCCCGTTCGGCCCGAGTAGCTCTTGGTTCAGCAACGTCAGCTTGCCGTCCGCGAACCGGTAGATCCCCGAGAAGGGCAGCTCTTTGCGCGGATCATCGAAGACCTGCGGCAGACCGAACGGTGGATCGCTGAAGTAGAGCGCACCGTCCGAGCGGTACACCAGATCATTGGGGCTGTTCAGACGCTTGCCCTGGTAGCTGTCGGCTAGCACGGTCAGCGAGCCATTCTTCTCCAGGCGCGTGACGCGGCGATTGCCGTGCTCGTTGATGGTGAGCCGCCCGCTCGCATCGAAGGCAAGCCCATTGGAGCCCGGCTGCTTGTACTCGCCGATGTCGAGCCCGCGATACCCCGACTTCGGGCGAAACACCGAGAGTGCGCCGTCCGTTTCGTAGCGGTAAATCGTGTTCTGATTCGGGTCGCTGAAGAACAGCGAGCCTTCTTCGGCGTTCCAGGCGGGGCCCTCGGTGAACTGAAAGCCCGCGGCGAGCTTTTCGATTTTGGGTTGCACAGGCACCGCAGCATCCAGCCCTGGGTCCAGCCGCTCGACACTGCCCACGTTGGGGCTCGCGCTCGCCGCGCGCGGCGCGTGAAAGTCGAGCGTCGCGGATTTGACCCAGATGAAGTTCTCCGGGCTATTGGAGATGGGGCCGTTGATACCGAAGAGCGCGATCTGAAAGCTCTGTCCGGGTCGCGCGTCGCGCGTCAGAAGCACTCGGTTGGGCGCGTTGAAGCCACGCACCACCGCGCCACCTGATTGCCCGATGTTGCGCGACAGCTTTCCGTCGACCCACACTTCCGCGTAGTCGTCGACCACGACCTCGAAGGCCACGGTGCTGCCGGTCGGCTCGAAGGCCCCTACGCGTTCGGGGATCGTGACTTTGATCCGGTACCAATTGAAGCAGACCTTCGCGGTCGATCGGCGTTGCTCGAGCGTGTCTGCGCCGATTACCTGCCACTTCGAGTCGTCGTAACCGGCGCCGCCGGCCTTGGGGAAATAGTCGTAGGTCTGGATCGGCTTGCCGCTCGGCTTCAAGTCCGGGCCCAGCGCTTTGCCCGTCACTTCGCGAATCGAAACGTCGCTGTACCGCCACTGTCCCTTCACGAGCCGCGCGCCCTCCGCCGTGCTCAAGTCGACGATGGCCGTCGGGCGACCGAGCGGCGGATCTTGCGGCGCGAGCGGCACGACCGGGCTCGGCGGGGCGGCGCCGGTACGCGTCGGGCGCGCGGGCCGCTCGCCGGCAGCGACGCCCGCGGCAAGCAAGAGGCCGATCGCAAACGCGGCACGCGGGGCGGATAGAGACGGAGAGCGCGCCATGTTCAATGCACCTTCACGACGTAGTAAGTGAAGGGCAAGCTGACCTCTTTGAACCAGTGTGGCACGCCCTTCGGGATCACGATCACGTCGCCCTTCTTGAGCTTCACCGTCTCACCGCCCTGAATCGAATCACCGCGCAGCTCGTTCGGTTCGATGGTCTTGGCGTTGACCGCGGTTCCCCCGGTCACGACGGTTGCAGTGCCTTCTTGGACGTAGGCAATATCGGTATCGAGGGTATGAATTTCGACTTTGCCCGGACCCTCTCGGCGGCTGGCGTGGACCTTGAACGAGCTGGTTTCCAGCAGTGGAACGCCCTTGGCGAAGGCATTCGTCACCTGCTCGCTCGAAAAAAGCGTCACCGGCGCGGGCGCTGCCGCTGGCGCCGGTACGGCGGCTGGCGGCGCCAAGCTCGCCAAATCCGCCGCCGTGATGGCCAACGCCCGCGCACCTGCGCGCGCGAGCTCTTCGTCTTGATCGGCGCTGGCCGCGCCACTCACCCCGATGCCGCCGATGATTTGCCCGTCCGAGACGATCGGGAACCCGCCGACGAGCGGCGTGAAGTCACTGAGCGCGGTCATCGCGGTGCGGCCGTTCTTGATGATCTCTTCGAAGGCGCGGGTCGGCTTTTTGAACAGCGCCGCAGTGCGCGCTTTGCCGATCGAAATGCTGGCGCCGGCCGAGAACGTGTTGTCGAGGCGCTCGAGCGCCATCAAGTTACCGCCCTCGTCGACCACCGCGATCACGCCCGTCGTGTTCAGCTCGCGGGCTCGGCCGAGCGCGCTTTCGATGGCCAAACGGGCTCCCTCGCGAGTCAGTGACTTCTTGACCGCGACCACCGGTCCGACGATAGCGGCGGCTTTGGTTTCGGCGCGCGCAGCGCCGGTTGGCCTCGGGGGATTGGGCGACGCTGCCAACGCCGCGCCACCGCAACCGGTGAGCAAGGCCAGCGACGTCAGCGAACGCACAAAGGGCGAGATGCGCTTATTTTTCATGACTTGATTCACTCCGGACAAAAAGGGGGTGGCGGACCGCGCCCGGCCGATCGCGAGCGCGGCGCCTAGTTTCGCGGTGATTTCAGAGGACCTTGCCGCCCTTGGTGGTGCATTCCTCGGCGCTCGGCACGCTGAGCCAGCCCTGACCCTTGCACGGCGTGTGCTTGCCGCAGCTGTGGTCCGCCGTGGAGCATTCGCCCTGGCCCTTGCAAGAGTTGATACCCAAGCAGCGAACGCTGGCGGTGGTGGTGCCCGAAGGCGCGGCGGCCGGGGTTGTGTTGCTAGCGCAGCCGAAGAGCGCAGCGACCGACGCTGCGATCAAGGTACCGGTGGTTGCCATATTGCGATTCATGATTTTCTGCTGTCCTTGTGCGGGAGTTTTTTTGAACAAAGCTTCACGGTTAGCCGCACGCGCGGCTGACCGTGATGGCCCTGTTGCGGCGTCGACCCGACGCCGCAACTCGTCTACGACTTCTTTCGGCGTCGGTTACCGGTCCGCGTGAGCACCGATTGGCAGATCGCCGATTCAGCGCTTCGGACTTGACGACAGCAGGCGCAAGGGTTGGAATCCGGCGCGCACCAAAGTGCCAATCATGAACGCGCCCTCTGCTCCGACCGCGACCTCCGATATCCTGCGCGCCATCGCCGAGGGCACCTCCGCTGCCACGGGGGACGAGTTTTTTCGGTCGCTGGCCAAGCACGCCGCGTTGGCGCTCGGCGCGCGCTATGCGTTTGCCGCCGAAACGCTCAGTGAACAGGAATCCCGCTCCTTGGCTTATTGGGAGGGGTCGGACTTCGGTGAGGGTTTTAGTTATCGCTTTCCAGGGACTCCGTGTTTGCGAGTCTCCCAAGGTCACGTGTGCGCCACTCCGATGGATGTCGCTCGCCTCTATCCAGAGGATCTGTGGCTGACGCAAATCGCGGCCGAGGCGTACATCGGTGTGCCGATGCGCAATGCGCAGGGCAAGGTGCTCGGCCACATTGCGGTGCTGCACACCGCGCGTCTCGAGCCCACGCCGGAGGTCGTCTCCATTTTGCAGATCTTCGCGGCGCGCGGCTGCGCCGAGCTCGAGCGCATGCAAACGGATCGCGCCCTGAGCCAAGCCATGGTCGAGGTGCAACGCCTACGCGAGCGCCTCGAGGCAGAGAACGTGTACCTTCAGGAGGAGATCCAGAACGAGCACAACTTCCAAGATCTCGTGGGCTCGAGCCCGCCCTGGCAGCGCCTGGTCAGAGAGATCGAAGCCGTGGCAGCGAGTGAAGCCACGGTGCTCATCGTCGGCGAAACTGGCACCGGCAAAGAGCTCGTGGCGCGCGCGCTCCACGCGCGCAGCCCGCGCCGCGAGCGCCCGTTGGTCAAGGTCAATTGCGGCGCGATCTCGGCGGGCTTGGTGGAGAGTGAGCTGTTCGGCCACGTGAAGGGCGCCTTCACCGGAGCGCTACAGAAGCGCGTTGGCCGCTTCGAATTGGCCGACGGCGGCACGCTGTTCTTGGACGAAGTCGGCGAGCTGCCGCTCGACACGCAGGTCAAGCTGCTGCGCGCATTGCAAGAGCAAGAGTTCGAGCCAGTGGGCAGCAGCCAAACGGTGCGCGTGAACGTGCGCGTGATCGCCGCCACCAACCGCAACCTCGAGCAAGCCATTCGCGAAGGCCGCTTCCGCGCCGACTTGTACTATCGCTTGAACGTGATCCCGCTGCATGTGCCAACGCTGCGCGAGCGGCGCGCGGACATCGGGCAATTGGCGCTGTACTTCCTGCAGCGCGCGGCTCGCAAGTCGGGCAAGGCCGTGCGCGGCATCGCCAACGCCACGCTCGAGCGCATGATGCGCTATAGCTGGCCTGGGAACGTGCGCGAGCTCGAGAACCTGATCGAGCGCGGTGTCGTGCTTTCCAGCGGCCCGCTGCTGGATCTCGACGCGCATTTGATCGGCGTCGTCGAGAGCAACGCGCCCTCGTCTGCGCTAGCAGGGCCCGTCAGCGCCCCTACCGCGCCCGCCGTTTCGCTCGAAGAGGTCGAGCGGCAGCACATCCTGGCCGTGCTGGAACGCACGGGCTGGGTGCTGGAAGGCGCGCGCGGCGCGGCGGCGCTCTTGAACCTGACGCCCAGTACGGCGCGCAGCCGCATGAAGCGCCTCGGCATCAGCCGCCCCGACCGTCAGCGCTAGCCGCCCTCGGGTACCCGCAGAGCCCAGTCGCGGCCACGACATCTCGTGGGCGCGGCCACGACATCTCGTGGCCTCACCCGCAGAGCGAGCGCGTCGGGCCGCAGGGCGCGGTCGGTGTAGGCGAAACCAGCTCAATTCCTGCGGCTTCCTGAACAGAGCCGAACCACTCACGCTCGGGGAAGTGCGGCACAAAGGTTGCTGTAGGCCGGAGTATGTTGCGCATCACTCGCCTCACCAGCGCTGCCGGCGCCCCCTGCTTGCGGGTGGAAGGCAGATTGGTGGGCGACTGGGTGCAAGTGCTCGAGAGCGAGCTGGCCCGCCTCTCCGAGGCCGATCGCCCGGCGCTCGATCTCTCGGGGGTGGACTTCGCCGATCAGCCCGCGCTCGCGCTCTTGCAGCGCATGACCGAGCGCGGCGTCGCGCTGGTCGCTTGCTCACCGCTATTGCAAAGCTTACTTGGCCGGAGCGAGCCATGAGCGCGCTCGACGGCACTTCGTTCGCAGTCGACGCGCCGCCCGAAGCGCCGCGCGCCACGACGCTCGAGCCCTTGGAGTTGGCGATGGATCGCTACGCCGAGGGCGATGATTCAGCCTTCGCCGAGCTGGTCCGCGGTCTCACTCCACGGCTACGCGCGTTCTTACAACGCCTGACGAGCTCGCTTGATTTGGCCGATGATCTGACGCAGGAGACGTTCTTGCGCATGCACCGTGCGCGCGGCTCGTTCGTGCGCGGCGGCGCAGTCGTGCCTTGGTCTTACGCCATTGCGCGCAATTGTTTCATCAGCCATACGCGGGCCAAGAAATCTCGTTTCCTACGCGGGAGCGTGGACGTCACCGAAATCGAGGTCACAACCGGCCCGGACGTGAACGCCGAAGCCAGCGTTTCCGCGCAGCAAAGCGCCGACATCGTCGCCAAAACCCTGGCCGCCATGCCCGTCGCCAACCGCGAAGCCTTCGTGCTGATTCGCTATGAGGGCCTCAGCGTCTCGGTCGCCGCGCAGCTCGTTGGCATCAGCGACGGTGCGCTCAAGCTACGCGCCTTCCGCGCCTACGAAATGCTGCGCGCCGCGCTCAGCGCTGCCGACGCCCCGCCTTGAAGGGTTGGCCGCCGTCAGGGCACAAACTGCAACTCGCGAGCGCCGTCCGGGCGGAACGCGGCTTCCCCGTAGCGGCTGCAAGCGGCGCGCTCGTCCGGATCTTTCCGATTCGCCGGAGACTCAGTGCGTGCCGAAAAATAGTGTTCGGGCGCGACGGGCCCGAACGCTATTTTTGTCTGGAAGTGGGTGTGCTCGGGCAATGGCGGCACCGGGGCCCGGTCCAAGCCGGCAACGCGCGGCGGCTGATGCGGCGGATCGGTCTCTTTTCAAGCCAGGAGGCCTCCGCCGGCAACGACCCGTCGCGCGGGCACCCGCGGCGGGCCGTGAGGTGCAGCTTGCGCCCTCAGAGCGCCCCCTCAACTCCGCGTCGCCCAGGCCAGGCAGACGCCGCCAATCAGCGCCGAAATCAGCACGGCGCTGCCGTGCGCGAGCGCGATGTGCCATTTGCCGACCACCGGGCAATGCAGCGTGAACAAGCCCGCGGCTATCAGCCCGCAGCCGGCGCCGAGCAGCGCGCTGCGCCACACGGAGCTTGCCGCAAACGCAGAGCGGAGCACGAGCCCGGCAGACACGATTGGCAGTAGCGCCCAGGCCACGGTGCAATTCAAGCAATAGGCGCCAAAGCTCAGATCTCCGATTTCCCCATTTTCATAGGGCATCGGCATCAGGAAGCCACTGACCATGAACGAGAGCGGGCCGAGCACGGCCAGCGCGCTCACCAGCGCGGTGCGCGTGCCCAACCCAAAGCTGCCGCCCCGCACGGCCAGCACGACCGCCAGAATGCCCGCCGACATCGGCGCGATGCACAGCGCGAACAGGTAGCTCCACGGCAAGCGGCTCAAGTCCCCACGCACCCCGAAGGCAAAGAACTGCACCGCGATCCAAACCACGCTGACCACCACGGCCAGCCGCTTTCGCTGCTCGACCTCGCGGCGCGTCAGCGGCGAGCCGTGCACGCGCTGCCAATGGCCAACATCAGGCACCCTCCGAGCCCGGTTGCTGGCTGGGGGAAGGTCGGGAATGTCGTCGAAATCCGGCATGTTAGGGGCTGTCCCGGGGCACGGCGCGTCGGCCGATGCACTGAGTCGCTAGCTGCTACGCCGGTAAGGCGGTCTGGTTTCGAGCTTAAGAAACCTTCAGCGCCGGGTTGCCGGAAGCGTCCACGCGCTGGGCAGAGCCGGACTCGCGCAGCGGGTCGATGGCCTGGGAGTCGAGCGCAGCGCGTGCCGCGTGGATCTGAGAGGTCGAGCGCTCGATGAACAAGTCGAGCGACCAATCCAAAGTGACCCGCACCTTGCTCCCAAAGCCGACCAATTTGCTCAAGTACAGCGTGCGCCACACCAGCCAGGCAATGAAGCCCGTGAGCCGTACGCCAAGCAACTGCACGGCGGCGAATTGATGGCCGACGCTGACCAATTGTCCAAAGTTGAAGTAGCGGAACGGCTTCGTGCCGTTGCCCTCGAGCAGGCGAGCCAAGTTGTGGGCGGTTTGCGCGCCCTGCTGGAACGCCACTTGGCCGAGCGGCGGCAACGGCCGGCCGTCGTCGCCGAGATAGTGGGCCGCGTCACCGAGCACGAACACCCGCTCTTGGCCGCTGGCGCGACAGTCCGGCCCGACCTGCACGCGCCCTGATTTGTCGAGCACGAGCCCGCATTGCGCCAAAATCTCGGCCGGCGCTACGCCCGCGCACCACACGCAAGTGCGCGTATCGAAGCGCGTGCCATCGGCGAGCAACACCCAGTCCGCACCGATCTTCGAGACACGGCCGCCGTGCTGAATGCGCACGCCGAGCTTCATCAGTTGCGCCTCGGCGCTGTCCGCGACCGCGTCGTGCCAACCGTTCAAGATGCGCTTGCCGGTGTCTATCACGATCACCTCCACGCGGCTGACGTCGATCTCCGGGTATTGGCGAATCAACACATGATCCACCAAATCGCGGATCTCACTCGCTACCTCGACGCCCGTGGGACCCGCGCCGACGATCACGAAGCGGAGCATCTCCTCGATCAAGCGCGGATCGGCTTCGCGCGCTGCCGTCTCGAAGCAGTCGATGATGTGATTGCGCAGGGCCACCGCGTCGGACAGCTCTCGCATGAAGAAGGCGTGCTCGACGCCTTCGGTGCGGAACGTATTCGTGGTCGAGCCGGGCGAGAGCACCAAATAGTCATAGGGCGTCTCGTCATAACGAACGCGCAGTTGCCCACTCTGATCGTCCTCATCCACGTCCACCCGCGAGCGCACGGTGCGCCGCTCGCTGTCGATGGATACCACGGTTTCTTTCTTGAAGCGCACGTTGGTCGCCTCGAACAAGCGCCGAAACGGATAGGTCACTTGCCGGGTCTCGATCGCGCCCACCGATACGCTGGGCAAGAGCGGCGGGAACAAGAAGTAGTTCTTGCGATCGATCACCGTGAGCTCGAGCTTTCGGTGATAGCCGAAGTGTCTATCGAGGCCCATCGCGGTGTACAAGCCCGCAAAGCCGCCGCCCACGATCACCACGCGCACGGGCCGTTCGGGCGGGTTCGACCACCCCCGACGCAGCCACATCGAGCCCACCAAGTAAGCGACCAAGCCTCCCAAACACAGCGTGACGAGCAGGACGAGCGTGCCGAGCAGCGCCTGGGCGGCATCCACGCTCGAGACCAAGGCCCAGCACGCTACGTCGAGCGCGCTCAAAAACGAGATTACGCCGAACAATGCGCGCCGCGTGAGCCGCGGCAACGGCGTGCGACTGAACAAGGCGTGCGTGAGCGGCAAGATCAGCGCGAGCGACGCCACGTGCGCCGCGAACAACGCCCAATGCAAACGCGCGTCGAGCGCCATCAACCGGCTGCCCCAACCGAGGATCGTGGTCAGCGAAATCGCCCAATCCACGGCCACGATGCTCACCACCCAGCCTGACCAAAACAGGCCGAGCCCGAACAGCAAGGCGAGCGAGCTCGCGAGCTTCACGTACCCAGGCAGGTTCTTGAGCTGGTAGGCGTCGGGGCGAGGCTTCATTGCCCGGTGTGTACGCCGCGGACAGCGACCGGTTACGCGCCACTGCACGAGAGGAGAGCCGCTCGAACATGCGGCATTTTTCGGCCTTTTCGCATAAAAGCGCATGCGCCGGAAACCGTCCCAGCGAGTCGACGTACCGAAGAGCACGGTCCTCGTGATTCGCCAAGGGACGGCGAGCTCGACCTCAGAAAGGCAGTATTTCCTTGTCCACATTTCTGGTCAGCGCACGGCAGCGCGCGGAGCGCGCCGTCACCCAGCTCGATTTTCTCGCTCCGCTGCTCGCTCGCGTCACCCTCGGCGTGCTCTTCATGAGCACTGGCTGGGGCAAGGTTCACAATCTCGCCAAAGTGGCGGCGTTCTTTGCCGAGCTGCACATCCCGGCTCCCGCAATCCAAGCCACCTTCGTCTCGTACGTGGAGCTGATTGGCGGAGCCCTAGTGCTCATCGGCTTGTTCGCGCGCTTTGCGTCTCTCCCGCTGATCGGCTCCATGGCTGTCGCCATCCTGACCGCAAAGTCCGACGAAGTGCACAACTTGCCAGACCTGTTCGGGCTCGTCGAATGGACCTACCTCGCGCTCTTGGTTTGGGTCGCGCTCGCCGGCCCAGGCCGGGTCTCCGTCGACCACCTGCTCTTCTCGCGCCGCGCCGCTTCCACGGCGTTGCCACCTTCACGCGCCCCACTCGGCGCAAAGACGACTTGACGCACAGAACTACCAAAAGCCACGAACCAACCAAACAGAAGGATCAGAAAATGAAATCGACTCTCATGGCAGCGGCAATCTCGGGCATGGTCATCGGCGCGGCGGGCCTCGCTCACGCTTCGACCACCAGCAACAACACCGTCAGCATCGACTCAGCCGCTCAACAGCTCGACGACAGCGCGGGCAAGCACTCCTGCAAAGGCAAGAATGCGTGCAAGGGCCAAGGCGGCTGCAAGAGCGACAAGCACGCCTGCAAGGGCCAGAACGCCTGCAAAGGCCAGGGCGGCTGCAAGGGCTGAGCGCCCCCAGATTTCGGATCAAAAACGGAGACAGCGGACTTGCCTGTCTCCGTTTTTCGTTTTGTTACTTCTTCAAACGTTTGGCCACGGTGCCGAACGGTGCGGTCCACACTAGGGCCTTCTTCTCCGCCAAGTAATCCACCAGCGCCTGGTGGGCCGCGGTGTCGGTCGTCAGGTAATTGATCATGCAGCCCTCGAGATCGAAGCTCCGACGCCAGCCTCAAGCGCTCGCTCGGCCTCACGCCGCATCTCCGCCGTCCCACACGCCCCGCGCATCTCCCTCATTGTCGCCCTCTCTCCCTCGTCACTCCCGATGCGGAATGACGTCACATGTCCTGATTCGGGCACGGGCACGGGCACGGGAGCAAGATGCGCGGCGTTGAGAACCGTGCCCCGACAGACGAGCTCAGATTACGCCGCCCAATGGCTCTCGAGCCAACCCGCTGAGCCCGCGCCCGTCGCAATCCGATGCTTGAGCTTGCGTTTGGCGCGTTCCTCCAATTGGCGGGCGCGTTCGCGGGAGACGCCGAGGGTGCGCCCGATATCGGCGAGGGAGAGCTCGGCGTCGGAGTCGGCGAGCAGGCGGTTCTCGACGATGTAGCGCTCGCGTTCGTCCAAGACGGTCATGGCGTCGCGCACGGCGCGGGCGGCGTTGCCGCCGAACTCGTTGGCGAGCGCGACTTGCTCTTGGTCGAGCTCGCTGCTCACTAAGGTGTTCACCAAGGTGACGCTGCCGTCTTGGTAAACTTCGGCGTCGAGCGAACAGTCCCGCTGGTCGACGCGCTGCAGGAGCCCGCGCAGCCGTTCTTGGCTGATGTTCAGGCGCTCGGCGAGCACCTCGTTCAACTTCGATCCGTCCTCGATCAAGTTCGCGACTTTGGCGCGTTCGCGGCGCAGCTTGAAGAACAACCTTGAGCGGGGCAGGCCGGAGCCCACGATGCTCCACGAGCGCAGCACGTGCTGCAGGATGCAGGCGCGCACCCAGTAGCTGGCGTACGTGATGAACAAAGTGCCGCGGTCAGCGTCGAACTTGTTCAGGGCGCGCACGACGCCGAAGTTGCCCTCGCTGATCAGATCCGCGAGCGGCACGCCGTAGCGCTGGTAGCGCTTGGCAATCGCCACCACGTGCCGCAGTGAGGAGCGAACCAGGGCGTCGCGCGCCGACTCGTCTTGCTCCGTGCGCCAGCGGCGAATCAGCGCCAGCTCCTCTTCGCGCGAGACGCTGGGATAAGCTTGCACTGCGGACAGGTAGTGATTCGCGGAATCATTCGCTGCGGTCATGAGGGGCTCCAAAGCAGAAACCGTGCCGAGAGGAATTGGCCACCGGAGGGGCTTGGAAAGCGTTACCGGCGGACACAGGTATCCAATTTGCGTCGTATCCCGTGGTGGGAAGCGGACAGGTGTCCGCTTTGCCCGGACAGCTGACCAGGTCAGTGCTCCTCGCCCGTAACGTAGGCGAGCCGCACCCGCGCCAGGCGAATGGCGACTTTGGCGCGCGCGTCGTCCAACCGCGCGTTGAACAGCTCGGTCTGGGCCTCGGTCAGCTCGACCGTGGTGGCCTTGTCCGCCAAGAACAACTGATAGCGGGCGCGGTAGGAGGTCTCGGCAGCTTGGACTCGTTTGGCCGAGGAAGTGAGCCCGGCCACTGCGTTGCGATGCGACAGCACAGCATCGGTCACCTCGGTGCGCACGGCGTCCAGCAGCTCCTTCTCTTGGGCCCCGGAGGCGCGTGCCTTCGCGCGCGCCGCGGCGGCGTCCGCGGAGGCCGAGGCCGTGTCGAAGGGCGAATAGCTCAGCTGGATGCCGACTTGCCACGAGCTGTGGAATTTATCTTCCTGGGGGAAGTAGCGCGAATTCGGATTGGCGATCTGCGATTGCGCCGTCAAGTCCAAGCGGGGGAAGGCGCGCGAACGCGCCACTGTCACTTGCTTCTCATAGCCTTGAGTCTGCAGGGCGAGCGCCTTCAGCTCGGGGCGATTGACGAGCGCATGGCGCGTCAACGCTTCGAGATCGTCCGTTCCCAACGCGGCACCGGGCACGATGCTGAGATCCTCGCCGATGGCGTAGTCGGACGCGCCGCTGTCGTGCATCGTGATCCGAAGCCGCTGTCGCTGAAGCTGAGCCAGGTTTTTGGCTTGCTCGAGCAGGAGCTCCGAGGAAGCGACGGTGGCCTCGACGCGCGCCACGTCTGCCTCGGAGGCGGAATCCGCCGAGGCCAACGCCTGCATGCGCGCGAGGTGCTCGTGCCCCAGATCCAGGTTTTGCTGAGCCACCGAGCGCTCGAGCTCTGACTGAACCCAGTCGTAGTACAGCGCCCGAGCGTCATACGCGGTCTTGCGCAACGTGCCCTTGAGCGACTGTTCCGCGGCTCCGAGCTGCGCACCGCTCGCCTGCCGCGCCTGCACCAAGCGCAGCACGTAATCGGAGAGCGGCACGCTCAGGCTGCTCGAGAACACGGTCTGGTTCTGCAGGCTCTCGAACCCGAGCGGCGCCGCAACCAGCGGCTGAGCGGCGTCGATCGGGCCCGCCGCCGCGCCCGGCGCAACCACGACGTTCCCGAGCGACGGGTTATCGACTTTCGAGAGCCGCGTATAAGAGGCCGAGAACGTGGCGCGCGGGAAGAAGTCGGTGAAGGTCTTGTCGAACTGAGCGCGCGCGGCTTCGACTTCCTGGCGTTTCTCCTCGGCGCTGGGGCTAGTCAGCGTGGCGTGGCGTGCGACTTCGTCGGAGGTGAGCGCGCGCTCGGCATGTACCGAAACTGCGAACAGCGTGCAGGTGGAGATCGCGGCAAAGGTACACTGTGCCCGACCGATCGTGAGGGATCGAAACATGGGTGAGCTCCTGATGTAGACGAGTGAGGTGTTATTGAGCAGGCAGCGGGGACGCGGCCTCGTTGGATGAGTCGGGCGCCTCCGCGGCGGCGTCGTGCTCGACCGCCCCCCAGCGCACGAGCCTCAGATCGAGCACGAACACGGTGTACAGCACGGGCACGAGCACGAGCGTGATCACGGTGGCGAAGGTGAGGCCGCCAATCTGCACCCAGCACAGCGGTTGCCAGAGCGAGCCGCCGTGGATGGCGAGCGGGATCAGGCCGAGCACGGTCGCGCCGACCGTGACCAGGACGGGGCGCAGACGAACTAGCCCCGCGTCGACCAGCGCCTCTTCCAGCGCCTCACCCGCCTCGTGCTTCTCCTCGATGCAGTCGAAGAGCACGATCACGTGGCTCACGATCACACCGATCAGGCTGATGATGCCCAGGAAGGCCATGAAGCCGAACGGCGCGCCGGCGATGCGTAGACTGATCAGCGCCGCCACGACCCCGAACGGAATCGCCGAGAACACGATCAGCGGCTTGGTCGAGCTGCGGAACTGGAAGACCAAGGTCATGAAGATGGCGCAAACCGAGATCACCAGCACCACCACCAGCTCCTTGAAGGACTTGGCTTGTTCGTAGTGCTCGCCGCCGATCTCCAAGTTGTAGCCGGGCGGTAGCTCGGCCTCGATTTGCGTGAGCTCGGGCGTGATCTGCGCCAATACCTCGCTCGCCAGCGAGCCGCGGCTCGGGAAGCAGCCGACGGTGATGGTGCGCACGTGGTTGCGACGCAGGATTTTGGCCGTGGCGCCCTCGAAATCGAGTTCCGAGATTTGGCGCAGTGGCACCTTGGTGCTCGGATCGCGAGCGGCGTACACGTACAAGTTGCCCACATCCGACAGGCGCTGCCGTTCACTGGCACGTAGCCGAGCCACGATGGGCAATTGGTGCTCGCCTTCTTGCAGCGAGCCGACCCGAGCGCCGCTGAGCGCCGTGGCGGAAGAGCTTGCCACGTCTTGGTTCGTGACGCCCGCGGCGCTCGCGCGGTCGGGATCGACCTTGAGCTTGACCGTGAAGTTGTCGGTGCCCCAGTTGTCACGCACACGTTCGGCGTTGGGTTGCTTGCGCATCAGATCCTGCAGCTTGCTCGAGAGCCCGCGCAACACTTGCGGATCTTCACCCGAGACACGGATTGCCACGGGCATGCCGACCGCGGGCCCGCTCTCGATCTCCTGCACGTCGATTCGAGCGCCCGCCACGCGCTCGGACAGCGCGGCCTGCAGCGGCGCGATCAACGCTTCCGTCTCGTGCTTGTCCTTCATCCGGATCACGAGCTGGGCGTAGTTGGACTGGCGTTGCTCCGGGCTGATGCTGAACCAGAAGCGCGGACCACCGCCGCCCACGAAGGTGGTCACCGATTGCAGGCCACGCGCCGAGCCCACCTCGCGCACGATGCCTTCCACCTCGTCCGCTTTTTCGCGCGTGCTGGCCACCGGGGAGTCCTCGGGCAGCCACACGTCGACGTAGGCCAGGTAGTTGAAATCCTTTGGAAAAAAGTTCTGCTTCAGACCTCGAACGCCGATGCACGCCGAGCCGAACAGGGCCACGGCGGCGGCGAGGGCGACCCAGCGATGACGAATCGCCTTCACCACCAGCTCCGCGTACAGCTTGGAGAAGCCGTGCTTGCGCCGCTCGGCACGCGAGACCTCGGCCTTGCCCGACTTGAGCAAATAGCGCCCCAAGAGCGGGATGAAGGTCATCGAGACCAAGCGCGACGAGACCAAAGCCGTCGTGAGCACCACGGGCAGCGAATAGATGAAGCGCCCCGTATCACCCGTCAGAGTAAGGAACGGCAGATAGGCCACGATGTTGGTCACGGTCGCGAATAGGATCGCGTTGGCGAGCTTGGTCGGCCCGAGCCACGCAGCGATCTTGCCGGGTAGCCCCTTGGCCAAGTCGCGCTTGATGGCGTCACCGGCGACCACTGGGTCGTCGACCAACAAGCCCAGCGAGATGATCAGCGCGCCGACCGAGATCTGCTGCACGTCCATGCCGATCATGCGCATGCCACCGAAGGTCATCGCCAGCGTGAGCGGGATGCTGAGCGCCATGAGCAGCGCCGAACGCCACTCCCAGAAGCCGACCAGGGCGACCAGCACCACGAGCACGATGGCCTCGTACAAGCTGGACATGAACAATTCCACGTTCTCTTCGACCTGCTGCGGCTGGTCGCTGACCCGCTCGACCACCAAGTCTTCCGGCAAGAGCCGGCGTACTTCGGCCAGTTTTTCCTGCACGGCGGCGCCAAACTCGGAGATCTGCAGTCCCGCCTTCATGGTCAGGGAGATCGTCACGGCGCGGGTGCGCTGCCACTTGCCGGACGCATCACGAAAGCTCGAGTAAGAGGCGTAGCGCGGCTGCTCGTAGGCGCGGCTGATCGTGACGACATCGCGCAGGTACACGGGCGAGCCCATCTTGCTTTGGGTGACCACGATGCCGCCGATCTCTTGCTCGCCGTGCAGCTCACCATCCGGCGCGATGAGGATGCTCTTCCCCTGCAGCTCCACCCCGCCCCCGCGAGCGGTGATGTTGCGTGAGGCGAGCACCTGTTGGATCTGAGCCGGGCTGATGCCGTAGCTGGCGAGCTTCTCTTGCGAATAGTCCAGGTAGATGACGTCGCTGATGACTCCGGCCCGAGACACGCCCGCGACTTGCTTCACGCCTTGCAGCGCCTTTTCGATCTCCTCGGAATAGTCGTCGAGATCGCGATAGCTGTACTTCTCCCCCGCCACCTCGGCGAGCTTGACCTCGGTCTGGGCTGGGTCGCGGATCACGGCCAGGCGCCACACGTCCGGGTGCAGCTCGGCCGCGCGCAGCCGCTCGCTCACGAACTCGCGAGCGTTGTCCAAAATCTTCTGGTCGTCGGCGACGGTGCGGGTGTCGATGCCCAAAAATCCGGGTCCGGAGAACAAGCGCACGTCTCGCGCCCCGCGCGACTCGGCCCAGGCCGCGAGATCCTTCCCCACGACCCCGAGCTCGCGGTCGTCCAGGGTGAACGGGAAACAGCCCACCAGGGACGCACGGCTACCGGGGCCTTCGTTCACGGCTCCCGCGCGCACCTGCTGGATGGCAGCCGCGACTTTGTGCGCGCGCAGCTGGATTTCGACCGCGCTGGCGCGGGGACTGGCGACGGTGAGCATCAAGGCCGAGGTGTCGCCGAAGTCCTTCTTGAACTCCATGCTCGCGCCGTCCGGTAAGTTGTTCAACGACGACAGCTTGAGCCAAATGTCGTCGAATTCCTTGCCTGATTCTTTGACGTTTTGATCCAGCACGATCGTGACCACGGCCACGCCGGCGCGCGTCGTCGACTCGATGCGCTCGATCTTGGAGTTCTCTGCCAGCTTGCGCTCGACTACGCGGGTCAGACGCTGCTCCACGTTCTCGGCGCTCGCGCCGGGCCAGCTCAATAGAGCTGCCGCCACGCGCACCGGAATCACCGGGTCTTTGAGCTTGGGCATGGTCCAGTAGCCGTACACGCCCCAGAGCACGGTGAAGATCAGCACGGCCCAGGAAATATGCGGGTTTTCGGTGAAGAAACGCGCCGTGTTGCGCGTCTCTGCGATCATTGCGGAGTCGGATCGATGTGCCATGACGAACCTCGAAGCCTCACGGGATGACGACGGTATCGCTACCGTCGCGGATTAGAGTTGCACCCACGGTCACCACGCGTTGTCCGGAGCTGAGTCCGTTGCTGACCGTGACGAAGTTGCCGAGCACTTCGCCGAGCTCGACGTTGTGGAGGCGAGCGCGCGCCCGCGTGCCTTCGCCGTCCAGCACGAACACCGAGTAGCCGCGCGGATCGCTCGGTGCGCGTACGACCGCTGACAACGGCACGCTGAGCGTTGCGCTGCCGAGCGTGGCCTCGGGGATGCGAACCGAGATCACCGAGCCCGGCCGCAGCGTTCCCTTGTCGTTGGGCAGTGCCGCCTCCACCGAGAACACGCGGCCCTTCGTGTCGGCTGCGGGCGCGATGCGTGTAACGCGCGCGTCGATCACCTTGTCGCGAGCGGCGAGCGTGCCCTCGGCCTCCAGGTGCACCTGCACCGGGCTGCCGAGGCTGAGCTTTTCGACCAGCGCCTGCGGCACCGCGAAGCTTGCCTTCATGGTGCGGGTGTCTGCTACCGAAATGGCCTGTTGCCCGGGCGAAACCAGGGTACCCACCTCGACTCGCCGCCACAGCACGACGCCGTCCATCGGGGCCCGCAGCACCGTGTCGTCCATGGCCACGCCGGCTTCGCCGGCAACGGCCAGCGCGCCGTCCACGTTGGCCTTGGCCGAGTCCGCGCGGGCGACCTTGGCGTCGAGCTCGGCTTTGGTGATGGCCTTGGTCTCGAACAGCCTGCGCGAGCGCTCGAGCTCCGCGTCCGCGAGCTTCGACTCCGAGCGCGCCTGACTTACCTGAGCGCGCGCCGAGGCGACCTTTTGCGCGTAGTCAGCCGAGCGAATGCGCGCCAGCACACTGCCCTTCTTCACGAAGTCGCCTTGATCGATGTGCCGTGATTTGCCGTCTTCGTCAGTGACCTCCGCCAACATCTCCACGTAGCCGCCGACGCGGAACGCTAGGTCGACCTCGGCCGCTGGCTCGAGCGTGCCCGAGTAGCGGGCGAGCGTAGAGCCGGAGGCTTGCTCCACCGAGCGCACCTTGACCGGAATGGGTTTGCGCTCTGCCGCCACGCTCGAATGCGAGCAGCCGGACAGCAGACCACAGATAGAAACACCGATAGCGGCCAGAGCCGCAGCCTGGATATGAGGGTTCATCCCTTGGACCTCCTGTGCGCCCCCTTTGCGAAACTGATGCCAAAGGTTCGCGCCGCGATTTCGCAGGGAAATTCGAGCGCTTTGCGAACCGGAAACCGAAACGCGGATAGCCCGAGGCCGTCGGATGATTATCCAAATGAGCGGCGGAGGTATCCAATCGGACCGAAGCTCGCGCGTGACCGGCGAGTGACTCCCCGACTGCCCGGGATCGATGTATCGTGCGCTCCTGCCATGGACCCCAAGGAGGTACGCGCGATCCGCGGCTCTTTGAGCCGCGCCGCTTTCGCCAAGCTGCTCGGCGTCACGTCCCTCACCGTGCTGCGCTGGGAGTTGGCAGATGGCAGCAAGGAGGCGCGCCGTCCGCGCGCGAAAATGATCGATAGCCTGCGTCAACTGGCGCTCGAGGGCGGCGCCCCGCACACGGCGGCCAGCATCGCGCTCGACCCAGGCCTCGCGCTCGACGACGAAGAAGACGACGGCGCCTCCGAGCCGCGCGCTCCTGAAAGTGCGCAACCCTGGCCCAGCACGAGCAGCAGCGCGCCGCCGGCATTCCAAGCCGACGAACGGCTGGTCCTGCCGTTGATCGAGCAGTTGGGCTACGAAGGCTGGGCCCGCGCCGAAGACGAGCTGCTCACGCTCCTCTCGTCGCGCGGCTTGAGCAGTCACGCGGGGCGCAGCCTCGCCACCCTCGGGCTCGCGCAAGCTCGCTTCTTCGGTCGCTTCGACGTGCGTGCAGCGCTGACCGCGCTCTTGCCCGTGTTGACCGACGTGGAGCGGGGCGAGCTCCCGCGAACCGTTGCCGCGCGAACGCACGTGATGGCAGCGCTGGTGTATGGCGGGCCGGACTCGCGCTTCTTCGACGTGGGCCGCGTGAACGTGCACGCCGAGCGCGCCGAGCCGCTGCTCGAAAAGGAGGAACGAGAGCTACGCTGCCTTTTGGGATGTGCCCGTGTCCTCAGCTGCCGTTTCATGGGTCCGGCCACCGTGCTGCGCACCTTCAACGCGAACCTGGCCGCCTTGGACGGCTGCACCTCGCCGCTCACCCGCTTCATCGTCGAGCGTTTGCGTGGCCTTGCCGCCGTGCTGCGCGGGGACGACGAGCTCGCCGCGCGTCATTCCAATGCGGGGTATGCGATCGGCGAGCGCATGGGGCTGAAGGCCATGATGGTCGCCGTGCTCGCGGATCGCGCCGGGCGCATGCTGCGGGGCGCGCACACTCCACCGCAGATCTTGGAGCTGACGACTCGCGCGCGTGAGGTCGCCAAGAGCAACGAGCTTGCCGCCAACGAACCCTTGATTCGAGTTTACGCCACCGAGTGCGAAGCGCTCGGTCGCATGGGGCGCTTCGCGGAAGCCGCCCAGTTGGGTGCTGAGGCGCTGGACTTGGCCGAGCGCAGCAGCGTCGCCTTGTACCCGATGGCCGCGCCGCTGGCGCGCGTCTTCGCCTTCAGCAATCGCACTGCCGAGCTCAGTGCGCTGGCCGAGCGCTTGGAGCACGACAGCGCGGCCGGCCAAGGCGCTCGCGGCGTACACGCCATCTTGGTACGCGGCGCGCTAGCGGGTGTGGCGGGGGATTTTCAGGCGGAGGCCGAGATCCTCGAGCAAATCTGCAGCGCCCCCGACAGCACGCCAGGGCTCGACTACGTAGTGCACGACGCGCACGTGCAGCTGTTCGCGGCTCGCGTGCTGCAGCGCGCAGACAGCCTCGTGCCGCTCGCGCAACAACGCGCCGAGCGCATGCTCGAGCAACGCCCCTCGGTCTGGCACGCCGCGCACATCCGGCGCGTAGCCGGCTTTGCGCTCATGAGCTCCGGACACCTCGCCGAAGCGCGCCAGAAGCTCGAATCCACGGTCGCGACTTTCGCGCTGCTCGAAGACATCGTGCAGATTGCGCTGGCTCAAGTGGCGCTCGCGGTCGTGGCTCGCGCCTCGGGTGCGCCAGACGGCGCGCAACGCTTCGAAGCCGCGGCGCGGCGGTTGGCCGAGCTGGGCGTGGTCACGCCCGCGCTACGCCAGCGCGCCCAGGTCCTGAGTGCCCCGCCCGCGGCGGTTCCGTGGCAGGAACAAACGATCACCGAGCGGCTCGTTATCGCCGTCGAGCGGCTATCGGTCGCAGGCTTGTCTCAAGAGCAACGGCGGCGCGAGCTCATCTCGATCATTCAGAATCTATTGCCCGATCGCGAGCTGACCTGGGATGTAGGAAGCGCGGGCACGGTGGAAGAACGGGTCGAAATCGACGACGGAAAGGGCGATCGCTTGTCGTTTCGCGTGGCCTCGGAGCTAGGTCCCGCCGAGCGCGCCGCGCTGCGCATCTTGACCTTGGTCACACCGTTGCTTGCGGTCGATTCGCTCAGCGGCGCATCGCGGGAGCTACAGCTCGACGCCGTCCAACCGGGCTTCATCGCGGTCGCCCCCGCAACGCGCCAGCTCAAGACCGAGGTCAGCCGGCTATCGCGCTCGTCGGCCACGGTGTTGATCACGGGTGAGTCGGGATCTGGGAAAGAGGTCGTGGCGCGCGCCGTGCACGACTTGTCGGTGCGAGCGGACAAGCCGTACATCGTGTTCAATTGTGCCAGCGTGCCGCGGGACTTGTTCGAGAGCCAGCTGTTCGGGCATCGCCGCGGCGCGTTCACCGGCGCCACGAACGACAGCCCCGGCGTCATCCGCGCTGCCGACGGCGGCACGCTGTTCCTAGACGAGGTTGGCGAGCTACCCCTCGACACGCAGCCCAAGCTGCTGCGCTTCTTGGAAAACAGCGAGGTTCTAGCGCTCGGCGAGCAAAAAGCGCGGCGCGTCGATGTGCGCATCGTGGCCGCGACGCACCGCGACCTCGGACGCCTGGTGCTCGAGGGTCGCTTCCGCGAGGATCTCTATTACCGCCTCAACGTCGTGCCGCTGCATGTCGCACCGCTCCGCCAGCGTCAAGAAGACGTGCTGGCGCTTGCACGCTTGTTCTTGACGCGCCTGACTCCCGAGGGCGACCATCCGCCCGAGCTCGCCAGTGACGCGATCGCCCTGTTGACCCGCCACACTTGGCCCGGCAACGTGCGCGAGCTGCGCAACGTGATCGAGCGAGCCATGGCCTACACTCCGATCCCCGGCCTCTTGCGCGCCGAGCATTTGCGGATCGCGACGAACTGACGCGGCGTTACGGGCCGCGCTGGAACGGGTTGGGTTGTGCTTTGGAAACAGCTTTGTTACCCAATGGGCCGTTACGTGTGGGAGTGAGGCGATGAACCCTACGGAGATCCGCGCCATACGCGGGGCACTGAGCCGAGCGGCGTTTGCTCGCCTGCTCGGTGTCACCGCGCTCACCGTCCTCCGCTGGGAGCTGGCCGAAGGCAGCAAGGAGGCGCGCCGCCCACGCGCCAAGATGATCGAATCGCTACGTCGACTCGCCGCCGAGGGCGTGGGTTACGCCGAGCGCGCGGGCACGCCTCGAGTGGAGGAAGACGAAGACGAAGACGACGTGGAAGCATCGGAGGCCCCCTACGTCGTCGAACCGAGCAACAAGGGCTCGGCTCCGGCGCCCGCAGCGAGCGAGAGCGAAGAACAGCTCATACAACCGCTGCTCGACGCGCTGGGCGCGGACGGCTGGTCACGCGCGGAGGACGCGCTCTTGAGCTTGTTGTCGGGCGGCACGTTGACCACCCCGGTTGGGCGAGCCCTGGTCCGGCTGGGGCTCGCCCAAGCCCAACTGCTCGGTCGCTTGGATGTTCGTGGCGCGCTCACCACCTTGCTCCCGGTGCTGGAAGACGCCGAGCACGATCGCTTGCCGCGGCACGTCGCCGCGCGCGCTCATGTCCTCGGCGCGTTGCTGTTCAGCGCGCCGGACTCGCGCTTCTTCGACGCGGGCCGTGTCAACGCGCTCGGCTCCCGAGCCGAGGAGCTGCTCGCCGAAGGCCAAGACGACTTGATGGTGTTGCTGGCGACCGCACGCATCTCGTCCGCGCGCTTCATGGATCCGCAGGTCGGCTTGCGCACGTACCACGCCAACGTCGTGAGCTTGGATCGGGCAAGCTCGCCTTTGAGCCGTTTCCTAGCGTTCGGAATGCGCAGCGTCGCCTCGGGAATGGCGGGCGACCAAGAGGCGGCGAACCAAAGCTGGAACGCCGGCGTCGCCATCGGCGACAGGCTGGGGCTCTGGGCGCTGCTCGTCGCCGCGCTTGCCGACCGTTCTTGGCGCCTGCTCCGCGGCCCGTTCCCGCCGGAGGTCGTGCTCGCCGCTACCCGGCTGGCCCGCGAAAAGCAGGCGCTCGGGCATTTGCCGCCGAGTGAGCCCTTCGTGCGCATCTTGGCCTGCGAAATCGAAGCGCTGTACCGGCTGGGTCGGCTCGACGAAGCGCAGCGCGTCGTCGAAGAAGCACTGCAACTGGCCGAGCGCGGTGGCGTGCCACGCTACGCACTGGCCATGCCGGTGGCCCGCGTTTACACGTTCTCGGGGCGCACCGCCGAGCTCGCCGCACTGGCGGACGCGCTCGACTTGGACGCCACTCGCGGGCAATGGGGGCCGAGCAACGTCCACGCGACGCTCGTACGTGCGACGCTCGCAGGGCTCACGGCCGACTATGCGTTGTCCGGGGAGCTCGCTCAGCAGGTGTGTAGCGCGCCCGAAGCCACCCTAGGCTTCAACTACTTGGTGCACGACGCCCATTTCGAGCTCGCGCTGGCCCACGTCGTCAGTCGGGACTTCCCCGCGGTCGATGCAGCGCTCGAGCGCTGCGAGGCGCTGCTCAAGCAACGGCCGTCGGTCTGGCATTCCGCGATCTTCTTGCGCTTGCAGGGCTTCACCCTGATGCACCGCGGCCGCTTCGCCGAAGCGCGCCAAAAGCACGAAACGACGAGTGCCATGCTCACTCTCGTGGGTGACGTCATCCAGCTCGGTCTGGCCCAGGCAAGCCTCGCCATGTTGGCCCGCGCCGCCGGTGCCCCGGATGCTGCCCAGCGCGGCGAGGTCGCGCGCCGCGAGCTCGGCCGCTATTGCGTCATATCGCCCGAGCTGGCCAAGCGTGCGGACATGCTGTCCGTGCCTGCGACCGGCAATGTGTGGCACGAGCTGTCGTTGGCCGAGCGCCTCCTCGTGGCCATCGAACGGCTATCGGTGCAAGGCTTGCCGGCTGAGCTCGTGCCGCGTGAGCTGACCTCGATCTTGGGCCAACTCTTCCCGGGTCGGGAGGTAGTCGTGGAGGGCGGCCCGGCTATGGACGCGAACGAAAGCGTGGAGTGGGTCGGTAGCGATCGCCAGCTGCGCATCGGGGTTCGGGGCGCGGTCGATGCGGAGCAACGGGCAGCGCTACGCTTACTCGGCACGTTGACCCCGCTGCTGCTCGGCGCACATCGCAGCAATCGTGAGCCCGAAGCGCTCGCCGAAACCGCGCTGCCGGGCTTCATCGCAGCCGCGCCTGCCACGCGACGACTCAAGGCCGAAATCGCTCGGCTGTGTCGCTCGACGGCGACCATCCTCATCACGGGTGAGTCGGGCTCGGGCAAGGAAGTCGTGGCGCGCGCCGTGCATGATCTTTCGGCGCGCGCCGAGCGGCCGTACATCGTGTTCAATTGCGCTAGCGTGCCTCGGGAGCTGTTCGAGAGCCAGTTGTTCGGGCATCGCAAAGGTTCCTTCACGGGTGCGACGGCCGATAACCTGGGCGTGATTCGCGCAGCGGACGGCGGCACGCTGTTCCTCGACGAGGTCGGCGAGCTGCCGCTCGATACTCAGCCCAAGCTATTGCGCTTCCTGGAGAACGGCGAAGTCTTGGCCATCGGCGAGCAGAAGCCGCGGCGGGTCGAGGTACGGGTGCTAGCCGCGACGCATCGCGACCTCGGCCGGTTGGTGCGCGAGGGTCAGTTCCGCGAAGATCTGTATTATCGGCTCAATGTCGTGCCGCTTCACGTGGCGCCGCTCCGGGAACGCAAAGACGACATCGTGGCCCTGGCGCGTTTGTTCGTGAGCCGCCTGTGCCCCGAAGGCTCGGAGCCACCGGAGTTAGCCGCAGATGCCGTGGCTGCACTCAAAGCGCACACCTGGCCGGGCAACGTGCGTGAATTGCGGAACGTGGTGGAGCGCGCCATGGCTTACACGCCCATCCCGCAGCGCTTGGGCGCCGAGCACCTGCGGATCGCTTTACGTTGAGGCTCAATCGGGATCGGTCGCCAGCGTGGGCGGGGCGATATCGGCTTGAAACGAGCGGCGCAGCTCCGCCAGCAAGTCGGTATCCGGCTGCGTGCTCGTCCGCTCTCGGGGCCCGGCGAGCTCGGCGAGAGCACTGAGCAGCGGGGCGCGCACGGTCTCGGTGAGCAGGCTTTCCAAGTATTCCAGTGCAGTGCCGCGCAGCTTTCGATCTTGGCTGAGCAGGCCCTGGCGCGCGAGCTCGAGCGAGCCCTTGTGCATGGTCAGCGCGAGCAGAGCGAAGACGTGATTCAAACCGTTTTGGTCGAGCGGGCCGCGCGCGATTTCGGTAAGGACCAAGGCTTCAATCTGAGCTCGATCGGGCAGGAGCTGCTTGTCGTCCCGCACCACTTCGGAGAGCGCCAAGGCTGCCCGATAACGGACCTCGACGGCATCGGCGGACAGCGCCCAAAACAAGGTGCGCACGGCGCGCTGACCGCGCGCGCTTCGCAGCACGTGCGGGATGCGGCGCCGCACCGCGGCCGAATGCTGCGAAGAATACATGGCATCGGCGAGCACGCCGAACGCGCCCTCCCCCATCTGGCGTAAAGCCGTCACCGCGGGCTTGGCCAGCTCGTTGTTCCCCAAGTACGGGACGACGAAGGCCGCCAAGCGCGGATCCAAGCTGGGCAAAGCGAGCAGCTCACGAACCGCGCGCACGTCGTTCCCGAGCAGCACACGCACGTGGGACACGACCTGCTCGACCGATTCGCGCGGCAGCGGCAGCGGCGGCGCGGCGTCGGCTTCGCTGCTCTCGCTCTTGGCCTGGCGGAGGCGCGCAATCTGCTCCAGCAATTGCCCGCGATCGGTGCCCAGTGTGGTCGCCGAGAGCAGCAAGCGACGGGCGTTGTCGGCGTCGGGCAAGTCCGCGTTGTGCGTCCCCGCGCGCAGGCTCGCTTCGAGCTCGACCACATAGCCGCGTTGCGCGCGCAGGGACAAGAACACCGCGAGCGCCGAGCAAATCGAGGCCAAGAGCAACGGCGCCCGCTGAACGATCGCGGGGCCACCCATCAACAGACCCAGGATCCCCAAGCTTGCCAAGGTCTCGCCGCCCTTGTCGAACACGACGTCGATCAGCGCTTTGGCGCGGCGCTTACTGGCCGCCTCGACCGGCGTGAACAGCGGTTCGAAGGCAGTGCGATACAGCGAGGGTCCGAGCGACAAGTCACTGCCGCGCAACGCCCCGATCGTGAGCAGAGAGGGCGACACGAGCGACAGGACGCCCAAGCCGACGCCGATCAGCGGCGGCACACACAGCGTGCCACCGACGCCGATCGTGTCCAAGAGCCGGCGCGAGACCAGCGTTTGAAGCAAAAAACCGACCAGCGCCGCTGCCGTGTAAAAGATCGCGAAGAACCGCACGAGCGACTCGGTGCTGCTGCTGAAACGCGCCACTGCCGCCTGTTTGAGCGCAAAATCACCAAATGCCGAGACCGCCGCTACGCAAGCGACCAGGAAGGCGAGCGTGCGCAAGTAGCCCGTGAGCCGCTCACCCGGCGTCTTCGCGGGCTCGGCGGTCTTGACCGTTCCCAGCGTTGCCCCGAGCCGCTGGGTGCAAGCTGCCGCGCCCAACGCCACCGCTCCGATCACGAGCAGGCTCGTGCGCGGTGATAGCCAGTGAGCGACGCGCTCCATCATCAGCCCGCCCAGCAAGCCGCCAAAGGTGCTGGCGCCACCGATACGACCAACCACATTCTTCAAGGTGTGGGGATCGAAGCGCTCGTTGATGATCGACCAGAACGCGCTCACGAGCAGCGCGCTGCCGATGGAAACGTGCAAATAGAGCGCGATCGCTACCGGCTTGGGCGCAACTGGGAGCAGCCACCACTCGCTGAACGAGCCGAGCGCGCTCAAGACGAACAAGAACGGCGCGAGCCGACCGGGCCCGAAACGTGCCATGCAACGTGCAACGAGCAGCGCCATCGGGATGGCCGCAACGGCGGCGCCCAGCATCGCCTTCGGCAACTCGGCGACCGAAAATGTGCCGAGAAACACGCCTTCTCGTAGCGAGCGCGCCGCGACGTGATGCCCCAGCACGAGCACCCCCGCTACCATCGCGTATTGAGTCGCGTGCGCGTCGTGTCCAGATACTCGCATCGAGTCGCACGGACGGTAGCACGAACGCGGCGGGCACAGCGGGTACAGCCAGCAGCCGCTAGTGGACGCCGCTCGCGGATCGCAGCAGAGTGCGCACCCAGCCCCGCTCCCGACTCCGCTCAACGAGGATTGAATCATGGCAGCCCGCACCAAGAAGCCGAAGCCCGCACCCGAGAAAGCGTCCAAGTCTTTCGGCAAAGCGCCCGCCAAGGCCAAAGCCAAGAGCAAAAAAGCCGCGGCCAAACCCGCCTCGAAAGCCAAAGCGGCGCCGAAGGCCAAAGCCGTAGCAAAGCCCCAAGCCAAGGCCGCGCCGAACAAAGCCAAGGCCGCGCCGAGCAAAGCCAAGGCCGCGCCGAGCAAAGCCAAAACCAAGCTCGCCGCCAAGGCCGCCCCCAAGGCTGCGGCCAAGCAGGCAGTCAAGTCGCACGCCGCGCGCGAAGCGCTGAAAGAGCTGGCGATGAAGAAGGCGATCGCGGAAGTGATCACCCCCATCGAAAGCGGCACGGCCGTCGTCGACGCCTACATGCGCGACGTCGATCATCCGTTCAAAGCGGAGATGGAAGCGGTCCGCGCCATCATCCTCGGCGCAAGCTCGAAGATCGCCGAGCGCATCAAGTGGAACGCGCCGAGCTTCTATTACAAGGAGGACTTGGGCGCGTTCCATCCGCGCGCGACCGAGTACGCGCACCTGATCCTGCTTTTCCCGGGCGGCGCGGGGATCCCCGCGAAAAGCGCGCTGCTCGAAGGCAAACAGAAGGATCGCCGTGAGGCGAAATTTTTCAGCTTATCGGACATCGAAGCCAAACGGCCCGCGCTCGAGAAGCTGGTTCGCGATTGGGTCGCGGCACGCGACGCTTGAGCCACGGCGGGTAGCGACCCGAGCGCGCGTCACTCCTTTTCGACGAACGCGCGCTCGATCGTGTAGTGACCCTGCTCGTGGCTCTTGCCCTCGTGAAAGCCACGGGCCTTCAGGATCGCCACGAGCTCGTCCAACATGCCTTGGTTGCCGCAGATCATGACCCGGTCGTGCTCGGGGTCGAGGGGCGGCATGCCGACGTCGGCCGCGAGCTTGCCGCTCTCGAGCAAGTCCGTGAGGCGACCGCGGTTCTTGAACGGCTCGCGCGTCACCGTCGGGTAATAGATGAGCTGGTTCTTCACGAAGTCGCCCAAGTACTCGTGCTGGGGCAAATCATTTTTGATGTAGTCGGAGTACCCGAGCTCGCTAGTGATGCGCACGCCGTGCGCCAAAATCACGTGCTCGTACTGCTCGTAAATCTCCGGGTCGCGGATCATGCTCATGAACGGCGCGAGGCCCGTGCCCGTGCTGAGCATGTACAAGCGCTTGCCGGGGATGAGGTGGCTCGCCACCAGCGTCCCGGTCGGCTTCTTGCCGACGAGCACTTGGTCCCCGGGCTTGAGGTGCTGCAGGCGCGAGGTGAGCGGCCCATCGGGCACCTTGATGCTGTAGAACTCGAGGTGCTCTTCGTAGTTCGGGCTGGCGACACTGTAGGCACGCAGCAGCGGCTTGCCCTCGACCTCGAGGCCGATCATCAGAAAGTGCCCGTTTTTGAAGCGCAGCCCGCCGTTGCGGGTGGTCTTGAAGCTAAACAGGCTGTCGTTCCAGTGGCGCACCTCGAGGACGGTCTCCGGAGTGAGGTGGCTGGGCGTCGTGCTCATGGGCTCTATTTAACGCTCTCCTACTAATCGGCAAACCGGGATATTCCGGATATGCTATTCGGAATTCCCGATATGCGGTACACGCTTCGCCAGCTCGAGGTCTTTCTAGCCGTTGCCAGCCACGAAAGCGTTAGCCGCGCTGCCGAGAGCCTGGCCATGTCTCAGTCCGCGGTCAGCGGCGCTCTGGCCGACCTCGAGCGTCAATTCGACATTCAGCTCTTCGAGCGGCTCGGCAAGCGCTTGCAGCTGAGCGGGCTCGGTCGCTCGCTTCGAGCCCAGGCCGAAGCGCTACACGAACAAGCGCGGGAGCTCGAGAGCCAGCTCGCAAGCCACGACGCCGTCGGGCGCCTGCGCGTAGGAGCTACGCTCAGCATTGGCAATCATTTGCTGGTGCCCGAGATCGCGCGCTTCATGCGTGAGCACCCGGCCGCGCGCGTCACGCTGGACGTCGCCAACACCGCGGAGATCGCGCGCCGCGTGCTCAACTTCGAAATCGACATCGGGCTCATCGAAGGTGAGCTGCAAGAGCCAGAGCTCGAGGTGAGCCGCTGGCGCCCTGACGAGCTGGTGGTCTTCTGCGCGCCCAACCACCCGCTCGCCAAACAGCGAGCGCTCAGCGATCTCGACTTGATTCAAACGTCTTGGATCGTGCGTGAGCCGGGGTCCGGCACGCGACAGGCGTTCGAACGCGCAATGCACGGCATCCTATCCGACCTGAAGATCGTCCTCGAGCTGCAGCACACCGAAGCCATCAAAGGCGCAGTGCAAGCGGGGCTCGGGCTCGGTTGCGTGTCGCGCGTCGCGCTGGAGGATGAGTTTCGCTATGGCACGCTCGTCCCGTGCCACGTCCCGCAGCGCGATTTTCATCGCTGGTTTTACGCGGTCCTGCACCAGCGCAAATACCAGAGCGCGGCGGTGCTCGGCTTCCTGCGCCAAATTCGGGCCAGCGAAGCCAGCTAATAGCGCGCACCATTTTTCGCGGCGCAGGTCACTTGCATTATAATAGTGAGTGCCTTAGGGAGCCCAGCATGCAGAGAAAGAGCTTCGCGGACCTGGAATGCAACATCGCCCGCTCGGTGGAAGAAGTGGGGGACGGTTGGAGCTTGATGATCTTGCGGAATGCGTTGCTCGGCGCCAAGCGCTTCCAAGACTTCGAGCAGCAGCTGGGCGCGCCACCCACCACACTTGCCCGCCGCTTGCAGTCGCTCACCGAGCGCGGCTTCTTCGTGCGCCGCAGCTATGAGTCTCGCCCGCCGCGTGACGAGTACGAGCTGACGGACAAGGGGTTAGACTTCTTGCCCGTGCTGTTGTCGCTCGCGGCGTGGGGCGGGCGCTGGCTGTCGCCCGAGGGCGCGCCGCTCGAGCTGATCGATGCCGAGACCCAACGCGCGGTCGAGCCAACGGTGGTCGATCGCAATACCGGTCGCTGCCTGGTCGCCGGCAAAGTCGGCGTGCGTCCCGGTCCTGGCGCTTCTGCTGCGCTACGTGAAGCCATGAAAACGACGCGCGTGGTGTTCGGTGGCTGCGTCGCCACGCGAGGTGCGCTGTGAGGCGCGTCGTCGTCACGGGCCTGGGCATGGTTTCGCCGCTCGGCCTCGGCGCGCAGCGCAGCTTCGAGGCACTGCTGGCCGGCCGCTCCGGGGTCCGCGCGCTCGACCGCTTCGACGTCAGCGATCTGCCCACCAAAATCGCGGGCCAAGTGCCGCGCGGCTCCGAGCCGGGAGAGTACGATCCGCTGCGCGTCGCCAACGCCAAGGAGCTGCGCCGCTACGACGAGTTCATCTTGTTCGCGCTGGCTGCTGCCGACGAGGCCATGGCTGATTCGGGCTGGAAACCCAAGACCGAAGCCGACCAAGAGCGCGCAGGCGTCTTGATCGGATCGGGGATCGGCGGGCTGCCCAGCATCGCCGAGAACGCGGTCAAGTTGGAGAAGGAAGGGCCGCGGCGCATCTCGCCCTACTTCATCCCGGGCAGCTTGATCAACGAAGCCTCCGGCGTGGTCTCGATCCGACACGGCTTGAAAGGCCCCAACCATGCCGTGGTCACCGCGTGCGCCACCGGTGCTCATGCGCTCGGCGACGCGGGCCGGCTGATCGCGCTGGGCGATGCCGATGTGATGCTCGCTGGGGGCTCCGAGGCCGCGACCTGTCGCCTCACCTTGGCCGGCTTCGCGATCATGAGAGCCATCTCCACCGGCTTCAATGATCGACCGCTCGAGGCGTCGCGGCCTTGGGACCGCGAGCGCGACGGCTTCGTGATCGGCGAGGGCGCTGGCGCCTTGGTGCTGGAAGAGCTCGAGCACGCCAAGCGTCGCGGCGCGCGCATCTACGGTGAGCTGGTCGGCTACGGGCTGTCCGGCGATGCCCATCACCTGAGCGCGCCCGATCCCCAGGGGGACGGCGCACGCCGTGCAATGAGCGCGGCGCTCAAGCGGGCGCAGCTCAACGTGGATCAGATCGATTACATCAACGCCCACGCCACCTCGACGCCGGTCGGGGATCCCGTGGAGCTCCAAGCGGTTCAGGCCTTATTTGGCGCGCACGCGCGCTCGCTTTCATTGTCCTCCACCAAATCCGCCACAGGTCACTTGCTGGGCGCCGCCGGCGCGGTCGAGGCGATCTTCAGCTTGCTCGCGCTGCGTGACTCAGTGCTGCCGCCCACCCTGAACCTGCACGATCCCGACCCCGGATTCGATCTGGACTTGGTGCCGCTCGAAGCGCGCCCGAAGCGCATTCGTTACGCGCTCTCCAACTCGTTCGGGTTCGGCGGCACGAACGCAGCGTTGATCTTCGGCCCCCCGCCTTGAGTCGTGTTCGGCGATTGCAGCCGAATTCGGCTGCAATCGAGGCATGTAGGACAACCACGCCGCTCGTCAGCAAGTCAGCCCCTACGTAGGCGGACGGCGCACTCGGGCATGCCTACACTGACAGAGTCCTACCAAACGAACAAATTCCGAGCGCAAAGTGACGGACACCGAGCCGCAATCTGATCCCTGAGACCCTTGTAAGCTGGCGGTGTCCTGATGGAAGAAGATCGCGACTGGCTGAAGAACCCGATCCTACCGCGCCCTCCTGCGGTGCCTCGCTTCACCGCGGCCGAGCTGCGCTTGCT
Source organism: Myxococcales bacterium (assembly GCA_040348785.1). Lineage (GTDB taxonomy): Bacteria > Myxococcota_A > Polyangia > Polyangiales > Polyangiaceae > PMG-095. The sequence goes on along the minus strand of JBEQTH010000088.1, from coordinate 179,306 downwards.
GGATGACGAACGCGAACGGCCCTCGGGCGTGATGCGCGTTGCTGCTCGCCGTGATCGCACAGCGCCGCTCGAAAGCCAGCTCTCTTCGCGCCGCTCCCGCCGCCAGCCACCGAGCGGTGCGGCCGAGCTCGACAGCGAAGCCCCTCAGTCGCGCCGCATCGCCTGACGCGCCGGCTGCCCGAAGGTGTATCGAGCAGGCCGCAGAAGCCTTTGATCACCGAAAGCCAAGCGCCGCCATTGGCCGCCGGGTGTGTGCCGCCAATGAACAAGTCTCCAACGTATGCTTGGATTTGCCGGTGTTATCGATGGTCGCGGTCTTCATGAATTCGTCTGCTTCGAGTACGGGATGAGCATCTTCTCCGCCACCTGCTGCCAGTGGCGCAACTCGGCATCGCCCAAGCCGAGGCGCGCGATCAACGCGGCCGTGGCGGCGGGCTTCGACTGCTTCAGCTCCGTCAACGCCTCGAGAGCGTACTCGAGCGAGCGCTTGCCCATGTAGTTGGGGTACCCGTTGTGGTTCACCATCATCTGAAACTCGTCGGGACCCATCACGCCGAAGTAGCCGTAGGCCTTCAAGTTCTCGGAGCACTGCACGCGTTCACGCAAAAACTACGACAAAAGCGCGGTTTTTTTTACTGCGCCCCGCTCCGGATTGCGACGCACCCTCAACACATCTGACTAACTTGATATCGAGTGTGACAGTCAATGATCGGAACTGACTGACACGTTCTTGCGCGCGAAGTGCGGGCGCAAAGCCACTCGCTTTCGCGTCCCTCGGCGGAAGCCCAGCACGCGGCAGCAGACGGCGTGAGCAGCGCTCCAGCTCAGCGCGGCCGCGCGTTCGATTGCGTGTGAATGCACGCAGTTCGGCCCCAAACCGCGAGCGCCGGCGACTCAGTACGGGCGCGCGCCGTTGAAGTTGCCCGGCGGATCGTAGTTGCAGACCCAGATCTGCCAGTCGCTGAAGCCGCTGAAGGGCGAGTTCTTGTTGCACTTGGCGACACCGCAGCCGAGCCGCACACTGTTACGCCAAACGACCTGCGTGTAGTGGCCGCACACGCCGCTGCACGAGTTGCCCGCGTAGTCGTAGTTTGCGGCTTCCCCCACCCACGAGCTCACGACCTCTTGCGCCGACGCATCTTTGCCCGCCGCTGCGTACAGGTTCTCACCGTATTTGCCCATGCTGTGCTCGAACTTGCACTGTTCGGCGTATGCTTGAGCCGTCGCTGCGATCGCGCCGGACCACACCAGACTAGGGATGGCCGGGGTCGCGGCGGGCGTGACCGCCGCGCGCGCCGCGTTGTGCGCCGCGGTGATGCCCACCACGTTGGCCGGCTCGGTGTCCCCCGAGCTCGACGCGCCCGCGACGTTGTTCGCTCCCGCGACGTTGTTCGCGCCCGCGACGTTGTTCGCGCCTGCACCAGCAGTGTTGTCTGGCTCATCCGAGCTCGAGCAAGCGCTCAGGCTCGCGCACAGGCAGAGCACCGACCAGCAGCTCCCGAGGCGACGAGGGCTCATCGAACCAAAGCTACACGGCCCCTCAGAAAATGTAACGAGCGCCGGCGCTGCCCACACCCACCACTGGCGTCCAAGGGCTCACTTTCGGGTGTTCGGCTTTGCTCGTCGGGGTGGTGAGCAATAGCCCGAGCCACGTGCCGATGCCCGCTGCACCCGCCACGTAGCCGGCGACGGAGATCGTGCGCAGCGTGCGGAACGCCGAGCCGTCCTCGGGATAGGGCGCACCTTCGGTGCAGCGATTCGCCGGGCAGTGCGCTTCCGCTGCCGAATAGCGAGTCAGCGCGGCGATACCCGTGACCGTACCGACGCCGAGGCCCGTCGCGCCAACACCGAGCGCGACCACGCCCCAGGTGCGCCGTGCCGAGGAACCACCGACGCTCGCCTGCTCGGTCTTCTTGTTGGCGCGATTGCCGGAACGAAAGTTCATGCCCACGGTCTTGGCTTCACCTTCACCGACATCGAAGGCGATCCGGTCTTGCTCGCCGTCCGTGTCGCTGGCCACGACTTCGTGGTGGCCCGGGTCGACCACAACGGGGGCACTGTAGGTGATCAGGCGTCCGTCCAGCACCAGGCGCAAATTGCGGGAGTGCTGCTCGGCATCACCGAGCTCGATCTCGACGGTGGGGATGCGCGGCCGGAGCTGCGCCAGCTCGTCCCGGGCACTCACCACTGCAGCACGATCGGCCGCGGTTTTTACGTTGGTTTCACCCAGATCGACGACACCGTTGTAGGTGTCCGTAGCGGCGACCAGCTTGCCGACTGCGGCGTAGGACCGCGCCAGGTAGAGGCGCACGGTCAGGCTCGGGGCGCTCAGCACGGCCCGTTTGAGCAGCGGCAGGGCGACCGCGTAATCGCGGCGCTCGTAGGCGCTGAGCGCGCTCTGCACGAGTGCCTGGTCGGCCGATCGCACCGCGACCTCGTCGGGGGCTTGCGCTTGCGCGTTGAGGGTCCAATAAGTAGCGAGGAGCGCGAGCGCGACGGGGCGAATCACTGTCTCACACGTAACGGGATAATGCGTGCGCTGTGAAGACCTTTTCGCAACGAACCGTGAATCAACTAGGAGTGGCGACTACGCACACTTACATGCCCGTGCTGCGCGCGATGCGATCGCGTCGGAAGCAACGGCCAGCAGCTGTGGGACATCGTAGGGCTTTTGCAGATAGCCGAAAATTGCGGTGAGTCTTGTGTGATGACTTCCACGCGGTAGCCGCTGCTCAACACGACCGGTACGTCGCTATCGAGCGCGCGAATTCGCCGGCAACGCTTCGACACCGCTCGTGTGCGGCATGGTCACGTCCGTCAGGATTAGATCAATCTCGTGCTGGTGCGCTTCGACTAGGCGCAGTGCGTCAGCGCCGCTCGATGCCGTGATCACACCGAAGCCGTGCGAGACAGTGCGCGTCTCACGACGAGCGGCACGCCATTGTCGTCGCCGACCACGAGCACCGTTCGCGTTGCACGCAGAACGAACGACACCGGCACCACGCCGGAAAAGGGCCTTACTTTCCGAAACTCGTGGCGCGCTGCCGTCGCGTTACGCCCCGCCGTACCCGTATCGCCACTCACCCTGATGGGTGACAATAGCGGCTTGATCTGGGATCGGTTCCGACTCGTGACGAAATATTTCTAACGCTGCTCGCGCGCACAAAACATCGCGCCGCGCACTAGCGCTCCGTTGGGCGTGCTACTTTTCACGCCCATGACGGAGCACCTTCGCCTGATTCGTGCGACTGACCGCGTGCAGCGCCGAATGTTCCTCAAAGCGCTAGCGCTCGGGCTCGCGCTGCCTGCCGCCGCACGGCTCGCGCGTACGGCCACCGCTGCGACGAGCCCCGCGCCCAAGCGCTTCTTCCTCATGTACATGCCGCACGGCGTGGCGATCGAGCACTACAACCCGCAGGTCTCGGACAGCGACCGCACGAATTTTGCGCTCGACAAGACCAACCTCAGCATCCTCGGCCCGCTGCAGAAGTACAACTCGTACGTGAACGTGTATCAGGGGTTCAAATACCTCGGCGGGCAAACGCACTCCAGCGTGCTCACCTGTTTATCGGGCCTCGCCGGCACGCCGGACTCCACCACGCCCCGTACCTCCCTCGAGCACGTGATCGCGCAGGCCCTCGGCGTCAAGCCGCTGATCCTCGGCGCTTGCTCGCACCTGTCGACCAACTTCGACGACAACGGCAAGCTGTTCTGGAACGGTACCGCCGTCGAGCCTCAAAAGAGCCCCGTGGCCGCAGCGGACGCGCTGTTCAAAGGCGCATCGTCCACACCGGTGAGCGACGTGGATGGTCAGCTGCGCAAGGATCTCTTGGCGCTCACCGCTGGCGAAATTCAAAGCTTGCAAGGCTCGCTGGGCGATCTCACGGCCGAGAAGACCAAGCTGCAGCGGCACTTGGAGGCCATTCAAGCCGTCCAGAACGGGAGCGGCAGCAGCGGGCAGACCAGCTGCACCGGCGCTCCCTCGCTACCCACCGTCGACAAGGTGCGCGCCGCGAGCGCCGGCCAAGTCATCGACTCGAGCGGCAGCAACGACTACTTCTATCAAGAGGCCAACTTCCAGCTCATCTTCCAAGCGCAGCTCGAGCTCGTCGCACAAGCACTGGTCTGCAACGCCGCGCAAGTCGCCGCGCTGATGCCCATGTTCGCGACGTGCGACTTCAACTTCAGCTTCAGTCAGGCGGCGGGCGTGGCGCCTGCTGGCGGCTGGGCGCACCACTCGGGGCTCTCGCACACGCAGTATCAAGCAGCCGCGGGCGCGCAGTACGACTCTCCATTGTCCGTAAACAATTTCAACCCGACCACGCGCGCGGCGTTCGCCAACGCGCAGCGCTGGTTCATGCAGCAGCTCGACCAGTCCTTGCTGCAGGTCTTGGCCAACACCGACGACCCAGCCGCCCCCGGCACGAAGGTGCTGGACAACACGCTCGTCTACCTAATGAGCGAAATCGGCGATGGCGACGGCCACACCACGGGCAGCGCCATCGAGTACCCACAGGCCCCGTCTTATCTGCCGCTGGTGTCCATCGGTAAAGCCGGCGGCGCGCTCAAATCCGGGCAAGTCGTGCGCTTCGATACGGATCGCCCTGCGTCGGATTTGTACACCTCGCTCGCCAAAGCCATGGGCGCCGGGACGGCCACCTTTCCCGGCGCTACCGGCCCGGTCACGGAGGTGCTCACGTGAGCCGCGCAGCTTGGCTCACCCTCTCCCTGCTCGCCGTCGCAGCCTGCAGCGCGGGCGGCAAGGCGGGCGCGCCACGCACGAGCAGCGCCGGCGGTGACGGCAACGTCGGCAACGTCGCGGGCAGCACGGGTGACGGAGCGGGCAGCGCCGGTGGCCCGGTCGCGCTGTCCCTCAGCTGCACCCAGCCGGAGCTCGGCAAGCCCGTGTTGCGGCTCTTGAACCGCGCCCAATTCGCGCAAACCATCGACGCTATTTTCCCCCAGGTCGCGAACACCTGGGGCAGCACGTTGCCGGCCGATCCCGTGTCTTCCTACGGCTTCGACAATGACTCGGGCACCGTCGTCGGGCCGCAGCTCGCACAAGCCTTGTTGGACACGGCGAGCGCCGTGGCCGATTCGGTGACGGGCAGCGCATTCGCGACCATCTTGCCTTGTTCGGCGGCCGCGGCGGACCGCGCCTGCGCCGAGCAGTTCGTGACCCAATATGGGCGGCGCTTTTTCCGCCGTCCCATCACGACGGCCGAGCACGATCGCTACCTCGGCTTTTTCGATTCGGCAGTCGCCAAATCCAACTTCAAATCGGCGATCAAGTGGCTAATCGTCGGCCTGATTCAATCGCCGAACGCCATCTACCGCAGCGAAATCGGGACGCTCGCCAACGGCGCCCGTCAGCTGGACGCGCACGAGCTCGCCACCGAGCTCGCCTACACGTACACCGACAGCACGCCGAGCGAAGAGCTACTGGCTCAGGCCGATAGCGGCACCCCGCTCGACACCGTGGCCGTGGCCAAGAACCTGCTCGCCACGGCCGCCGGCAAAGCCAACCTGCGTACGTTCTTCGAGAGCTACTTGGACTTTCCACGTGTCGCCTCCATCGACCGATCAGGCATCGCGCAGTGGGGCGCGGTACGCGGGCCGATGGTCCAAGAGACGCGCAGCTTCATCGATCAAATCGTGCTTCAGAACAACGGTGGGCTGAAAGAGCTCCTCACCTCACCCACCACCAACCCCTCGCAAGCGCTCGCCGCCTACTACGGCCTTCCGGCGCCCGCTTCGGACAACGCGACGGTCCAGCGCGTCAGCGGCCAAGGCATTGGCATCCTTGCTCAAGGGTCGTTCTTGGCGAGCCACGCGCAGCCGAACGGTTCGTCGCCCACGCAGCGCGGCTTGCTCGTGTTCTCCAAGTTACTGTGCAACACCAAGCCGAGCCCACCGCCCAACGTGCCCGGGATCCCCAATCCAATGCCGGGCCAGGTGACGACCCGCCAGCGTTACGAGCAGCAGCACGCGGTGAACCCGCCGTGCAGCACCTGCCACAAGCTGTTCGACCCCATTGGCTTCGGCTTCGAGCATTTCGACGAAGGCGGGCGCTACCGCGAGACCGAAGCCGGCCTCACCATCGATTCGGCGAGTGACGTGCCGACCCCGAGCGGCGGCTCGTTGTTCGCGTTCAAGACGCAGGAAGAGCTGGCGCAGGGCCTTGCGGATCAAGACGTCACGTATCAATGCTTCGCCGCGTACCTTGCGACCTATGCGTTCGGCACCGGTGAGGCATGCCTCGGCGCGAGCCGTATCCCCGATCTACGGAGCGGCGCGCTGGGCATTGCGGATTACTATGCCTCTCTCGCGGCTGAGCCCCACTTCTCGCGCCGCGCGAGCCCATAGCCAATGCTCGGCGGCGCGGCTCACCGCGGCCGCCGCTCATCAAGCCGGCTCAGCGATCTCGAAGTCGAGCACCCGTCGCTCGATGCGCGCTGCGGCGATGACGCGCGCCGCTTCCACGTGCGCAGGGTGAACCTGGTAACCCTTGAGTGCGGCCCAGTCATCGTGGGTCGAGATCAGCACGACGTCACCCAGCTGCTCGTCACCGCCCGCGCCGATCCCGACCTCTAGGCTCGACATCCCGGGGATGTTGCCGCGCAAGGCTTCCAGCGCGCCACGCACCTTCTCGGCCTGTTCTCGTCGCTCCTCGGCAGAAGTGCCTCGAAGCCTCCACATGACGACGTGCTTGATCATGGAGCCCATACTAACACCGACCTAGGGACCGAAATCACCGGCGCGTCACCACAACGCCACGCGCGCTACTCCCAACGCTCGATCCGGCTGCAACAACCGAAAACATGGTTTTATTCCGCGCGGGCAAGCGCGCGAAAAATGCGCTGGCGGCCCATTCAAACTCGCACCGCAGGCGTTGACAGAGTCCGAATCGAGGCCCATGCCTTGAGGGTCAACGTGTCTCAGGAAAATCCACAAGTCCGTTTCGAACAAGAGGGCTCGCGCCTCACTGCGATCGAGATCACGCGTGGGCAGCGCTCCCCCGTGATCGCGGTCTTGCAGCGCACCTTGTTCGCGCTCGGCATCGTGGTCTCGTCGTATCAAGCCCGCGCCCGCTCCGCGCGCCTCGTCGAGCGCATCGTGATCGAGCGTACCGACGGCGGCACCATCGAAGGCGCGCTGAGCACCGCCACCAAAGCGGCGATCTTGCCCATCGCGTTGCTGGCCGAAGGCACCGAGCCCCAGACCGCGTAAGCACGCGCCGCACCTTTTCCCGGACCCTAATCGACGGCGTCTGGTGCGCCTCGTCAAAGCCGCCACACTCACCATGTGCGCTGGCTCGTGCCTGCGGATTGACGCGCCGCCTTCCCGGGTACAACGTGCGCCATGCGCTACGACCAAGATCACGAGAGCTCCGACCTGATCGACGAACGCGGTCGCAGCGGCGGTGGCGGGCCGCAACTGGCAGGCTCTGGGCTGCTTGGTCTCTTGCCGCTGTTGCTCCGCTTCCGCTTCGGCTGGGTGATCATCGTCCTGGTCGTCGGTTACAGCTTGGTGAAGAACTTCACGGGGGGCGGAGCCAGCACGCACTCCGTGACCGGCGCCAGCACGTCTGTCGCGGCGCAGGGTGGGGACGCGCCTCGTCACTTCGTCGCTTTCGTGCTCGACGACGCGCAAACCACTTGGCGGCAACTATTCACTCAAAACGGCAAGCAGTACCGCAACGCCAAGCTCGTGCTGTTCAACGGCTCCACGAACACCGGCTGCGGCTTCGGCGACGCCGCCACCGGCCCGTTCTACTGCCCGGCGGACGAGCGCGTTTACATCGACTTGAGCTTTTACAATGAGCTTGCCCAGCGCTTCGGCATCAAGGGTGACTTTGCCGAGGCCTATGTGATAGCGCACGAGATCGGGCATCACGTGCAAAAGCAGCTGGGCACCTCCGAGCAAGTCGATCGCGCCGGCAAGTCACAGCGCATCGGCGAGTCCGGGCTCAGCGTGCGCCTCGAGCTGCAAGCGGATTGCTACGCCGGGATCTGGGCGCGCTCCACCAACCAACGCCAAATCCTGGACGCGGGTGACGTGGAAGAAGCGCTGGGAGCTGCTGCCGCCGTCGGCGATGATCACATCCAGAAAGAAACCTCGGGCAAGGTCCAACCCGAAACCTGGACCCACGGCTCAGCCGCCGCCCGCTCACGCTGGTTCAAAAACGGCTTCGACAACGGCACCCTCGCCGCGTGCGACACCTTCAGCGCCTCGACGCTCTGATTCTCTCTCTGCTCTCCCCGTGCCCGTGCCCGATCTCTGAAAGGGGGGCGCCCGATGGGCGCACATCGCACCTCGCTGGCCGTCAGCGGTGCCCGCCCGCCGTCACGCACTGGCGCAGGCGGGCTGCAGCGCGGCGACCCATAAGAAGCCTAGAGGGAGGAGAGGGAGATCGGGCCGCCGGCACGGACACGGGCGCGTGAGACGGCCGAGTTTACGGGTTAGCAGACGAGGGCAGTCCCCGGATCAACGCCCACTACCGTGCAGTTGTTCTTGAAATACTGAGCCCGATCTTTGGCGGATTGCGTGCCCGGGCAACCCTCCCGAAATCACCCATTCAAAGTAGCAGCCGGCCCCCGGGCACCATCGCCGTTTCAGATCGAATCCAGGGACCAAAGCATCGCTTTGGTTGCTACGGCCAGTAGCCCCCTGAATTTCCCGGAGTGGCTGGATCGCCGTGAGGCGCGCGGCTCTGGGCGGCGCGCCTCACAGTTGTTCCGGGATCTGCTCCCGTTGCCGCCACTCGCGCAGCAGCGCCGTGCGCGAGCGCGGCAGCCGCGCAGGCAGCGTTTCCCAGCTTGCGATGCGGTCCGTACGGAACGAGCGAAAGTCAGCGCGGGCTTCACACCACGCCACGACCAGCCGCGCGCGCTGAAAGAAGCCGAGCCCGAGCGGCCAGATCACGCGCTCGGTTTGCGTGCCCTGTTCGTTGCTGTACTCGATGCGGGCCTTCTTCTGCTCGCGGATCGCATGCCGAACCTCAGCGAGCTCGATCTGCTCGGCAGGGCGAGCGATGGCCGGCCCCGCGAGCAGCGCGGTCTCGTCCACCACTGCGCGCAAGTCTTTGGGCAAGACTGCGCGCAGTTTGGCGATCACATCCGCCGCGGCGCGACCGAGCGCGTCGTCGGCATGCTCGGCGGTGAGCCGCAGACCGAGCACCAATGCCTCGAGCTCGTCGTCGCTGAACATCAAGGGCGGCAAAAGAAACCCTGGACGCAGCACGTAGCCCACGCCCGGCTCGCCTTCGATGGTCGCGCCCTCCCCGCGCAACGTCTGCACGTCGCGATACACGGATCGCACCGACACCTCCAGCTCTGCCGCCAAGGCCTGGGCGCTGACCGGCTGCCGGTAACGGCGCAGGACTTGAACCAGGCGCAGCAAGCGGTCGGCGCGAGCCATGTGCCCATGCTGCCACTCATTGGCAGCATGGGCTAGTCGAATATAGCGGGCTAAATTTGTTGTTGATGGTCACTACTGCCAGAACTTGGCACAGGTGCCGGGCATGCTGGGCGACATGTTCAACCCCAGCTTCATCCTCCTGTACGTCGATAACCCCACGAGCAGCGCCGCCTTCTACACGGAGCTGCTCGGGCACGCGCCCGTCGAGGCCAGCCCCACGTTCGCGATGTTCGCGCTGCCCTCGGGTGTGATGCTCGGCCTTTGGTCGAAGCACACGGTCGAGCCCCCGGCACCGCCGAGCTTCGGCGGCAGCGAGCTGGCCTTCACCGTGAGCGACGCGGCCGCCGTGCTCGCCAAGCACGCCGAGTGGTCCGCGCGCGGTCTGCCCATCGCTCAAGCCCCAACCGAGCTGGACTTCGGTCACACCTTCGTCGCGCTCGACCCCGACGGGCATCGCTTGCGCGTCTTCGCGCCCGGAGCGCACTGAGCCCGGGCGCACGAGACGAAAGGCGCGCCGCAAGAACGGCGCGCTTCGAGTCACGCTGTAGCGCTCTCGCCCGCATTTTCCTGCAGGATGTTCGGAGCCATCTGCGATTGGTACAAATCGTGGTGCTGGCGAATGTACGAGTAATTGCGGTTCGGGCCGCAGCCGTCGCCGTACCCCGGGCTCGTACAAGATTCGGGTCCGCATTCGCTCGCCGGATGCCGAGCACAACCGCTTCTGGGTGCGCGTCGACGACGGCGATTGGATGAAATGGCGCATCAGCGTGGGCGACATCTGGTACTGGGACGCCTTTCACGACAACGTGGACGCACGACAAGCTGCTGGTTTCCGTGTGCAACGCGATGGGCTTCGATGACGTGAAGACCTTCGGCATCCCCGGGGTTTGTACGGGTCCTTTGGGCGGCCTCACCGCCTAGCCTGCGAGACCGAAACCAAACCGTCACGTCTTTGGCGGACGGCCTTGCCCCGAACTTGACCCTGCGGGCGGGGCTTTGCCAAAATCGGCGGCATGCCGTCCGTAATCGAGCGCGCCACGACTGGGCGCGCGAAGTGCCGAGCCTGCAGCCAGTCGATCGCCAAGGGAGACGAGCGCTTCGGAGAGGCCCTGCCCAACGCCTACGGCGAGGGCGACAGCCTGTTTTGGTTCCACTTGCGCTGCGCGGCGTGTAGCCGGCCCGAGTTGCTGCTGCCGGTGTTGGAGCAGAGCCAAGCCTCGCCGGAAGAGCGCGAGGGCTTGGCCGCCCTAGCCCAAGAAGGCATTGCTCAACCGCGGTTGTGCCGCATTGCCAAGGCCGAGCGCGCGTCCTCGGGCCGTGCGCGTTGCCGTCATTGTCGGGAGCTCATCGAACAAGGCGCGTGGCGGATCTCGCTGCAGATGTTCGAAGAAGGGCGTTTCAACTCGATTGGGACGATTCATGCCACGTGCGGGGTGCACTACTTGGGTGCCGAGCCTGCGCTCGATCGCCTCCGCTTGCCGTGCAACCAACTCGATGAGGCCGAGCTAGAAGAGGTTTTGGCGCTGATACGCGAGGGGGCGCAGCGCGAGATCCTGCCCGGCCTGGCCAAAGCGGGCGCTGAAGAGGCCGAGCAGGAGTCGACGCGAAAGAGCTCATGACGGGAAAGATCGAGCACGTCACGGACACCGCGTTCTGGATCGCGAGCCTGCGGGCGCTGGAGAGCGAGCGTCCGGACGCGGTATTCCACGATCCTTTGGCGGCTCAGCTTGCCGGTGACAAGGGCCGCGACATCGCACGTGCGATGTCCGCGTTCGGCTTGATTGCTTTCACGGTGACGCAACGCACGACGGCGATCGATCGCCTAGTCTTGCAGGCGATCCAAAGCGGCGTCGACACGGTGCTCAACCTCGGAGCCGGCCTCGACACACGACCGTACCGCATGGCGCTACCCGAATCGCTACGCTGGTTCGAGGCCGACTTCCCGAGCATGATCGAGCTCAAGGAACGGCAGCTCGCGGCCGAGCAGCCACGCTGCGCGCTGCAGCGAATCGCGCTCGACCTTTCGGTGCGCGGCGAGCGAAAAGAGCTGCTCGCGCGCGTGGCCGAGGGAGCGCAAAAGGTGCTCTTGCTCACCGAAGGCGTAATCCCCTATCTGCCCGATGACGAAGTAGCGCGGCTCGCGGAGGACGTACGTGCCGAGCCCAAGTTTCGCTTTTGGGCGCAGGAGTACTACGGCATCGAGGCCCGCCGCCCCCGCGGCAAGGTGCGCAAGAACTTGCAAGCCGCGCCATTCGTGTTCATGGCACCGGACTGGTTCGGCTTCTTCGAGCAGCACGGCTTCGTGCCGCACACGACGATCAGCATGCGCGAGGAGGCGCTGCGGAATCGCCGAAAGCCGCCCCTTCTCACGCCCGTGCGACCGCTGATGTGGAACCTCGGCCCGAAGTTTCGTCAGAAGGCGGATCGGATCCTGGGCTATACGCTCCTCGAGCCGCGCCGGGGTTGACGCCGCGCACGAGCCTCCGTCGATGAGCAAAGCGTTCACCAAGGACGACGCAGACACCGAGCTGCTAGTGGTGCCGCGCGCGCCGCTGCCCGATGGCACCCCGAACTACGTCACGCCGCGCGGACTTCGCCTGCTGCGCGCCGAACAAGCCGGCCTGGAGCGCGAACGCGCCGCGCTCCACGCTTCGAATCCGAGCGACGCCGCGGCACGCCTGAACGCGCTGGGGCAGCGCGCTGCCGAGCTGCAGGCCCGGCTCTCGAGCGCCGAGCTCGTCGAGCCTCGGGAACAGCCGCCGTCCGAGGTGCGTTTCGGCGCCGTCGTCCGAGTGCGGCACGAGTCGGGCAAAGACTCCACGTATCGAATCGTCGGTGTCGACGAGGCGGACGCCGCTGCCGGCCTACTCGCGTTTTCCTCACCGCTCGCCCGCGCCTTGCTCGGCAAGCGCGCCGGCGACGTGATCGAAGTCCGGACGCCACGCAGTACCGAGGAGCTCGAGCTGGTCGAGGTCCGTTACGCGGACGACGCCCCGGAATAGCGCGGGATTTCGGGGCGGCGGCCGCAGCTGCGCGCTCGGCTCGATCCCTGTACGATGCGCATCGTGAGTGGAGTGACGGATAGAGAACGCGCCGCCGAAGCCAGCCGGCCGCGGCTCGACTGGAGCGGGCGCTTTGCCGATCCGGCGTTGGAGCGAGCGTTTAGAATCGACACCCTCGAGCCGCTGCGTCGCTTCTTGACCTTCAGCATCGGGCTCGCGTCCCTCGCCTTCCTGTCCTTTGCCCTGCACGATGCGCTGGTCGTGCCGCACATTCGCAATCAGGCGTGGGCCGTGCGCTTTGGGGTGTTCGTACCGGTCTCGGCGCTGGCGTTCTGGGTGCTGCGCTCGGCTCATCTGCTGCGCTTTTCCCAGCTCATGCTGCTGGCCTACGGTCTTTCGGCCAACTTCGTCGTGCTGTACATCGGCGCGCTCGCTGGCGGCAGCGGCTACTTTCTGTACACGTCCTTCGCCGTGGCCTTCGTGACACTGGGGCCCTTCGTGGCGCGTTTGAGTGTCGCGACGCAGCTCGCGTACACGCTGCTCACGTTGCTGATGTTCTCGGTGCTCGACCACACTGCCGCGCATAGCCCGCTGCAGGTAAGCCTGTCCATCGCCAGCACGCTCTTTTCGCTGGGCGGCATCGGTGCGCTCGTCGCCTATCGCTTGGAGGGCCAAGCGCGCGAGAGCTTCTTGCAACGGCGAGTGATCGACGACCAGGTCCACGCTTTGGCGGCTGAAAAAGCGCGCGCAGAAGAGCTCTTGCTCAATGTCTTGCCCGAAAGCATCGCCGAGCGCCTGAAGCGCGGGCAGCGGCCCATCGCCGACGGCTTTGCGCAGGTTTCCGTGTTGTTCGCCGACATCGTGGGCTTCACCAAGATGAGCGAGCGCATCACCCCGGTGCAGCTCGTGGATCGTCTCAACCGAATTTTCTCGAGCTTCGATGATCTGGCCGACAAGCTGAAGCTCGAAAAAATCAAGACCATCGGCGATGCGTACATGGTCGCGGGCGGGCTACATAGCCACGAGTACGACCATGCGCAGATGATCGCGGAGATGAGCCTCGGCATGCAGCGCCGCGCCTCCGAGTTCAGCCGCGAGTTCGGGGATGCGCTCAGCATTCGTATCGGCATTCACACCGGCCCCGTCGTGGCCGGCGTGATCGGCAAGCGCAAGTTCATCTACGACGTGTGGGGCGACACCGTAAACACCGCGAGCCGCATGGAATCCCACGGCGAGCCTGGCGCCATTCACGTCACCGACGAAACGCGGCAGCTGCTCAAGGACATGTACATCCTCACCCCGCGCGGCGAAATCAACGTCAAGGGCAAGGGCGTGATGCGCACTTGGTTCTTGCAAGGGCCGTTGCCGAGCGAGGGGTCGCTCGCCCAAACTCAGCTGCCGCGCAAGATCGTGAGCACGCCGCCTTAGGCGCGAAAATGCTAGGGTCGAGCCATGGCTGGTTCCGAGCTCGAAAGCATCTTGAGCGGGCACGCCCGTGACGTCGACGGCTTCAGTGCTCTGCGTGTGCTGCCCGCGCTCACGCGGAAGCATGTCGGGCCGTTCGTGTTCTTCGATCACTTGGGGCCGAGTGTGCTCCCCGCCGGGCGCGGGCTGGACGTGCGGCCGCACCCGCACATCGGCCTGGCCACCGTGACCTACGTGATCGACGGCGAGATCATCCATCGCGACAGCCTCGGCTTCGAGCAAGCAATTCGCCCTGGTGCGGTGAATTGGATGACCTCGGGCCGCGGCATCGTACATTCCGAGCGCACCTCGGCGGAGCTGCGCCAAACCGGCTCGGGCCTGCACGTGGCTCAGCTGTGGGTTGCCCTGCCCCAAGCGCACGAAGAGATGGATCCGGAGTTTCATCATCACCCGGCCGATACGCTGCCCGAATTCGAGCTCGACGGAGCCACCGTGCGCGTCTTGGCCGGCACTGCTTACGGCAAGGTGTCTCCAGTGCGCATCTTTTCGCCGCTCTTTTACGCGGAGGCTGCTCTGCCCGCGGGGAGCTCGCTCAGCTTGCCCGAGGGGCACGAAGAGCGCGCTGTGTACGTCCTCACCGGTGCTCTGTCGCACGCCGGTGAGCCCATCGAAATGCGTTCACTGGCGATCTTCAAGGCCGGTGGCACGCCCGCGCTGCGCGCCGTGGCGGACTCGCGCATCCTGCTCTTGGGGGGTGCGCCGCCGGATGGCCCGCGTCACATCGAGTGGAATTTCGTGTCCAGCTCGCTCGAGCGCATCGCGCAAGCCAAGCGCGACTGGCAAGCAGGCAAATTTCCCAAGGTGCCTGGGGACGAGACCGAGTTCATTCCATTGCCGCCAACGCGCACGTAAGAAGCTCGAGCAACGGGGGGGAGAGTGTCACCGACAATGCACGTCACGCGCCTTTGGTCGAAGCGCGCCATGACTGGTAGCATTTGCTTTTAGACTCCCAGACGTCAGCGAAGAAATGTTGACCGCCCCCGTTGGGCCACGAACAGCGGGAACAAAGGTACGTCGAGGATCTGCAACCCGGGCATGCGAAGCGGATCTAAACGCGCGCAGCGGGAGGGTCAGTGCCGCTTGAAGTATTGCACTGCGCGCTCGTGCTTCTCGGCAGCCTCGCGCGTGGCGAACGTGCCGAGGTTTCGTTTGCGCCCCGTCTTGGGGTCCTTCTTACGTGAGTAGAGTCGATATTCACCCGAGCCGAGTTTGCGGATCATGGGTGCGTGAGAAGCAAAAACGCTGCCGAGCGATTCGGCCCGACAGCGGGGACGCTCGCGGGCTGGCTGCGCGTGGCGGCTTGTCGTCCATGGGCAAACTGACACGCCGCGCCGGTGCTCGTGAAGCACCGCCCTCATCCCTGAGTCGGACGCTCGAAAACGCCCCAGCAGGCGAGCGCGCCGTCGGTTCGCAGAGCGCACGCGCCCGACGGCCCGGCGGCAATCCGCAAGAAGGACCCCTGCGGGGCCGCGAGCTGTCCGAACGCGTTGCTTCCCCAGCAAGCAATCGAGCGATCGGTGCGCAGTGCGCAGCTGAAGAAAAAACCCGAGGCGATCGCCGTGAACTTGCCGGCTGGCGCTGCAAGGCGACCTTCTTGCGGACTACCCCAGCATGCGATCGTCTGGTCGGTCTTCAGCCCGCAGCTGAAGGCATAGCCCGCTGAAGTCCCGATGAACTTGCCGGTGGGTGGAGTAGCCGCGTTCGCTTCGTTGTCACCCCAACACGCGATGCTTTGATCCGGCCTGATACCGCAGTTGTGAAAAACTCCGGTTGCGATGCTCGTAAACTCTCCCGTCGGATCGGGCGTGACGTCGTATCCCCAACAGACGACGCTCCGGTCTGGCTTCAACGCGCAGTGATGCGTGTAGAGGCCGGCGAGACTGCTGAAAGTGCCAGTCGGGGGAGTGACGGTGCTCGTACTTTCTCCCCAACAAGTCACCTGACCGCCCTGCGTCAGGGCACACGCGGGAGGACCTGCAGTATTGACGCTGGAGTAGGCGCCCTTGGGCGCGCTTGGCTGCGCAAGGTCTTCGTCGGCCCAGCAGACGAGAGCCCCGCCGAGATCGATTGCGCAGGTGAAGTCTTCGCCCCCACCCACTTCGCTGAATAGACCGTGCGGTGGGCTCGACTTCCCCCCTGCGTTGTTCCCCGTGCATTCGACGCCGCCGTCTGTCTTGACGCCGCAGGTATTTTGATTGCCGAGGGCAACACTCACGAAGGAGCCGGATGGCGGACTCGCAACCACGTCGTCCGCAAACCCCCAGCACTGGATGCTGCCTTCAGTGGTCACGCCGCAGGCGCGGTTCCAAGCCACGGCAACACTGGCGAACGTGCCGGCGGGTGCCAGGCCCTTGCTGCCCCAACACACCACGCTGCCGTCGGGGCGTAGGCCACACGCTTCGAGCCCTGTCAGCCCAACGCTCTGAAATGCGCCAGCCGGCGGATTCGGGTGAGCTTGAGAAAGCTCCCCCCAACAGACGACGCTCTGGTCGGTCTTCACGCCGCACGAGCTGCGCTCACCGCTTGCAACGCTGCTGAACGTGCCGGGCGGCGCTGTTGCTTGGCCATAGGCATTGCTTCCCCAACACACGACGGTACTGTCGGTCTTCAACGCGCAAACGTGAGCCGCACCCACCGCCACCTGACTGAACGTGCCACTCGGTGGAGGCTGATCGGATAGCTCATCCCCCCAACAGGCGAGCGTGTCATCGGAGCGCACGGCGCAGCTGATGTAGTAATCCAGAGACACGCTCTTGAACGTGCCAGATGGGGCATGTGCGGAGCCGACGTAATTTTCACCCCAGCACACGAGCGTTTGATCGCTCCTCAACGCACAACTGTAGCTATTGGATGTTGCGATCTGTAGTGTCGTCAGCTGACACTGACGGCCCCAGGTACCCGCTGGGCAATCGCAGACGGTGGCGCCGCTCGCGAGCGAAACCAGTCCGCCGCCATGCTCGCATTCGGTGACGCAACCTTCCTGGCCGCAGGGGTCGTCTTCCCCGGCGCCTGCGGCGCCAGCAGCTCCTGCAGCGTTTGGCCCGTTGCCCGGGCCCTCTAAGCTGCCGGCCTGACCCGCGTGATCAGCCGGCTCATCGCGGCCCGCCGCACCGCTGCTTCCGGCCTCACCGGCGCTGCCGGCTTCGTCCACCGTGATGGGCCGGCCCGCACTCGCGCCGGAATCGAACCCTGCGTCCGGAGCCCCGCCGAGACTCGAGTCGGCGCCTGAACCACCGGCGCCCAGGCCGCGCTCCGTTCGAGCCGATCCCCCGCACGCGATCGCAACGATGAGCGCGAGGAACGGCAGCAAACGACGCCCGGCTCGTTCGTTCATCCGAGTGCGAAGATAGTCCTCGGCGAATGCTCCGGTCAATCGGCGCTGTGCTGGAAACGATCAGTCCCGGAGCGACCGTTCGAGGGCGTCAGTCGGGCGGAAATAACGGGCTGACGCAACACGACGCCGAAGGCTGGGTCGCCCCGGGCCGTGTCGCGTGACCATCAACCCACCCTCACTTGCGCAGGGTGCCGAGCGCTTCGGTCCAGCGGGCGAGCTCGTCCAGCATCGTGTCGGCCGCCTTTTCGAACGCCTCGTTGCCCTTGAAGACGCCGTTCTCCAGGTGTTGCATGAAGAACGGGATGGCGACGGATTCGGGGATGCCCACGAGCTTCATCGCGATCAAAGGTTGCTTGAGCATTTGCACGGCGCGGATGCCGCCCGATTGGCCGCCGTAGCTCACGAAGCCGGCGGCCTTGTAGGCCCACTCGTTGAACAGGTAGTCGAAAGCGTTGAGCAACGAGGGCGGCGCGCTGAAGTTGTACTCGGGAGTGACGAACACGAAGGCGTCACTGGCTTTCACGACCGCGCTCCAGGCCTTGGTGTGCTCGTGCTGGTAGTCGCCCAAGCGCGGGTGCTTGGGCTCGTCCATCAGGGGCAGGTTTTGCTCTTTCAGATCGACGAGCTCGACCTCGAACTTGCCGTGGGCTTTGGCGTGTTCGAAAAACCACTGTCCGATGGGGAGGCCAACGCGCCCGGGGCGGGTGCTTCCGATGACGACGCTGAGCTTGGGCATACCCGATCCTTAGCATTGCCGGTGGCCGAGAAAATCTGGCTTTTTCGGCAATTTGCCGCGGACGTGCGGCCCCGCGCTCCCGGGCGGTTGACAGCCCAGGCAGAGTGTCCAATTTGCACGCCGTAACCCGGGAAGAACCATGAGCGAAGCTACGACCCATTCCTTCAAGGCCGAGGTCAGCCAAGTCCTGCACCTCGTCGTCAACTCGCTATACAGCCACAAAGAAGTCTTTCTGCGGGAGCTGGTCTCGAACGCATCGGATGCGCTCGACAAGCGCCGCTTCGAAGCCGTCACTCATCCGGAGATGGCCACCGAGGGCGACCTCAAGGTGCAGCTGATCGCGGACCCCAAGGCGTCCACGCTGACGATTTCCGACAACGGCATCGGCATGAATGCCGCCGAGCTGGAGCTGAACCTGGGCACCATCGCTCGCTCCGGCACTCGTGAGTTCCTGGAAAAGGTCGCCAAGGCCCGTGAAGCAAGCGACCAGGGCTTGCAGCTGATCGGGCAGTTCGGCGTTGGGTTTTACAGCGCTTACTTGGTTGCCGATCGCGTGGACGTGATCACGCGCCGCGCGGGTGACGGCGCCGCGTTTCGCTGGAGCTCGGACGCGCAGAGCTCGTTCACGATCGAGCCGGCGGAGCGCGCAGAGGCGGGCACCACGCTCGTCCTGCACATCAAGGAAGATCAGAAGGAGTTCTTGATGCCGAGCCGCTTGCGCGAGCTCGTACGTCGCTATTCCGACTACATCGGGCACCCGATCGAGATTGCGGTGCCGCCCAAAGAAGCGAAAGAGGGCGAGCCCGCCGGCGAGACCACGTTCGAGCGCATCAATCAGGCGAGCGCGCTCTGGCAGCGCCCAGCCAGCGAAGTCAGCGAAGAGCAGTACACCGAGTTCTATCGGCATCAGACGCACGACTTCGAGGCGCCGCTCGCGCACCGCCACTTCAAGGTCGAGGGAACGCAGGAGTTCGCGGGACTCTTGTTCCTGCCCAAACGGGCACCGTTCGATCTTTACGATCCATCGGCCAAGCACGGGATTCGCTTGCACGTGCGGCGCGTGTTCGTGATGGATGATTGCGCGGAGCTCTTGCCCAACTTCTTGCGCTTCGTGCGCGGCGTGGTCGACAGCGAAGACTTGCCTCTCAACGTGTCGCGCGAGATCTTGCAAGACTCGAAGCTCGTGCGCGTGATCAAGAAGCAGGTCGTCAATCACACCTTGGCGATGATCGAAGAACTGGCCGGGAAAGACGCCGAGGTGTTCGCCAAATTCTGGGCTGATTTCGGCGCTGTCATCAAAGAGGGCATTCACTTCGAGAGTGAGCACCGCGACCGGATCGCAAAGATCGTGCGCTACGAGTCCTCGACTCAACCGGGCCTCACCACGCTCGGAGACTACGTATCGCGCATGAAAGACGGCCAAAAGGCCATCTATTACGCGACCGGCACCTCGCGTGCTCTGCTCGATTCCAGCCCGCACTTGGAGACCCTCAAGAAGCGCGGCTACGAAGTGCTGTTCATGACCGACGGCGTCGACCCCTTCGCCGTGACGAGCCTGAGCGAGTTCGACGGCAAGCCCCTGGTCTCGGCCATGGACGAGAACTTGGAGCTCGGCGAAGAAGAGCTGAGCGAAGAGCAAAAGGCTGCTGAGGCCGAGCAGAAGAAGCAAGCCGAGCCGCTCGTCGAGCGCTTCAAGGCCGTGCTCGCGGCCAAGGTCGGTGAGGTTCGGCTCTCGACTCGCTTGACCGACTCACCCGTGTGTTTGGTGATTCCCGAGGGCGGCATGGCCCCGCACATCGAGCGCTTGATGATGGCGCGCCAAATGGGCATCCCGCCGCAAAAGCGGATCTTGGAGCTGAACCCCGGCCACCCGCTGATTCAAAACCTGGAGCGGCGCGATAAAGAAGAGCCGGGCAACGTCGCCGCGTGGATCGAGCTCTTGTACGATCAAGCGCTGATCGCCGAGGGCTCACCGCTCGAGAATCCGGCCGCGTTCGCGCAGCGCTTGACGTCATTGTTGACCACGGCGAGCGCGTAGCCGGCGCCAATCGTTACCGCACGTGGCGGGCACGTTCGACACGCGCCCGCCCGTTTGCGTCCCGCGGCTCACTTGCCGTCGACCTCCCCATGCGGCGCCGTGAACACGAAGCCGGAAACATCTCTGCGACCTTGGCCGCGTTCTCCTTGATGTTGTTCAGCACGGCCACGTACAGGGGTAAGAATTCCTCGACCGTCGTGTAGTCGTAGTTCGTGGCGCTGAACACGATGCGGTCCGGCTGATTCGCGTTGGTTTTGCACGGAGATTTTTTGGTCAGCGACCATAGCGCGTTCTTGGGGTCTGCCCATTTTCCCAGATGTGCGCTGTCTTGGCTCATCGATTCCCAGCGATCGGTATCGGCGATCTTCTCGAACTTGCCGAACCATTCGCTGGTGGTTTGGTCTGACCAACGTCCCAATCATTACGGAAACGAGCGCACCGTTGCTCGAAGCGCGCTGAAAAAAGCATCTCGCCTCGATTGTGAGCGTGAAGATCCGGGCTCGGGCGGGGAGCTCGGAGCGCGCGCTGCAAGCGAGTGTGTGCGCTACTCGCCGCGCGTGTAGCGGTGCTTCACGCCAATCGGGAAATATTCTGGGTCGCCGTGCGGCAAGAGGATCACGCTCGGTAGTCGTCGCTCGACGGACACGTAGTTGGCAAACTCACTGTTGAGCCGTAGCAGAGTGTCGCGAATCGTGACGGCGAGCGCGTCGGCCAGTGATGCGTCGGCCGTGATTCCCGCCGCGAGCTCGACGGTCACGTGGAGCGACGCATCGAGCTGTGCGTCGTGCGCGATCTGGAGCACGAACTTGCCGGTGACGAGCGACGCAAAGGCTCGTTGTTCGAGCGCGGGCGATACATTCTCGGGATACACGTTGGCGCCGTAAAACGAGACCGCGAAGCTCGAGCGACCAAACACGTACACGAACGGCAGCTCGCGGACCGGCGCAACGCTCGGCGCAAACCCGTGCTCCCTCAGGAAGGGGAGCATCGCCGAAAACGGGATGACCCCGCCGCGATCCAGAATCTTGTAGCGCACGAGCGGTACACCGCCGGCTGCCGTGAACAGCAAGCTGCCGTCGGGCTCTTGCTCGAAGTAGCGATGCAACGGATCGAACTGGCACAGCGTGGGCAAGCGCGCCTCACCGAACAGCGTACGCGCCGCATCGGGATGCTCTGCCAAGAAGCGACGGATGCTGATGCTGAGCGGCGTTTCGTTGGCAAGCACGCCGCCATCCGCCGTGCCGTACAGCGAGGCACTGGCGTGCGCCGGGTCGGCGGCGCCCAACCGTTCACAGACGAGCGCCCGCCAGGACTCGCTGAACACTTCACCCGCGAGCACCGTGCCGACCGAGTAACGCGCCCACTCGAACCCAGCCAGAGTGCCCTCGTCGATCAGATCTTTCAAAAACGGCGGATAGCCGCAAAGCACGATTTGCTCGTAAAAAGCGGCGAGAGCACGCAGCACGCGCAAGATCTCCGGCTTTTGATTGCCCGGCGTGACCACCGTGACCGGATGCCCCTTGGCCGCCACATGCCGGCAGCATGCGGCGGTGTACATGCCGCCCACCCAAGTTCCGAGCGCAAAGCACACGACGACCAACGTGCTGCGCCGATCGGCACCGAACGTATCGACCAACACTTGTTCGAAGCGCTCGGCGGTGCCGAGCTCGTCCGACACGAAACGCGGCCAGACGGTCGGCTGCCCCGTGGACCCGGACGAGAATGCGAGCATGTCACAGCCGCTGAGCTCGCCGTCCAGGCACAGGTCGGCGAGCGCGCTCGGCCGGTGATAGTTCTCCTTGGTAGTCACCGGAAGCCGACGAAAGTCTTGCAACGTGCGCACCTGCCCGGCGTCTACGCCCTGCGCCGCCAGGAAGCGGCGATACGCGGGCACGCGCTCGGCAGAGGCCCGGAAAATTCGCAGCGCGTGCTCGCCCGGATCGATCGTAAGGTAGCGGCTCAACGCCTCGCTGAGCGGTGTCGCGTGAAACGTGCTGAGCGCTCGCGCGGCTCGGGCGGACTTTTCGGATGAGGGCTCGGGGTGCGTCATCGCTCCCCGAGGTTACACCGAGCCCGACTCGCTCACTGAGTGGTCGAAAATTTCGCGGCCGTGGCCCGCATCGAGTGCGCGCGCGCCATGTCTTTGCTGATCTCGGGGGCCGAGAGGTCCCCGACACCGGGATACAGCGCGAGGCCTTGCGAGCTCTCGCCGTACACGGCTGCGTAGTACAGCGCGCCGGCCAGGTAGGTGGCGAACGAGCTCGGGTGCTTCTTGTCCGTGAAGAACAGACCGCAGGCCACGCGGCCTCTCATCCGTGGTTCAGACGCATGCCTTGCAAGGCATGCCCGCCCTTGGGAATTCCGGCGCCGGTGTGCTGCGCGAGCTGTTCTTAGTCGCCCAGGATCGTACCTTCGACCGATAGGATCTCGTGCGCGTTCGGTGAAAGTCGACCATGTAAGCCAAGAGAGCATCCCAACCTCGGTCTGCGCCAAGGGATCGCTGTAAACGCACCGCTCGCCGAGGCACGTGGCGAAGCGCGCGCTCGGTCCTTTTCCCAACGGTGCTTGCCACGCAGCAAGGTACGCTCCGAAACCGCTCTCCGATCGTTCGACGTCTTAGCCTCCAGGTCGAAACGACGGGCCGAAGCTAGCGGGGCCGATCGGGGCGTTTCTGACATTTCATGCGCTTTTGCTGGTTCTTTAGCGAGTCATCCGGTCGAGCCCAGCCGGAGCTTACAGCTGCACCACAACCCGGACCGGGATCGATCCTGGGTTTCGAATCATGAGTATTTGTGAGATGGCGAAGCGCTATCACCCCTGTAGGTGACAAGAGCGCCAGCACGCCGCGTTGCTGCGGCGCTGCAGGAAGCTACAGAGAAGTGCGCAAAGGTGTGGGTTAAACGCAGATAAAACGCCCGCTCGCATCGCCGTCGCTTTTACTAAAGACGACACCCCGCCGCGACGTTACGGACACGGAGGCGGGTGCACCATTCGACAATGGCGCGCGCTCTGGCATAGTCGGACGGCGCCACAGGGTGCACTAAACAAATGGCAAGAAAAGTCAAAGGTATGGTTCAGCTGGCGGGAGTTACTTACCGCATCATCCGAGTCGACGCTGGCTCGTATTCGGTCGTGCGTATTAGCGACGATCAAACCGTCGGCAGCTTTCATCTAGCGCCGCAACTCGGCATCGAAGCTCTCCTCGTGGAGCCCGCCCTCTTGCGTGAGGTTGCACGGCTCGCGATTCACACCGCGAAGACGAGCTACGTCGGCTTCCCTCGCCCTGACCTCACGGGCTTGCCCAGCGCAAGCTCGGTCAACGCGACTGCCGCGCATCGCCGCAGCAGCTCGCCGCCACCGTTTGTCCCGAATAGCTGAGCCTGCGCGGGAGCTCTGAGTTTGACGGGCTGAGGTTCTGGTTTCAGACTTCGGCCCGTGCGCGATCTGCCCGCTCGAACTGAACAGCTGGGGGCTTCGGGGAATCAGGCGTCGAACGCCATCGCGGAGCTGAAGGAGCGGCTCGCCGAGGGCGGCACCTTCGTGTTGACGGGCGCGGGCGTCAGCACAGACTCCGGCATCCCGGACTACCGGGACGATGCTGGAGCGTGGAAGGCGCGCGCGCCGGTCCAGTACCGCGACTTCGTGGGCTCGGAGGCCACGCGCCGGCGTTATTGGGCGCGCAGCATGCTTGGCTACCCGTTCATGGCCCGCACCCTGCCCAACGTGGCGCACCACGCATTGTCTGCGCTCGAGGCGCGCGGGCAGCTCTCGCTACTCGTGACGCAAAACGTGGACGGCTTGCACCGCCGGGCCGGCAGCCGACAGCTCGTCGATTTGCACGGCCGGCTCGATCAGGTTCGGTGTTTGGGTTGTGGAGCCCTCACTGAGCGGGCAGCGCTGCAATCCGAGCTCGAGGCACGTAATCCCGAGTTCATCGCGGCCGAGGCGACGGTGAAGCCGGACGGTGACGCCGAGCTGAGTGACGTCGACTATCAGCGCTTCGAGGTCGTGCCCTGCGCGGCATGCGGCGGGATGTTGAAGCCGCACGTCGTCTTCTTCGGCGAGAACGTGCCCGCCGAGCGCGTCACCCAGAGCATGGCCACGCTCGAGGGCTCACGCTTGCTGCTCATCATCGGCACTTCGTTGATGGTCTTCTCGGGCTTCCGCTTCGCGCGCGCCGCGGCGCGCTTCGGGGTGCCCATCGCCATCATCAACCGCGGCATCACACGCGCGGACGAGCTCGCCACGCTCAAGCTGCGCGGCAACGTGGGCGAGCTCCTGAGCGGGCTCGCCTCAAGCGCTAGCGGCCCCTAGCGGCTCGCTCGCAGACTGCGTCTGCAGCAGCTGCGCGAGGTGACTCACGATGTAATCGGCGTCGCGCCCCACGCCCGAGAAGCGACCCGAGCCCCAGGTGTGTAGCCAAGGCAAGCCGATGAAGTACAGGCCGTCCGTGGCAGTCACGCCGCGTTCGTGAATCGGAAAGCCGCGCCCATCGAGCACGGGGGGCTTCACCCAGCTGAAATCGGAGGCGAAACCCGCGCAGAACAAGATCGAGGTCACACCGGCCGCCAGCAAGTCGAGCGTCACGGGCTCGCTCTCGGGCTCCCAGGGCGGTGCGTAGTCGGCCTCTTGCGGCGCCGACACGCCTGCCTTTTCGATGTAGGCGTCGATCGTGCGATTGATGCTGCGGTACACGTTGTCGGCACTGTCCAAGTTCTGCTTCAGCTCGGGTTTGAATTCGGCCACGCCTGCCGTGACGGTGCTGAGCGGGCCGTACAGCTTCATGCCTTCCACGGCCATTTTGCGCAGATCGATGTCGCGTCCGCCGTCGCGACCGGTCACGTAATGATTGGTCTTGTCGCGCACTTGTTCACGGTTCGGGTGTTGGTCGATCGGGATGTCGTAGTAGCCGAGGTCGGCGAGCCACTCGACGACGTCCCGCCCGCGGTAACGGCGAGCGCAGCGGGGCGCGTTACCGACGGCCAGGTGCACCTCGCGACCCGCGAGGTGCAAGTCCTCGGCGATCTGTGCACCCGACTGGCCGCTGCCCACGACCAGAACCGCGCCCGCCGGGAGGGACTCCGGATTCTTGTAGCTCGACGAGTGCTGCGTCACCACGTGCTCCGGGATCTCCTTGGCGTACGGCGGCAAGAATGCCTTGTGGTACGCGCCGGTCGCGACCACCACTTGCTCGGCCGTGAACACGCCGTGCGAGGTAACGAGCTCGAAGCGGGCTGGGCTGCTGTCTGACAACTCGTTCAAGGCCTCGACCATCACGCCTTCGCGAACTGGCAAATCGAAGGCCTTTTTGTAGCCTTCCACGTATTCCACGATCTGGTCCTTGAGCATGAAGCCTTGTGGGTCAGGCCCCGCATACGGGTAGCCCGGCAGCTGACATTGCCAATTGGGCGTGACCAAGCAAAAGGTGTCCCAGCGCTCGTCGCGCCAGGAATGCGCGACCCTGCGGCCTTCGAGCACCAGGTGATCGATGCCCCGCTGCTTCAGGTGATAGCTCACCGAGAGCCCGGCCTGGCCACCACCGACCACGAGCACGGTGTGGTGCTCGCGGCGCTCTTGCGTCCCGGATTTCGCGCGCGCGTCACGCGCGGCGTGCTTTTCGAAGTCGAGCACCAAGACGCTTTGCGTGTGCTGCTCGGGCGACAGCGCGCTCGCCGTTTCCTCGATCACCGACAGCTGGTCCAGCGCCGAGCTGCAAGCAAACCCGTACTTTTCGCGGACCCGCTCGGAGGCGATGTTCAGCGCCGCGCGCGTGCGCTCCAGAAACTCCGGCACGGGGTAGCTCTGGCCCACGGTCAGGTACTCTTCGATGATGTAGGACGGGGAATAGCAGTTGACGGTCGCGCCGTTCGGCCAACGCACGCGAAAATGCATCTCGGGCATGATCAGACTCCACTTTTTGTTTGTTGAAATTCAGTGCAGTTGCGCCGAGACGGGACGACCCCGCCCGAGCAACGACTCGTAACGAGCGAGGTGCCGCTCGGCCACGAGATCCCAGGAGAAACGCTGCACACGTAAGTGTCCGGCGGCGATCAACGCGGCGCTCCGCTCGGGCTCGCGCAGCACGTCGAGCAGGCCACGCGCGATGTCCGCGCTCGAGCTCGGCTCGACGAAGCTCGCGCAGCTCTCGTCGAGGTACTCGTCGAAGGGCGCGCCGCGCGGCACCACGACGGCGGATCTTGCCGCCATGGCTTCGAGCACGCACAGGCCGAAGCCCTCTTGCAAGGACGGGCACAAGAGCACGTCGCTCGCCTGATACAAGTCGGTGAGCTCGGCTTCGGCAATCGTGCCCAGGATGCTGATGCGCGCGCGCAATGCGTCCGGCAGCTCGGCCAGCTGCCGAGAGAACTCGGCGCGATAAGTCTCGTGCTCCCAAATGCTCGCCCCACCCGCGATCACCCAGCGCAACGCCGGATGCCGAGCGAATGCTTCGCGCACCGCCGCCAGCGCGCCAAGGCTATTTTTACGAGCTTCTACGCCGCCCACGCTGAGGATCAACGCCTCGCCCGGCAAGACACCGAGCCGCTCGCGCACGCGCTTCACGTCCAGAGCCGAGGGCGCCTCGAAGCGAGCGAGGTCTACGCCGTTGGAGATCACCGGTGCTTCACGGCCATAAACCGCACCCACCTCACGATGGGTGACTTGGCTCACGCTGAGCACGAGATCCGCCGACGCCACGGAGCGCGCCTGACAAGCCATTAGATACGGGCTCTCGAATTGCTCCACGTGATGCACGGTGCGTACGATGGCGGCTGCCCCCAACGCGGATTTGGCCACCACGAGCGCGTTGGCGGCCAAGCAATCCTCGGCGTGGCAAATCGCGTGGTTCACGCCCAGCTCGGCGATGCCGGTACAAAACTCAGCGATGCGTTGCCGAATCAACGCATCCACCTCGACCGGCGCCGGCTCGGCCGGAATCAGCCGTAGCGCACAGGACAGCGGGCGATAAAAGCCGTCACCCGCTTTGCTGAGCGCGTACAACGTGACGTCCGCGCCTTTGCGCTGCAGCGCCTCGGCCAAGCACGCGGCGTGCACCACGCTGCCGCGAGGCTTGGTAGAGTACGTGAAAATCCCGACCGAAAGCATGTTCTCGTCGTTTCGCTCAACTGGCGCGCGCCACGTGCCGAGGTTCGCCAAAACCGGTGAGCGGCTCGGCCAAGTCCCAGTACAAAGCGCGCTCTTTGCCCGCGACGAGCTCGAGCCGAGGCTCGTTCGTCACCACACCCACGGCCGTGCAGGCCACACCCGCGGCCGCAAAGCGCACGCACACTTCTGCTGCCGCGTCGGGCTCGACGCTGAGCACGAAGCCGAAGCTCGGAAACGCGTTCAGCCAGCGAAACACATCCACCTGCGGGGGCGCGGGCAGCTGACTCAAATCCAGGCGCGCACCGACTCGTGATGTCTCGAGCATCATCAACAGCGAGCCGCACACGCCCGCCATGCTGATGTCTTTGCCCGCGCCCACGAGGCCGGACTCGGCGAGCTCCGGCAACAGCGCCAACTGCCGCCGCAACTGCTCGGGAGAGGCCGTGCTGGCCGCGTTGAAGTTGCCGCCCAGGCCGCGGAACGTACCGCGCAGATCGACCGCGACGAGCAGCGTTTGGCCGGCGCGCGCCGCGTGGCCGGAGATCAGCCGCTTGGCCTTGCCTAGCACCGACACCGCCAAGAACGAGGCGCCGCCGACGCGCGAGGTATGGCCGCCCACGATCGGCACGCCGAAGGCGTCACTCGCGGCGACCATCCCTTCGAGCACGCGCTCGTTCTCACCCGAGCCCATGAACAAGACATCGGTAATCGCCCAGGGCCGGCCGCCCATGGCCGCGATATCGTTCAGGTTCACCATGACCGAGCAAAAACCGCAAAACCACGGATCCGCGGCCAGAAACTCACTGCGCATGCCCTCGGCCGCGAACAGCGTGTAACCATCGCCGTCCGGCAAAGCTGCGGCGTCGTCACCGTTCAAGATGGGGCTCGGGGTGGGGAACCACGCGCTGTGCGTGGTGCGCCCGAACGCGCGCGCGGCGACTTGAATGTCGCGCTTGAGGTCCAGCTCGGCACGACCGCGGAGCTCGCGCGCCAGCGCTTCCAAACTACCGGGTTCGATCTTCATGACGCCCTCGCTCGCCACACGCTGGACAAGCGCGCGGGATAACGCTCGAGATCGGCCTGCATCAAATAGTGCGGGCGCCCGAGCAACTCGATGGCTTGCAAGCGACGGAAGTGATGGTGCTCGAAGTAGCGCGCGTTCGCTTCTTGGACCGTGGCCAAGAACTGGCGGCAGCCCCAGCCATGGGCCGTGGACACGGCTTCGGTGATGAGCGCGGTGCCGACGGCACCCACGCGCCGATAGGCACGCGCAACGCCGAGCCGCCCGCCGTACCAAGTCCCTTCGCCCTCTTGGTAGATGCGCACGACGCCGACCACGCCGTCCGGCATGCCCGCGATCTCGCCTTGCGCGACGATGGCACTGGCGTGGTCGTCGTAGGCATCGCGATCGGAGCCCTGAAACAGGCCCTGCTCGTCGGCGAAGATCTCGCTGCGCAGCCGAAAGTAAGCCTGAATCTGCCACGGCTCCCGCGCCAGCTCGGCGCAGACGTGCTGAGCTGTCTGGGCGCGCACGGGTTTGCCCCAGGGGTGGATGCGGTCAAGCATGGGCCGCCTCCCGCGCTTTCAAGGACGAACAGGCGCCGCAGCGGCCGCAACCCGCTTTGATCTCGGTGCTGCGCAGGTTGGCCGAGGCGAGTAGCGCCGACAGGTCGCCGAGCAAGGAGGCCATGAACGCCGGCTCGGGTGTGGGGTGGTGCGCCAGCGGCGTGCCCGCGATGGGCACGAACGGCACGACGAACGGATACACGCCGAGCTCGATCATCTGGGCGCACATGTCCAGGATCCTTTCGCGGCTGTCGCCCAGCCCGGCCAAGATGTAGCTAGACACCTGACCGCGACCGAACACCGAGACCGCCGCCGCGAACGCCTCGAGATACACCGACACCGGGACCTCCGCTTTGCCCGGGATGATGCGCTGCCGCACCTCTTCCGTCACGGCTTCCAGGTGCAGGCCCAGGCTATCCACGCCGGCATCCGCCAGCCGTGAAAACCACGCGAAATCAGCGGGGGGCTCGCACTGAGCTTGCAGCGGCAGATCGACGGCCGCGCGGATCGCGCGCGCGGCGTCGGCGAGCACGCGCGCGCCGCGGTCGTCGGTCTGCGGCGTGCCGGTCGTCATCACCATGTGCCGCACGCCGTCCAGCTCGACTGCCGCTTTGGCCACCTCCGCGAGCTGCGCGGGCGTCTTCTCCGCGATCGTCGATTTGGCGGCCAAGGATTGGCCGATGGCGCAGAACTGACACGAGGTCGCGCGGTTGCCGTAACGCTTACAGGTTTGGAGCACCGTGGTCGCCAGCACGTCGTTGCCGTGCAAAGTCGCAATCTTCCAATACGGGATGCCGTCCGCGGTGCTGCGCTCGTAGAAGCGCGGCTTCTTCGGGAAGCCGAGCTCGGCCACGAGCTCGTCGTCCTTGAGCAGGAGCGCGTAGTCGCCTTTGACTTGCGCCGCGTACGGCGAGCGGGCCGAGGCATGGTTCAAGATCGGCACCATCACCGTTTGATTGGCGATCGTCACGGCTTTGTGATCGGACGGTCCGGCGCCGCCTGCGCGCGCCAACCCCGGCCCGGAGCCGTCGAGCCAGCGCATGCCGAGCGCCTGCAGCTCGGACAAGATCTCAGGATAGTTCTCGGGTGGGCGCTTCGGCTGCCGCGGGCTCGCGATGGGGAGCGAACGATTCATGGTTGGTCCTCGTTGGGCTGTTGCCGTTCAGTTCCGGAGAAAGATCACGCACGTGCGGTTGCGGGTTGCGATTGATGAGCAAGCTCAGCAGCTCGGGCCGGCTGTAGTGACCCATGCTGTCCATCATGCGTTTGCGCTTATTGATCAGGGACAGGTCGAGGTCGGCAACGACCATGCCTTCGCCGTCGATCAACGGAGGGGTGAGCAGCGTGCCTTCGGGCGAGACGATGGCCGTGAAGCAACCGCCGCGCAGCGCGCGCTCGAGGCCGGTCGTGCCAGCAACTTCGGCGACTTGCTGTGGATCCAAATAGCCGGTGGCATTCACCACGAAACAGCCGGATTCGAGGGCGTGGTGGCGGATGGTGACCTCGATCTGTTCCCGGAAAATGTCGCCCACGAGCGAGCCCGGGAACATGGCGACGTGGATCTGCTCGTGCTCCGACATCATCGCGTAGCGCGCGAGCGGGTTGTAGTGCTCCCAACACGCAAGCTGCCCGATGCGGCCGACCGCCGTATCCACCGCGCGCAAGCCCGAGCCATCCCCCTGACCCCAGACCATGCGCTCGTGGTACGTCGGAGTGATTTTGCGCCGGCATTGCACGAGCCGGCCATCGGCGTCGAACAGCAACTGCGCGTTGTACAGCGTGCCGTGGTCGCGCTCGTTGATGCCGATCGCGACCACGACACCCGCGAGCTTCGCGGCTTCGCCGATCGCGTCCGTGACGGGACCCGGGACCGTCACGGACTCTTCGATCAGCTTCAGGTGGTCGGCGCCCATCACCGCGGGCGCCTTGATGAACGAGAAGTACGGGTAGTACGGGAGGACCGTCTCCGGGAATACCACGAGCTCCGCGCCTTTTTTCGCGGCTTCGGCGATGGCAGCGCACACCTTTTCGGTCGTGCCCTGGCAACTGTACAGCACGGGGCTCAGTTGAACCGCGGCGGCACGGACGATCTTCGGAGTAGTCACGATGGGCCTCCCGCTTCTCTCAGGTCACAACGTCCATGTGTTCATGATGAAGGCGTTCGACTTGCGGTGGAGCAAGATGATGTCCAGCACATCGAGCGGATTGATCGGGCGGATGCCTTCGATCAGGGCGCCTTCGCCGTGGCCGTACAGCGCTTGCAGCGCGAAACGGCAGCAGTACACCTTGCCGCCCTCGCTCATGAACTTCTTGATCTGAGCGCTGAAGTTCTGATGACCCGGGAATGCTTCATCCCCGAGCTTCGGAAAGCCGCGCTGTACGCCGAGCGTGACGCCGGGCCCGTACAGCAACATCGAGGTCTCGAAGCCTTTGCGCTGGAGACGAATCGCTTGCAGCATGTTCACGAGGCCGATCGAGCCTTCGAAGGCCACCGTGTGAAAGGTGACCAGCGCCTTTTCGCCGGGGGACGCCTTCACGTCCTCGAACACTTTTTCTTCGTAATCGACCAGAAAATCCCCGGTTTTGTTGGGGGCGACTTCAACCTTCGGCATAGCGATCCTCCAAATAAGGCGATGTGATCCCGCGCCATTCGAGCGCGAGCGTTGTGTCCTCGGAGGGCCCTGTTGCGAGCTGCGTGCCAGGCGCTCGCCGACCTAGACGGGTCGGCGATTTGCGGGATTTTCGCGAAACGAGCTACGGGGTCGAAACACGCAGCTCTTTGCGACTCACCATTTTTCGCGAGTAGCGCCCTCAGCTTTCGCGACTCGGCAGCGCCCTGTGTTTCGGCTCGGAGAAATTCTAACGCTTGGCCGGGCGCGCCACGCCGAGCTGCTTCATGCGGTAGCTCAAGGTGCTCGGGCTCAAGCCGAGCAGGTTCGCCGCGCCACGCTCGCCGGCGATGCGCCAGTCGCAGCGGCTGAGCGCGTTCTCGATGTTCTGCCGCTCGAGGGCTTGGAAGTGTTGCTCTGAAAGCACCTCGGCTCCGTTCTGAGTCGCCGCTTCCGAGACCGTGGGGGCGGGCAGGAGACTGCTCTTGCCGAGCTGCAAGCGAAGCCCCGAGCCTTCGTGACTGGCAAGCACCAAGGCGCGCTCGATCAGGTTCTGTAGCTCCCGAACATTGCCCGGGAAATCGTAGCTTTCCAAGCGAGCCTCGTCGGCCGGGGACAGGCTGCGCAGCGGCAAATGCAGGCGCGCCGAGGTAGCCTCCAGGAACTGCCGCGCCATGGGCAAGATGTCCTCCCGGCGCTCCCGGAGGGGCGGCACGATGATGGGCACGACGCTCAGGCGATAGAAGAGATCGCGACGGAAACGCCCGCTCTCGACCTCGACCTCGAGTGGGCGGTTGGTGGCGGCGATCACGCGCACGTCCACTCGCCGCGTGCGGTCGTCACCGACCGGCTCGAAGGTGCGTTCTTGCAACACGCGCAGCAGCTTGCTCTGGTGCTCGAGCGGGATCTCGCCCACTTCGTCCAAGAACAACGAGCCGCCGTCGGCCAGCAAGAAGCGCCCCTGGCGGTCGCGCGACGCGCCGCTGAACGCGCCGCGCACGTGGCCGAAGAACTCGCTCTCGAACAGCTCGCGCGGCACGCTGGCACAATTTACCTTCACGAGCGGTCCGTCGTGGCGCGGGCTCATGTCGTGCACGGCGGCCGCGATCAGCTCCTTGCCGACGCCGCTCTCGCCCAAGATGAGCACCGAGGAATCGCTCTGGGCGACGGCTTGCACTTGTGCCAACACGCCGCGCATGGCCGGGCTTTCGGCGATGATTTCGCCTTGTTTCAAAGCGGAACGCACCGCCTCACGCAAGTAGTCGCGCTCGCGCTCGGCGTTCTCTTTCAGGCGGGCGATCTCTTCGAAGGCGCGCGCATTGGCGATGGCCACCGCGGCGTGGTCCGCGAACACCCGCAACCAGTCCAGGTCGGTCTTTTCCAAGCGGCGGCGACTGAAAAACGCGACCACGCCCAGCACTTGGCCCTTGAAGCACAGCGGCTGTCCCGCGAAGCTCTGGATGCCTTCGGCGTCGGCCCATTCTTGCTGCAAGATCCAGTCGGGCGCGCCCCGCTGCAGGAGCAGCGCGCGGTTGCTCGCGGCGACCTGCCCGACCTTGCCGTAGCTCAGCGGAATGTTGTGGTGCGCACCATCGGTGCGGTTCCAGCGCTTCGACGGGTCGACTCGTGACGCCCCGATGCTGGCCTTGAGCTCGAGGTACGGCGTGCCCTCCTCCGGGTGATGGAGCAGCCAGACCCGAGCCAGGGCCACGCCGTCCCACATGCCGAGCCCCTGCACCATCTCGCGCAGCACCGAATCCGGTGAGCGCGCGGCGGCCACGGACAGCGCGAGGGACTGCAGGGCGTCGAGCTGCACTCGGGGTAGTGTCGCGCGTTTACGATTTCGCGCTGTTTCTCGAAGGTTTCGGCGTTGGATCGCAGGTTGCGCTGATCCCGCTCAGATCCCGTATTTCTCGGCTTCTTTGTCGCGAATCGCGGGGGCTTTCGCGGGCGCTCGCAGCGTCGGAGCGAGAGACTTCGAGCCCTTGCTCGGCTTGGACGACTTGCCGGGTCCGCTGGAGGTCGTGCCCGTGCTCGCAGCGGGTGCCTCAGGCGCGCTCGGCGTGGGCGAAGCATGAGGCTCGGTCGGCGCGGTGCTGGGCGCTCCATTTGGGGGCTCGCCAACCCGGAGTGCGGCGGAGATGGGCGTTGCCGGGGCCGGAGCGCTCCCCGCGCCCTCCGGGGCACGGGCGGAGCCGCGCGAGGCCAGGCCGACTCCGAGCGCCACGAGCAGCAAGAGCCCCGCGGCGCCCGCCCACAGTCTACCGTGGCGGCGACTACTCGGCGCGCTCGACTCGCGCGAAGTGACGGGGCTCGAAGCGGGCGCTGATTCAGGCCGGGTGACGGGGGAGACCAACGCGGAGAGGCTCGAGTTGTGCGTCGGCTTGCGCGGCTGCTCGATGACCGACGAGCGCGCGTGCGGATCGCGCGCTCCGAAGTAGGCCGCGACTTCGGCGTGCGACGCCACGTGCTCCGCCGCCACGGCTTCGATCGCCTCGGCGAGATCGGCCGCGTTCGCGAACCGCTGCTCCGGGTCGACCGCCAGCGCGCATAGCACCACGTCTTTGAGCGGCAGCGCCCAGCTCAGCTCGGGAGGAAGCGCGGGCAGCGTCACCCGCCCGCCCATCAAGCGCATGATGATCTCGTCGACCGAGTTGGCCTCGAACAAGCGACGCCCCGCGAGGGCTTCCCAAAGAAACACGCCGGCGCTGAACACGTCCGCGCGCTGATCGATGGCATCGCCCAGCAAGCGCTCGGGCGCCAAGTGGCCGATGCGCTCCCGGCTCGGCTGCTTGCCCAAGGTCGATGAATGCCACGGGGCGAGCGGAATCAAGCGCGCGGTACCGGAGGCGTCGACCCGAACCAAGGCCGGGACGAGCTCGCCGTGAACGAAGGGGCGGCCGTTGTCGGATCGCGTGTCGTGCAATGCGCTGAGACCGCCCAGCACGTCGAGCAGGATGCGCAGCGCGCGGGCTAGGCCGTAGCCAGCGAGGCCACGCCCCGCCGGTAGCTCGAACCAATCCTGACTATTTGCGAGATCAATCGCGTAACCGTCGCCTTCGCGGGTGAGCGGGACCAGCTGCGAATGGACCCGTCCCAGCGCAAGTTGCGCGGTATACCGCTCCGGGCGGAGGCCCTTGGGCGGCGGGGGTGCGACAGCAAATCGGACCAAGCCTCTTGCATTACGACCGTTCGCCCGAAATCTTTCGCGCAACAGCTGCGGCGGATTTTTGCGCGCCGCGCCCGTCTCACCCGAACGGGTGCCGCGCGCCACGGCGCCCAAACCTGGCCCTTACTGGAAGGCGAGCACGGCAGAGATGATGATGCCTACACCGAGCAGCAAGATCGCGTTGCTGACCGCGGGCAGCTTGGCCAACGCTGGACCGCCGCCGGCCTCGCGAGCGCGCTTACCGAGCGCCTGCGAATAGCCGACCACGCCACACAAGATCACGACCAAGGTCAGCTTGGCGTGGAACGCACCGCCGCCCGCGGCCATGACCGCGCCGGGACCACGCAGGAAGAACATGCCCAGGCCGGTAATCAGCAACAGCGCCAGACCGTAGCTGCCGTTCTTCGCGACGCGCAGCGCGCGGATCGAGAACTTCGCTCGCTCACTGGGCTCGAGCTCGGCCGCCGCTCGACGCAAGCTGAACGCCGCAAAGCTTGCGCCGACGCCCAGCGCCAAAGCAACGAAGTGAATCATCTTGAGCAGCAGGTAGGCGATGGGCATGACGGGCGCACTCATAGCCCGCGGGCTTGGGGCGAGCAATCTGGTCCGCAATTAGCGGCGCGTCTCCTCGCATTCGAAGAACATGGTTAGCTCGTAAGGGGCGGCGCGGTCGGCCGGCTCGGGTAAGAAAACGGTGGTACCGCAGCGCTGCGAATAGGGCGAGTGCAGGAGCAGCGAAGCGCTGTCGGCCGCCGCCTGGAAGCTGGGAAACGAGAGCGGTGCCGCGCAGGAGGTCGTTTTGCACTCCACGGCCCCGACACGAAATAAGTTACCTGCGTCCGAGGCCGCAAGCAAAAGCAGGTCCGACTGCAAGCTCGGCGCGACGCGCCCTGCCCACGCGCGATCCGTCGGCTCGCCGTCATGCGAGGCGCGACGCTCCTTCACTTGCTCGAGGAAGCGCTGCGCAGGTGCCTCCTCCGCGGTGAGCGCATCATTGGCTGCTCGCTCGGGAGACGGCGCCTGCGGCGCAAGGACGGCCGAGGGCTCGGGTCGTGCCTCCAAGCGCCTGAGGCGCGCCTCGATCAAGGCCATGCGTTCGCGCTCGGCGTCTGTTGCCGGCGCCGACTGCGCCACGGGCCGCACGAAGCGCTCGTGCGGCCCGCCCACGCTGTTTGCTTGTGTCAGGCGCGTCCCGATGAGCAACCCGGCCGCGACACCGAGCAACACCGCGATGACCACGACCAGTCCCGGCCAGCGTCCAGAGCGCACCACGACTCACCGCCCTCTTTAGTTGCTCATCCAAATCCCGCGCAGGTTACTGCGCGCTCCGGTCCCGCGGGGTGGGATGCGCGACCAAACGTAGGCAAAATCGCTGTGATACGAAGGATTTTGCCAGGCCGTGAGCGAGGGCTGGAGCGTGAACATGCCCGTATTCGGGGCGCCGGTAGAAGCGATCGATCCGCATGATCCCGAGTTGCTCGCGTAGAAGCCGACACAAGCTTCCGCCATGGCCCAGCCCGTGGTGCCAGTGGTGACGTTGCTCCCATTGTAGCCGTGCACGTTCAAGTACGCGATTTGATCGTGCGCCAAGTAGTCGCCGTCGGGCACTGCGCAGTCCACGTCCAGCAGGTGACTCGTATCCATGTTGGTGAGGGCGTCGTCGTACATCGAGAGGTAAACAGGATTTTCCGGTAGGCACGTGGCCGCGCTCACGCGATAGGTTTTCGCTACCGCGGTGCGCGCAGCCACGAGCACGGTAGTGACGGCCGCCGCCGCACCGAATGCAATTGCACAACGCATCCATAGCTTGTTCATCAAAAATCCGCCTTCCCTGGGTCTTGTCCCGCGACCCGCTGTGACGGTCGCACGTTCGCTGCCCAAGTTCTACGCACAAAGACGCCTCGCTGAGTTGCGGGCAAAGATCGAGCGGAGCGCTTAGCGGTCGATTCCCGAGTCCGGTGGAGGCGCGGTTCCCTCGGGCCAATCATCGGCGCGGACGTAACTCGCGTCGCGCTGCGCAAGCTCGCGGCCGCCGATCGAACGCTCGCGCCAATGCCGTCCGGGAGGCGACGCATCGAGCCAGTGAAAGCTGTGCTCGCGATCGTCCAGGTGCACGAAGGCCGTCTTGGGATGGGTGTAGATCCCCACGCCGACGCGCGGCAAGGTACGCAGGTAAGAAGCGAGTAGGCGTGGCGCGACGCCCGGCAGCCGAAAATCGATCGCCCGCCCTTCCGCGTGCGGCCCTTCACGCCGGCGGCCCGGCTTGCGATACGCGGAGACGACGAGCACGTCCGTCACGTGAAAGCGGAGCGCGGCGCGCACCACGAGCTGCAAGGTTCGGCGATCGAGCGCGATGCTGGCCCAGTTCTTCGGATCGCGCGTGTCGCACAATAAGTTATCGAGCTTCTGGGCCTCGCCTTGGTCGACACGGCCCAAGTCGTCGTACAGCCGCACTTGCGCCATAGCGCCCGTGTTTTGGTTCGCGAAGTGCAGCGTGGGCAATTGCGCGAACGTCGTTGGCGGAGGTGGCTCGTAGGCGCCAGACACGACGTCGGGAGCAGGCGCGACTGGCGCGTTCCGCGGCGCCGCGCGTGCGATGCTCTTCGGGTGATGCGCGAAGGCCACCGAGCCGGCGATTCCGAGCATTCCGGCACAGCCGAAAAGCAGGCTTGCCCACGAGCGCATCCGCAAGTCTAAGCACGGACCAGGCAGGTTCACCCAGCCGGTAATGCTGGTCTCGGGCGTAGCGCGAATTATCTCGGGTTCTGCTTACAACTTTCCCGCGGCAGTCGAAGCCCGCGACGGTTCGTTTTGGAACGGCGACAGTGCCGAGGTCGCGCGGCCCAGAAACAGTGCCCCGAGATCCCGATGCCGGGCCACTCCGCTCGGGGCCGCCGGCAATGAGCTCTCAGGCTCTAGCGCCTGCCCCTCTGCCACGGGCTCGAGCTGATCCGAACGCGGCGCTACCTCGTATTCAGGACGGGGTAGCTCGGCACGGGAAACGGGCCCTCGCTCCCGCGGCCGCAACCACGCAAAGGCCGCATACCCAAGCAACACAGCTCCACCACCGATCCAGGGAATGACGACGTTCTTGATGGCCACGGCCGAGCTCCTCTTCAGCGCGCCTTGCAAGCTGCGCGCCGTACGACGCACGCCACCGCTTCGGGCCGTTTCTGTAAATTCGACCATCGCGCCCCCCGAAGCAAAACGTCACGGTGCGCCATTCGACCACTATCGTTGGAATTGCGCGTCCATTGTGGGGATGTGGCGGGAATGAGCAAGCCCCCCACTATCGCCGCGGGAACGGAGCAATTGCGGCGGACTCCCGCCGCGGCGCAATCTGACTTGCGCACTGGATCACAAGTTGCTTCGCTTGGCCCGATGCCCAGCACGCCGATCGACCCAGACGCCCAGGGCGATGACGGCACGCACTATGCGATTCCCAAAGCGCAGGGAGCACCGGCCTCTGGGCGCTATCTGCCCGGCGCCCTACTTTCAGGCAAGTACCGGCTCGACGCCCTGCTCGGCGAAGGCGGGATGGGCTCGGTCTGGCGCGCCACCAATCTGCTGCTCGAGCTGCCCGTCGCCATCAAGTTGATCCGCGCTGACCTGGACCGCGGCGCGCTGCGAGCCCGGCTACAGCTCGAGGCACGCTCGGCGGCCAAGCTCGGACACCCCGCGATCGTGCGCGTGTTCGATGTCGGCGAGAGCGAGTTCGGCGATCCGTTCATCGTGATGGAGCTGCTCCAAGGCGAAACGTTGTCGCGCATGCTGACACGGGGCCGGCTTTCGGGCGCGCACGCGGTGCAGCTCCTGCTGCCCATCATCGATGCTCTGGGCACGGCGCACGCACGAGGCATCGTGCACCGCGATCTCAAGCCGGACAACTTGATGATCGCGCTCGAAGAGCAGCACGTGCAGCCAAAAATCTTGGATTTCGGCATCGCCAAGCTGATCGATCCGCCTGCGTCGGATCACAAGCTCACCGAAGCTGGCGCTGTCGTTGGCAGCCCGGACTATATGTCGCCCGAGCAAGCGCGCGGCCGCGAAGACCTCGACGCGAGCACCGACATTTGGTCGATGTGCGTCGTGCTGTACGAAGCCATTACTGGCAGCGCGCCGTTCACGGCCACGAACTACAACGCACTGCTGCGCGCCATCGTCGAGGATCAGCCGCAGTCAATCGTCGAACGCGCCGCCGGAGACGAAGCACTCTGGGCCATCATCCTGCGCGGCTTGGCCAAAGATCGACGGCATCGCTATCAGTCGATGCTGGAGCTCGGGCGGGCCTTGGCGGCTTGGCTCGTGAGCCACGGAGTCCGCGAGGACGCCGCGGGCGCGTCGGTCGACTCGAAGTGGCTGGGGCGAACCAGTGATCCGTCGAGCCTCGCGCCCGGCAGCCTCGCAGCAGCCGCGGCCCGCGCTGATTTCCAGCCGAAAGTGACGCAGGAGTCGCATCCCGGTGCAACGGGAGTGGGGCGCGGTCCCTTCACGCACACGATTTTGCCGCACAGCAGCAACCGAAAGCGCGTGTTGGGCGCGCTCGGCGTCGCACTGCTGGCGTCGTGCGCGGTGGCCTTCCTGGTGTTGCGAAGTCCTTCGAGGGCCGAGATCGTGTCGGCTCCGCGAGCCAATCCCAACTTGGCCAGCGTCGTGAGCGCGGTCGAGCCCGCGCCGCTCGCCACGCCTGAACCTGCCACGCCAGCAGCCGCGCCGTCAGCGGCGGGCGCCCCGAGCGCGGTGATGCCGCTCGTGACCAGCGCGGCTCCCGCCGAATCGGCTCGGACGCAGACAGCGGCCGATCATCGCCCTTCGATAGTGGTGAGCCCGCGTCCGCCAACACCGCCGGCGAGCGGAGCCTCTTTGACCGCCTCAGCGCCACTAACAGCGAGCGCCGCCGTCCCCGCGCGCGCCAAACCCCCGGCCTCCGCCGCTTCTGCGCCGGCTCCAGCCAAGGCCCGTGACCGTCCCCTCGACCTCTTAGCCCCTTATTGACTCTTCGCCCCTGATTGATCGGAGCCCGGCGTGAACGCTCGAACCCTCCACCTGCCGCTGGCGCTCGGCCTGACGGCGTCGCTCTCGCTGAGCGGCCCACGCCTAGCAATGGCGGCCGACTCTCCTCCTCCCGCCCCCGCCAGCAATACCCCCAGTCCGACGCAGTCCCGGCAACTCGCGAAGGCCAAGTACGAGCACGGCGTGGAAGCGTACCGCGCCGACCGTTACGCCGACGCCGTTCGGTCGTTCTTGGAGGCTGATGCCATCTCGCCCAGCGCCGCGCTGTCGTACAACATCGCCCGTGCTTATGAAAAGCTCGCCGACGACGCGCAGACCCTGCGCTGGTATCGCAACTACCTGCGCTTGAACCCCGGCGCGAACAACGCGAGCGAAGTGGAAGGATACATTCGCACCCTGAGCGCAGCCTTGGCCAAGAAGGGCATCCAACAGGTGAGTGTGCTCTCGGCACCGGCGGGCGCCACGGTCGCGATCGATGGGAACCCGCTGGGCGTCACGCCGTTGACCGTCGAGCTACCTCCGGGTGGGCACACAGCGCTCCTCAGCTTGCGCGGCTATGGCGACGCCCCCACCGATTTCACGCTCCCCGCGGCAACCGCGATCGACGTCTCGGTGACCCTCACGCCAGCGCCAAGATCTGCCGCCGCCACGTCAGCAGCCAGTGCCGAAGCTGGCCCAGGCGCGCGCCGCTTCGGGATCGTGCCTTACGTCACCTTGGGCGTCGCCGGGGTCTGCCTGGGCGCGGCAGGGGTCTTGGAGCTGTCTCGCCGCTCGGCGCAGGATTCAGCGAAAAATGAGCAGGTACAGTTGGCGTTCCAGAGCGACATGAGCTCGGTGGACAATCGCAGAACGGCAGCGCGAGTGCTGCTCGGTGTGGGCTCGGTGTTAGCGGTCACTGGCGGCGCCTTGTTGTTACTCAATACGCGCGTGACGCCCGAGTCACGCGCGGTCGTCGCGGGAGTCCCCGGCGGCGCGACCCTTGGCTGGGAACGGAGCTTCTGATGCGCACCGCTCACTCGATTCGTGCGCTGCTCATCGCCCTGTTCGCCTTGCTCGTCTGGGCCTGCTCGACGAGCATCTCGACGAGCCTCGACGGCAAGCTGTGTGACTCGCAGCAGCGCTGCAGCCCGGGCTACGTATGTGACCCCGGCAGCAACGTATGCGTTCGCCCTGGTTCGGATGCGGGCCAAGCAGGCTTCGGGGGGCAATCGGGTCGAGGCGCAGAAGGCGGCGCTACGCCGAGCAACGGCGGCTCCGCCACAGCCCGAGCGGGCGCGGGCGGTACGGTGTGTGACGACGGCCAAGCTCTGTGCGGGAAAAAATGCTTGGCAGTCAGCATCGACCCGAAAAACTGCGGGGGTTGCGACACGGCCTGCACCGCGCCGGTCAATGGCACCCCCGTCTGTAACGATAGCGACTGCAACTTCATTTGCAGTCCGGGGTTCGCCCCTTGCGGCAACGTGTGCGTGGACTTCGAGAGCGACCCACTCAACTGCGGAAAGTGCGGCGCCGAGTGCCCCGTTCCTGCCGGGGGCAGCGCCAAGTGCGTCGCTCAAAAGTGCCAAGTGGACTGCGCCAAGGGCACGACCGCGTGCGACGGCCAATGCGTCGACACCAACAGCGACCCGGCTCATTGCGGCAGCTGCGCTACGCCCTGCGCGGGCGGGCTCGTGTGCTCGAGCGGCAGCTGCAAAGCCGCCTGCGACGAGGGCATGACCAACTGCTCGGGCGCCTGCGTCGACACCAAAGTCTCTGTCGGCAACTGCGGCGCGTGCGGGAGCGCCTGCCCTAGCCCCTCGAAGGGCACGGCCAAGTGCGTCGCATCGACCTGCGATTTCGATTGTGACAGCGGGCTCACGGACTGCGACGGGCGCTGCATCGACACCACGCAAGATCCCAACAATTGCAAAAAGTGCGACACCGTGTGCAATGCGCCGGCCAATGGCTCGGCCACTTGCACGGCCGGTAGCTGCGGCTCGACGTGCAACAGCGGCTACGCCAAGTGCGGCGAC
Source organism: Myxococcales bacterium (assembly GCA_040348785.1). Classification (GTDB taxonomy): domain Bacteria; phylum Myxococcota_A; class Polyangia; order Polyangiales; family Polyangiaceae; genus PMG-095. The sequence goes on along the minus strand of JBEQTH010000088.1, from coordinate 137,818 downwards.
AGCTGCGTCGACACCAACACGGATCCGGCCAACTGCGGCGGCTGCGGGAAGCCATGCAAAGCGAACGAGGTGTGCACCAACAAGGTGTGTACGTCGAGCTGCCCAGCCGGGCAGGAGAATTGCGATGGATCCTGCGTCAACCTCGCCGCTGATCCCAGCCACTGCGGCGATTGCAAAACGATGTGCACGGGCACCCCGCACGGTAGCCCGACGTGCATGACGGCCAAGTGCGCCCTGTCCTGTGACGCGGGCTACACGCTGTGCGGCGGCGTTTGCAAAAAGCTCGACGCAGATGCCGACAATTGCGGCAAATGCGGCCAAGTTTGCCCGCCTACGGCCAACGGCAGCGTCACCTGTAGCGGCAGCGCGTGCGTGGTCAGCGGCTGCAATGCGGGCTACGTGAATTGTTCCAACAAGTGCGTCGACAAGCTGTCGGACGTCAAAAATTGCGGGGCTTGCGGCAAGACCTGCGCCGTCGGTGAAGTCTGCGAAAATGGTCTGTGCGGCGTCGATTGCGGAGGCAACACGACGGCTTGCAGCGGCTCATGCGTGGATACGAAGAAAGACACCTCACACTGCGGCGACTGCGCCACCGTGTGCACGCCTCCGGCACACGCCGCGCCGAGCTGCAAAGGCGGGAAATGCGACTTCCAGTGTCAGATGCCGTTCATCGCCTGTGGGGCAGGTTGCATCGACCCCCGTAGCGACGTGAACAACTGCGGCAGCTGCAACAAGGTGTGTCCCCCGGTTCCGAGTGGCACCGCCACCTGCACCAACTCGCAGTGCAGCGCGACCTGCGCTGCAGGCCGCTCCTACTGCGATGGCGCGTGCGTCAACACCAGCTCCGATCCGAAGAACTGCGGCGCCTGTGGCAAGATGTGCAAAGGCCTATGCTTGCTGTCCGCTTGTTTGTTGTGAGCCCGGCGAGCCACGAGCTCTACGTCCAGTCCCGGCCCACGCACCGCACGGCAAGCGAGGCGTTCGTGCGGCGTGACGCGAGCGCGCCATGTGACGATTTGCTACCGCGCCGACTTCGATAATTACCCTGATTTCACGCGGGTTTCAGCGAGACCTCGAGTGGCACGCAGCGTGCTTGAGCGCTGGTCGTCACTCAACTCAGGAGGCTCTTCAATGATTCGTTCCTCTATCCTCGTCTGCGGTCTTGGTGCTCTGGTGCTCGCGCTCGCGAGCGGCTGCAACAAAGCCGCAGACGAACAAGAAAAAGCCGTAGCCGCCCAGACCAAGGCCAACGAGAAGATCGTCGAGGCCAATCAGGAAGCCGACAAGAAGGCCAACGAGGCTCAAGCCGACGCTGACAAGAAGATCGCCGAAGCGCAAGCTAGCTTCCTCAAGCTGCGCGAAGACTACCGTCACGAGACGACCCAAAACTTGGTCGACTTGGACAAGAAGATCGCTGATCTCGAGGCCAAGTCCAAGACGGCGACTGGCAAAAAGAAGGCGGACCTCGATGTGCAGCTCGGCCAGATCCGTACGCAGCGCGAGTCGTTCGCCAACGATTGGAAGACGATCGAGACCGCGTCTGCCACGACTTGGGACGCCACCAAGAGTCGCCTCGACAAGGAGTGGAGCGATTTGAAGTCCATGGTCGACCGCGCGGCGTAAGCCAGGGCTCGACTGCGACGAGAGAAAGCCCTCGAGCGCGGGTCGCGCGCCGAGGGCTCTTTGCTCCACCCGAGACCGGGCCGCGTCTCAGACGCCGAGCCGGTTCAAAAGCCGAGCTTCTTCAAGCTCGCCAAAAGTACGCACACGGTCACGACTTCCATGGCGGAGCGAACCTGCGAGAGCGGCGGCATCGAGGGCGCAATGCGAATGTTGCGGTCGCGCGGATCTTTGCCGTACGGGTACGTGGCCCCCGCCGCGGTGAGCTTGACGCCCGCTGCATCGGCCAAGCGCACCACCTCGGCGGCGCAACCGTCGAGCGTGTCCAAACTGACGAAGTAGCCGCCGCGCGGCTTGGTCCAAGTCGCCACGCCCTTGCCGCCGAGCTCCTTCTGGAACGCCTCGGTCACGGCTTCGAACTTCGGGCGCAGGAGCTCAGCGTGCTTTTGCATGTGAGCCAGCACGCCCGCGTAGTCCTTGAAGAAGCGGACGTGGCGCAGTTGGTTCAGCTTGTCCGGACCGATGGTCTGAATCGAGCTGTGGCGCTTCACGTCGGCGATGTTGGCGGGGCTCGAGGCCAGTGCGGCCACGCCCGCGCCGGCGAAGGAGATCTTCGATGTCGAGCCGAACACGACGGCACGATCGGGGTGACCCGCTTCGACGCACGCAGTGAGCACGTTGGCGAGCTTGTCGCCCTCGGGATAGAGGTCGTGCACGGCGTAAGCGTTGTCCCAGAACAGTCGGAAGTCGGGCGCGGCCGTCTTCATCGAAGCCAAGCGCTTCACCACCGAGTCGCTGTACGTGGTGCCGGTCGGGTTGCTGTACTTCGGCACGCACCACATGCCTTTGATCGTGGGATCCGAGGCCACGAGCCGCTCCACCTCGGCCATGTCCGGGCCGTCGTCGTTGAGCGCTACCGTGACCATTTCGATGCCGTGGTGCTCACAGATCGCGAAGTGACGATCGTAACCCGGGCTCGGGCAAATGAACTTCACGGCGCCGCGCGCCCAAGGGGCGCTTCCTCCCGGCACTCCGTGCAAGAGCGCGCGCACGACCGTGTCGTGCATCAGGGTCAAGCTCGAAGCGCCGCCGACGACGACCTGGGCAGCGGGTGCGCCCAGCATCTCCGCGAAAATCGCCTTCATCTCGGGCAGGCCGTCGAGGCCGCCGTAGTTGCGGCCGTCGCTGCCGTCACTGCCCTTGTAATCCGTCTCGGCGAGCGCGACCGTGAGCTTGGAGGCGAGGTCGAGCTGCTCGGAGGAGGGCTTGCCTCGGGTCATATCCAACTTGAGGCCCTGGGCCTTGAACGCGTTGTAACGCTGCTCCAGTTCGAGCTTGAGGGCCGCACGATCAGACGCCGAAAGTTTCGCGAGCTCAGTCATGGTAGTGCGCTCTAACGAAACTTTGCCTCGGGCGCCAGTCGCAGCGAGGCCAGCTCGCAGCGAGGCGTAAATCCTGCCGCTCCGCTCGCGATCGCCGACTCGTAACGGCTCTCCGGGCGGCCCTAGAGCCGGTTGGCCGCCGGGCTCAGTTGGCTCGAAACGCGACACGCGGGGTTAAAAATCGCGGCGCGGCGGGCGTAGCAGCCAGTGTGCGAAAACGCCTGACCCACGGTTCTATTCCCGCTCTCCTCCTCTTGCTCGGCCACACCGCGCAAGCCTTGCCCGGCACTCACCCGCAGGCGATCTCGACCTTCGACACGCGGGCTTCGAGTGTGGTGCTTTCGTACCGCCACGGCTTCAGCGACGCGGGTCCGTTCAACACGTTCAGCTACAACGCGAACTTCACGAACACGACCGGCAAGCTGAGCGCGCAGTTCGGCCTTCACTACGTCAACTTCACGCCCAAGGTGAACGACGAGAAGGCTCACGGTGTGGCAGCCAGCGGTGTCGCGCTGTTCGTGTTCCCAGTTTCGGGGCGCTGGGAAGACGGCGTGCCGAAGGCCGCACTCTCGTTTTACGTCGGCTCAGTGCCGACGATCTACGTGAGTGGCGAGCGCAACTACCTGACCATTCCGCTCACCTTGGGTTTCGGGGTACCGCTCTCACCACACAAGGCGATCACGTTTACGCCCTGGTTCGAGATCGCACCCAGCGCGAACCTAGACACGATCTTCAAGCCCGCCGACATCACGGCCAGCGCGGGCGACGTGACCATCACGCCCGATCCGACGCCCGACAATCCAAACAACGTCAAAGTCACGGTCAACCAGAGCGCGCTCGAGAACGCGGTCAAGAAGGGCGTGACCGCCGATCTGAGCTTCAAGGTGCCGGTGCGCGCCGGGCTAGAGGCAGGCATTCATGTGGGGCCCAGCACGGACTTCAACCTGTATACGTCCCTCGGCAGCTTGGGCGGCGGGTTCTCCGGCTCATCCGTGTTCTCCTTCGGCGCGGGTGTGGTGTTTCGGTGGGACGACATCGTGCCCGCGGTGTTGCCGGTCGAACGCCGCCTCGATCGCGAAGGGTGTGACGCGATCGAAGGGCGCTTCCGCAGCTGCCCGAACTCGCGTGAGTGGCTCAGCCCCGAGCAGAAGGCGCGCCTGCCGCAGAGCAGCGCTCCCGCGCCCGCGACGGTTCCAGTGCTCGCGCCGGAGCCGAGCCCAGGCTCCGCGACGCAAAAGCCCGCTCCGCTGACGCCAGCCCCGATTCATCCGACTCCGCCGCCGTCGCTCGCGCCAACCGCGCCAGCCCCGACCGCGCCGACTCCCGCGCCTGCTGGGCAAGCCACACCGACGCCGGGCCCGGCTAGCGCGGCGTTCCCGACGACGAATTAGAGTGTGCTGCGGGAGCGCCGCGCTACCAGCTCAACGTCTTCGAGACCGTAACGGGGTCACCCTCGAACGGTGACACCCGCGAGCGCGCCACGGCGCTCAGCACACAGGAGCGAAGCGCCGTCGGCGGCGGTGCGGAGCCGAAGTGAACGGAGCTGGGCACGCCCGACGCCCCGAACGTCGCAACGACCTGGGTATGAACCGGCCCTTCGCCGCAACTCTGGGCGGCGCGAGCCGCTTGCGCCATGGCCCGCGCAAAGTCATTGCGCCCGCCGCTGCTGCCCGAGGCCGGCGAGGCAACGCCGCGACCGGTGCCCTTGAAGGGAGCAGGAGCCGCGACCAGCGCGCCGCCGCGCTCGAGCGGCAGATCATGCACGGTGACGACGGGAGCGTTCGCGGCGGGGCTATCACTCCACACCGACGGTTGCACCGAGCCAGAGAACACCGGGCGCGTAGGCGCATTCGCCGGCCGCGCCGAGTCAATCTGCGCGCGCACCTCGGTCCAGTGAGAGGCGTGCTGCGCCAGCAAGGCCGCGCCGAGCGTGGCCGCGAACGACAACACTGCGACCAGGGACAGCTCTGACGAGCGCGCGTGACGCGCCGGCATTGCCGGTGGAGGGACCGAGGTGACCGCAGGGGGCAGCTCCGAATGCGAGTCGTGCACCGCGAATGGCTCGGGAAAGACTGGCGGCGGCGGCAGGGTGCGTGTCGGCAGCGGCTGCGTCACCGCGGAGTCAGGAAACGACGGCACGGGTGGCGGCTTGAGCACGGCGTGTTCGATGTCCGGCCAACTGGAGCGGCCGACCAAGGCGGTTCGCAGCTCGGGTGTCGTTACCAGGGGCCGCCATTCGTGAGTGCCGCGTCGACAAACCTCGGCACCGCGCGCCAGCCCTTGGCGATAGACCAGCGCAATCTCGGCAGGTGCGAGCTCTAGCTGGACCTTCCAGCGTGGTTTCGACGGAGCAACTCGAGCGTCAATCACAGTGACCTCCCTCGTTGAAGCCCTCATATCACGGGTCGCGCGTCGGCAGGAATCACGAATCGAGCGCTTTCTCTGCCTGATTTCTATTAGCACGGGAAGCATGCCCAACAAATGCGCCGCAGTTCCGCTCTCCGTGGTGATTTCTGTGGATCACGTTGCCGCGACGAGGACATCTGGTACATGGCGAGGCCCAGCGGAGAGCTGCCTTCGTTTTGGTGAAGAGGCTTTACCGCGCGTCCGAGTCGAGCATGCCGACAGCGGCCCGCGCTCGACCTGAAACCGGTTCCAGCTCAACGGCGATTTTCAACGTCGGCCTCGGCTTTTCACGCACTTCGTAGTTCCGATCGTGGCGCTTTGGTTCGGCCGCGGTTAGAGCTATGGTCCGCCCGCCCACAACCCTGGACCCCTCCTCAGGCTGCGGCAGTCTCCACTGCCCGCATGGTACCTGGCCCGAGCTGCGCGAACCACTGCCCATGACCGAGATGCGATCACTCGACCTTTCCCAGGCGAAAGGGACACCGAATTCTACTCGCCCGTTACGCCGTCTTGGGCGTGCCGTCCGCGCCACCGCCCTCGGGCTCGCGCTGTTGAGCCTCGCGGGCTGTCGTCCGAACAAAGACGACGGCTCGAACGGCTTCCCGCGCGCCGAGACGTTCTACGTCGCCGGCTGGCAGTGGGGGGAGCCCTCTTCGTTCAATCCGTTGCTGAGTAACCCGGACTGGCCGGTCAGCACCATGAACCTCATCTACGAAACGCTGCTCATGTACAACTCGCTGAGCGGCAAGATGGAGCCGCTGCTCGCGCAGGGCTACGAAGCGCACGACAACGACATCGAGGTCACGCTCAATCCTGCTGCGCGTTGGAACGACGGCAAGCCGGTCACCGCCTGGGACGTGGTGTACACTTTCGAGCTCGGCAAGAAGTACAAGAGCCTGAACATCGCGCCGATCTGGCAGTACCTCAGCTCGGTGAAGGCGTACGGGGAAGACGGCCAAGAAGCAAAAGCCGTCGTCCCGGGGGACAAATACCCGCGGCGCGTGGTGTTCGAGCTCAACAAAGAGAAGAAGAACCCGCTCGTCGTGCTCGACGTGCTCCAAGCGCAGCGCATCGTCCCGCGCCACGTGATCGAGCCGATGCTCTTGCAACTGAATGGCAGCTTGGACGAATTCAACAAGCTCAAATTCGACAAAGACGTCGTGAGCTCCGGCCCGTACAAAGTGTTTTCGTACAGCAGCGAGAAGATCGCCGTGGTGCGCGACGACAACTACTGGGGCAACCAAGCGCTGCACGGCGGCAAGCTGGCCGCGGTCAAATACGTGGTGCACCCGATCTACAAGAGCAACGACGCCTTCAGCGTCGCCTTGCGCCAGGGTCGGTTGGACGTGTCCAGCACGTTCGTGCCGCGTATCTGGCTGAAGGCCAAGAAGGGCGTGCGCAGCTGGATCGACAAGGAGCCGTATTTCCTCAGCAGCTCGATGCCCATGCTGCTCGTCAATCACAAGCACGCGCCGCTGGATGAAGTGCACATGCGGCGCGCGATGGGCTTCGCCATCAACTACAAGGACATCCGGGAGCTCGCGGTCTCCGGCTACAGCGAGCCGCTCAAGCCGGGCCTGATTTTGCCCTTCGGCCTCGAGCAAAAATACTTCTCCGAGGAAGACACGAAAAAATACGGCACCTGGTTCGACCCGGAGAAGGCCAAGGCGGAGCTGAAAGAAGGCGGCTACACGCCCGTGTTCGGCCCCGACGGCGAGCTGATCGAAACTCGCGACAAGAACGGCAAGCGCGTGCCTACGGTGTACGTGAAGTCGCCCACCGGCTGGAGCGACTGGGAATCGATCGTGCGCATCGCGGTGAAGAGCATGCGCGCCGTCGGCATCGACGCCCGCGAGCGCTTCGTGGACGCGAGCTTGTTCTGGAACGCGCTGTTCGAGGGCGACTTCGACCTGATCATGAACACGCCCTCCTCACAGCCCTCCCCGTCCAAGCCGTGGTCGCGCTTCGAGACCTTGATGACGACTCAGGATTTCGCGCCCCTGGGCGAGAAGATGTACAAAAACATGGGCCGCTTCAACGACCCCAAGGCGCCCGGCTACCTGCCGCGCGTCGATGAGCTTCTGGCGTTGATCCCCACCATCACCGACGAAGCGGCACGCCTGGCCGCTTATCGCGAGCTGAACGTACTGTTTTTGCAACTGCAGCCGGATCTGCCGCTCGTTTATCGCCCGGACGCGTTCTACGAGTTCAGCACCAAGCACTGGTCGAACATGCCCAGCGCTGCGAACCCCTACTTGCCCCCGCTCACGCCTGGCGATCGCCTCGGCACCAACATGCTGTGGGCGATCAAGCCCGTGCTCAACTGAGCTCGCTCGCGAACACGCACATGCTGAAGAACTACCCTACTGCCAAACACATCCTCGGCCGCGCCGGCTGGTACTTCGTGACCTTCCTGGTCGCCGTCACGATCAATTTCTTCTTGCCTCGGCTAGGCGACGCGAACCCGGTCGACGCGATGATGGCCAAGGTCAGCGCCGGCCTCGACTCCGCCTCCGCCAAGGAGAAGGAAGAGGCGTACTTGAAGGAGTTCAACCTGGTCGAGGTGGACGCTGCTGGGAAGGTCAAGCGTGACGCCCAGGGCAAACCGGTGAAGACCTCCCTCGGTAGCCAGTTCATCAACTACTTGGGCATGAGCTTGCGCGGGGACCTCGGCGGCTCGATCGCCCAGCACCCGAAGCGCGTGAGCGAAATCATCAAGGCCGCTCTGCCCTGGACGCTCGCCCTGCAGCTGCCGACCATCGTTTTCGGCTGGCTGATCGGCAACGTGCTCGGTGCGCTCGCCGCTTACAAGCGCGGCGTGTTCGACAAGTTGATGTACCCGCTCGCGCTCTTGGCCAGCGCCATCCCGGCCTTCTGCTTCGGCATGCTGGTGGTGTACGTGCTCGGGATCCGGCTCGAATGGTTCCCCACCGTCGGCGGCTACGATGACGGCCTGACCCCGGCCATCAGCTGGGCCTTCTTCTGCAGCGCGGCCTACTACTACGTGCTCCCGTTCTTGTCGGTGTTCCTGATCGTGGTCGGCGGGCAAGCCATCGGCATGCGCTCGATGTGCATCTACGAGCTTGGGACGGACTACGTGAAGTACGCCAAGCTGCTGGGCGTCAAGGAGAACAAAATCCTCTACTACATGTTCCGGAACGCCATGTTGCCGCAGCTCACGGGCCTCGCGCTCGCGCTGGGCACGATGTTCGGCGGCGCGCTGGTGACGGAAATCATCTTCAGCTATCCGGGCCTCGGCACGGCGGTGCTGACCGCGATCCAGGGCAATGACTACCCGATGATCACCGGCTGCACGCTGCTCGTCACCATCTGCGTGCTGATCGCCAACTTCAGCGTCGACATCTTGGTCGGCCTCCTCGACCCGCGCATCAAAGCCGCGCAGCAGGGAGGCAAGTGACATGAAGCTCCTGAAGAATCTGCTCAAGACCCCGTCGTTCGTGGTCGGCATGGGCCTCTTCGTGTTGACCTTGCTGATCGCGTTCGCAGGTCCCTTGCTGATGCACGTAGACGTGACCACGCGCGTGGGCCTGGCCTACATGGCGCCCTCGGGGGAGCATTGGCTGGGCACCGACCACATGGGCGTGGACATGGTTTCCCTGCTCGTCCAAGGCTTGCGCTCTTCGCTGTACGTGGGATTCTTGGCTGGCACGGTGGCGACCATCGTCGGTACGTTGATCGGTTTGTACGGCGGCTACAAAGGCGGGCTCATCGACGACGTCTTGACGGTCGGGACCAACTTGTTCCTGGTCATCCCGAGCCTCATCGTCCTGATCTTGCTGAGCGCAAGCATCGAGAACGGCCGTAGCCTCACCCTGATCGCGCTCATCATCGGGGGCACGACTTGGACTTGGAGCGCGCGCGCCGTCCGCGCGCAGTCGTCTAGCCTACGCGCGCGTGACCACGTGGCGCTCGCCCGTATCAACGGCTTCGGGACGCTGGAGATCGTGCTGAAGCACATCATGCCCTACCTGCTGAGCTACATTTTCATGGTGTTCATCCTGCAGATGGCCACCGGCATCCTCTCGGAGGCCAGCATCTCGATGCTCGGCCTCGGCCCGTATGACTCGATCTCGCTCGGCAAGATCCTGAACGAGGCCAAGACCAACGAAGCGCTGACCGACGGCGCCTGGTGGGCGTTCGCGCCGGCCATGGTGCTGATCACGGTCATCGTGTTCGCCCTGTACATCATCAACACGTCGCTCGAGGGCGTGTTCAACCCGCGCTTGAGGAAGTGATGGCTACGCCGATTTTCGAGGTCGACAACCTGCGAGCGCACTATCTCACGCGCTTCGGGCAAAAGATCCAAGCGGTAGACGGCGTTTCCTTCGCCCTGAAGCCGGGGGAGATTTTGGGCATCGCCGGGGAATCCGGCTGCGGCAAGACCACGTTGGTCAGCGCCTGCATGGGGCTATACATCCCACCGCTGCACCTCTCGAGCGGGGACGTGCGCGTCGAAGGCAAGAGCATCATCGGGATGGATGTGGAGGCACACCGCAAGACCGTGCTCGGCCAAAAGGTCGCGATGATCCCGCAAGGCGCGCTCAATTCGCTGAACCCGACCCGCAAGGTGAAGGATTTGGCGAGCGACATGATTTTGAGCCACGACGAGAACGCGGACAAGAAAGAGATCTACTCGCGCCTACGCGGTCGTTTTCAGAAGCTCGGCATGCCGGCCGAAGAGGTGCTGAACGCCTACCCCGTGCAACTACCCGCCGGGATCAAGCAGCGCGTCGTGATCGGCATCTCCACCTTGCTCGATCCGCGCGTGGTGATCGCCGACGAGCCCACCTCTGCGCTCGATGTCTCGACCCAAAAATCCGTGATCAAGCTGCTCTTCGAGCTGATGGATCAGGGGATCATCGGCAGCATGTTGTTCATCACTCATGAATTGCCGCTGCTGCGCCACGTGTCCAACAACATCGCGGTCATGTACGCCGGTGAGTTCGTCGAGGTCGGCAACATCGAGCAGGTTATTTTCGACTCGCGCATGCCGTACACCAAGGCGCTGATGGGCTCGATGCTCAGCGCCGAGTCGGGGCACCGCGGGGACAAGCCCGTGTCCATCGAGGGTGCACCGCCCAACCTCGCCTACCCGATCACGGGCTGCCGCTTCGCCGAGCGCTGCCCGGTGGCTCGCCCCGATTGCAAACAGAACCAGCAAGTGATCCGCATCGTCGCGGACCGCCAAGTCAGGTGTCAGTATGCCGAGTGACGCAAACACGCTGAAGTTCGAAGCCAAGAACCTGTCTCGCAGCTATGGTCACGGCAAGAAGCTGGTGGAGGCCGTCAAGAACGTCAACTTCGTCATCCCGAGCCGCGACATCATCAGCATCGTCGGCCAATCCGGGTGCGGCAAGACGGTGCTAGCCAAGATGCTGCTCAGGCTCGAGACCCCAACCGGCGGCACGTTGCTCTTCAACGGCCAGCCGATCGCGAGCCAGCCCGACGCGCGCGAGCACTGGCGCTCGGTTCAGGCCGTGTTCCAAGATCCGTTCTCGGCCTTCAATCAGTTCTTCACCATCCGCGCGCAGCTCAAGAGCAGCTTCAAGCTGTTCAAAGAAAAGCCGAGCGAAGAAGAGATGGAAGCGCGCGTGGACGCCGCGCTCTTGGCCGTGAACATCAAGCCCAAAGAGGTCGAGGGCAAGTACCCGTTCGAGCTCTCGGGCGGGCAGATGCAACGCATGCTCTTGGCGCGCATCTTCATCCTGCGCCCGCAAGTGCTGATCGCCGACGAGCCCACGAGCATGGTGGATGCGTGCAGCCGCGCCAACATCCTGGACTACCTGATGAAGCTCAAGCAAGAGCTGGACATGACGATCGTGTTCGTCACGCACGACATCGGGCTCGCCTGCTACATCTCCGACTCGATCTTCATCATGCACAAGGGTGAGATCGTCGAGCAGGGTCCGCCCGACCAGGTGACGGGCTCGCCGACCAGCAACGTGACCAAGCAACTGCTGGAAGACATTCCGGACGTACATCGAGATTGGCTCAAGCGCGGCGCCGCCGAATAGCCGTGTTTCCCTCGAATTTCTGAGGGGTTAAGCCCCTCATCGGCTAGGCCGTAGCGGTTTGTGGGCAATGTCTTCGCCTGCGGATCCCAGTGAGCCTCCGGTGCGCGCCGCGCGCCAAGGGCCGTGGTCCGCCGCGGCGGCGGCGCGCGACCGAAACTCTCTGCGGGCCGCATTCCAGGAAGGCGACACGCTGGACGTCCACGTCCCGGTCAGCCCGCCCCTGATTTTCGAGAGCGACTCCAAGATCTACCTGCGGGCATACACGTTCGGTGTGACCGAAGAGGCGAAGGGGCGCTATCGCGCGGAGCCAGACGGAGAGCTCGGGCGCGGCGCGATCGGTCGCGTGTTCGTCGCCGAGGATCTGCACCTCGGGCGGCGAGTGGCGATCAAGGAGTTGCTCAGCGAGGGCAACGAGTTGCTGGGCGACTCGCGTGCCTTGCAGGGCATCTCGCGCTTCTTGCGCGAGGCGCGGGTCACCGGCGTGCTCGAGCACCCGAACATCGTCCCGGTGTACGAGCTCGGCCGGCGCGCGGACGGCACGCTCTACTACACGATGCGCATCGTGCCTGGCCGCACCTTGGCTCAGGCGATCGGCGAATCCAAGGGCATTCAACAGCGGCTATCGCTCGTCAATCACTTCTCGGGTTTGTGTCAGGCGATCGCCTACGCCCACAGCCGCGGGATCGTGCACCGCGACATCAAACCCGACAACGTGATGGTCGGTGAGTTCGGCGAAACCGTGGTGCTCGACTGGGGCATGGCCAAGCTCCTCGTCCAGCCGCTCGACGAAACGGACGCCACGGAGATCTCGCTCGCGCCCGAGCCGGCTCCGGCACGCGAGCTCGAGCTCGACGACCCTGGGCTCACCCTCGAAGGCAGCCTTTGCGGGACACCGCTGTACATGAGCCCCGAGCAAGCCGCGGGGCGCTCGAACGAAGTCGATTTTCGCTCTGATGTCTGGTCCCTGGGCGTAGTCCTGTACACGATCCTCAGCGGTCGCACGCCGTTCTCAGGCAAATCACTGCTGGAGATCATCGCCAAAGTCAGGGCGGGCCAGCACACGCCGCTGCGCGCGCACGACCCCCGCATCCCCGCCGAGCTCGCGGCCATCGTGGAGCATGCACTCCGCCCCAATCCAGAGGAGCGTTATGCGTCGGCACGAGAGCTCGCACGTGACGTGCAGGCGTATCAGGCCGGCATGCGCGTTACGGCCTACGAATATTCGTCCTTCGATCTGGTGCAGCGTTTCGTCGCGCGACACCGCGCGGCGGTGACGGCATCGCTGCTCGCCGTGATATTCGCGTTCGTGGCCGGGATCGTGGCCTATCGACGTGTGGTCGCGGCCAGGGATCGCGCCCTCGTCGCCGAGCGGCGCGCGCTGGACAACGAGCTGTCCGCTCGGCACAGCGCCGAGCATGCCCGGCATAGCCTGGGCGAAGTGTTGCTCGAGCGTGCGCAACAAGCTCTGCAAGAGGGAAACAGCGTGGACGCCGAGCTACTCGCGGCGCGCTCGCTGGAACAAGAAGAGCGCGCAGACGCGCGTGGCATCGTGCTCGCGGCGCAGAGCGCCCCGCGCCCAACTCTCTCCTACACGCTCGGCGCCAAAGGCTGCACGCGCAGCGCGCTCTCGCTTTCGGCAGGGATATTCGGCTGCAGCTCGGGACACGAGCTACGACTTTGGAGCCTATCCGAACGTCGAATCGTGCGCAGTGTCGCGCTGGGCGGGGAGCCGAGCGCGCTCGCGTTCGCCAGCGATGCATCCGCGCTCGCCGTTGCCACGCCTGACGGCTCACTACGGGTACGCCCGTTGTCTTTCGGAGACGAGCCCTGGCGGACCGAGAGCTGCGGCTCGAAACCCAGCGCGGTCGCGGTTGCCGCCGGCGGCCGCGTCTTGGCCTGCGCCGCAGGCAGAGGGCTAGTGACGGTCTGGCGAGCGGGCAGCGTAACTCGCTGGGAGCTCGGCCAGGTGGCTTCCGCACTCGCGTTGTCGAAAGACGGCTCGGTGCTCGCCGTCGGCGGAGAGCTCGGGGCATTGGTGGTGTACCAAACGAGCGACCACAGCGAACGCCGGCTGGAGGGACACTCCGGAACCGTCCTTTCGTTGACCCTCGCGGAACAAGGCCGCTACCTAGCGAGCGGCGGGGCCGATCGCATGGTGCGCTTGTGGGACACGGTGAGCGGAAAGCCGCTCCAGCCACCGATCGCGCACAGCGATGCAGTCGACTCACTGTCTTGGTCCGATGACCGGCGCTTCTTGACGCTGGGCGGCGCCGACCGCACCTTGCGGGTCTTGGATCTGCGCAGCGGGCGCGGCGCGTTGGCGCGCCAGCACGACGAAGCCGTCGAGCTTGCCGCGATCTCGGGGGACGGAACCGAGCTTGCTTCGTACAGCCGAGACGTCGGGCTGCGTTCCTGGACCTTACCCAGCGCGCGCCGGCCGACCGAGCTCGATGAGCATGGCAATGTGCTCGCGCTCGGACTGGGCTCGGGCCCCGAGCAGTTGTTGAGCGCCGGGCTCGGTCGAAACGGGGTGTGCCTGTGGGACTTATCGAACGGGAGCTGCGGCGCGCGCTTGCCGGTGCGTCTCGACCGCGTGCGCGCGCTCGCGATATCGAACGATCGAACGATCCTGGCGCTCGCAGGCTCGGGTAGTCAGATTTTCGTTTGGGATCTGGCTAAAAAGATCCCCACGCAGGTGATCGCCGGGCTGCGTGACGAGACGCGAGCGCTGGCCTTTTCACGGGACGGGCGCACGTTGACCGCCGCGGGCCTCGACCGAAAGCTGCGGCTGTTCGATGTGGCCAGCGCAGCGTTGATCTTGGAGCGCGAGACCAACGCGCCCGTGCAAACCATGAGCATCGCGCCGGAGTCGGGTTTGCTGTTCACGGGTGATCAGGCCGGTGTGCTTTCGGTCTGGGATCCGAAGACCCTCGAGGCAAAGGCGTCTTGGCAAGCGCACGCCGATTGGGTGCTCGGTGGTGCAATCTCGGCGGATGGCACCCTGTACGCCTCCGCCGGGGCCGACCGTTCGATCAAGATTTGGAACGCGCAGACCCGCAAGCACTTGCTCACCCTCCTGGGCCACGCGGGCAAAGTGTTGAGCGTCGACTTTTCGGCCGATGGCCGGCTGCTCGTTTCTGCCGGAGAAGACAAGAGCGTGCGCCTGTGGGACTCGCATTCCGGCAAAGCGTTGGCAACGCTGGTCGGGCACTCTGGCATCGTGCGCGCCGTGCGCTTCACCGATCAGCCAGCGCTGTTGGCCTCGGGTAGTGACGACGGCGTGATCCGGCTCTGGCACATCGAGGCACTGACGCGCAGCGGCGCGGATCTGGAAGCCGCGATCAGCCGTCAATTCGGGCTCGAACCGGCGCACTGAGCCGGCGCGCTTTCGTCAGAAGGCGACCCGGAAACCCAGGCCACGAGCCTGCGCTCCGAAACGCGCGCGATCGGCGCCGTCGAAAAGGGACGCGCCCTTGCTCGCGGCTTCCGACGGCAGAGGCATGCCACGCACGTCGAGCGGCTCGCTGGGTGAGAACGTCACCGTGGCGCTGTCTGCTCGGTAGGTCACGAGGAAAGTCACGCCGCCAGCGAGCAGCGAGCCGCCACCGGCGATGTAAGCCCAGCTCGGCCCACCGAGCGCGCCCACGGTGATGAACACGCCACCCACGATGCCGCCCACGTTCAACGCGAGCCAACCTCCGGAGCGACTCGCTTCGTGCGAATGGAGCTCGCCGTGCAGCGTCCCGGTCCGACGAAGCTGCACGCTGTCGTCGGCCAACACGCCGTTCAAGCGCAATTGATAGTCGCCCGGAGCGAACGCCGCGTTGCATGGCGAAACGCACCAGGTCGGCTCAGCGGTGCTGGAATGCTCGCGCGCGGAGAACGTCAGCGGTTGACCATCCGTGCGCATGTACACGCGCAACGGCGGGGGCGCCGGCGCTTGCGCGCTACCCGGCGCGGGCACGCTGGCCGTGGCAGGCGGCGCTGCGGGCGGCGGCTCGGCGTGCGCGCCTGCTGCGCTCGATACGAGCGCTGCACCGAACAGGGCGCCAAAGTAACCCGACATGACTCCGGGTTTACTGCGAAGCCGCGACGCTTACAACTAGCGACCGACGCCGTACTTTTCCAGCTTGTACAGCAGCGAGCGCAAGGAGATACCGAGCTTCAATGCGGCGCGGGTTCGGCTCCCGCCCTCCGCGCGCAAGGCCTCTTCGATCGAAGCGCGTTCGACTTCGGCCAAACGCCGCGCGCACCCCGCCGGCGCGTGCGGTGCTGGTTCGCGCAGCGGCCGCCGTTCGATACTGGTTTGCCCGCGGGCTAGTATTGCGACGTGCTCCCCGGCGGCTTGAAAGACGGGGCGAGCACGGGCACGACGGTCGCCGTGGACGCGGCTGGCATGGCGACCATCGCCCTGCCAACGCTGACGGCGATCGCGATCCACGTCGGGCAGAAGAAGTAGCTCTTCAATCACCGAGCGCCGCGCGCACGGCGCGAGTCACCGAGCCTGGCGAGAATGGCTTTTGTAGGAAAACGAGCCCTTCGCGTAACATGCCATGGCGCGTGATCGCCGAGCCGGAGTAGCCGGACATGAACAGGACCTTCATGTCTGGGCGCTTTTGCTGAAGCTCCGCCGCGAGCTCGGGTCCGCTCACGCCGGGCATTACCACGTCGGTCAGCAACAGATCGATGTGCTCGCGATGCGAAATGCAGATCTCTGTTGCTTGCACGGCGTCACATGCGTCCAGCACCACGTAGCCGGCATCCTTCAGCACGCGGCACAACACCGAGCGCACGGCGGCGTTGTCCTCGACCACCAGCACGGTCTCGCTGCCGGTCGTCGGCGCGGGAGCCGAAGATGCCTTGGCGCGGCTCAGCGGTTGGTCCACGCAGGGCAGATAAATCTTGAAGGTCGTGCCGCGATCGAGCTCGCTGTACACCCAGATGTGACCGCGGCACTGCTGCACGATCCCGTACACCGTCGATAGCCCGAGCCCCGTCCCTTTGCCGATGTCCTTGGTCGTGAAAAACGGCTCGAAGACGCGCGCTTGAACCTCCGGCGACATGCCCGTGCCGGTGTCGGTCACCTCGATCGAGGCGTAGCGGCCGGGCGCCACGCCGTCGTGCGAGTGCGAGTATGCCTCGTCCAAGAAGACGGCCTTGGTCTCGACCGTGAGCTTGCCGCCGCGCGGCATCGCGTCACGCGCGTTGATCACCAGGTTCATCAAAATCTGCTGAAGTTGCCCGGCGTCGGCCTCGACGCGGGAGACCGAGGGCTCGAGCACCGTGGCGTATTCGATGTCCTCGCCGATCAAGCGGCGCAGCATCTTGTCGAGCTCGCCGATGATCACGTTCACGTCCAGGATTTCCAACTTGACCATCTGCTGGCGCCCGAAGGCGAGCAGCTGTTTGGTCAGCGCGCTCGCGGCATCCGTGGCTTTCAGGATCTGGTCCATGTCGCCCCGTTGCTGACTGCCGGGCACGAACTCTTGCAGCAAAAGATCGCCGTAGCTGCGGATGACGGTCAACAGATTGTTGAAGTCATGCGCGACGCCACCCGCCAGCTGTCCGATGGCGTCCATCTTTTGCGCGTGATGAAACTGGCGTTCGAGCTGCTTGCGCGACGTGATGTCTTCGTGCTCCACCGCGAGCAGGAACACGCCGCGGTCGGGGAAGCGCGCAATCGACAGCGAGAAGAAGCGGGTGGTGCTGCGCAGGGGCACCGAATACTCGAGCGAGAACGAGCCCTGCTGCCCCGATTGCACGGCTTGAAGGCCGGCCTGAACTTTGCTGGCCTGTTCCCTGGCCCCGATCGTGGCCAGCCAAGTTTCGAAGTAGCTCGAGCCCTCCAGCCGGGCGTCGTTGGGCCAGCCGTTTTCGATCGCAAAATCGCGAAAGGAGGCATTGATGGCCAGGATGTCGCCCTTGGCATCGATGATCGCGACCTGACGGGACAGCGCATCGAGCGCAGACTGCAGGAAGCGGTGCGATTCGCGCAGGGTCTGCTCGCTGAGCTTGGCCTCGTATTCGCGTGCCCGAGAGCGCAAGACCTCTTCGAACGTCGAGAGCAGCAGATCCAACATCTGCTCCTTCTCGGAATTGATCGTGAACTGCTTGCCCATCAAAAGCACGTCCACACCGAGCGACACTTTGCGATCACCGCGCAGCGCGCGATTTTCGAGCAGCCGTCGCACGCGACCAATCAGGTACGCGCCGTCGTACGGTTTGGTCAGGAAATTGTCTGCCCCACACTCCAAGCCACGAATGATATCCATCGGGTCGGAGAGCGAGGTCAGCAGCATGACGGGCACGAAGGCCGTTTTGGGATCGGCCTTGAGTAGCTTGCACAGCTCGTAGCCGTCCATGCCCGGCATCACCACGTCGCTCAGCACGACGTCGACGTTGGTGCTGCGGCAGCGCTCGAGCCCGGCCCTGCCGTCGCGCGCGACGTCCACCTGAAAGCCAGCCGATTCCAGCAGCAACTGGAGCTCCACGGCTTGGGTCGGGCTGTCCTCGACGACCAGAATTTGAGTCATCTACTTACCTTTCGCCCCCTGCAGCGCGGGTGACGAGCCGAGCCACGCCTGCAAGCGCGACCCGATCAGATCCAGAGGCAAGGTAATGTGCGGCAAGCCAGCGGCGATGGCGGCCGCCGGCATCCCGAACACCACCGACGTCGCTTCGTCTTGCGCGATGATGCGACCGCCCGCGCGCCGCAGTGCACCGAGTCCGGTGCAACCATCATCACCCATGCCAGTTAGAATCACGCCCACTGCCGCGCTACCGTAGACACGAGCCACCGACTCGAACAAGTAAGTACCGGACGGACGGAAACCGCCACAGGGCGGCGTGTTACTGACCTGGATGGTACGGCGATCGACGAGCCCCAAGTGCTGATCGTCCGGGGCCAAATACGCCACACCCTGTTGCAATCGTTCGCCGGGTTCCGCCACCTTCACTTGCAGCGAGCAGCCCTCGGCGAGCCAATTGGCCAGGCCAGAGACGAAGCCGGGTGCCATGTGCTGCACGATCAACACTGGTACGGGCAAGGTCGGCGGCAGATCGGACAAGACACGTAACAACGCCGTGGGTCCGCCGGTGGACGCGGCGATCGCAATCAGCTGCGGAGGCGGACGCTGCTCGGGCGTGAGCTCGGGCGGCGGAACGCTATTTTCGGCCCAGCGGCGCACCACTTTGACGGCCGACATGGCGCGAATCGTGGCGATGAAGCGATCGCAAGTCTCCTGAAAATCCGCGGCGCTCGGACCGATCGGCTTCTCCAGCACGGACAGCGCGCCCAGGCGCAGTGCGTGCAACGAGACGTCGACCGCTTTTACGTCCAGCGTGGCGGACACGATCACGATCGGAGTCGGTGACTCGATCATGATTTGGCGCGTCGCGCGAAATCCATCCAGCACGGGCATGTGGATGTCCATCACCACGACGTCCGGTCGGACCGTCTTGGTCAGCGCGACGGCTTCGGCGCCGTTCTTCGCTCTGCCGACGACGCGGATCTCCGGATCGCTCTCCAACATGGTGGTCAGGAGCTCCATGGTCGTGGCGCTGTCTTCGGCAATTAGGACGCGGATCAAGGTTTCCTCACAGCAACTGCTCGATGGCTTGAAGGAGTTTGGTTTGGTCGAAGGCGCTCTTCACCAGGTAGGCGTTGGCGCCGGCTTCGAGTCCCCGCGCGCGATCCTCCGGGCTATCGCGCGAGGTGAGTAAGATGACGGGTAAGTCTCGAAAGCGAGTGGAGGTGCGCACGGTTTGTGTCAAGGCCAGGCCGTCCATGCGGGGCATCTCGACGTCGCTCAAGAGCAGGTCGGCGCCGCGCTCTTGCAGCAACTGCCAAGCGCTCTGCCCGTCGACCGCGACGATCACGTCGTAGCCCGCGGCTTCTAAAATGCTGCGCTCCAGGGCGCGGGTGGTCAGCGAATCGTCCGCCAATAGCAGGCGATGACGGGCACTCGTCTGAGCGCGCTCCGCGGCGAGCGAGCTGAACGTCGATACGTCGAGCGCAGCCATCAACAGCGCCTGTGGCTTGAGCACCAGCGCCACTTCTCCGCTGGGGAGCAGCGTACCGCTCGAAACGTAGAGCAACTCTTGAACGCGTGGGCCGAGCGACTTCAGGAGCACGTCTTGCTCGGTCAAGAACTCATCCACGATCAACGCCGCACGCCGGCCTTCGGCCCGCAATACGACCGCAAACAGAGGGGCGTCCTGGACCCGCTCGCTCGCCGGTAGGCCCAGCATCGGCGCGAGCGTGGCGGCCGTGATGGGCTGCCCGCGATGAGCGATCACGGCCTTCTCTGCGACGTACTTCAGCTCGCTGGGTGCCACGCGCAGCAGCACCTCCACCGCGGCGGATGGCAGTGCCACCATCTCACTGCCTACCCGCACGAATAGCACCCGCACCGTGCTCAAGGTGAGCGGCAAGGTCAGCACGAAGCGAGTGCCCGAGCTGTCCCCGGCCACAGCGACGCTGCCGTTCATGCGCTCCACCGTCGTCTTCACGATGTCTAGGCCAACGCCACGCCCAGAGACGTCGCTCACCTGACGCGCCGTGGAAAAGCCGGGGAGAAAGATGGCGCGCTCCAAATCGCTGCCGGTGCTCTCGTCTCGAAATCCGCGCTCGCGAAGCTTGACTCGAATCGCCTCGCGATCGAGACCGCGACCGTCGTCCGACACGCTGACCTCGACCGAATCGCCCGCCGCGACCGCCGCGATCGTCAACGTGGCTCGCGCCGGCTTGTGCGCTCGCGCCCGAGCCTCCGCCGACTCGATGCCGTGATCGATCG
Organism: Myxococcales bacterium; assembly: GCA_040348785.1. Taxonomy (GTDB): domain Bacteria; phylum Myxococcota_A; class Polyangia; order Polyangiales; family Polyangiaceae; genus PMG-095. Next base: position 117,580 of record JBEQTH010000088.1, on the reverse strand, counting down.
CGTTGCGCAGCAGGTGCAAGAGCGGCTCGCGCAAGCCCTCCACAATCGCGCGATCGAGCTCCATCTCGGCCCCGACGATCTTCAAATCGACCTGTTTTTGCTGGGCGAGCGAGAGATCACGCACGACGCGGCTCAGGCCCTCACAAGCCTGTGAGAACGGCAGCAAGCGCAGCTGATGGATCTGCGCTTCGAGCGGTCCCGCTGCGCGATCCAGTGCTTTCGTGTCTTCACGCAAGGCCGCCGAGATGCGCTCGACGTCCCGGCTGAAGCGAGACAGCTCTTCTTCGGTGCGGTCGAAGAGCCGTTCCAGGCGTTTCGGAAACTCTGCGACGGCGCGGTGCTCGGCCTCGCGTGGCCCGTGCTGCTTGAGGCGGCGTAGCGTGAGCCCACTGGCCTGCCACTCCGCGCGCAGCCGGCCGAGCGTCTCTTGAGTGGCGCTGAGCTCTTCCCGGCGGGCTTCGAAGCGGCGGCGAGTGATGGTAAGCTCGCTGCTTTGGCGCAGCAGCGTGTCCAAGCGCGCGTGGCCGATGCGCACGAAGCTGCCTTGCGCGTGACTCGCGCCCGCCCCGCCCGTCGCACTCGGCGCTGCGCTCGCGTCTGGGCTCGTTTCCGGCACTCCCGCGCTCGGCGCCGCAGGCGCCTCCTCCCCCGCCTCTGGGCCCTTCGGTGCATCCACGCTCGTGGCGACCTTTGCCTCGGGAGCGGGCGCGGGCGCCGCCACGACCGGCGGCGAATCCGGCACGGACAGCGCGGCGTTCAGTTGCTCGACGAGCGAACCCAAGCCCGCGTCGGCCGCGGAGCCCTCGGAGAAGCGACGCCCTGCCCCTTCGAAGCCGTCGGCCGCTGCGAACAGCACGCGAAACAGGTCCGGGGTCAGCTGCCGTTTGCCATCACGAATCCGTGCCAGCAAATCCTCGAGCCGATGCGCAACACTTTCGATGCCCGTTGCGCTCACCGCGCGCGCTGCGCCCTTCAGGCTATGAGCCGCGCGGAACAGCGAATGAATCGCCTCCTCCCGTCGCGCGAGGGGGGGATTTTGCTCGAGCAACAATAGCTCCGCATTGAACACACGTACGTGCTCCGCGAGCTCCTCGAGGAAAGTGGCGGTGAGCCGCCGAATGAGCTCGTCTCGATTCAAGCGCGCTGACCTTGGTAAGTGACGAGCCGTTCTTTCAGGCGCTCACCGAGACGGCTCAGATCGCGGGCTGCCTGCTCCGTTTGGCGCGTGGACCCCAGGTTCTGGTTCGTGACCTGCGAGATGTTGCGCATTGCCTGATGGATCTGGGCCATCCCGGTGGATTGCTGGCTCGCCGAGGCGGAAATCTGACTGGCAGCTTGCGATGCTTCGTGAATCATCTCTGCCAGGTTCTTGATCGTATCGCCGGCTTGCAGGATGACCTTCATCGCCGTATTCACGCTCTTCGTGCCATCTTCGGTGGCCATCACGGCGCCGTTCGTCGCGCGCTGAATCTCACCCAAGATGCGGCGCACCTGTGCGGTCGCCTTCTTGGATTGATCGGCCAGCACCTTGACCTCTGCGGCCACCACACCGAAGCCCTTGCCCTGTTCGCCCGCGCGCGATGCCTCGATGGCAGCGTTCAGCGCGAGCAGGTTGGTTTGCTCGGCGATGTCGTTCACCGTAGTGATGATTTCGCCGATGGCTTGAGCCTGCTCGGCGAGGGCCAAGATGCTCTCGGCCGAGGACTCCACCTGGTCCCGCACCGTCTCCATGCTCTGCACGCTGTCATCGACCACTTTGCGCCCCGAACGGCTGAATTCCAGCGACTTTTGCGACAGTTCCGAGACCGCGCGCGCGCGGGCGGCCGATTGCTCCGAGGTCTGCACCACTTCGTCGACGGTGGTCACGGTTTGCGCGACTGCAGCGGCTTGCTCTTGCGCGCCCGCGGCTTGCTGCGTCGTTGCCGCCAAGATTTCCGCGGTGGCGCTGACGAGCCCATTGCCGGCCTCGGCGATTGCGCCGAGCAGCACTTCGATCCGTTGCCGCGCCGCTTTCTCGGTATCGGCGCTGACCATGGTCGTGCCGAGGTTCTGGGTCATGTTGTTGAAGGCCGAAGCGAGCTGGCCGATCTCGTCCTTGGCCGTCGTATCCAAGCGATAGCTCAGGTTGCCGCCGCCGATCTCGGCCACGCCTTTGAGCAGGGCTTCGACCGGCCGCGTGATGCTGCGCGTGATCAGGTAGCCAGCGGCGATCACGAGCAGCACGGCGACGACGGTGCCCCACAGGATCGTGCTGAGTGAGCCTTGGGCCGTGCTCTGCGTCTTTTCGTCGCGTTGCACGAGCAAGCGTCGCTCATCGTCGCTCATCTCGTGAATCAGGCCCTGAACCTCATCCATGTTGCGCTTGCTGGCCCCCGAGCTGAGCGCGGCGCTCGCTCCCTCCAAGCCCTTTTGGCGGCGCGCCGCCTCGATCTCCGCCATCGACTCGGCCTTGGCGGAGAGCAGGCGGCGGAGCTCCGGGATTCGAGCCTGCTGCTTTTGATTGTCAGAGGTGAGCGCGCTCACGGCCGTCACGGCGTCCGCGATTTGCGTGCGCGCCGCGCGGTAGCCTTCCAGGTGTTCGTCCTGCCCGGTCAGCGCGAAGCCACGTATGCCCGCTTCTTGCTCCTTCAACCCTGACAGGATGACGTCGAATTTTTCGAGCACCTGATGCGTGTGCGTGACCCAGTTGCTGTCCTCGATCAGGGCAACGGTGTTCCCGTAAACCCTCCAGCCAACCAAGACCAATACGCACAGGGCTCCCACGAAGCCCAGGCCGATTCGAGTTCCAATATTCACGTTTGTTCCCTCTCGAGCTGTGATCCGGAAGAGCGTTTGGCAACGAATACGGAGCGATCGCGCAAGATGGCTTCGCCATCCAACAGGACGCGGCCCTCCCCGTCGATGCCACGCATGAACTCAGGGTGGGGCAGCGCGCCCATTGCGTGCGGCTCGCTCAAGCGATCGAGCGAGAGGCGCGTCACGTCGTCCACCTCGTCGGCCAGGATGCCGAAGTCGGGACTGCGTTGTCCGAGCACGACCAGCCGCGAGACCAAAGGCTGCTCATGGCCGCCGCCTTCGCCGAGCGCACTGAGATCGAACACCGGCAAGAGATCCCCACGCAGGTTGGTCATTCCGAGCAATGCCGGGTGAGCGCCCGGAACGCGGGTCAAACGACCGCACGCGCTGACCTCGATCAAGAAACGCGATTCGATGGCGTAGCGCCGGTCCGCGCGTCGAAAGCTCACGATTTCGAGCCAGGCGAGCGCGCCTTCTTGCGATTCAGGCGGCCGGGCCAAGCGCATTGCACGCTCGGCAAGCACGCGCTGCGCCGCCTCTTGCATCTCCGCGGGGCTCCCCTGGGCTGCCGCCAAGCGGCGACGCGCACCCTCCCAGTCCAGCCGAGCTCGCTTGGGGGATGTTTCTCGCTTCATCGCGACTGACTCCGGTTGCGTAACAAACCAAGCTCGCGACCAGCGGCTGCAGCCAGACCCTGGGCGCTGATCTCGCTGGCGAGCGGTACGGGCTCGTCGTTCGGTCGCGCGCGGGCGCACTGCTCCGCATTTCGAAACGCACGTTCGGCGCCCGTGCCGTCGCGCAGGCCGACGAGCACGGAGCCGAGGGTGAAGTGGGCGATCGCGAGCGATGAATCCAAATAGATCGCGCGGCGCAACGCGCTCGTGGCTTGCGGCGCTTGACCCAAGTCGAGCAACGTCAAGGCGTGCAAGTAGTGCAGCTCGGCGCTCAGCGAGTGTCGCCCGAGCGCGGCGCGGCACTCGGCTTCGGCGACCGCGCTCGGCGCCGCGTTGCTCACGACCTGCACCGCGAGCACCGCGAGCCACAGCGTGCCGGGATGCTCGCGAGCCAGCCGCAACAACTGCTCGTGATCCAGCTGCTGCTCCGCGAGGCGAGCGCGCTCCCGCAGCGACGAAGCGTCTGGGGCCACGCTGGGCCCCGCGGGGGGCGGCGGGGCCGAAGGCAATCGGGGGGCCTGGCGAATGCCCGGAAATGGCACGATTGGCGAAGGCCGGGCGGGGACGAACGTGGCCAGTGGCCGGCGATAGGCAATCCCGGCCGTCACGTTCATCACCTCGAACCGCGCGTCGGCAAGCATCGGATCGGACGGGCCCGTGATCAGATATCCTCCGGGAGACAGGCAATCGAACATCCGCCGTGCCAAGTCCAGGATTGCCTCTTGGCTCAGGTAGATGAGCACGTTGCGGCACAGGATGAAGTCCATTGCGAACGTGCACGTGACGGCAGACGGATAGGCAGCGCCGGACAGATTGAGCTCCTGAAACGTCACCCGCTCGCGCACGCGCGGCGAGAGCAGGACCTCCCCGCTTTGCCACTCGAAGTAGCGATCGAGGCGCTTGGGATCGACACCGCGTAGTGACCACTTCTTGTAGCGACCGGCACGAGCGCGCGTCAGCGCGGCTCGGTTGAGATCCGTGCCGAGCACGAACGCGCCGTCCAGCTTGCCTTGCTCGTCCAAGGTCATTGCCAGCGAGTACGCTTCTTCGCCGCTCGCGCAGCCCGCGCTCCAAACGCGCGGACGGTAACGGTGCCCGCGGCGCTCGGCGAGCTCGGGCAGCACGCGCTGAGTCAAGAACTCGAAGTGCTCGTTATCTCGAAAGAAGTAGGTTTCGCCGACGGTCATTTGGGCGATGAGCGGCTCCCACGGCACACGGCCCGCTGCGAGCCGCCGCTCGAATTCGCCCAAGTCCGCGAGCGCGTGCTGGCGCATCACCACGCGCACGGCTTGCTCCAAGGTCTCACAGCGGTTGGGCGCGAAGACCAGGCCAGTGCGGCGCGCGACTTGCTCGGCAATACCGAGGAACTCAGGCTCCGACCAGAGCTCGCTCATGCGCCGCCCTCTTCGGCGAGCGACAACGCTCGATCGAGCACGCTGGCCTCTGCGCCACTCAAGAACTGCTCGAGATCGTAGATGAATACGACGCCATCGGCGACGGCCGCCACCCCTGCAACATAGGCCAAGCGCTCGGGTAGGTTCGGCGCTTCGCCGAGCGGCGTGACCGAGAGCTCTTCGATGCCCAGCAAGCGATCCACTCGCAGCGCGACGCGCTGCTCGGCCACCCGCGCAAACATGAAGCAGTCACTCGGCTCGAGCGCTTTTTCAGGCAGGCCCAAGCGACGGCGTATATCGAGCACGGGCACGATTTGGCCGCGAAGATTGACGACACCGATCACGACATCGGGCGCCTTGGGCAATGCTTGCACGGAGCACGCGCGCGTCAGCTCGGTCACGTCGGAAAGCGCCAGCGCAAAGCGCTGCTCGCACGATTCAAACAGCAAGGCTTCCCGCCGCACGGACGGCGACGGAACGATCACGCTCGGGGTTGCTTCCATCCGTCACTCACACCATTGAACTCGACCGCCCATGATGGCGAGGCTGCGCGCGGCCGTCAACTTACGAGAACCGCTCGGCTATACCGCCAAGCCGCGCCTGCCGATGAGGCAGTTACGCGTGTTGCACACTGTTGCAGGATGGAGCCGCAGGTTATTTCATTACCTGGCGAGATCCGCCAGCGTGCTCGCAATCACGCTTGTTTGGGTTTCGTGATGCCGTAGAGCGCGCGCTCGACACCCGCGCACCGATCCTCGACGTATTGCAACCCTGCACCCTTCGCGATGCGGCGAGCCTCGGAGCTGTAGATCCCTTGTTGGAGCCAGAGCGCCTTGGCGCCGATCGCGACGGCTGCCTCGGCGATGGCCGGCGCAAACTGCGCGGGCCGAAACACAAGCACCAGCTCGACCGGAAACGGGATCGCCGACAGCGTTGGAAACGCGGGTTCGCCGAGCAGCTCCTTGGCTTCGGGGTTCACGGGGACGATGCGAAAGCCCGCCGCTTTCAAGCCGGCCGGCACGGCGTGCGCCGCCTTGGCCGGGTCGCGACTCAAGCCCACCACTGCGATCACCGAAAACTCACGTAAGACTCGCTCTGTGTCGTCCATGCGGAGACCTTAGAGCCGCCAGTGGGCAGGCGTCAGTGGACGACTTCGCCGGCTCCGTCGCCTGCGCGCCCACCGCTGCCAGCACCCGCAGCATCCGCCGCCGAACCGCCGTCGCCGCCCGCGCCGGCTGCCACCGAGCTTTCGCCCGCCGCAGCCTCGGAGCGCGAGCCTGCTTCTCCAATCACGACTGGCGGTTGCCCCGCACCGGCCGAAGCGCCACCCGTGCCGATGTTCAATCCGCCGGCGCCGTTCCCTGGCGGGACGAGGATGTCGCCACTGCCGCCCGAACCAGACGGAGCCGCGCCGCCCGCAGGGCTGCCGTCGCTGCCGGTCGTTCCGTGGTTGCAGGGCAGATCGGGTTGGGGGTTCAGGCAATGCCCGCCGTCCCCGCCCCCAATGCAGGCCACGGCCATCAGCGAAGATAGCCAAGCAAGCCCACGCAACCGCAGCCTCATCACGCTGAAAGATACGGGCTTCGGCTGCGCGCCGCAAATACTCTCGCGCTCGTTACAAGTTCGTCCCGATATTACCGATGGAAATGCTCGGCCCAAAGATGATGGCAGTGCGGCTCGCCTGGCTTTCTCCAGAGCGATGGGAAATGTCCTCTTCGAACCAGGCGTGCAGATTGATGGACGCTTGAGTCGGGGTCGAGCGATTGGCAATCGGCACGCTCAAGCCGAGGCCGGCTACCACGCCGACCTGAGTCAGCGAGTGCCCGGAATCGCTCTTATCGTCGGTGAGGCCGATGGCCATGATGCCACCTTCGAGCCCCAAAAAGCCCTCGTGCCCTTCGGCGCTCAACCAAGTGAGGCGTGAAACGATGCCGAAGTTCAACGACAACACGCCGCTGTGGGCCGCGTCGCCGAAGCGATAGAGCCCAGTCGGGATCGCGGTGGTCGCGTACAAACGCGCGCGACCGGTACCCATGATGGCCGTCCACTTCACTTCGGGAGCACCGGTTTGAATCTCGAGCGCGCCCACGTAGTGGGCCTCGTCGGCGGCGTGCGAGAGCCGCACCAGCACTCGATCGAACGGCGCCTTCACGCCGTGAATCCAGGCGTAAATCGGCTCACCGCCGGGCCGCATCACGATCGTCTCGGCGATACGACCCTCGGCACGCGAGCCGCCATCGGAGTCCACGACGTCGACTTCGAGGTTCAGCTTCTGGGTGCCGTAAGTCGGCGGGACTCGCTCGCGATGGAAAATGAGCCGGCAATTGTCGCGGCTCTCGAACGGCAAGTGAGCGACCACCCCGGGCACGATGCGCTCACTCGGATTGTCCGGCGTGCCGCACACGAATTCGACGATCGGGCGGGGGCCGAGCGCCGAGCCGCCGATCGGCGCCGGCAAGTTGGCTTCGCGAATCGTGCGCTGGACCGGGCTCGTCAATTGTCCCAAGTCGGTGTCCGCTAGCTCCCCCGGCAGCGATTCGACGCGATAGCCGAAGCGCAGCGCGACCGAGCCGGAAGCGTCGGGATCGCCGATCACGGCATAGCCCGCGCCGTCTTTGTGCACCGCGTACACGCCGGCAATCGGCAGCGGGACGAGGCGCGCGTGGCCCGGCAGCGGCGGCAAGTGCACGATGGCTGGGCGATTGGTGGGAATGAAGCCGAGGTTCTTGTGGCCCGGGATCTCGAGCGAGGCGCTGCTGCGCGGTGCCGGAATCGTCTCGACGCGGGCGACGGCAACCGCGATCGACGAATCGTCCCCGTGCACGGCCGTGATCGTCAACGCCGAAGCCGAGCTGTTCGTGACTCGCAGCAGGATGTCGGTGCCCGTGGAATCGACCACCGTGCTCAGGACCTCGGCCGTGTCGTCACCGATCAGGAAGCGGAGGGCCGGGACCTCGCTCGCGCAGCGTCCATCGATGCGCAGCACGAGCCGTACGTTCTCGGCATCGCGCAGCACCGGTCCCGAAGGTACTGACATCGGGCAGTGCACGACCGCCAAGTGGACCGAAGGCGCCGCATCGAAGCCTGTGCCCTTGGCGACCGTGACGCCCGGAATGAGCCGGAACTTCGCGTCCACCGAGCTGACGTTGCTAGACAGCGAACGCACGAGCAGCGCCCCGCGCGCGATCTCACAGCGCTGCGCGCCGCACTCCACGCTCGCGACTGCCTCGGGGTGGCTGAGCCCGACCTCACCGCGGCCCGTGGAAAGATCGATGGACGCATCCGACGGGACGACGTTCGCGATCACGACGCGATTGGGCGTCAGCACTAGGCTCGCTGGGTTGAGCAATTCGCCGTCTGTCCCGTAATGAGCCACGTCCGCGCCAGCGCGGCCGCCAGCAGAGATCAGAGACAGGTTGCCGCTGTTGGGATCCGCCGACAACCCGCGCCCCACCTCGAACGCGCAGTGCTCACTACCGTTCTCCAAGCTCGGCGATTCACAGACGTCGACGCCGGACGCGGTATTGTTGCGCCAAGCGACCGCGGCTCCGGCCAAGCGACGACCCCGAAGCTCGAGCTTGCCTTGGTCGGGCGAGAGCACGACGCTGCCTGGATCGATGCTCGGTGGGCGCGCCGTGGCGACCAATTCGAGCGTGCTCGATTCGTTGCTGCACGCACTCGGCGAGGCCGCCACTTTGAGCTCGATGACTTTGCCGATTGCGTCGTTCGCAATTGGCGGGCGCAGCGCTCGAGATAGTGACGCTGGCTCGAGCGACCAGCCGCCTCCCGGCGGCGCGCATGCCACGCGCGAGTCACTCAGCGTGAAGGGCTTGCTGCCGATCGCCGCTTGCAAGGTCTCGGCGCGCGCCGATCGCGGCACCGCGAGCAACACGAGGGCTGCAACAATCAGGAACAAATGAGCGAACGAACAGCAGCCGAACAGGCGAACGGGCATCCCGGTCGAGAGGCTAATCATCAGCGCTAGCGAGCTGCAAACCGCGCTTCACGGTGTTTCATTCCGGCGACATTTTGCCTCGAATCAGGCATGCGCGTCGCAACTTGCCACGAGAATTGCTTTGCGAGGCGAGGCCTTGCCTCGTAGCGTTCTTCCGTGCGCGCTTCATTCGTGCCCGTTCGCGATTCGAGCCTCCCTTCATTGCAGCCAGCACGGGGTGGCTCGCCGCTTGCTGTGCACCCCAACGACTGATCTTCGTTAACCTAGGAGCAATGGCTACTATGACCCGACGTCCCTCGTTCTCCGTTCGTCTCGTTCCGACCCTCGTCGCATCCGCGCTCGCTCTGTTCGCTCTCGGCACAGCGCGCACGGCTCACGCCAGCAGTGGCACCGCAATCGGTGTCGACCTCGACTACACGAACGGCATCAACGAGCCCCACGTCGGCAGCGGCACTGGCTTCAACGTTCGGCTCGGCTACAAGCTCGACTTGCTCGTGCTGCAGCTCACGCCCGAGATCGGCGGCGCGTATCACACGTTCTCCGGCGACCTTTCGCCCAAGTTCTCGCAAGGCATCGTGGGTGGTCGGTTGCAGTTCGGAAAGATCCTTGAGCCTGGTCTGTACGCGCATTTGGGCTACGGGCACCTATCCGGCGATCACGTCGACAGCTACTCCGGCGCGACCGCGGACGCCGGTGTGACTCTGGATCTCACCCTGCTGCCGCTGCTCGATCTGGGCGTTCACGCTGGGTACAACGGCATGCTGAAGAGCGGCGACCGAAACGCCTTCGATAGCTACGTGTTGGGCGTGCATGGTGCGTTGGTCTTCTAACTACTTGCCGGCTGACCGTCCGGAGGTATGCTCCCGGCTCTTCATGAGTGGAGAGTACGAGGTCGGTTGCGATGGCTGCGGCCAGCGCCATGTGACGAGCGCGGAACAGGCACGCAAACAGCGCGTGGTGCGCTGTGCGTGCGGACAATTCGTGCGGCTCGATCGCGCGCTGGTCGAGCGCCGTTCGGAGCCGGCACCCGCGGCGCGCGTCGAGCTCGCGTCTGCCGACGAAAGTGAGGACGAGGCAACGCACATGCTTTCGTCGCTCGCCGCCGTCGCTGCGCTCGGCGGTGCATCGCGCGGCGCTCAATCAACGGCTCGCGCCTCACTCGCCAGCATTCACGAGGACGAGCGCGGCTCGCGCCCCGTGCCCCGTGGCACGTTGCGTTCGCTGTCGCCCTCGCCGTCCAAGTATCCCTCCGCGCCGCCCGCTGCCGACAAGCCACTCTGGTACGTGGACCTCGGTGGCACCGAGACGGTGCAGATGACGATCGAACAGCTGATCATTGCACGCCGCTCGGGCAAGCTCGGCGAGGGCGCGCTCGTCTGGCGTGAAGGCATGCCGCGTTGGCGTCCGGTCGGCACGTTGATCCCTGCAACGAGCATCGCCGCGCAAGCGCGGCCCACCCCCGTCCCACCCGCGCCGAGCCGGCCTCCGCTGCCGGCGCCGCTGCCCAGCCGGCCCGCGCCGCGTCCCCCCCCGCCGGCTCCTCAGCGCTCGGCGGCCTCTTCCACGCCGGCCGAGGGCTCGCTGGGCTCCCTAGCGAGCTACGAGCGGCCGGTCGCTACCCTGGAATTTGCGCTCGAAAGGCCGGAAGACGCCCAGCCGTCGCCAGCCACGCTGTCGCCGTTGCCGAGCGCGCCCCGCACGCCCTCGCGGCCTCCGCCGCGCTCGCTCACGCCGATGCCGCGCCCTGCGACCTGGCTGTCGTCTGCTTCACCAGCGCCGCGCGCAGCCAGGCCGTCTCGCACGTCGTCGGTGCCGCCTCCGCCGCCGCCACCGGTCGTCGCAGCGCTGCCTGCGCCGTCGCCGTTGCCCGCTCGGTCACCGCTACCGGCTCCACGCGCGACGCCGATCCCCACACCTCTGCCGTCTTTCACCAGCGATCGCGCGGTGGAGATGCCGGTTGGCAACGCCGCGTGGGACTGGCTCGGGGATCAGCCGCGCTGGGTTTCTGCCTGCATCGCCTTGGCCGTGTGCATCGCGGCTTCGGGCAGCGGCGCCTTCTTGGTGCGCACGCTGAAGTTGCATCGCCAACCGCTGGCTTTGACCTCCACCGCCTCCTCCGGGTTGAATCAAACGCTGCCAGGAACGCCTGCGCCAAACCATGCCGCGCCGCTGGCACCCGCGCCGGCCGCTAGCGCTCCGCTGGTGGTCGATCTGCAGAGCCTGTCGGTCGAGCACAGCGCGCCGCGTCGCGCGCCGCGCCCCGTTTCGGTTCCTGTGCCCAAGCCGGTTGCCTCGGCGGAAGCCAGCGAGCCGAGTGTCGAGAACAGCGACCCGGTGGACGACGAACAAAACGCTGCGCCGTCGAACAAGCAGAAAAATAGCGATTTGCCGAACGCGGCGCACTCGAACCCGTACACCACGGGCAGCGCCGACGACGACAGCAGCGAAGCGAAGTAACGAACCGGCAACGCCGCGCTTAGCTGCGGCGTTGTTCGCGGTGCAGAGACCCAGCGCGCAGCGACGTGCAGCGCGCTGAGCCCGACTCGACTCACATACAGGCGTCGGTGCAGTTCAGCGAGTAGCAGTTGGTCAGCTTCTCCGCCGGAGTTCCGCCGGCTTGATAGAACGCCGCGGCGCAGTCGTCGATGCTGGTGCCGCTACAGGCACAGTTCTGCAGGTCGCCGAGTGCGGCCTTGCATGATGCGTCCTTGCTGCAAGCCGTCAGGTCATCCGTACACTTGGTGCTCAAACAGCCGGTGCAGTCACTCGCCGTAAACGAGCACATACCGCCCGCTCCCGCGCCGGCGCTCGCGCCGCCCGAGCTCGCGCCAGCGGCAGTGGACGCGCCGCTTGCGCCGCCCGAGCCACCCGTATCCGTCGAATCGCTACAGCCGGCCATCGTGGTGGCCAGCGCAGTCATTACACCCAAACCTAGAAACAGCGTCAAACAAGCAGCTAAAGCGCGCATGATTCGTCCTCCGTTAAATCCCAAAATCACGAGAACGTTAGGCCGCCTGCCGGCGTCACGTCAACGAGCCCTGAAAATAGAGTAATCGCTCAGCCTACATGTGAGCAAACAACAGACTCGTGCCTGCGAGGCGATCGCAGGCGACTTACACGCGAGCTACTTTCTACTTCGTTGCTCGCTTCACATCGCAAGCTCGGCGCGCGCTTCGAGCGTGAGCCTCACTTCGACGACGAACCGTTGGCCGGCGGCGGATCGATCGCGCCACCGACGCGCTGTTTCGGATCGTAGCTTGGCCCTTTCTTGGTAGCGCTCCAGCCGGGCGCGGGGCCATCACTCGTCACGCCTTGATGCATCTTGTCGCCGGGCCCAGCGCGATCGGCGCCGACCGTATCTCCATCAGCAGTCGTCGGCGCGGGCGGCGAGTAATCGAGAGACGGCGAACGAACGGGCGCTCCTGTTCCCGAGCTGCACGCCGCCAAACACACCAGACCGAGCACTACCCAACGCGCATTGGCCATGAGCAAGAGTACCATGCACGAGCGCGGGCGCGACTGAGGCGCTTCTGCTGAAATCGCTGAATTTCAGCCTTTTGCGCTATGTCTGCGGAAAATGCGCGCGCCCGTCGCCGCGTAACGAATCGCGTCACGCAAGCGTCGAACGTCGACGGGCTTGTCCAGAGCACGCCTGCCAACACGACGCAAGAAACCGGCAACGTAGCTCAGCGTGCCGGCACCGGTGATGAACACGAAGCGGTGTCGCCAAGTCAGATCGAACTCCAGGGCGCGCCCGTACAGCTCGATGCCGTTCATGCCCGGCATGACCAGATCGGTCACGACGACATCCGGCGGTTCGGCCGCGGCGATGCGGCGTAGCGCTTGCTCGGACGAGGTCAGGTACTCGCCGATCACTTCTTCGCTGCTCAGCGCTCGCCGATAACCGGTGAGCACGCTCAAGTCGTCGTCCAGAAACAACGCGGTCGGCAGTGCGATGCGCAACGTACCGCTCTCGCGTTGCGGAGGCGGCGAGCTGGCACTCAAGATCCGGTTGGCGTCGGGCACGGGTGAAGAGACGGGCGCCGCTGGAAACGAGCCGCTGCTCGGCGGAGCGCTCGAAAATAGCTCTTCGGCGCGCTTCGCCACGCGGATGCGAGCGCTCGAAGTGCCCACTTCTTCGGACAAAACGGGAGCGGCTGCACGCAATGCGTTCAGCGAATCGCTCTCTTGCAAGAAGGCGCGCACTTGACGCACCAAGTCGATCTGGACCCCGCTCTTTTGAATGAAGCCGTGCGCGCCAGCGGCGAGCGCCTTCACACGCAGCGCGTTGGCCGGCAAGCTGGAATAGAGCACGACCATGGTCCCGCGAGTGGCGCGGGTTCGGCTCAAGACGTCGGCGAGCGAGTCCCCGGTCATGTTCGGCATATTGACGTCGACCAGCACCAGATCGGGTCGCTCTTGCAGCACGGCGGTGATCGCGCCGCTCGCGCGATCGCGCGTCACCACCCGATAGCCCGCGTGCTCGAGCGTCACCCGCGTCATCTCGAGCACGACTGCGTTGTCGTCGATGACCAAGATCGTGCGTGCATTGCGTTGTCCGATATTCATTTCGACCGCACCCCGCACTCACACGTACACGCAGGAACAGAGCGGCCACTTCCTGCCCAACTTGATGGCCGTGACGAAGATTGCGGCCAGACATCGCAAAAGTCCGGGTCTTGGCCCCGGCTATCCGAACTTTGTTCAAAGATTTCGCGGGGTGTAGAGCCGTCCGCGCGCTTGACCTAGAGGCGAATTGCGGCTCGTATCGCCGCTATGCGATTTGCCTCTTGGCTGGTTTGTGCCGCGTGTTTGTCGGGCTGTGCGCCACAGGTGGCGGTTCCCGCGCAAGCTCCACCCACCGAGCACGCGGCGCCGAACAGCAACTGGAAGCAGGTCGAGCCCGCCAAGCAGAAGCAAGCATTGGTTCCCGAGCCGGCTGGTGTACCGGCTGCGGACGCGGCCTGTCAGCAACTCGTCGAGCCCCCGAGCGCCGGTTGCACCAAGCCGACCTCCGAGCTCGGTGCCTTGGCCGAAGCGATGGCGAGCAAGGAGCCCCGAGAGCGCGATCGCTTGCTGAGCTGTCTAGAGAGCAGCACGGCGTTCACGCCGGGTGTGGTCCGCGCGCTGCGCGCCGAGCTCAGTGCCGAGTGTGCTGACGTGCTCGCCCTTCCGCTGCTCGAGCCGCGCCGCGCCGATCTGAGCCGGAGCATCGAAGATACGTTGATCGCCCTGGCTGCGAGCGGCCGGCTGCGTCGCCTGGTACAAAAGGCGCCCGAGCTCGAGCCACCCTTCGACCGCGCGCGGTTCATGGATTTCTTTCAGAGCACGCTCAAGCCCTGGATCGTTACGCAAGCAGCCGCGATTCACGACTTGGCAGCGGTGGGGCCGCGGCTCAGCGCGTACGCCAAGGGCGTGGTCGCCGTCGAGGCAGGGCTTGCGGACATGCGCTTCGTGTCGGTGGTGCGTCAAGTGCCGCTACCCAAAGAGATGAGTGACGACCCCGAGGTCCGCGACGCCTACTATGCCGCGCTCGACGAAGCGCTCGAACCGCGCAAAGCGCGCGGGCGGGACGCAGCGCTGGTCGGGCTGCGCGAGCTGGCGAACGAAGGCGTGGTCTTCGACGGGCGCGTGCAACGGGCTCGTGCGCTGCTCTCCGAAGTGTATTCGGGTCGCCGCATCGACGCGCTCGACAAGCTGCTCTTGCCCGACTTAGCGCCCGCAGCAACCGATACCAGCGAGCGCAGCTTGGCGGCGCGGCTGCCGAGCTTCTACGCAGGCGTGCTCCTCGCGAACGCGAAGCCCGACGCACAACTGCTCCGTGCACTGATGGAGCGCGGGCTTCCCAAAGCGTTCACGGCGCGCCTCACCCCCGACCAACTCGACGAAGCCGGCAAAGCTCTACTCGTGCGAGCCTGGTTCGATCGAGGGCGGATCTACTTCCGCGCGGAAGACTTCGCGAGCAGCGCCAAGCTGAGCGCGGTCGACAAGCCGACGCCCGAGCAAGCGCTGTATCACGCCTTGGCAAGCACCCTTCAGAACGGCCCGCGTGACGGCAGCGATCTATTGTTGCGCGGACCTCAGCTGCCCACTTTCACCACACAAGTCGCCGAGCTGGATCGGCTGGCGTCGCAGAAGGGCCCGCTCGCGGCGCTCGCTGCATTCGATGCGGCGTACCTGCTCGGGCTGGTGCCGCCGCAGAACGACCCGAAGTTCTGGGATTCGCTGGCCACGCGTTTCGAGAACGCTTCGCGTAAACTCAGCGATCCGACACAGAAAAAGGACGCGCACGACGCCGGAGTGGCGGCCAAGGACACGGCCAAGGCGCTGCGCGTCGCTGTCGCACACCCGGCCGGCGCGCCCACGCACTAGCCGCCGCTGAGCACTCGCTCGACTCGAAATAATGCGCAATACCCCGCGGGATAGGCTCGGGTAGGTCGCGTTTGGCAGATCCGCTCGGCTCGGCGATACTGCGTTCGCCGCGCGCAACGTGGTGGAGCGCGGTATACGCCTACCCTCTGCCTTCCATGCCGTCCTTTCTTCGCGCCAAACGCCTCCTGTGGGGCGTTATCTTCGGTCTAGTCACGGTGACGGGCTGGGTGTCGTTCGCGAGCGGGCGACACTACGTGCGCGCGGAAGCCTGGGTCGAGCACACCTTGGAAGCGCACAGCACCCTCGACAGCGAACAGCTGCGCGTGCTCGAGCTCCGCCGCGCAGAAGCGGCGCGTGCCCAGGAGCGCGCCATCTGGGCGATCGGACTCGGTGCGGCCCTGACCATTTCGCTGTCCTTGCTCAGCTTGCTCAGCGTGCACCGGGACGTCGAGACAGTGCGTCGCGCGACCGAAGATCTGGCCGCGAGCGAAGCGCACTTTCGACTGATCACCGAGAACGGCAGCGATCTCGTGCGCACTCACGACTTGAATGCCAAGCCGCTGTACGTGAGCCCGTCCGTAGAGCATGTTGGGCTATACGCCGACCGAGTTTCTGCAGTTCGCGCCGCTCGCGCTCGTGCACCCCGACGACAAAGAGGTGGTCGCGCCGAGCCGAACCAAGCCGATTTCCGAGCGCTACAAGAACACCCCGCTCGAGTACCGCTTGCGCCACAAGAACGGCAGTTATCGCTGGTTGGAGGTCAACTTCGGATCCCTCCGCGACGCTGCCGGCAACATCATCGGCATCCAAAGCGCGGCGCGCGACGTGACTGCGCGCCGCTTGGCCGAAGAGCGGCTGGCCGCGCAAACCGAGCAACTGCGAAACCTCTCGCTGCGCGACGAGCTCACCGCTTTGTACAACCGGCGCGGCTTCCTCGAGCTTGCGACGCAGGGCCTACGCCTCGCCAGCCGTGAAAAACGGGCGGCCGCCGTCATCTTCTGCGATCTCAACGGCATGAAAGAGATCAACGATCAGCACGGACACGAAGAGGGAGACCGCGCGCTCAAAGACACCGCCGATATGCTGCGTGGCGCGTGCCGTGAGGTCGATGTTGTCGCGCGCTTCGGCGGCGATGAGTTCGTGGTCTTTGCGCTCGACTTCGGCGAGCCCGGGCTGGTCGTGCTCCGTGAGCGCGTGCGCGCGTCGCTGGCCGAGCTCAATCGCTCGGGCGAGCGTCCGTCTTTCCTGTCGCTCAGCGTGGGCGCGGCGTTTTTCCGGCCTGAAAATGCCGAAACCGTGGAGCAGCTCTTGGATCGCGCGGACGCCGAGATGTACGAGCGCAAACGCGCCCGCCGGGCCAGCGGTGGCTTGTCGTTACCGCCGCCCACCACCGGCTGAACCGCGCCCGAGCTCAAATCCCGGAGCTAGCGACGCGCTGCAGCCCGCGCAGGAATTGATCGATCACACCGTTCAAGCGCGCGTCGACATCCGGCTCCAGTTGCGCCTCGCCGCTGTCGGTGATCGTGATTTGCTTGTCGAGCAAGAACAGGCCGTTGACCACGTGCAGCGGGTCGAGCGAGCTCAGCACGGGGCGCAACGCATAGTCGATGGACAGCACGTGTGCGATCGAACCGCCGGTGGCGAGGGGCAGCACCACTTTGTTGCGTAACGCGAACTGCGGCAGCACGTCCAAGAACGTCTTGAGCAAACCAGAGTAAGCCGCCTTGTACACCGGCGTCGCAACCACGATGCCGTCGGCCGCGGCGACCTGCGCCGTGGCCGCGACGATGCTCGGAGCGTCGAAGCGCGCGTGCAGCAAGTCCTCCGCGGGCAAGTTTCGCACGTCCAGCAGCGTGGCTTGCACGTCCCGGGCGCCGATGCGCGCGGCGATCGAGCGCGCCAAACGTTCGGTGCGCGAAGTGGCAGAAGGGCTTCCTGAAACGATTAATACCGAGCTCATGGGTGCTTCCTGAGCGAAGCATACACCAGGATGACCGCTCCGCCACTATAATAGACACGCTCTATACGACGAGACTGCTGAGAACGAGCTCAGGAACCGTTGAACGCAGCTTCGAGCCTAGCGATGTCGAGCTTCTTCATCGCCATCATCGCTTGCATGGCCCGAGACGATTTGGCTTGGTCCTTTGCGCCCAGCCAGGAGCCAAGGTTCGTCGGAATGATTTGCCAAGAGACGCCGAACTTGTCGACCAGCCAACCGCATTGGCTCTCCTTGCCGCCATCTGCGGTCAGCTTCTCCCAATAGCGGTCGATCTCTGCCTGGGTTTCGCAAGAGACGAACAGCGAGATGCCTTCGGAGAACTTAAAGGTTGGACCTCCGTTCAGCGTGTAGAAGGTGCGACCCAGGATTTCGAAGGTGACACCGAAGACCGTGCCGTTCGGCCCCGGCATGGTGCTGACGATCCGGCCGTCGAAAATCGAAACGTACAGGCGCGCGGCAGCTTCGGCTTGATCGTTGTAGGTGAGGAAGGTCGTGATTTCAGGCATGGCAATTCTCCTAGATCGGGGGCTTTGGAACCGAACCCGCGAAGGCGGCGTTCAGGCAAAGGTCGGAGCCCAAACGCCGCGCTCGACATCCTGACCCGAAATTCTCGCCCGCCGCGGTCGATTGCCACTAACCGTTCGAAATCATTAATCTCTCCGCCCGTGCCCGTGTCCTTTGCCGATCTCGGCACAGGCACAGGCACACGCGCACGAGCCCGAGCCGCCGCGAAACAGGTTGTCGTGAAAGTGCTTGTACGGGGCGAGGAGGTCGGGGCTGTTCAGAGCTCGAGTCACGCCCACGGGCAAGCCGTTCACCGCCGAATCACGGGCGGGTCGTTGCTGACGGCGCTGGTGCGCAGCGCGAGCAGCGAGTCGCCATGCGAGATCGACGCGAGCCGCGCGACATCACGTCCAAATCGAAGTCCGCAACTCGAAGATGCGCACACGCGACAAGCACGTTGGTCTTTGCCTGTCAGGCTCGGGACATCGGGAAACGGCGGAGCGAACCGACGTTCTCGATACATAAAATTGACTATCGAACCTTCCTGAATGAGAGTCGGCACGGATGAGCTGCGAAATCGTTGCCACGAAGGGCGCTGTATTTGCGCTCTGGGGTAAACCAACCCGGATCGATGTCGATCGCATCGAAGCTCAGCTCCGGGCCAGCGCCGAGGAATTTGGCGGACCAGTCGTCTACATCACGCGCGTGCCAGTGGACGCACCGGCGCCCGACCCCGAAGTTCGCAAGTACCTCAACGCGGCCGTCCCCCGCGTGATGCAATTCTGTTCGACTTATCACGTCGTGCCCGAGGGTGACGGCTTCCTCGCCGCAATGAAGCGCGGCATCGTGACCAGCCTTTTTCAACTCGGCTTCCGCCGCGGCTCGTTTTTCGTGCACTCCTCGGTGCAAGATGTGAAGCCGCGTTTGGACGAGAAGATGCGCCCGCTGTTGGCCGCCCTGATCGAGGAGCTCGAACAGCGCGACTTGCTGCGGCGCTCCGCGCCCAGCTCGCTGCCTGGGCCGTCGCTTTAGCCACTTCCGGCCCACAAAATGGCCTACTTAACTCGGCTGAGCTCTGTACCGTATTGCAACGCGTGCACGAGCTCGCGCGTGAAGTCGTACAAGATCGCCTGTGGTACCGGGACGAACATCCGGCGCACACCACGGAACTAGCCACCCATCGTCTGGCGGGTGCGGTGCTGCTCAGCGCCAAGATCCGCCCCTTCCCCATGGTTGCGCGTCAAGTCCTGAGCCTCTTGGGCGACGAGGACTACCGGACCGCAGATCTCGAAGGCGTGATCATGAAGGACCCGGCGCTGGCCGCCACCTTCCTGCGCATCGCCAACTCGGCCTTGTACCGGGGGCTCGTGCCCTGCGAAAGCGTGCTCATGGCCTGCGCGCGTCTCGGTCGCAACACGGTGCGCGAGATCGTGGTGGGCGTAGCCACCATGGACATGTTCCGGGACGTGAAGAGCCGCGGTGCGGCGATGCGCGATCATTGCGCCGCCACGGCCGCCATCGCACGTACTCTTGCCGACGAGTGGAAGCTGCGCTCGGGTGACCAACTATTCCTGACGGGACTCCTGCACGACATCGGCAAGCTGCTGTGCATGCAGGCCGGCATCGAGTCCTACGACGGGCTGCCCGCAGACGCGCTCGACTCACCCGATCGCCTGCACTTGGTGGAGCGCGACCGCCTCGGCTACGACCACGCAGTGCTGGGCGCTCATGTCCTGTCGAGCTGGAAGATTCCGGAACCGATCTCGCAAGTCGTGGCCTGGCACCACCAGCCCGAGCGCGCCTACGCGGGCGGAGGCACGGTTGGCATGCAAGTGGCAGTGGTGCGCCTAGCGGATCGGCTGGAGTACCGGCTGCGCCATGACTCGGCTCCAAACGAAGCGGTCATCGAAGAGCTGTCGAGCTCACTCGAGGCCCGCCACGTCGGTTTCAGCGCTGGGGATTTACGCGCCACTTGGGACTCGATGATCGAGTCGCGCGACGAGGTCTTGGCGCTGTTTCGCTGAGCCGCGCTCTGGCCTAGGCTCGGGCGCATGAAGCGCTCTTCGTCGTTCACGGCTCACGGCCGTTCCGCGTGGTTCTGGCCGCTCGCCCTGGTCACGTGTGCCTGCTCCGACGGCGACACGCAAAAGTCGTGGAGTGCGCTCAGCACTTGCCTCGCGGGAACGGCTGCCCAGAGTGCGCTCGCCGGGCGCGTCCAGCAACTGCGCTCGATCCAGCTCGCCAACAGCGCCACGTTGACCAAGAAAGACGGCTGGCCCGCGCGCTGCGGCGCGCCGGCGGACGACTTGTACGCGGCGCTCGGCTCGAGCAGCGAAGGCGCGCAGCTCAAGCGCAAGTTGCACGAGCGGCTCGGGTGCGGCGACAACAAAGGGACCTGTTCGCCCCCCACGGATGCCTCCTTGATCTCGGTCGCGACCGAGCTTTGGGAAGCTGCGAGCGCAGCGGGGCTCAAAAACGAACCCGCGCCCGGCGTGCCCACCCCGGATACCGCGGCCGCGCCGCAGCTCAATGCTACGGCCTGGAAGAGCTTCAGCGACAAGCCCCAGTCATTGGTCGGGCCGCTGCTCACCCCGGATGGGCGTGCGAGCTTGCTGCTGAAGCCACGCGAAGGGCGCGCTCGCCCACGTGCCTGCGAGTTTTCCGCGGGTTTGAGCAAAGTCAGCTGCTTCGACGGCCACGCCGATATGCCCGAATTGCCGTCGCAGAGCATCGATTTGGTGAGCGATCTGAGCGGCGTATACGCCGCGGGCCTGACCGAAGACGGTCTCTTCGCGTACGACATGAGGACCGGCAAAAAGTCGGACGTGCGCGGCTTGGGCGCGCTGCGACTCGTGCGCGACGGCCTGGCCGTGGAGCGGGGCGACAAAGACCAAGGCTACCAAGTCACGCTGTTGTCCGCAGGCAAAGCCGGCAAGCCGACGAAGCTGCCGATCACCACGCCCATCGGCGATCCGATCGCCTTGGGCAATCAGGTCGTGTATCTGGAAGACGCGGAAGGGCCGCAGTTCGTCGCCAAGGCACTCTCGGGCAGCCAGCTGAAGACCGTCAGCACGGAGAAGGGCGGCTTCTCCGGCGCGCTTCACGGCTGCCGGCGGAACTCCGCGCTCGCCGTCGCGGCATTCGCCGCTCGCGCTGGGCAGCACAACGCCAAGGCCACCGCGAGCGAAGGCAAGACCATAGTCACGGTGACGTTCTCGCCCACGGGCAGCGCCTGGAGCAAGCCCAGCTCGGTGGCGATTCCGTTCGAGCGCGGCATCGAGTCGGATTTGGTGTGCACCAAGAGCGGCGCCAGCCTCGGCTACGCGCAGGCCGTCGACGGTGGCGTCCTGGTCGGCCGTGTCGATTGCGACGAAGCCGGCTGCAAGCTGAACGAAGTGAAGCTGCCGGGCGTCGAGAGCAAGTGGTGGTGGGCCGTCGGGCCGTTGGGCGACAAAATGTTGCTCATGTGGCGCGCGCCGCTGGGCGAAACGCGGCTGCGCATCGCTCCCCTCGCGTCTCTAGCCACGACCAAAGACGTGATTGCTTTCGACGCACCGGACTTCGGCGGCCCCAACGCTGGCGAGCTCAGCGCGCTGTACGCCGACGACAGCGCGCTGCTCGTCTTTCGCGGCGAAGCACCGGTCGCGGTGCACGTGGGTGCCGAGGGCTCGGTGCACGTCGTTGCGCCCTGACGTGTCACTCCGTTAGCGAACCTTGCGCCGGTACGCGGTGGCCAGCGCGTCTGCGTATTCGTTCCAGCGATTGCCGGAGTGGGCAGCGATCCAACGAAGCTCGAGCTCGGGCCGGCGTTTACAGATCGCGTACAGCTCCTGCACGAGCTCGAGATTCTTGATCTCGCCACCCTTCCGCTTCCAACCGCGCGCTTCCCACCCCTTGGCCCATTCATTGATGGTGCTGACGCACAGCTGACTGTCGGTGTAGAGCACCGCCTTCTTGCCCTCTGGCACCAACGCGCAGGCATTGATGAGCGCGCTCAGCTCCATGCGGTTGTTGGTCGTGTGCGGCTCGCTGCCCCAACGCTCGTCGATCACCTGATTGTCGGCGACGTACACCGCGCCCCAGCCGCCCGGCCCTGGGTTGGGCTCGGCCGCACCATCAGTGAACACGCCGTCCAGAGGGCCGCTGGTGTATTTGGCGAGCACCTCGGCGACGCTCAAGTTCTCTTCGCGCGAGCCAGACGACACGCGAGCCGCGCGGGCCACGCGCGGTGCCGGGGACTTACTACGGTTGGCAATGACTGGCGCCTTGCTCTTGCCTTTGCACGACAAGCACAGCTTGGGCAACCACCCCGGATACTTGGCTAACGTGGCCTCGGGAACCGCGAATTCCTTGGCACAACTCTGACAGGCGAAGCTCGGCACAGCGCGGGGTGTAGCACAACGCGGAGCCCTCGATTTACAGCGAATTCCAAAGCTGGGTCAGCTCGGCGACCAGGAAATCGCGAAACACGGTGACCGAGGCCGGCAGAAAACGGGCCGACGGAGTGACGACGTTCAGGTCACTACCAGCGACGGAAAATTCAGGCAAAAGCTGCACATTTTCCGCCTGTGGGCTGCCCTTGGCCGCGAGGCGCACGGCAATGCGCGGCAGGAGCCCGATGCCCGCGCCAGCCGCCACGGCCTGCTGAATGAAGCCGATCTCATCACAATTGATCGGACCGTGCACGGTGACGCTCTCCTCACCGTGCGGGCCCGTCAGGCGCCACTCTGCCTTGCCGCCCGCAGCACGAAACAGCACGCAATCATGGTGCGCGAGGTCGGCCAGCTTTGCGGGGCGACCGTGTTTTCTCAGGTAGCTGGGGGACGCAAAGAGCGCGAGTGAATCCGTACCGATCCGGCGCGCCACCAAGCTCGAGTCCTGCAGCTTGCCAGCGCGCACGGCCAGATCGAACCCTTCTGCGACCAAGTCTACCCGACGCGCAGACAGGGATACTTCCACGTGCACGAGTGGATACTTACTCACGAAGCGCGCGATGATGCCGGGCAGATTGATCACGCCCAAATCCCCCGGCGCTGTCATGCGCACGATTCCGCGCGGCTCGACGCTCAAGTTGGACGCGGCGAGCGCTGCCTCTTCCAAGCTGCCCAGCGCGGCACGCGCGCGCTCGTAGTAAGCCTGACCGGCTTCGGTGAGGTGCAATCGGCGCGTGGTGCGCTGCAGCAACCGCACGCCCAGCTCCTCTTCGAGACGGGTCACGGTGCGGCTGACAGAGGATTTGGGCAAACCGAGCTGCAAGGCGGCGGCAGTGAAGCTCTCCAGCTCGACGACTCGAGCGAAGACGGCGACGTGGTTCAGGTCCATTGTTGTCAGAATAGCAACTATTCGTTGCCGCGCACACGCCTAGTGCTTCGTAAAGCAACAATTAGAGTACTCCCAACGTCCGAGGAGACAATTCCCATGAACATCAGCCAAAAGCTTCCGACCGCCGCCCGCATCGTAATGGGCTTGGCCTTCTTCGTATTCGGCCTGAACGGCTTTCTGCACTTCCTGCCCCAGCCGCCCATGTCGGGCCAGCCCGCCGACTTCGCGGGCGCGCTGTTCGCCACCGGTTACATGTTTCCGCTGATCAAGGGCACAGAGGTCGCCGCCAGCTTGCTCTTGCTGTCGAACCGCTATGTGCCGTTGGCCCTCGCGGTGCTTGCGCCGGTGCTGATCAACATCGTCGCCTTCCACGCCTTCCTCGCTCCCGCGGGTCTCGCGCTACCCGTCGTGCTCTTGGTCCTCGAGTTGTACCTCGCACGCAGCTACCGGGGCGTGTTCGCTCCTATGCTGCAAGCCCGCAACTCGACCAACGGAGACGCGCCGGTTTCCGGTCGGCCCAGGATGCCGCTGCACGCGAACTGACACTGAGCTCGACCCAGAGCAGCACGGCACTCGCTCGGATCGCCCGAACGGGTGCCGCTGGCGTTCGTCGGCTTCGGCCGCCTTCAACGACGGCCGCGGATAGGTCAGCCGGGCATGTAGCGCATGACCACGAAACCACGCGCCGGCACCTTCACGGTGAGCTTGCCCTCGACGGTTGCGATTTCACCCTCGTTCGACAGGCCGCCGCCGCCGAAGATCGCGGCGTCGCTGCTGAAGATCTCGCGCCACTGGCCCTGTGCGTCGTGCGGAGCGTCGACCGTGTAGCCTTCGGGGTACCCGAAGTCGCTCAACGTCGCGACGACCAGGTAATGTTCGGGGCCGCTCCAGCGTTGGAAGGCAATCACGCGATCGGCGTTGTGGATGTTCAAGATCTCGATGTTCGAGGCCGACAGCGCGTGGTGGCGACGGCGCAGGCGGATCAGGTCCGCATAGAAGCGGAACAAGTGGGCTCCCTTGCCGGCGCGCTCCCCGTGCAGATCTTCGCGATTCTCGAGAAAGCCGTCGTAAGTGAAGTCTTTCACTGCGCCGATTTCTTCGCCCATCAGGAACATCGGTGTGCCGGCGGACAGGAAGGTCATACCCGCCACGAAGCGCACTCGCGCCTCTGCAACGCGGCGCAGCTCGCCCTCGGGGGGAGGCGTGTCCTTGTTCGCGGCGATTGCTACCATCAGCGTGCGGCCGGAGTGCTCCGAGTTGCCGGCTTCGTCGTGCGACTCGTGATAGACCACCGTCTTGCGGCCCGTTGCGGCGAGGATGCCTGCGAAACGATCCATGGCAAGCTCGCTGTCCCCGCCCATCCCCGCCGTGCGCAGCAGGTTCGCGCACTCCGTGCCGCGCCCGGTGTCCCCGATCAGATTGTGATAGTAGTTCGAGTACCAGGTCGCGTCGAACCCGAGCCCCGCACCATCGGGATGCTCGGTGACCAGCACCCAGTCCGAATGATCCTCGCACGTGAGCAGCGTGGCAGGCCGGATCAAGCGCAGCGTTCGGCTCAGCTCGCGCAGGAACTTCGCGCCTTCGGCGTTCGCGGCTCCCGCGGCGCGGCCGTCGGAATGAATCACGCTGTACGCGTGAATCGAGGTGGTTTGGTCGACACGGAAGCCGTCCACGTGGAAGTCGATCACGAGCGCCGCGGCGCTGCTCGTGAATAGTTTGCGCACCATCTCTTCGTTGAATCGGGGAGCGTAGCCGGTCGACATGTTGTCGATGTAGCCGCCGTCGGACGTCGGGTAATCGCTCGGCTTGCCTTCGTACCAGAAGTAGATGTTGTGCTCGTCGCTCGGCGAATCATAGTGCCATTGCGCGCGCTCGCCGTTGGGCACGTAGTGGTTGTAGACCACGTCCACGATCACGGCGATGCCGCGCTGGTGGCAGGCGCGCACGAAATACCGAAACTTGTCGCGGCCGCCCGCGCTCGACTCGATCGCGAAGTGGTGCGAGTTTCCGTAGCCCCAGGTTCGGGTACCGTTGGCCTCGGCGATCGGCAGCAGCTCGACCGCGTTGATGCCTAGCGCCACCAAATAATCCAAGAGCGCGATCGCGTCGTCGAAGTTACCGGGGCGGTCTTCACCGAAGCCGAGCGAGCCGACGTGGAGCTCGTAAATCACCATGTCGCTGATGCGATGGGGAAAGGGCGTGGCGTGGTTGAACTCGTCGCGCCAGAATTCTTCTTCGGAGATCGTGTCGACGGTGCTCGAGTCGAGATCGGCGGCCACGACTTCGGTGTCGATCACCAACGAACAACTGACGACTCCGTTCAGCTTTTCCGGCGTCCCCTCGTAGGCCGCACCATTCGGGTTCTCGTCCCCGGTGCCAATTTGCCCGCGCGAGTGTAGATCCGTCCGATACGCCGTGCTGCCATCTTCGCGGCGGATGCGATACATGTACGGCGCGCCAAGCAGCTCCTCGAAGCGCGCGAGCTCTGGCTCATCCGCTGGGGTCGCGCTCCACACGCCGTCGGCGGCTTTCTTGAGCGCGATCACCGGTTTTTCAGAGTCGATGCCAGTGCCGTCATCGGCGATGTAGCCGCGCTTCGGGTCGCCGAATACGACTTCCACCGCTTGCGCATTGGGCGCCCAAACCGCGAAGCGAAAGCCGTACTGGCCGTCGCCGATGCTCACCTTGCGCGCTCCGAGGCGACGCACGTGCGTCAGGTAGTAACGCTGCTCGCCGCCACCACCGTCTTGCAATGTAAACGTGCGGTGCAGGGCGTCGTGGCCCTCACTCGCCTGCTCGGTGACGATGCCCTCGCGATCGAGGCCTTGGGGGCCGTCCAAGACCACGCGCCACGAGAATTCTTTGCCGACCTCGGACGGGTTCAGCGAGACGTCGGCTTCGAAGACGTTCGCGCCGTCAGGCCCGACGTTGGCCTGCATCGGACACTCCGTCCATTCGCTGCTCTGGCGCCCCGCGGAATCCCAGCTACCAAACAGCCGAACGTTGCTGAACAGTTTGCGCTTGATACCCGTGTCATAGATGAATTTCACTCCGCGGACCCAGCAAGGAATAGGCCAACGAAAACAATGCACGCGGACGTGATTCGTCGCTTCTAGCGAGGCGGAAGTGCACATCCCGGGAGCGGTGCGTGCTCGAACGCCCCACTCGTCTACCTGGCCGATTCAGCCGAGCGAGCGATGGCTTCCAAAACGGCAGAGATGTCGATCGGCTTGACCAAGTGCCCGTGAAAGCCAGCGGCGCGCGTCCGTTCGCGGTCGCTTTCTTGCCCGTAGCCGGTGAGCGCGATGAGCGTGACCGACGGATTGGCAGCGGCGATATGCGACGCGAGCTCGTAGCCGTCCATCGCCGGCAACCCCAAATCCAGCAACGCGACGTCGGCCGCGAAGGACTCTAGGATCCGCAGCGCGCTCGGCCCGTCGAACGCTGCCTGCGTCAGGTGCCCCGAAGCGCGCAACGCGATGGACAGCATCTCGGCGGCGTCCTCGTTGTCATCCACGACCAGCACGTTGCGGCTGAAGATGTTCGCAACCTGGGCGCCGTTCGTGTCGGGCGCGGTGAGCACGGGGGCTCGATCCGGTAAGCTCACGAGCGGCAAGCGCACCGCAAAAACGCTGCCCTGACCGGGACCTGGGCTTTCGGCGCTGACCTGCCCACCGTGCAACGTGATCACGCTCTTCACGATCGCGAGACCGAG
Source organism: Myxococcales bacterium (assembly GCA_040348785.1). Taxonomy (GTDB): domain Bacteria; phylum Myxococcota_A; class Polyangia; order Polyangiales; family Polyangiaceae; genus PMG-095. Next base: position 90,849 of record JBEQTH010000088.1, on the reverse strand, counting down.
ACCGAGCCCCCCCCGTGCCCGATCGATCGCCTGAGTCTCTTGTACGAACAGATCGAAGATCTGCTCCAGCATGTCTTTCCGAATGCCTGCCCCGTCGTCGTGGACCCGGAGCAGCACTTCACCCGACTGAAGCTCCGCGGTCACCGAGACATGGCCCCCCGGGTCCGTGTACTTGGCGGCGTTGGTGAACAAATTCGACACCGCCTGAGTCAGGCGGCTCGAGTCCGCGTAGAGCAGGAGCCCGTGACGCGGCACGCTCACGTGCACGTACTGGTTACGCTGTTCGAACAGTGGGCTTGCGGTCTCCAGCGCTCGCGACACGATCTCCGACAGCTCGACGTGCTCTTTGACGAGCTGGATTTTGCCGCGGCTGATCCGGGATACGTCCAGCAAGTCATCCACCAATCGCGTCAGGTGCTGCACTTGCCGCTTGATCACGCTTCGCTCGCGATCGGCGCCGGCCACCCCGCGCAGATCCATCAAGCTCAAGGCGGTCATGATCGGCGCCAGCGGATTGCGCAGCTCGTGGCCGAGCATGGCCAAGAAATCGTCTTTGGCGCGATTGGCGGCTTCTGCCTCGCGGCGCGCGGCGTCCAGTGAGCGGCGCGCCAAAACCCGATCCGTGACCTCGAATGACACCGACATCACTCGCTCGATCTCGGCCCGTTCGTTCTGCAATGCCACGTACGACACGTGAAAGAAAGCTTCCTCCGTCACACCGTTGCGCTCGAGCACGGCACCGAGCTCGTCGAAAGTCAGCGCTTCGCCAGCGAAGGCGCGGTCCAGGGCTGCTCGTCCAATCGCGGCGGCCTCCGGAAAGATCTCCGAGTGCAAGAGACCGATCACTTCGGGCCCTCGGGCACGGGTGCGCAAGAAGGTCGGGTTGGCGAATTCGAGGCGGTGCTCGCGGCCTCGGTAAATGGCAATCGACATCGGCGCTTGCATGAACAAGGCCAGCATGCGGTCGTGCGCGGCTTCGATCTCGCGGCGCATCTCGGCGTTGCGGATCGCGATGCCGGCGCGCCGGCCCAGCTCCTGCGCAAACTCCAAATCCGCCCGGTCGTAGACGCGGCCCGAGTCAGTCGTGGTCGAGAGTGACAGCGCGCCGATGCACGATCCCGTCGAAACCAGCGGGATCATGATGGTCGAAATCAGCCCCTCCTTGCGGAGCTGGGTCAACCGTTCCTCGCTGCGCGAGGCGTGTTCGATGATCTCCGGCCCCAAGTGGGGATAGAAGTGAACGCGACCTTCGGCGATCACGCGCGCGATCGAGCTGTCATCCCCGACGGTGGCTCGGTTGGCCTCGGCTCTGCGCCGGGCCAGCTCGACCTTGGCAGGGTCCTGATGTTGGGTCGCCACTCGGCGAATATCGCGGCCTTCGACCAAATCTACCGCGCACCAATCAGCCGCCGCTGGCACCAGCAGCTGCGCGACGCGACGCAGTGCTTCATCCAAGCTGACCGGCTCCACGAGGATCTCACCTGCCTGCGCCAACAGCTGCAAGCGGCCGTTCGAGCGCCGCTCCGACTCGAGCAGCTGCCGTTCGGTCTCCAGCAATCGTGCGCGGTCGAGCGCCTGGGCGCATTGCAATGCTAGCGCCTCGTAGATCGCGCGGCTGTCCGCGTCGTACGCGTGTCCCACGGGATGGGAAAACATCAACACTCCGCCGATTCGGCCGTTCATGGGCAACGCCATGGCTGCAAAGGCCGCTAGGCGTCCCGAACTGCGCGCTTGATCGACCAGCTGCGGCGCGACGCGCACGTAGTCCTCCAGGGTTTCGACCCAAACGGACTGCCCGGTGCGCAGCACGTGCACGGCAGGCACGTGCTCAGCGCCTGCCGCTATTTCGCGGTAATGCTGGATGTACTCTTCCGGGATATTCCAATGACCCGCCAAGTACAGAGAGCCGTCGTCACGCGCCATCCAAAGCGCGCCAGAGCGGCCTTCCATGGCTTCGGTACCCAGGCGGCAAGCAGCGCTCACCACCTCGTCCGAGGTCGAGGCGCGTGACAGCGCGGCGGTCACTTCTTGCAGCTTGGTGACGCGGATGCGCGCCCGCCGCTCGGACTCGAACAAGCGCGCGTTGTCGATCGCCGCGGCGGCGTTCTGCGCCAATTGCGAGACCAACCACACGTCCGAGTCGTCGAACTCTTCGTTGCAGACGATCAACGACAAGGCTCCGATCGGGTTCCCGCGCGCGAGCATGGGCGCGATGACCGCCGAGCGCAGGCGCAAACTGCGCAGGAGCTCGAGCTCCGGCTGGTCTCGGGCGACCGCGGCCAAGAAATCATCCCCCAGATCGCGAATCAGGAGCGCGCGACCTTCTTTGATGGCGCGCGACACCCCGACCGGCTCGTCTCGACGCAACGGGTAGCGCCGCTTGAGGACTCGCGCGACCTCGTCCGCGCCGGCAAGATGCCGGCCGATCGCGACGCGGTCGAACGTTTGTCCGCCCGTACTAATCAAATCCACGAAACACCAGTCCGCGAACGCGGGCACCGCCAGCTGCGCGAGGCTTTCGATCGTCGCTTCGTAGTCCAGTGACAGCGAAAGGACGCGCGCCGCTTCAGCCAGAAACTGTTCCGCGGCGACTCTTCGGTGTGCCGTCATTCGAGGACGACGAGTGTACTGGGCTTTCGCTCGACCAACGACCTAGTCCCTAGACAACGCGGATCGGCGCGATCCCGGTGGGCGCGCGGGCGGCCATTCACGCGGGCAGCGGCGCGACCCCCACGCGCGCCGCGGAAAGCTCGTAATAGCGCGCACAGAGCGCCTCTTCCGAGGCTCGACGATGCATGCGGCTCTCACGCCCCTCGATGAAATATGCGCCCGAAACGTGGCCGTACTCGGGAGAGATCGCGAGCATGACGGAGGTGCGGGCGCCTTTGCCCAGGGAATCCGGCCCACGCATCTCGAAGCCGGTTTCGAGCAGCTTGGTGGAGACCACGCCGGGGTGGACGGCGTTCACCAGCACCCCGCGGGCGCGCAAGCGACGGGCAAGCTCGACGGTGAACAGCACGTTCGCAAACTTGCTCGTCGCGTACGTCTGGTAGTCGTCGTAGGGGGCGCGGGTGTTGTCGATGTCTTCCAGATCGATGGCTGCGCGCAAGTGAGCGATAGAGCTGACGTTGATGATCCGGCTCAGGTTTTTACCGACGCTGGCCGCGAGCAACAGGTGCGTTAGCAGCACGTGCGAAAAGTGGTTCACGGCCAGTGTGAGCTCGATGCCATCCGGACTGAGCTCACGGCGCTTCATGTAAATGCCGGCATTGTTGACCAGCGCGTCGATCGCGAGGCCACGCGACTCGAGCTCGGCCACCATGGCTCGCACTCGTGACAAGGACGAAAAGTCGGCCACGAGCGGCGCGGGCATCGGGGCTTCGGCCGCGCTCTGCACTTCTTCGAACGCGCGGGCAACGCGCGCTTCGTTCCGGCCGTGCACGATGACCCGCGCGCCCAACCGCGCGAGCTCGAGCGCCGTCTCCTTCCCGATGCCGTCCGTCGACCCCGTCACCAAAACGACCGAGTCCGTTGCGTGGGGGGCCGCGCGCATCACCCCAACCTGCCGGCTTGGTCCGCGATCGTCAAGTCGAGCCCGCGCAGTTTTCTGCGCTTTTCTTCGGCTGATCAGGCTCGACCGATTTACTTATTGGCTCTGCGTTCAGCCTTGGCGCAGCGACTTGATCGCAGCGCCAACATCCTTGCCGTTCACGACGGCGCCCGTGGATTTGAGCTGCTTCATCGCGATGCCCGTGGCCTGGCCGTCGTTGCCTGCGGCCTTGATTTGTTCAACCACTGGCGCAAGCGCGGCGATGATTTCGTCCTGACCCAGGCTCTTCGGTAGATAGGTGCTCAGGATCTCGATCTCCTGAGTGAGCACGGCGCGGCGTTCCGCGTCGGTCGTCGAGGCCAGCGTCTCTTCGTTCGATTTCACGAGCTTGCGCAGGATCGCTTGCGTCTCTTCGTCCGTGCCCTGACGACCTGGGCGCGCGGCCTCGGTGGTGATCTCGCCCATCGCAACGCGCAGGATTTCTTTCTCAACGTGGGCACCCGCCTTGATGGCCTGGAACATACGCGCCTTGATCTGATCGATGAGCATTCGGGGAGCCTCCAATTTCGAGGCCACTCCATACCCTCAACGGGCTGCGCCGACCTACTCACCTCGCGTCAGCCCGCGTCGAACCAACCCCCAAACCCCAGAAACGGCCGGATGCCCCCTTGCGCGACTGTCTCTATAGATGTATCTATTAGTACTATCTGTACGATGTATCGCGTACCGACTGGGCGTCGAATTACTCCCGGAAGAAAAGCAAACCCAAGAAACTCCAAAAGAAAATGCACACCCACTCCCATCATCGTCACCCGCATCACGGCCCAGCCGCCAACCTTTCCGACTACTGGGCTCACTCTCAAGGGCGTCGCGGCCCGTTCGGCCCGCGCGGCCCGTTTGGTCCCGGCGGCGGCCCGGGCGGCGGTCGACCCCCTTCCTGGGGTGACTGGTTCGGCTCACCCCCCCCGCGCGCCGAACGCGGCGGCGTTCGCTACCTCGTGCTCGACGCGCTCTCCGAACGTCCGCGCCACGGCTACGAGGTCATTCAAGTCATCGAAGAACGCAGCGGCGGTACGTATCGCCCGAGCCCCGGTGTGATCTACCCCACACTGCAGATGCTCGAAGAGCTCGGGCACGCGCGTGTCGTCGAGCAAGACAACCGCAAGGTGTACGAGCTGACGGATGCCGGTCGCGCCGATCTTCAAGAGCACAAGGAAGAGGTGTCGGACTTCTACGAACGCTTCGCCGATGACTCTTGGGAGAGCTATGTCGAGAACTTCGGCGACATCATGAAGCGCGTCGGCCGCCTGTTCAAGACGCTGAAGCGCGCCGGGCGCCACGGCAGCCTGTCACCCAAGATTCTGAAGCGCGTCGGTGAAGTGATCGACAAGGCCGCGAGCGACATCGAAGCCATCTTCGACGAAGAGCGCTGAGCTCGCCCGTAAAGCCCGATGCGAGTCCCAACCGAGCCCGATGCGCGAACCTTCAGCAATTCAACGCTTGCGCCCCGCCGCGCTCAGCGAGCCAGAAACCCCGGCATTTTCCGGAGCTTCGAGGGTTGGCGCTGCCGCTGGCGGCGGCGCGGCCTTGGCCCTTTGCATGTGCTCGATTTGCGCTTCGGTGATCCCGCCCATGCCCTTCATGAAGCCGGCGATCAGCGCGAGCTGCTCGTTCGTGTACTTGTCACACAGGGCCGCCATGTTCTCCATCATGGGCAGGAACATGTGGCGCATGTCCGGCGCTCGGTTCTCGGTACCCTTGATCACGACTCGCCGTCTGTCTTCCGGATCCGGCACGCGCGCCACGAAGCCCGCGCGCTCCAGGCGATCGACGACGCCGGTGATTGCACCCGTACTCAAGCCCGTGATCTCTGCCAAGCGCCCCGCGGTGATCGGCCCGGTCTCGTTGCAGATCAGGTCCGCGCATTTGTGGTCGGATGGGTTCAAGCCGAGGCGATCTGCAATGGCCGCGTGGAACACCACCGTGCGCGTGCCCATGCGCCGCCCTTCAGTCATCACCGACGCGATCAGCTCTTCGCGCTCGGGGGTGATGTTCTGCAGCTTCAACCGGTGCACGAGGAACTCGTGCAGATCTTGTCTTGACATCGATCGCTTAATCCGTTTACCTGAAGAGTATCTTAGCGACTAAGAAATCAATCGGTAGAGATTTTCAGTCACCAAGCGGATTTATAATTTACCCGGCAGTTATTGACTTCCCATAATACCCGGGTATTAATCGTCATTTGTTGTTTCCCGACGTTTTCGTGCAGAAATAAGTCCACTCTGCCTTGTCGCATTCGTTCAAGGCTAGTGCCTGCTTCCCCGCTAGGAACTCCCTGATGACCGCCATTGTCTCCATCCAGAACGCAACGAAGGACTACCGCCTAGGGAAGGTGGTCGTGCCCGCGCTGCGCGGCGTGAGCTTGGAGGTATCGAAGGGTGAGTTCCTGTCGATCGCCGGTCCATCCGGGAGCGGCAAGACCACGCTGCTCAATCTGATCGGCTGCGTGGACACGGCGACCACGGGCACGGTCGAAGTCGCGGGCAAAGACACCGCCAAGCTCAGCGAGCGTGAGCTCACGCGCCTGCGCCTGAACACCATCGGCTTCATTTTCCAGAGCTTCAACTTGGTGGGCGTGCTCGACGTGTATCGCAACATCGAGCTGCCACTCTTGCTACAGAACACGCTCAGTGCCGGCGAGCGCAGCCAACGCGTGCTCGGTCTTTTGGATCGGGTGGGTCTGCACGAGCATGCGCGTCATCGTCCGAACGAGCTGTCCGGCGGTCAGCGTCAGCGCGTCGCGATCGCACGCGCCCTCGTCACTCGCCCCGTGCTCGTGTTGGCTGACGAACCGACCGCCAACTTGGACTCGGTGACCGGCCAAAACATTTTGGACCTGATGAAGGAGCTGAACCGCACCGAGCACACCACCTTCATCTTCTCGACGCACGACGCGCGGGTGATGGCGCACGCCAGCTCTCTCGTGCGCTTGGCCGACGGCAAGTTGGCCGAAGCCGGCGATCCAGAAGCCAAATCCCACGATATTGCGCCGAGCAGGCCAAACGCGAGCGGTGGGGCCACGCCGTGAAGGGCTTGTTGGACACGGCCGCGGTGGTGGTTCAAATCGCCTTCCGCAACCTATTCGCCAACCGTTGGAAGACGCTGATCGTCGGCGGCATCATCGGTTTCGGTGCATTTTTGGTGGTGCTGGGCACTTCGTTGCTCGACAGCGTCGATCACTCGATGAGCCGCAGCATCATCGGCAGCGTGGCGGGCAACATCCAGGTCTACTCCGCGGCCTCCAAGGAAGATCTGGACGTGATGGGTGGCTTCAACTTCGACGCCAACGACATCGAGCCGCTGCCGGACTTCGCGCGCGTGCGCCAGGTGCTGATGAGCGTGCCCAACGTGCAGCAAGTGGTGCCCATGGGCATCAATGGCTCGATGGTGCTCTCGGGCAACACCGTCGACCAAGCGCTCGCCAAGTTGCGCCAGAGCGTGACAGCGCAAAAGAGCGGGGCTGCAACGCCCGCGCTCGCAACTGCGTACGCGGTTCAAAAAGACCACGTGCGTCAGATCATCTCGGTCCTACAGGCTGATGTCGAGAACGTGAAGCGCCTGAACGACGATAAGGCGATCGCGAACGAAGACTTGGGCTCGGTGACGCGCGCCGCCTCCGGCGATTTCTGGGCTGATTTCGACAAAGACCCGCTCGATCACTTGGAGTTTTTGGAGAACCGCATCGCGCCGCTGGCGACAGACGCCGACATGCTGTTCCTGCGCTACGTCGGGACGGACCCGAAGGTGTTCGCCCAATCCTTCGATCGCATGAGCATCGTCGAAGGCCAGCCGATCCCGGAAGGCCAGCGCGGCTTCTTGTTCTCGAAGTACACCTACGAAGAGCAGGTGAAGCTCAAGACCGCCCGCGGCCTGGACAAGATCCACGAAGGGCGCGCCGTCTTGGGCAAGAAGATCGCCAAGGACGAAGAGCTGCAGCGCTTGGTGCGTGAAGCTTCCACGCAAGTCAAAGAGCTGCTGTTGCAATTGGACGCCCCGAAAACCGAGCTATTCCGCAATAAGCTCCAAGCCGCGCTCCACTCCTCCGAGCAGGATGTCGGCAAATTGCTGAGCCAATTCCTGAACGCGAACGACGACAACTTCGACCAACGATACGACTTCTTCTACAAGGAGCTGGCGCCGTCGCTCGAGCTGTATCGTATCCGCATCGGCGATACCTTGACCATCAAGGCGTTCACCCGCTCGGGCTACGTGCAGTCGGCGAACCTCAAGGTGTACGGTACGTTCGCGTTCAAGGGGCTCGAAAAGTCGCCCCAAGCCGGCACCATGAACTTGATGGATCTGGTGAGCTTCCGCGAGCTGTACGGCTTCATGACCGATGATCGCGCCAAAGAGATCGCCGCCATGCGCGCGACCTCGGGTGCGAAGGAAGTGAGCCGCGAGAACGCCGAAAATGAGCTGTTCGGCTCGGCGCCGGCAACCGCGGCCGATCCGACCGGCCCCGCCGCGGCGGATCTGGGTACGGAGCTCGCCGCCCTTTCCGGTAGCCACCGGCGCGACGAGACGGCCAGCTACGAGCCGAACCAGCTCGAGCAAGGCGTGATTCTGAATGCAGCCGTGTTGCTCAAGGACGAGGCGCAGCTGTCGCAAACCGTGTCGGCCATCGAGGCCGCCGGCAAAGCCGCGGGTTTGCCGCTCAAGGCCATCACCTGGCAAAAAGCCGCAGGCTTGATCGGACAGTTCGCGATCTTGATGCGCGTGGTGCTGTTCACGGCGGTGCTGATCATCTTCGTGGTGGCGCTCGTGATCATCAACAATGCCCTCGTCATGGCCACGCTCGAGCGCGTGCGGGAGATTGGCACGCTGCGCGCGGTCGGCGCGCAGCGCCGCTTCATCCTGGCCATGTTGGTGCTCGAGTCGGTCGCGGTCGGGCTCGTGTTCGGCGCCATCGGCACGCTGTTCGGCGCGGGGCTGATCGCGTTGCTCGGTAAGGTGGGCATCGCTGCGGGGAACGACGTGTTGATGTTCTTCTTCTCCGGGCCGCGCCTGTACCCGGCGCTGGCCTCGCACAATCTGGTCTTGGCGCTCGCCATCGTGCTGTTGGTGAGCATCGTGTCGAGCATCTATCCGGCTTGGATTGCCATGCGCATTAGCCCGCGCGAAGCCATGCAGTCGGAGGAATGATCATGAGCTCGCTCTTTCTGGACCTGAAAATCGCTTTCCTGAGCTTGCTCGAGCACCGCCGGCGCGCGTTCTTCTTGGGCGCGGCCGTGGCTGCGGTCACGGCGCTCTTGGTCTTGCTGAATGGCCTTTCAGCCGGCATTCGCAGCACCCTAGTCGACACGGCCACCACGCTCAGCACCGGGCATCTGAACGTGGGCGGATTTTACAAGGTCACCTCGGGCCAGGTCGGGCCCGTCGTCGTCGAGTACGACAAGGTCAAAGAGACCGTGCTCAAGGCCCTACCCGAGCTGGATTTCACGGTCGAGCGCGGGCGCGGTTGGGGCAAGGTCGTCAGCGACACCTCGGCCATGCAAGCCGGCATCGGCGGCATCGACATTCAGCGCGAGGCTTCGTTCAAATCGGTGCTGCGCATCAGCAGCGGCAACATCGATGACTTGGCACAGCCGAACACGATCTTGCTCTTCCAAGCGCAGGTAAAGAAGCTCAAGGTCAAGGTGGGGGATGCCGTTACCATCTCTGCGCAGACCACGCGCGGCGTGGCCAACACCATCGATTGCCGCGTCGTCGCGGTCGCCGAAGACGTGGGCTTGCTCAGCCAGTGGAACGTGTTCGTCTCGAACGAGTCGCTGCGCGCGCTGTATCAACTTCGGCCGGGTACGACCGGCGCCATTCAGATTCACTTGAAGCCCCAGTATCAGAATGATCTGGGCCCCTTGGCCGCACGTCTGCGCGGCTCTCTCGAGAAGGCCGGCTATCGCGTGATGACGCCGGATCCGAGGCCGTTTTGGATGAAGTTCGACTCCGTACGGCGCGAGGATTGGACGGGTCAGAAGCTCGACGTGACGTCTTGGGAAGACGAGCTGAGCTTCATGATGTGGACGCTCAGCGCACTCAACGGGATCAGTTTCGTATTGATGGTGATTCTCGTCGCCATCGTCATTACCGGGATCATGAATACCATGTGGATAGCCATTCGTGAGCGCACTCGTGAGATTGGAACGTTACGCGCCATTGGCATGCAACGCGGCAGCGTGGTGCGGATGTTCTTGTGGGAATCGTTCTTGCTCGGCGTGTTCGGCGCCATCGCCGGCGCGGTCGTCGGCGTCATGACCGCCGGCGTGCTGAATTCGGCGAACATTCACGTGCCTCTCTCCGTCCAACTGTTCTTGATGTCCGATACCCTCAAGTTGTCGGTGTTGCCGAGCGCCCTCGGCGGGGCCATCGTGCTCATCTCGATCGTCACGGGCGCGGCCGCGCTTTATCCGGCGCTGCGCGCGGCTCGGCTGAAGCCCGTCGACGCCATGTCCCATTTCGGCTGAAATCCAGCGCAAAGCGAGCACTCGATGCAACGACGAACCCTAGTCAGAAGCTTCTTATTCTTTGCGGCGCTCAGCGCGGGTGGCGTGCCGCGCGCTGCCTCGGCCGCCTCCAAGGCCGAGCTGGTCGAGCTCCTGAAGGGGGTAGATGACCGTCAGCGCAATCAGGGGGACTGGCGCTCGAACGTGTACATCGAGCAAAAAGAGAAAGACAAGGTGGCTGTCGTGTACGAGGCGCTGGTGTTCCGGCGCAGCGCCGATCAACGCTTCATGATTCTATTCACCAAGCCCAAGGCCTCACAAGGCCAGGGTTACCTGCGCGTCGATCAGAACCTGTGGTTCTACGATCCGGCGGTCGGCAAATGGGAGCGCCGCACCGAGCGCGAACGCATCGGCGGCACCAACTCCCGCCGCTCGGACTTCGACGAATCCCGCTTGGCCGAAGAGTACGACCCCGAGGACAACGGCGAAGAGAAGCTCGGCGTGTACACCGCGCAGGTCATGACGCTGAAGGGCAAGCCGGGGCTGGATCTCGCGTTCCCCGTGATCAAGCTATGGGTCGACAAAGCCACGAAGAACGAGCTCAAACGTCAGGAATTTGCGCTCTCCGGCCGCCTCTTGCGAACTTCGTATTATCCGAAGTGGCAAAAGATCTATAGCGAGTCCCGCAAGGCGGACATCTGGTACCCGCAGGAGATCCGCTTTTATGACGAGGTCGAAAAGCAAAACTCGACGCTGATCTTGATCAAGTCCGTGGACCTGAAGCCGCTCGAAGCGAATCTTTTCACCAAGGCTTGGCTCGAGAGCAAGGCGCGCTGACCCGTTCGGCGCGCGGATCTGCAGAGGGAATCATGACTCGACGACCGGTCTTGCGTCTTGGCGCGCACGCTGTGCTCACGTGCTTCTTGTTCAGCAGCGCGGCCTACGCGCAGGACCGGCCGAGCGAAGCGGACATGTTCGGCGGCGCGCCGCCCGCGCCGAGCGCGCCGCCGAACGCGGAGAGCTCAGGTAGGCCACCGCCGAATGCGCCGAGCGCGCCGGACACCACCAACTCGCCCCCCGCCGTCGCGGCGGCGCCGGTTCCGCCTTCCGCAGGCGCGGTGGGTGAGCCTGCCGCCCCCAACCCGAGCCCCGGTGAAGCGCGCGACAGTCAGGTGTTGGGCGCTTCTTCGAGCGCCATGTTCACGGAAGAAGCCGCGCCCGAAGATCCGCTGAAGCTCGGTGGCCAGCTGTATTTGCGCGCGCAAAGCACGGGTTCGCGCGGTCAGGAGCTCGGCAATTGGAGCTTCAATGCTCCCTCCTTGCTCGATGTGTATCTGGACGCGCGCCCGAATGACCGCGTGCGCGGCTTCGTGCTCGGGCGCATGACGTTCGATCCCACCCTGCCGACCAGCGCCTCTAGCTCGGAGTCGAACCGCGCCCTGAGCGCGACCGGCTCCACCGCGGGCAGCCAGTCGCTCTCGTCGCTGTTTGCGCAACCGACGCGCGGTCCCACGGTGAGCTTGGACCAGATGTGGCTGCGCTTCGATGTGGCGCACACCGTGTTCGTCACCGCGGGCAAGCAACACGTGCGCTGGGGCACCGGTCACTTTTGGGCACCGAGCGATTTCTTGCATTTGCGCCCGCGCAACCCGCTGGACGTTTTCGACGCTCGCACCGGCACTACGATGCTCAAGCTGCATTTGCCGATCGAGTCCCAAGCCTGGAATTTCTACGGCTATTTGCTCACCGAAAGCACGGGGGCGACGTCCAAGTTGGGCAGCGTCGCGGCCGCAACGCGCGCCGAGCTCGTGCTCGGCCCGGCGGAGCTCGGGCTCGGCGTGTTCGCCAAGCGCAGCCAAAAGCCGAAATTCGCGAGCGATCTGTCGTTTGGCATCGGTGACTTCGACTTTTACGGCGAGCTCGCGCTGCGCTCGGGTAACGAGATCGATCGCGTGCGCTACGATGCCGCGGCCATGCCCGCGGCCCCGGGCACTCCACCGTCGTGGGAAACGCCGGACCAAGCCGCGCGCGACGCGCTCACCCAGATCGTCGACGCCTACTACCCGGTCTACCGCTCGCGCGGCTACAAGCCACAGGTCGTGGCGGGCACGAGCTACGCCCAGAAATACAACGACAACGACACCTTCACGCTCGGCGGTGAATACTTCTACAACGCGCTCGGTTACGACAGCCCGGCCGCTTATCCTGGTCTCGTGCTGCCGCACTCGGTCAGCCTGAACGACTCGGCCAACTTTTTCTACCTGGGCCGTCACTACGCCGCGCTGTACGTGAGCTTCCCCGCGCCGTTCTCGTTCGACAATCACACCTTCACGCTGTCCACGCTCGGGAATTTGTCGGACCGCTCGTTCATCACCCGCTTCGACTACTCACTGGTTGCCCTCACCCACCTGCGCTTCGAGGCGTTCGTGTCTGCGCGTTACGGCAACGAAAACGGCGAATTCCGCTTCGGCGTCTCGCACCTGAACCTGGGCGGGATTGATTTCACGCGCGCTCCGGCGCTGATGGACCTAGGAATTGCGCTGCGCATCGCGATCTGAGCGTCGCGCGGCGGCGGCGAGGCGAAAGAGGCTCAGCGCGGCCGTCCTCGCCGTGCTACACGTCGCGCCCAATGAGTAACCCCGACAATTACCTGATCGTCAAAGCCCCAGCCAAAGACCGCAGCCGCGGTGCCACGGGCACCAGCCTGAACCTGCGCAAGCGCAGTGCGGCCAACTGGAGCTTGCCGGTCTCCGACGCTTCGTTCGACAGCGGCGACGACACCTGGGAGCTGAGCCTCGCCGCGACCGTCAAGCGCTCGGGCGAGTCCGTGCAGTTCCCAGCCAAGGAGCTTGAGCGCCTGCGCGCAGAAGCCAATCGCATCCTGCACCCGACGGCCAAAGCTCAGCGGTTCGATCGCGACTGAGCTGCTTGCTCGCCTATCTCTAGACACTCGAACGCCGCGCGCGCTTGCGTGCGGCGCGCGTCAACGCATCGTCGATGAGGATGGTCATCAGCTCACTCGCCGGAACGCCGCTGGCCGCCCACAGCTTGGGGAACATCGAGATCGCGGTGAAGCCCGGGAGCGTGTTGATCTCGTTGACGTACAGCGCGCCGCCCCTGTCCAAAAACAGATCGACTCGCGCTAGGCCCTCGCACTCCAAGGTGCGGAACGTGGCAAGGGCGAGGCGCTGCACGGCTTCACTCTGCGCGGGCGTCAGATCTGCCGGGATGCGCGTCGCGACGCCCGAGTCATCCACGTACTTCGCGGCGTAGGAGTAGAAGCCGTCGGGGTGATCGATCGTGATCTCGCCAGCGACGGACGCGCGCGGGGCGTCACCGCCGAGCACAGCGCATTCCACTTCACGCGGGTGGTCGAGCCCCGTCTCGATCACGAGCTTGTCGTCGAACTCGAAGGCATGCTCCAGCGCCGGCGCGAGCTCGGCCTCGCTCTTGGCGCGGCTGACTCCGACCGAAGAGCCAAGATTGGCGGGTTTCACGAACTGCGGGAAACCGAGCCGCGACAGGCGCGAGAGCACGCTGTCCGAGTCGGTCTGCCACTCGTGACGACGTAGGGTCTCGTACGGCAACACGGGTAGCCCGGCTTGCAGCAAGAGCCGTTTCATCACGTCTTTGTCCATTCCGACCGCAGAGCCAAGCACACCCGCGCCGACGTAAGGCAACCCCGAGAGCTCGAGCAAGCCTTGTACGGTTCCGTCTTCGCCCATGGGGCCGTGCAGCACCGGGAAGATCACGTCTACGCCGAGCGGCGCTCCCCCACCCCCCCCTGAGCGCAGCAAGCTCGCCCCCTCGTCTCCTGGGTGTGGCGGCAGGAGCAAGCCCGGCATGGCTTGGTTCAATTTCACGAGCCGCGGGTCGCGCGCCGTGCTGAGCAAATACGCTTCGTCTTGCAGCAACCAACGGCCGCTCTTGTCGATGCCCACTAAAATGGGCTCGTACTTGGCGCGGTCGAGCGACTCGACCACGAACCGGGCGGACAACAATGAGATCTCGTGCTCCGCCGATCGACCGCCGAACAGCACTGCCACCCGAAGCTTGGAGCTCGAAACCATGGCTCGACGCTAGTGCAGCGGGGCGACGCTTCAAACCAAACAATCAGCGCGCCCGAAAGATCGCGCCGCGAGCTGCTAGCGGGTGCACGTCAGGTCTTGTTGGCAGGTGTGCCCGGTCTGACAGTCCGTGTCCTCGTGGCACGACTGGACGCCGGGCACCAACAGCTCGAGCGCTACCGACGAAAGTGTTTGCAGGCTCACTTTGCCCGGGGCGATCGCCGTACTGCCGCTCGCCACTCGCGTCAGGGTGACGGTCGGAAAGCCCGCCACGCCGAGATCGATCAAGCTTTTGACCATGGACGCGGGGATCTGGAGCGAGCCCCTGTCTGCCACGTCACACTCGATTTTCCCCTTGCTGCCGCCGTGGTGGGAGATATCCACCTTGACCTGTAGGCGCGCAAGCTCGGTGTCCCCTGGCGCCGTCCAAGTGAGCGCCAGCGGCTGACTGGGGTCGAGCGTCAGGGTGCCACCCGCCACGAGCGGCGCCACCATCTTGGTTTGGATCGAGAAGGCCCCGAACGGGCCGCCGCTCACTTGCAAGCTCACCGGTGCGCCTTCGGCCGCTGGCGGGTACGCGAGAGTGACGTCACCGGGGAGCTGATAGGAGCTCGCGATCGGCTTCATCACCACGTCGCTCGAACCCAGGCCCTGAACGGTGACCGAGCCGAGGTCTTGCGCGGTCGGATAACTCGCGCATTGCTCGTCTTCGACGCACACGCCGCCGCCCCCGCACGGAGTCGTGCAGAAGGGCGCGCGCGGTTTCAGCAATTGGCACCCCGCGGCGCTCGTCACCAAATCCCAAACCACGGTGGCGGGCGTCACACCGTCGTACACCTTCCCGGAGACTGCGACGTACGCGTCGGACGAGTCGGTCTTGCCGATCAGCTCGACGATGAAGCTGCCCACGACGGCGTTCGGATCGGAGCTGCTCGCGCCGCCGCTAGCGGACGCACCCGCGCTACCATTGCCCGCGCCGGCCGCACCTCCGCTCGAGCTCCCGCTCGCGGCGGGTGAATCCGATGAACCGCAGGCAGCGGTGAAGCCCAGCGCGCCACAGGCGAGCAACGCGAGGAGCGAGGGAAGGGTCGAGAAAGACGAGCGTGATTCGAAGCGCATGTTCTGGTCCTCAGGGCACGAGGGCGAAGCAGTAAATTCCGCCGTAGCCGCCGCCCGAGCCGACGATCGGGTTGTTCGGATCGGAACCGCCGTTTTCTGCGACGGCCACGCCCGCGCCGCAGCCGCCCTCGTCTTGGCCCGAGATCCAATTCGTGCGCCCTTGAATCGACCACGAGAAACCAATGCGCGGGCGACCGGTGGTCGTGTTGTTGCGCTCGTTGGTCGTCCAATCCTTGCAAGTCGCGGTGGCGCTGTACAACTTGCCCTGCGCGTTCGAGCCAGTGAGCGTGTGGTGGTTGTCGTCCTCGGGCTTGGTCGGATCCGGGCGATGATTGGGCGTGCCAGTCTCGTTCGGGAGATCTTGCTTGATGGCTGCGTTGGCCCCGTTCGGCCGATCTTGAAGCAGGTCGCTCAGCGTCTGCGCCACGAGCCGCCCCGTGCGATCGTACCAAGGCCCTGGACCGATTCGATCGGCAGCGTTCACCTTGGACGTGCTCAAGAAGGCCCGCCAATTCTTGGCGGTCGCGCCGGGCATCGTCGTCTCGGCGATCGTCGCGCAGATCTTGTCTGCCCCGGCGAGGCCGTCGCTTTGACCAAACCGAAGATCACCTCCAAAGCCCTGCATCTTGCCGTCCGTGAGCGGAGCGATCTTGAGCATTGCGTTCATGCTAGTGACGAAGAAGCTGAACTTGTCGAGCGCGCCACCAGAGCCGCCAGCGCCCGTGGCGCCTGATGCGCCACCCGCGGCTGAGCCACCACCCGCGCCCGAGCCGCCACCGGCGCCCGATCCAGCGCCGCTCGCGCCGGCACTACCCCCGGCGGCAGCGCCCGCCGCAGAGCCCGAAGCGCCTGCGCTCGGCGCACCGGCGCTCGTCACCGCGCCGCCGCTCGCGCCCGCATTCGACGCGCCCGCCTGTGCCGTGGGGCCGCCCGCTTGGTTCGCGTTTCCGCTGCTTGCCGCGGGCCCCGAGTCGGAAGAGCTCCCGCAACCAAGCGCCAGGATCCCTCCGCTCAACAACAGAGTCGCCGCATAAATCCGGTGGTTCTTGATCTGGACGCAATTCATCTCAGGTGAATTGTGTCTGCAGCGACATGTTTCAGATCACAACGCACACAGAAAAAGCATCGAGCTGTCATGGACAGCCGAATGACCTGTCCGGCCCGCGGTTAGCCTCAGTACCAGTACACGCTGGCGTAGGCGTGCTCGCCGGCCGAGATGTCGAAGTAATAGCCCCCGTGCAGCGGGTCGGGCAACGGAAGCTGAGCACAGCTCACTTCGACGCCGTTCACCTTCAGGGTTCGACCTTCGAAGTTCGAGCAACCCCAGCCAACGATCTCGCCTTTGACCAGCAAGCAAACCGGGCCCTCGGTTTGGAACTCGCCGCTCATCTTGTTCCCGTTGTCGCTGACGTCCAGCACGGGGCTGCACGGGGTGTCGCTTGGACCGCTCATCGTGTCACCGGCGCTGCCCGGCGAGCCCGCACCTGCGATCGTCGGCGCGCCCGCGGTGCTCGTCTCACCAGCCACGCTGTGCGGACCAGGCACGCTGTGCGCGCCCGCGGTGCTCGAGTTGCCGCCTGCACCCGCCGCGTCGAAGAAGTTCACCGCACCGGCGCCGCCACACCCGACGAGCGAGCCCAACCCCACACCAAGCGCCGACACGATCGCCAAGCGAAGCCGCATGGTTCAGAAGTACTACGACGCGGCCCGCGCGCCCAGTCCGTGCTCGCACCAAATGCCGCTCGTTCGGGACCGGTTTCAGCTCTGCGGTAAAGCCGTTGCGAACGCGACTCCAGCATGCTGATCTGAGCGCCACCATGAAAGCGCTCCTGATCGGCGGAACGGGCTTAATCAGCACCGGCATCGTGAAACATTTGCTGGCGCGCGGAGCCGACGTCGCGATGTTCAACCGCGGCGAACGCGCGAGCACCCTACCCGCCAACGTGCGCCAAATCGTGGGCGATCGCGCGGACCAGGCGGCGCTCACCGCGGCCGCGAACCAGCGCTTCGACGTCGTTTACGACATGATCTGCTTCGCGCCCGCGCAAGCAGACGCGAGCGTTAGTGCATTCGCCGGTCGCTGTCAGCAGTTCGTGTTCTGCTCCACGGTGTGCACGTACAGCGTGAATGTGCCGCCACACGTACTGATCGACGAGACCTTTCCGCTCGAACCAGTCAGTGAATATGGGCGCAACAAGGTGGCTTGCGAGCAAACCTTCGAGCGCGCAGCAAACGCTGGCGCTTTTGCGCTCACCATCGTGCGCCCCAGCCACACCTACGGCCCCGGCGGCTCATTGATCGATCAACAAGAGTTCGACAGCGGCACTTGGGATCGCGTCGCGCGCGGCCTCCCCGTGTTGGTCGCAGGTGATGGGCTCGGCCTATGGGTCTCCACGCATCGCGACGACTGCGGCCTGTTCTTCGCGCAAGCGGCGTTGGCTCCGCAGACTTATGGACAGGCGTACAACGCCACGCGCGATCAAGTGCTCACCTGGCGGGACTACTACCGAGAGGTCGCCCGCGCGCTCGACACCCACGCCAAAGTGATCTTCGTTCCCGCAGCTTGGCTCATCGCCCAAGATCCGAAACGCTTCGCGTTCCTAGCCGAAACCACGCAGTTCCACGGCGCCTACTCATCCGCCAAAGCGAAAGCCCACGTGCCCACGTTCCGCGCCAGCATCGGCCTGGAAGCAGGCGCGCGCGAAACCTTCGCCGACATGCGCCGCAGAAACGCCTGGCGCGATAGCGGCGTTGACCTCGCCTATCAACGCATCGTGGAGCGGGCGCTGGCGTTGGGGTTCGTCGTGCAAGAGGCGTGAGGCGCATTTCGCAGCATGACGCGTGCGACGCGAGACACGCCGACGCGAAGTCTAGGTCTGAAGGGCGCGATACAGCGCGATGAATGCGGCCGCTGCAGTCGGGAGGCTGGCTTGCCAATCGCCAGCGGCGGATTCGTCGGCGCCGTCGCTGATGTATTTGGCGGCGGCGAAGGGGATGGTTTCGGCGAGGCAGGCTTTGGCGAGGGCGTAGGCTTCCATGTCGATGACGTCGCACGCGAGGCCGGCGGCGCCGGTTTCGAAGCGGTCGCCGGTGCCGCACACGCCTTCGGGGAGGTCGTTGAATACCGCGGGGAATCCGAGCTTGGCGGGCAGGGACTCGAACGGGGTTTCGCCGAGGGCGAAGCCGAGCCCGGTGACGTCCATGTCGCGCTGCACGAATTCGCGGCACGCGACGACGGTGCCAGTCGCGAACGTGCGGCTGCCGGCGGTGCCGAAGTTGACGACGAGCGACGGTAGGGCGCCTTGCGCGCGCAGGGTCGCGAGCTTCTTGGCGAGGCTGAGGGCCGCGTTGACTTTACCGAGGCCGGTGTACAGCACGGGGATGCCGGCTTGTTCGAACAGGCCTTGGCCTTCGAGCTCGAGCGCGATCACGACCAGGGGTTGCGTCTGCTCAGCCATATTGGATCACCGTGCGCACGGGCAGGTTTTTCCAGGCCAGGTTTTTGACGAGGCCGATGTCGATCAGCACGCCAATCGCGGTCACTTGGTAGCCGGCGAGCTCGCACAGGGGCGCAGCCGCGAGCAGGGTGCCGCCGGTGGCGAGCACGTCGTCGATCAAGAGGAGGCGACCAGTGCCGCGTTGCATCTCGAGCACGCCGGCGCCGTATTCGAGGTCGTAGGCGATATCCACGACGGGCGGCGGCAATTTGCCCTTTTTGCGGACGGGGACGAAGCCTTTGCCGTGTTGGGCGGCGAGCGCGGCGGCCAAGATGAAGCCGCGGGATTCGATGCCGGCGATGGCGTCGAACTGGGCCCACTCGGTTTCGCTGAATAGGCCGGTCAGCGCGCTCACGGTGTCGGCGAAGTGCTCCCGGAGCAGCGGGGTGATGTCTCGAAAGAGGATCCCGGGTTGCGGGAAATCGGGCACGTCGACGACGAAGCGCGCAAGCTCGTTCATGGCGCGGACGATAACCATGACCCGAGCAGGGTTGGAAGAACGTTGCTCGGTGAGCCGTTCACGGAGGTGGCAGTGGCAAGGTTCGGGCGCAGCTCCGCGCCCGAGCCTGCCCGCTCGTCGATGTCATGGTGCTCCACTTGCTGCTTCCAACGGCCGCGCTGGGCGTGGAAGCGGGATCGCTGCGTTTGATTTTTTGCGCGTCAGCCCCGGCGCGGGGACCGAGCGTTAAGGCTTGGGATCGGGAATCAGCCGGCGCAGGCGCTCGGCCTGCGGGCTATCGGGGTGGGCCGCAACGAAGGCGGCCGCGCGGGCTGCGGCGAGCGAGCGTTGACCGCGCGAGGCGAGCGCCTCGATCTCGAGCACACTGGCTTCGGTGAGGAAGACGCCTTGCGGCCAAGCCTTGCGATAATGCGCAATCTCGCTCAGGGCCGTTCCGGCATCCCCCGAGCCCAGCGCGACGCGCGCGCGGTCGAGCGATTGGACTTGCTCGGACAACGACGAGCCCGACGAGCCCGACGAGGCGGACGAGCCAAGCGCGGTACCTGCGGGCCGTGCCACGCGGTGGACCGCGCTGCCGCTCAGCGCTCGCGCGCCGGACGGCGCGGGCTCCGAGACCGGTGCTGCGGCAGCCGCGCCGGGCGCGAGGCCTGCGCTGGCCGCGGCTTCCCGGGCGGCTTCGGCGGCGAGCTCATCTGCATCCAAGCCAGCTGCGGGCTGCGCGCTATCAGACGAAGGCGAGGGCGAGACCTGCGGAGCGATGAGCACCGCTTGCGGTGCAACGGGCGAAGGTTGCAGGAGCGGCGCGCGCCCTGCGAAAACCTTGGCGCCGTGCCCGCTTGGCGCGCCCAGCGGGGCATGCGCATTCAAGAGCAGCGCGCCACCGCCGACGATCAAGGCGCCGGAGACGCCGAGGGCCCACAGGCGCAGCGCGGTGGAGCCCGACCACCGCGCGGCCCCCGCTGCACCCGCGGCCAGCGCGGAGGGGGCGGCCAGCGACGCCCCGACCCCGAGCCCTGCCCCGACCCCGAGCGCGGTCGCCGCTTTGGCATACGCCGCGTGAGACGGCTCGTCCCCCTCGGCAGAGCGCAGCAGGGCGCGCGTGAAATCATCCTCGAGCGGCGGGAAGCTGGAGCGGGCCATCACGCGCCCCCTTTCTCGTGCAGGCGAGCTTTTAGCTTGGCCGCCGAAAGCTCGAACGCTTCCCGCCCGCGACGCAGGCGCGAAGCGACGGTACCCACGGGGATGTGGAGCAGCTCTGCGATCTCGGGCGAGGACATGCCCTCTAGCTCGTAGAGCACGAAGCAGACGCGCAGATCATCCGTCAAATCGTCGAGCACGCGATCGAGCATCAGCCGGAGGCGCTTCTGATCGAGCAGGGCTTCTGCGTCAGGGCGCGGGTCGACGCGCTCGGGCATGCTCTCGTCACCGTTGCACTCGCGGCGCGCGCCGAGCGAGCGACGCGCATTGGCCGCGACGCGCACCGCGCTCGCGAGCAAAAACGGGCGTTCACTCCCGGGGGTGATGTCGGCCAAGCGCCGCGAGGCGATGATGAACACCTCTTGTGCGGCGTCGTCGGCGCTGTTTTCGGGCACGCCGAAGCGGCGCACGATGCGCCACACGTCCCGAAAGTGCAGCCGCAGCATGTCCGAGACGCGCGCGTTGTCCCGCGCGCTCTCCCTCAGCGCCGCGCCGCTGGAGAGGCGCGGGCCAGAAGCCGGATCGGGAGTGTGGCGCGGCTCAGCCTCCCGCAAAACATCAGCGACACCAGCGTTCGATGGATCGACCCCGCCATCGAAACCCGCCCCAGCCAGTGCCATTTCTGAGCGCATCGCCTTCGTCATGGTTCATGTGATGCGTGAGAGGAATCGATCACTGGAAGCGGTAGGATAGCCCAATTCGCCCCAAAATGCCCGCGCTTGGTACCTGGAACGCCGTTGGGGCCAACCCACCCGAGTCAAAGCTCGGGCGCGTGAGAGGCACCGTGACCCCCACGTCGAGCTGAAACGACACGACATCCCCCACTAGCTCCTCGATGCGTCCGAAACCGCCGGTTGCGGCCCAGGTCCGCGATCGGTCTCGGCTGGCGTCGCTGGACGACACATCCCCACTCAGTACCCCGGCGTCGAAGAACGCACAGGGGCGGAAAAACAACGGCGTTTCTTCGGGCCAGCGCATTGGGCACGCGGCAAGCCGCAAGCCGAGCCAGGTGAAGCTCGCGCTTCCGCCTGCGGTCTCGGTATTTGCTGCGGCAGCGCGGATCGCGGACACCGACAGCAACAGACGCGCCGGAGCGCCTCCCGGCCCTTCGGCGTCGAACGTGATGCCCAGGCCGTATCCGGGGCTCGGCGCGATGCTGCTGTCGAATTCGAGGCCGCCCCCGACGCCGTACGTCCAACGATACAATGGGTTCTTGGAGTCCGGGAGATCGGCGCTCACCGTCTCGAGACGCGGCGCGCGCGGCGCGGGTGCCACGGGCGCAGTGGGAACGACGGGCTTCGCGGGCTCGGCGGATTGTGTCGGATCGGCGGCCAGCGCCGCGATCAACGCGAGCGCCGTCGACACGTCTTCGCACGTTGGGCCGCGCACCTCGCGCACGACTTCTCGGCCGTCAGCGGAGCGCGCGGTCAAACGCCCCGTCGCCGAACCGGCGTGCTCGGCGAGCTCGGCATAGAAGCCGAGCGCGGGCTCGTCGGCTTCGGCAGGGCGCAAGCGCGGGGCACGGGTCTGGATCTGACGCGCGAATTCGACGGCGTCCGGGCAATGCCCCTCGGCCCAGTATTCGAGTCGAAACGCCTGACCCGGCTTGGCCGCAGCCGCGGGCCGAATCCAACACGATGCAACCAGCGCGAGCGCTAGCGCCCCGAGCCCACGACCACGAGCGCCCACCCCGCGAGCCACGCCTCAGCCCGACCGTTCCGTATCGGGCGCGGGCTCGTCGAGCTGAACGAGCAAAGTGGCGACGCCTTGATTGACGGAGTGCAACTGAAAGCCGAAGCGCTCGTACAAGAGGCGCGCCACGTTCTCGATCTCCACGCTCAGGCTGACCCGGGGCACGCTGTCTTCACGAGCGCGGCCGAGCAACGCGAGCAGGAGCGCCGTACCCACCCCGTGGCGCCGAAAGTCTTTACGCACGCCGATTCCGAGCTCGGGCGTGTGCTCGTCGACGAAGCCCTGGGTGTGGTCTTGCTCCGTCCACCGCCTCATCCAGGCGGCGCCAATGCGCTCACCCGCGCCGTCCGTCGCGATCATCGCGAGATCGCCGAGCCTGCCCCAACCGGCGAACACCTTGGCCAAATCGGGACGGGCCAAGCCCTCTTCGAGCTCGGGGCGCGGCTTGGTCGCACGCCAGTAGGCGGCCTCGAACAGCATCTCTCGCAGGAACTGTGCGTCGTCGGGTCGGCTGCGGCGAATGACCAGCGTTTTGACCCAATTTTTGTGAGAGCTAGGCATCAATCGGGACGTGCAGACGCGGATGCGAGCGCAGCCTCGGCTACGAGTTACAGAAGACTCCTACCAGTTACACAGCAGCCGACACGCCGTCAATTCACGTCGCTCGGGAACGCAGATCATGAGAATATGCAAGCGACTCATGGTGAGACGCGAGAACGATACCCAGTCATGACGACCCAGGAAGACGCGCCGGGCCGAATACTTGCCGGTAAGTACGAGCTGGTCGAGAAGCTCGGCCAGGGCGGCATGGCCATCGTGTGGCGTGCCCGCACGCTCGGCGCGGCCGGCTTTTTTCGCACGGTCGCGGTCAAGCGAATCGAAGCTTCCGTGCGCGGCTTCGACGAAGTGATCGAGATGTTCGTGGAAGAGGCGCGCGTAGGCGCCGCCCTACAGCATCCGAACATCGTGCAAGTGCATGACTTCGGCGTGGACGAGAACGGCGTGCACTACTTGGTGACCGAGCTCGTGGAGGGCATTCACCTCGGTCGCTTCCTGACCGTGTATCGCGAGCAAAAGGTGGAGACGCCTTGGCAGATCGTGACCGCGATCATGATCGAAGTGCTGCGCGCGCTGGAGGGTGCCCACGGTCGGTTGGACGAGCAGCGCGCCGTTTCGCCGATTTTGCACCGCGATGTGACGCCGGGGAACATCCTGTTGGCCGAGACTGGTCAGGTGAAGCTCGCGGACTTCGGGCTGGCGCGGGCCATGGATCGCGGGCGCATGACTCGGCCCAACATCGTGAAGGGCAAGCTCTCGTACCTGGCGCCGGAGCTGCTCCTCGGCCTCGCACCTTCGGTGAAGTGTGATCTATTCAGCTTGGGCGTCGTGATGTGGGAGGCGCTGGCCGGTGAGCGGCTGTTCGACGCCGCAACCGATGCGGATGTGGTGGCCAACATCCGCGACGGCAAGATCCCGCTGCTCAGCATGAAGCGGCCCAACTTGCCGATCGCGATCACCTCCGCCGTGCACCGCGCACTCGAGCGCGATCCGGCGCAGCGCTTTGACTCCGCTCGTCAAATGTTGGACGTGCTCACCTCGGTGCTCCGCGTGTTACCCGAGAGTGTGGACAGCCGCGTGCTCGGGCCCAGCATCCGCGCCGCGCGCGCTTTGCCCTGACGCTCGAGGTGCGAAATGGGCTAGTGGAAGCGGGTTTTCTGGGCCATGTTGGGGATGAATTTGAAAATCGTTTTCAGTCCGCTACACTGCTGATGACGTTTCGATGAACCTCGCCCAGACCCGAATCGGACAAGTCGTGACTGTCTCGCACGTAGCTGGCGAGGGTTCTTTTCGTCGCCGCCTGATGGAGCTCGGGCTGGTGCCGGGCACGCAGGTCGAGGTGGTCGGCGTGGCACCGCTCGGTGATCCGCTCGAGCTGTTGGTGCGCGGGGGCAGCCTCTCGATCCGCCGCGCGGAAGCCGAAGGTGTGTCGGTGGCAGTGGCTGAAGCGACGAGCGCCGAGCGCGCCATCGGAGACCGCAGCCGCGACGAGAGCAACTCGCTCGCGCCGCAGCGTGGCCTCGCTCGAACGGCGCCGTGACTCAGCCGGCTCTCGGTTCTGTTTCCACGCCGGACGCGCGTGCGAGGGAAGCGTCCCGGCGTGCGCCACTGGTCTTACTGATCGGCAATCCGAATACGGGCAAGACCACGCTCTTCAATCGCCTCACGGGCCAGAGCGCGCGCATCGGCAATTATCCGGGCATCACGGTCGAACGGCGCAGCGGCGATCTGAAGCTGCCGCGCGCGAACGGCGCGGCGCGCCTCGCGGAAGTGGTGGACGTACCCGGCGCTTATTCGTTGAGCGCGCGCTCCGCGGAAGAGCAAATTGCGCTCGGCGCCCTACTCGGCTGGTCCGAAAACCCGCGCCCGGATCTATGCGTGGTGGTGGTGGATGCCGGGCAATTGGCGCGCAACCTGTACCTCGTGCTGCAGCTGCTCGAGTTCGACGTCAACGTCGTGATCGCGCTGAACATGATCGACGAAGTGCGGGAAAATCCGCCCAGCGAGAGTGAGCTCGCGCGTTTCTTGGGCGTCCCGTGCGTGGCCACCGACGCGCGCCATGGCAAAGGCATGAGCGAGCTATTGCGTGCGATCGACGGCGCGATCGACGCCACTCCACGCTCGGCGCTGCGCATTCGCTACCCGGCCGCGCTGGAGGCCGATCTGGCGCAAGTGACGAGCGCGCTGCCCGCCGATTGGGCCCCCAATGATGCGCGTGCCCGCGCGCTCGCGCTGTGGGCATTGACCAGCATCGAGGCCGACGACGAGCTGCAAGGCATTGCGCCCGCGCTGCGCGAAAAGAGCTTGGCCGTGCGCGCCGCCGCGGGCACGCGCGACCTCGACCAAGAAGTGATCGCCACTCGCTACGCGCTGATCGACCAAGAGATCCCGAAGCTGACGCCGCGGATCATGAAGCACCCGGCGAAGCGCAAGGCCTCCGAGCGAGTGGACCGCGTGCTGCTTCACCCCGTGTTCGGCTTCGCGATCTTCGTAGCGCTGATGCTGATCATGTTTCAGTCGCTGTTCTCCTGGTCGGACCCGGCGATTCGGCTGATCGAGCTGTGCACGAGCGGCATCGCCGATTTCGTGGAAGCGCACGTGCCCCCGTCATTGCTGCGTGACTTGGTAACCAAGGGCATCATCGGCGGCGTGGGCAACGTGGTCGTATTTTTGCCCCAGATTTTGCTGCTCTTCTTCTGCATCGGCATGCTGGAAGACTCGGGCTACATGGCGCGCGTCGCGTTCTTGATGGATCGCATCATGAAGTCGCTCGGCCTGCACGGCCGCGCCTTCGTGCCCATGCTGTCTGGGTTTGCTTGCGCGGTGCCCGCGATCATGGCCACGCGCACCATGGAGCGGCAGCGAGATCGTTTGCTCACCATGCTGGTCGTGCCGCTCATGACCTGCTCGGCGCGCTTGCCGGTGTACACGTTGATCATCGGGGCGCTGTTTCCGCCTTCGCGCGTGTTCGGCTGGCTGCCCGTGCAGGGCCTGTTGATGATCGCGATGTACCTGTTCTCCACGACCATCACGCTGATCTCGGCGGGCGTCCTGGGGCGTACGGCGGTCAAGGGCCGGCGTATCCCGCTGATCTTGGAGCTGCCACCGTACCGCCTGCCGAGTCTCACCGGTACGCTGCGCATGATGGTGCAGCGCGCCACGATGTTCTTGAAAGAGGCAGGCTCCGGGATCCTGGTGTTCACGGTGCTGCTCTGGGCGCTGCTCTCTTTTCCGCGACCAATCAGCACGCAAAGTGCGGCGCCGCAGGCTGCTGCGATTCATCAACAAGGCACCTTGGGTCGCGATGCGAGCGCCCCTCAAACCTCCGCGCCCGCCCCTTCGCCCGTCGCGCCGTCCGCGATCGAGCAGAGCTACGGCGGGCGCCTCGGCAAAGCCATCGAGCCTGTGCTGCGGCCGCTCGGTTTCGACTGGAAAATCGGCGTTGGCTTGATCGGTGCGTTCGCGGCGCGCGAAGTGTTCGTCTCGACGTTGGGCCTGGTATATGGCATCGGCGACGCGGACGAAGACACGGCGCCCCTGCGCGACAAGATCCGCGCCGAGCGCGCGGCTGACGGCGGGCGCGCTTACTCGCCGTTGATGGGACTATCGCTGATGGTGTTCTTCGCGCTGTCTTGTCAGTGCATGAGCACGCTGATGGTCGTGTATCGCGAGACCAAGACCGTGCGTTGGCCGCTGTTCATGTTCGGCTACATGACGACGCTGGCTTACGTGGCGAGCTTCCTCGTGTATCAGGGCGGCCGTTTGCTCGGTTTTTGAGCACAGCCCCGATGCAACAGGCCAAGCTCGTCCCCTTGCCGCGCGAGTTCTACGCGCGCCCCGTGCTGCGCGTGGCCAAGGACTGCATCGGTAAGCTCTTGGTGCATCGCACGAAGCAGGGCTTGGCGGTGGGGCGCATCGTGGAAACCGAAGCGTATCGCGGGCCCGAGGACCGCGCCGCACACTCCTACGGCGGCCGGCGCACGCCGCGCACCGAGGTGATGTACGGCCCACCGGGCTACGCCTACGTGTTCTTCGTGTACGGGATGCATTACCAGTTCAACATCGTGACCACCGGCGAGGGCGATCCGCATGCCGTGCTGGTGCGCGCGGTGGAGCCAGTGCTCGGGCTCGAGCAGATGAGCGAGCGTCGCAAGCTCCCAGCGAGCAGCCGGGATCTGAGCAATGGTCCGGGCAAGCTGTGCCAAGCGTTTGCGATCGGCAAAGCCGACTACGGCGCCGATCTGTGTGGCAGCCGGCTGTTTTTGGCCGAGGGGCCACGCGTCCGGAGCGCGAGCTCGCCCCGCATCGGCATCGCCTATGCTGGGGATTGGGTGGAAAAGCCCTGGCGTTTCTACGATCCCAAAAGCCCTTACGTGTCACGCGCGCGACCCTGATAAAACCCGGGTGCCCCGCCCATGAGCGACCGTCCCCCCTTCCCGACTCGCGCCCCATCCCGCCCGGCGTTCGCCGCTGTCGGTCCGCGCGCGCCCACGCCGCCACCGGGTCCGCTCGCCGCGCCCAAGCGCTTCGCGGGCAAACGCGTCACGGTGTGCGTGACGGGCAGTGTGGCCGCGTACAAGGCCGTGCTCTTGGTGCGCGCGTTACTCAAAGACGGCGCGTTCGTGGAGGTCGTGCTGACCCGCGCCGCGCGTGAGTTCGTCGGCGCCGCCACGTTCTCCGGCCTCACCGGGCGGCGCGTGCTCACGGATGTGTTCGACCCCGAGCACCCCGGCGAGCTGCACGTCGACTTGGCGGCGCGCTCGGACATGATCTTGGTCGTCCCGGCCACGGCAGACGTGCTCGCGCGCTTCGCGACCGGGCGCGCCGATGACTTGGTGACCGCTCTTGCGCTGTGCGCCACGTGCCCGATCTTGGTCGCGCCCGCCATGCACCCGACGATGTGGAGCCACCCGGCTACGCAACGGAACGTGGCAACGCTGGCCGCTGATCGCCGCGTGGGCTTCGTGGGACCGGCCTTCGGCGAGGTCGCTTCCGGCGACACGGGGCTCGGGCGCATGGCGGAGCCGGAACAAATCTTAGCCATGGTTTCTGCGCAGTTCGCGGGTATTTCGCTGAGCGGAAAGCACATCGTGATCAGCGCCGGGCCTACGGTGGAGGATCTCGATCCGGTGCGTTACGTCGGCAATCGCTCGTCGGGTAAGATGGGCTTTGCGTTGGCCGAGCGCGCCCGTTCTTTCGGCGCCCAGGTGACGCTCGTGGCCGGCCCCGTGAACTTGCCGACGCCGGTCGGCGTGCAGCGCGTGGACGTGCGCAGCGCGCAATCGATGCGCAGCGCGCTGTGGCAAGCGCTGGCCCCCGACTTGTCCGCTGCAGACGCGCTGATCATGACGGCTGCGGTGGCCGACTATCGCCCCGCCCAAAGCCACTCCACCAAGCTGAAGCGCGGCCCGGAGCCAATGACTTTGGAGCTCGTGCCCAATCCCGATCTGCTCGCCGAAATTGGCCATGCGCGTAAAGACCGGACTCCGGTGTTGATCGGCTTCGCGCTCGAAACGGACACGGACGACAAATTGATTCAACTTGCCCGCGCTAAGCTTGCCGCCAAACACGTCGATTTGGTGGTCGCCAACCACGCCTCCGAATCCCTCGGCAAAGACGACATTCGCGCCATGCTCGTGACCCCGACCGATTGCAGCCCACTGCCCGTGCTCAGCAAGGAGCAAGCTGCCGAGCGCATCTTGGGTTGGCTTGCCGCCCGCCTGCGAGATCTCGCCTGATGCGCATCCTAGCGGCTTTGGTGCTGACTTTTGCTGGTATGGCCTACAGCTTCAGCGAGGCCCGCGCCGGCACTTGGCAATTCTGGCTCGGCGTCAGCTTGCCATACGTGTTCTTGGTCGCCTTGGCCCTGCACAAGATGTGGGACGAAGGCACTTTGCTGGATTGGCTGACGCCGCGCTGGGGTGATCTGTCGATCGGCGCTACGTCGATGATCGTGCTGCTGTTCGCGTCGTGGGCGGCGCGCCGCGTGCTCACGCCCGCGGGCAGCCCGCGCCAAGCGTGGCTGTTTCGCATTTACCTGCAGCTCGGCAATCCCGAGCACCTGCAACGCTCCACGGGCTACACGCTGCTCATCCTCGCCATCTGCATCGCCGAAGAGATCGTGTGGCGCGGCATGGTGCTGAGCGAGCTGACGCAGCGCTTCGGGCGCCGCGCGGCGCTGCCGCTGTCGGCGCTCGCCTACGGAGTCGCGGTGCTGCCCACGCTGTGGCTCTTGCGCGATCCGGTTGCGGGCTATAACCCCCTGTTCATCACCGCGGCCGTGGGCTGCGGCTTGATCTGGAGCTTCCTCGCCGGCCTCGTTGGTCGGCTCACGCCGGTGATGATTTCGCACATGGCGTTCACGTATTTCACGATCGTGCAGTTCCACGCGCCGGGGATGTGAAGATGTACAAGCGAACTCTGCAAGCCACTCATCCGGACATGATGCGCGGCGCGGATCCTCAGGCACTCGCCGATCGCTACCTAGTGAGCGATTTATTCTTGGCCGGCGAGGTGTCGCTGACTTACGCGCACGTCGAGCGCCTCGTCGTTGGCGGCGCGGTGCCCACGAGCGCGCCGCTCGCGCTTGCCACACAAACCACGGGGGCGCCGTTCTTGGAGCGGCGTGAGCTCGGTGTGGTCAATGTCGGAAGCCCCGGGCGCGTCACGGTGGACGGGCAGCCATTCGAGCTCAGTCGCTATGACGGGCTGTACGTGCCCATGGGTTCGGCGCAGATCTCCTTCGACTCGACGTCAGCCGATGACCCCGCGCGTTTCTACTTGGTCAGCGCGCCCGCCCACGCGCGCTACGAAACGGTCAAGATCTCGATCGATCAAGCAGTGCCGCTGGAGCGCGGCGCGCTCGAGACCTCGAACCAACGCACGATTTATCAGTACATCGTGCCCACGGTCTGTAAATCGGCCCAACTCTTGCTTGGGCTCACGCGGCTCAAGCCGGGCAGCGTTTGGAACACGATGCCGCCGCACCTGCATGATCGGCGCTCGGAGGTTTACTTCTACTTCGATCTGCCGCCCGCCGATCGCGTGTTCCACTTCATGGGCCAACCGGATGATGTTCGTCACTTGCTGATGGCCAACGAGCAAGCGGTGATCTCGCCGCCCTGGTCGATCCACATGGGGGCCGGCAGCAGTAACTACTCGTTCATCTGGGCCATGGCCGGCGAGAACCAAGACTACACGGACATGAACGTGCTCGAGCTGTGTCAGCTGCGCTGAGCGCGTTCACTCGGCGCCTTGGGCCCTTTCGAGCGCGGCGATCACCGTCACCAGGTGAAGGTGACGCCCGCGTTGTAGTTGTCGACGTGCTGCGTTTCGCCCAGAAACCAGGCAAAATTGGCGCGAAAGTAATCGAAGTCGAAATGGATCCAAGGCTTCCAGTGGTACACGACACCGGCGTTGATGCCCATTTGGCTCTTCACCACGCTGTGCGGGATGTAGCCCGTGGCCGGGTCCGTCAAGCTATCGTTCGGGCCGAGGAACACGCGCGTGATGCCCCAGCCGGCCGAGAGATCGACCGGGCCAGCCACGACTTGCGACTGCACGTAGTAGCCGTCGAACTTACGCAGTGCGCCCGAGGCGTCTAACGTGGCGTCGCTCGGCTCGAGCGCGTAGTTCAAGCCCAAGCCTTTGCCGTAGTGGCCGGCGAAGCCGAGATGCACCGGGCCAAGCTCGACGCGACCGCCGTAGCCGAAGCCGGCGGCCGCCGTGCTGTCGGGAGCATCGCGCTTGTACAGCTTCTGGTAGGCGCCGTTCCCGAACAGGATGATCTTGCCCAGCGTGCCGAGCGGCTGCTCGAAGGTGAGCTCGCCTTCGGGTCGCGGTAACCCAGTGCGATCCCAAGCGCCTTGCAGCGCGATGGGATCGAACACGCCGATCGAGAGCTGCAGCCCGGCGAGCGTGGGCGTCGCGTACACGAACCCGGAAGCAAAACCGCTGCCGAGCACACCGAAGCCAATTTGGCCCGAAGTAGGCCCATACGAATCCACCGACGAGCCCGGGTAGCCGACGCCGAAACGATGCGCATAGGCGACGTCGATATCGGTAGCGCCGCGGGAGAACAGCGTACGCGAGCGGCCGGCGAGCAAGCTGCCCCAGCGGGCATCGATCTTGACGTACGCTTGGCGCACGTCCGGCGGGTTGGGCGTGCCTTTGCGCTGTTGCTGACTCTCGATGTACGACCACAGCTGCGTGTAGCCCGTGACCGTGGTGTTCTCGTCGACTTTGACCCGCAAGCCGAGGCCAAGGATGTTCCCGATGAAGCCGGTGCGCACCCGCCAGCGATCGATGGTGCCTTGGGTGAGCTGCCCACCCGTGCCGACCGGTTGACGATTGGCGATGCCGGCTAGCCCACCACCGGCGATGTCGTGAATTTGGTTGCCGTTCGCGTCGTACGCGGGCTGCGGGTAGCCTTGGCCGTGCGTGTAGCCGAGGAACGCGCCGACCCGACCGTCGGTGTAGACCTCCCAGGCATCTTGCTTGAGCAGCGTTTTTTCTGCGTGCGCGCTCTTCGAAACCAGGATTGAAGCGAGAGCAAGGGCACACAACGGCCCTGAGCGACGGAACGAGGTCACGAGCGATCCTTCGAGCTAGAGCGCGTGCTCACGGCTGCGTGACGGACTTCACGTCCACGAACAGCCACTGCGGGTACCAGGGATTGGGCGTATGAGTCTGCTTGAACGGCTGCGCGAACGACGCGGGCGGCGCGGGAGCCATGCCGCTGAGGTCGATCGTGCGGGGGTCCGTGCACATCGCGTTCGGATCGGTGCTCGAGCCGCAGTTCTGCTGCCCGAGGCAATTCGAGTCGTGAATGATGAGCGTGATCGTGCCGCCGCCCAATACCGGGAAGCTGGCGTTGATCTTGATGGGGAAGGTCTCGTGCGTGCCGTCGGCGTTACCCAGGATCGAGTTGGTGTAATAAACGTTGTCCGGCGGCGTTGGGCAGTTCGGGCAAGTCAGCGCTTGGTTGTTCACGGCCACGCCCGGGACGGGCGGCGTCACGTGGATCTCGTAAGTGTTCCACTTGGTGGCCGTCGGCAGGCCGCCGACGTACCAGCCGTCGTTCGCGGTTTGGCTGATGGTGGTGGAAGTGCTCTGCCGCGTTCCGCCGTTGTAGTTCTTGCCGCCAGTGACGCCGCGGAACTCTAGATTGAGCAGGTACTTCGTGCCCGCCGTGCCGCCGACTTTGTGCTGCTGAACCTTGAACGCGCCCTCCGCGTAAAAATTGGAGCTGGTGACGCACGTAGTGCCGGTGGTGTTCAGGATCGGGCAATCCTTACCGTTGCCCGTGGCGTCGGCGCAATCACCGACCCAGAGCAGGCCGTCGAGCGTCGGGACGATCGCTTCCGGCGTGATGCCGCCACCACCCGCCGCGCTGCCGCCAGCGGTGTTGCCGCCCGCCGTGCCGCCGCCGCTACCGCCGGTGGCAGCGCCGCCCGTAGCAGCGCCCGCAGTGCTACCGCCCGCGCCGGTGTCGCCGGCGCCGGGGAGGGAGCCGCCCGTGGACACGTCTCCGCCGGAGCCCGCAACCGTGGCCGCGCCGCCCGCGGGGCTGGCACCGGCGCTGGAGCCGCTGGCACCCGCAGAGCCGCTCGGGGCGTTACCGGAGCCAGCGATACCCTGGCTGATCGGCGTGGGGTTGGCCTGCGAACAGGCGGCCAAACCCGCTCCAACGGACAACGCAACCAGCACAGCGATACTCGTTCGGTTCACTAGCGATCTCCTACACATTGGCGGCTGAAAGGCGGCGCCGGTCTGGGCTCGTCGCACGCCGCGACCCAGGCTCTGACAGGCAAGCGGCGCTGCGCGCGCGCAACGTGCCCGAGACCCGGTGATGACCGTCGAACATATAGGGGCCTTCGCCCACACAACTTGCGCCCAGCGTGCGCTTTTGTTGGCGTGGCTTTACGGCCGAGCCGCCGCTGCGGGTGCTTGCGGCGCAGCGAACGAAACCTGTATCGGATTCCGCGCCTGCTCAGCGCGCGCGTTCACCGCGGCCGCCCAAGCGCCGCCATCCGCGATGTCACCGCCCTTGTCCCAACCGGTACCGACGAGGTAGCTCGCGGGCGCGCCGCTCGGTAGCGGCAGCAAGAGCAATTGCTCGGTAGCATTTTCAGCGAAGCCCAAGGCTGAGCCGGAGGCGGCGAGCACCGCACAACCCAGGTGGCCGTTGCCATCGGCGAACGGTTCCCAAGAGCGAAGGCTGCCCCGCGCCTGGTCGTTTTCGAAGGTGCCCCCGGGGTGCTTGGCGATGCCCACGCCCAGGCTCGAACCAGCCGTTTTTCCCTTGAACGTGAGCACGCTCTGGAACTCGTCGAAGTGTTGGCCGGCATCCACGATCACGCGCTTGGTCTCTGAAACGGAGACCCCTGCGCCTACGCTCCAGGGCGCGTAGCTGAGCTCGAAGATCAAGCGAATCGGACCGTTAGCCAGTACTCGTGAGCGCGTGAAATTGCGCGACACGTGAAGCTGCTTGCCGTCCCAGATACCGATCCCGCCGCAGCCGCGTGAGGGGCCGACCGAGTAAAAGTCACCCCCGTCGCCGTTGTCACGGTGATAATCGTCGGATTGGTACCACTCGTTGATCACGAGGCGTGGGGTGCGTTTGACCCAGACGTCGACACCGCTACTGACGAGCGGTTCTTTGGCCCAGGTTTCGAGCTCGGGACCGTACATGCGGTGCGCCGTGCGATCGTTCTCCCAAGCGAAGTCGTCGTGACGTTCGCGGACGAACCGGCCATACACTTGGTACTGTTCGCGGCTGGCAAGAGCGCGTGGCGCCTGCCCAATCAAGAATGCCCGCTGCTCATTGGCAGCCAAATTCGCCTGAAAAATCAGCTCATCCGGCTGACCGTCACCGTCACTGTCGACCAGCTGCGACAACACGGCAGCACCGTGCGAGTCCTGAACCACGGTTTGCTCCACCTGCAGCGACGGCAGGCGCTGCTGCAGCTCGGCAAATCGAAGCACGACCGTTTCCGAACGCCGAGCAACGGCGATCGGGTTCTTGACCGTGATGGCGATGCCAGCCTTGAGTGGCGGCGACACCGGGCTCGGGGCTGGCACTGCGCTAGCCGGGACCAGCGCAGCGCTCGAGGGTGCGGACGGATGGGTCGAGGTGATGCTCGGCGCCTCAGCAGGTTTCGTGCTGCCGCACGCGCACGCCAGCCCGAGCACGGCTCCCGAGGAAACAAAGCAGACAAACGAACGGTGGTGCGGCATGTGCTTCACGCTGGGAGGGTTCCGCGGCGGAGTACAAGGGAGCACCGCTCTAAAAACCGAGTCAGCTATTTCCGGTATTTGGTGGCGCGATCCGGCACCGCGACCAGCCCCATCGATAGGCTCGAATTCATTGATCGAAATGGGGCGGAGAGTCATTATCCAATGCCCATGGCTAAAGCCTTCGATCCGAAAAAGTTGATCTTTACCGGCACGGCCTCCCACCGCGGCCGCCGCATTTCCGTCACGCCGGCCAATAGTGATCTGGCTCACCTGAACTACGGGCGCATCCTGCTCGACGCAGAGCTGCAACGCGCCACGTTCGAGACCGAGAGCCGCGAAACCGCGCTCTTGTGCATGCGCGGCCGGTGCACCGTCCGCGTGAATGGCGAAGCCCATGAAATCGATACTTATGACGCGATCTACGTGCCGCGCGGCTCTCGCGTCGAGGTAGAGACCGCGAGCGAGGTCGATCTCGTCGAGTGTGCCGCCGCCGTCACGGGTGACTACCCCCTGCAAGTCGTCCGCTATTCCGACGTCGTCAAGGAGCCGTCGCAAAAGTTCCGCGCCGGCGGCCCCGCCACCAGCCGCGATCTGAACATCATCATCGGCGACAACGTGCGCGCCGGCCGAATTTTGGCCGGTTTCACGCGCTCGGTGCCCGGCAATTGGACGAGCTGGCCGCCCCACGAGCACACCGAGCTGCTGGAGGAGCTATACGTGTACTTCGACATGCCCGCACCGGCGTTCGGCATTCAACTCGTATACACCTCGCCCGAGCAGCCGGAGTTCGTCGGCCTGGTGCGTGATGGGGACGCGGTGAGCATGCCGGGGGGCTATCACCCGAACGTGGCCGCGCCTGGGCACAGCATCAACTTCATCTGGATGATGGCCGCGCATCGCGAAAAGCAGGATCGCTTGTTCGGCGTGGTCAACGTGCAACCCGGTTTCGACCAGAGTGGCTCGGGCTTGGAAGCCAGCAAGCCCGCGAGTGTCGGGGAAGGATGAGCCCCAGCTTTCGACTCGACGGGCTGAATGCGCTCGTCACCGGCGCGGCTTCTGGAATCGGCGCTTCAGTCGCTCTCGCCTTGGCTGAAGCCGGCGCGAACGTGGCATGTCACGGCAATCGCCGCGCGCCCGACGAAACATGCGCCAAAATCGACGCTCTGGGCCGGCGCTCGCTGCCGCTGCGTGGTGATCTGAGCGCCAAGGAAACATCGAGCGAGCTCGTCGAGCGCGTCGTACGAGAGCTCGGCAGCGTGGATCTCCTGATCAACAACGCCGGCATGATCCGGCGTAGCCCTGCCGTCGAATATTCGGAAGAGGACTGGGCCTCGGTGATTGAGGTCAACCTGTCCAGCGTGTTCCGGCTGTGTCAGTCCGCGGGTCGCGCCATGCTCGCCAAAGGCAGTGGCAAGATCGTCAATGTCGCTTCGCTGCTCTCGTTCCAAGGCGGCATCAACGTGCCCGCGTACGCCGCGTCCAAAGGCGGCGTGGCTCAGCTCACCAAAGCGCTCGCCAATGAGTGGGCCGCGCGCGGCGTGAACGTGAACGCGATTGCCCCCGGCTACATCGCCACGGAAAACACCGTCGCTTTGCGTAACGACGCGACCCGCAGCCGGCAGATCTTGGAGCGTATCCCGGCGGGCCGCTGGGGGGATCCGGAAGACATCGCAGGCGCCGCGGTGTTCCTGTGCTCGCCCGCGAGCAATTACGTGACGGGCCACGTCTTGGTCGTCGACGGCGGGTGGCTCGGGCGATGACTTTCACGCTCAAGCCCGCCCGCGATTGCCGGTTCGACGCCGTGAGCCTCGGCGAGGTGATGCTGCGTCTCGATCCAGGCGCGGGGCGGATTCACACCACGCGCAGCTTCGACGCTTGGGAAGGCGGCGGCGAGTACAACGTGACGCGTGGCCTCGCGCGTTGCTTTGGCCTCCGCACCGCAGTCGTAACTGCGCTCGCCGATAATCCCATCGGGCGTTTGATCGAAGATCTGATGCGCCAAGGCGGCGTGGATCTGAGCTACCTGCGCTTCCGCGAGTATGACGGCGTGGGGCGCACCGTGCGCAACGGGTTGAACTTCACGGAGCGCGGCTTCGGCCCGCGCGCGGGCGTGGGTTGTTCCGACCGCGGGCACACTGCGGCCTCGCAGATGCAACCTGAAGACGTGGATTGGCAAGCGCTGTTCGAGCAAGCCGGGGCGCGCTGGTTCCACACGGGCGGCGTCTTCACTGCGCTGTCCACGAGCACGCCGCTCGTCGCACGCCGCGCCATGGAAGCGGCGCACGCCGCCGGCACTCGGGTGTCCTTCGATCTGAATTTCCGCGACTCGCTATGGCGCTCGAACGGCGGCCAAGCCGCAGCGCAAGCCGTCAATCGTTCACTGATGCCGTTCGTCGACGTGCTGTTCGGCAACGAGGAAGACTTCTCGGCCGCGCTCGGGTTCGCCGTGCCCGGGGTCGATGAGCGCTTCGAAGACCTCTCGCTGACCGGCTTTCGCGCGATGATCGAGACGGTCGTGAAGGCCTTCCCGAATATTCAAACGGTCGCCACCACGCTGCGCACCGCCTCGTCCGCCAGCGCAAACGGCTGGGGTGCCATCCTGTACCATGCCGGCAAGTTCTACGAAGTCGAGCAGAAGGGGATCGAGATCTTCGACCGTGTGGGCGGGGGTGACTCCTTCGCCTCGGGGCTGATCTACGGGTTCTTGACCGGCCAAGATCCGGAGTGGGCATTGAATTGCGCCGTCGCGCACGGCGCGCTCGCCATGTCGACCCCCGGTGACACCAGCATGGCCTCCCTGCCCGAAGTGCTGCGCGCCATGAAGCGCGGCAACGCGAGGATCGAACGATGAACCGGGCCGAAGTCTGTCAGTACATTCAGCGGGTCGGCATCATGCCCGTGGTGCGTGCGCCGTCCCCCGCCCTGGCCGTGCGCGCCGCAGAGGCGCTGCTCGCGGGCGGCGTGTCCGTGCTCGAAATCACGATGACGGTGCCGGACGCAGTGTCCGTGGTCGCCGTCCTCACCGAGCGCTTCGGGACCCGCGCGCTAGTCGGCGCCGGTACCGTGTTGAACGTCGAGCAGGCCCACGCGTGTTTGGACGCGGGGGCGTCGTTCGTCGTCAGCCCCGGGTTGGATTTGGATACGGTGCGCGCCGTGCGCGAACGCGGCGTGGCCATGCTGCCCGGGGCGCTCACCCCGAGTGAGGTCATGGCGGCCGCCAAAGCCGGCGCGGACATGATCAAGATCTTCCCCTGCTCTGCCGCAGGCGGCGCGTCGTACTTGCGCTCGCTGCGCGGGCCATTGCCGCACCTGAAGCTCATGCCCACCGGCGGAGTCAGTCTGGCAACCGCACACGAATACATTGCCGCGGGCGCAGTGGCGTTGGGCGTCGGCACTGAGCTAGTCGACATGAAGCTCCTCACTGCCGATCGCGACGCGGAGCTGACGGCACGCGCGCAGCAGTTCGTGAGCGCCGTAGTGGCCGCCCGCGAAACGCAGCGGGGCAGCTAAGAGCCGATCCACGTTCTTCGGCTGAGTCGCGACCGCGGCCCTTACAGCGAGCAACTACTAAGGAGCCACGAGCCGCGCTACTTCGCTACCGCCGAGCAGGAAACAACCCGTGCCGAAGTCTTCGTAGTTCGGCACGGTATCGAACGTGACCGGTTGGCTGTCCGACGGTTGCTTGCCCGTGCCCTGCACCCAACCCAAAAAGCCATTGGAGTGGACCGAAGAGGCCATCGCCGTCCACGCCTTCTCGATTACCGGCTGATACGTGGCCGCCGGGAGCAACCCTTTGCGCACCCCCCAGGCCATGCCGTACGTGAACAGCGAGGTACCGGTGAGCTCCGGACCGCCGAAATGAGTGGGGTCTTGCAGGCTCACGTTCCAGAAGCCGTCGCTCCGTTGCACGGCGCGCAGCGCGTCCGCCATGTCCTTGAAGTCAGTCAGGTATTGGGCGCGGTGCGCTTCGGTCTCGGGGATGATGTCCAAGACGCGGGTCAGCGCCGCGAACACCCAACCGTTCCCGCGCGACCAGTAGCAATTCTTGCCGTTGGGCTCGGTGTACGGCGGGTCGAAATCGGCGTCGCGCCACCACAGGTGCTCGGTCTTGTTGTAAAACCCAGCGGCGCCCTGCGAGTTCCGGCTGCTCGCGTACATGGCGTACATCTTGTCGTAGTAGGCGGTGGATGTGCCCATGGCGCCGAGCTTGGCGAACACCGGCATCGCCATTTGAATTGCGTCCACCCATGTCCAATCATTCACGGCCGAGCCGGCCACGACCATATCGATATTGGTCTTGATGTCGGCGATGCGCACGGCTTGCTTATCGATCGCGTACAAGTCGAGGTAGGTTTGCCCTGCGCATTGGTTGTCCGCGCTGCGCGTCGTGGTACCGCCGTTCAGCCCCCACGAATGGCTCGTGCCCCACTGCGTGGCGTAAGTGATGTCGCTCGCTTGCGGATCGACGCCGTTCAGCGCCATCAACCCCTCGAAGTACACCGCGCGCGTCCAGATGTGGCTCGGATGTGAAGCGTCGATCGCCGTGCCCGGGTTCGGCCACTTGGCGACGAAATACGAGTTCGCCTTGCGCAGCGTAGCCACGATGCTGGCTTTCGCCGGCAAGCCGTTGGCCCCTGCGGAGCCCGCCGAGCCTGCGTAGCCCGCGAAACCGGCACTTGCACCGGCCGCACCGCTCGCACCCGCGCTGACCGCACCGCTGCCGCCGCCTGCGCTATTGCCGGCGCTCGGCGCCCCAGCCCCATCACTAGCCCCCGCGGCGCCCCCACCCGCCGAGCCCAGGGCACCGGACGCGCCTGCAGTCGCGCCGCTGACCCCGGCCACGCTGGGCGAGCCGCTCGAGCCAGCGGAAGGCGCGCCCGCGCTACTGGCCGGGCCGGGCGAGTCGGACGAACCTCCCCCACAGCCGGCGAGCAGCACCAGGACGCAAAACGAGCACAAGGACGCGCGACGCATCCCTCATAAAAGGGGCGGCGAATGTCCGAACTTGCACTCGTTTGTTCTGTTTGGGCGCTCGCAGGGCACGCAACGCACCTCGCAACCGGCTGCGAGGTGCCCGCGTCCGGCTAGCAAACCCGCTTAGACGCTGAGCTTCGCCAGCTCTTCTTCGGAGATATCGAAGTCGGAGTACACGTTGGCGACGTCGTCGTGCTCGTCGAGCGCATCGACCAAATTCAGGCACACCTCGGCCTCACGACCCGTGACCGGCTTCTTGTTCTTGGGGATCCACTGCACCTTGCTGGACTGCACGGGCAGCTTGGCGGCTTCGAGCGCGGCGGAGACCGTGTCGCAGTCGTTCGGCGGCGTGTACACGACCCACACGTCGCCTTCGTCGCGGTAGTCTTCCGCTCCGGCGCTGAGCGCGGCTTCCATCAGTTGGTCTTCGGTGACCGCGCTCTTCTCGAGCGTGATCGTGCCCAGGCGGTCGAACGCCCATTGCGCGCCACCCGAGCCGCCCATCACGCCGTTGTGGCGCTCGAAGATCTTGCGCAGCTCGGCCGCGCTGCGATTACGATTGTCCGTCGTGCCTTCGACCATGAACAACGTGCCGCCCGGGCCAGTGCCCTCGTACAAAACGTCTTCGTAGGCTGCGCCTTCGATCTCGCCCGTACCGCGCTGAACGGCGCGTTTGATGTTGTCGGCGGGCATCTGCTGGGCACGGCAATCTGCCACTGCTTTGCGCAAGCGCGGGTTGGCGTCGATATCCCCGCCACCGATGCGTGCCGCCGTGACGACTTCACGGATCAGCTTGGTAAAGATTCTGCCGCGCGCCGCGTCGGTCTTGCCCTTCGCGCGCTTGATCGTTGCCCATTTGGAGTGGCCACTCATGGGGCGTAGGTAGCACCGCCGGGGAAGGATGTGAACCGCGTCAGTCAGCCGGGAAACTGACGGCAAAAACAGGGGCTTTGGGTATGAGGGGCGCGCTTCGCGCGCGGTGGGAGACTCATGTTGCGCACGCTCGGCTGGCGAGCGTTGGGCCGCCCGCGCTGCGGTGAGGGAAAGCAGGCGCCTGTGCGGTCAGCTCTCGTGGTCTCCATCTCATTCGCAGATCGTGATCTGATCGTGCCAACGTTGGTTGAGCTCGACGTGCTTCCGGGCATGCGGCTGTGCTCCTTCGCGCGCGCTTGGGCGCGAAGCGTGCTGCGCTGCGCGCGCACCCAAGTTTGTGGGCAGCGTCGTACGACTCCGCTCGTGAAAGGCGAGAAGTCCGGTCGTTGCGCATCACGAATTTTGTCGCTGTGCAAGTGACCTGATCGGAGTCCGGCGACGCGCCTCCGAGGCAAACCTTGGGCGGCAACCGCGCCGAAAGAACCCGGAAACCTGAGCCCGCCACACTCCGGCAAGATGTCAATTGCGCTCACGGTACCGGAGCGAGCTCAGCGGGTGGTGGCATCCGATCTCGAAATCAGCATTTTGGGGCCGTGTGACTTTCCGTCACCCTTAGCCGAGCGGTTGAGTGACGCCGCCGTCCATTACGTCGGCCAAGCCGACCGCGTGCTGCTCGATGATCGCCTATCCCGCTTGACGGAGTTCGCCGATGATCTCTCGAAAGCCCCGGCGTTCGAGCTGGCCGGCCCGCGCCACCGCGTGTTTTTCGACCCCGAAAAGTTGAAGTGCGGCATCGTCACTTGCGGCGGGCTGTGCCCCGGTTTGAACAACGTGGTGCGCGGCTTGGTGCTGGAGCTGAACCACGGTTACGGCGTGCGGCAGATCGTCGGCTTCCGCTACGGTTACGAGGGCATGATTCCGCGTTACGGGCATCAGCCCATGGTGCTCACGCCCGAGTCGGTCGCCGAGATCCACCATGAAGGCGGCACGGTGCTCGGTACCTCGCGCGGCAACCAAGATCCGAAAGAGATGGTCGATACCCTGGTAGCCATGGGCATTGGCGTCTTGTTCGTGGTCGGTGGGGACGGCACGTGCCGCGGCGCCATGACCGTCGTCGCCGAGATCAAGAAGCGCGGGCTGTCGATCGGCGTCATCGGAATTCCGAAGACCATCGACAACGACATCCACTTCATCGATCGCAGCTTCGGCTTCGAGACCTCGTTCTCGGCCGCGGTCGACGTGATCAAGAGCGCCCACGTCGAAGCGAAGGGCGCGAAAAATGGCATCGGCTTGGTCAAATGCATGGGCCGGCATTCGGGCTTCATCGCCTGTCACGCCGCGCTCGCCTCCACCGATGTGGATTTCGTGCTCATCCCCGAGGTGAACGTCGATCTGGACGGAGAGATGGGCCTGCTCCGGCTACTCGAGCGACGGCTGATGCGTGATTCACACGCCGTGATCGTGGTCGCCGAAGGGGCGGGCCAAGAGCTGTGCGGTCCCGGGGACGGCCCCGCATCGACCGACGCGAGCGGCAACGCCAAGCTGAACGACATCGGCGTCGTTCTGCGCGATAAGATCAACGCGCACGCCAAAGCCCGCGGCCTCGAGATCACGCTCAAGTACCTGGACCCGAGCTATCACATCCGCAGCGTGCCCGCTTCCCCGGCCGACAGCGTGTACTGCTGGAACATGGCGCGCAACGCCGTGCACGCCGCGCTCGCGGGCAACACCGAGATGTTGATTGGTCGCTGGCACGGTCGCTTCGTGCACGTGCCGATGCCGCTCGCCACGCGCTTTCGCAAGCAAGTCGACACCCACGGCGACCTGTGGACCAGCGTGATCGAATCCACGGGTCAGCCCGTGGCGTTCAACATGTAAAAGCGCTCAGCGCTTGTAGCGGTCGCCGCCGAGCACGAGCTTTTCCACCGCCCGCGGCCCCGCCGAAGTAGCCGGCTTCTGCGGCATGATCGCCGTCTTCTGGATCACGGCCGTGCCGCCACGCTTGGGGTCGTTCAACCCGCGCTTGCTATCGGCGCTCTGGCGCACGGGGACAATGGTGCGGTCGAGCCGGCTCGCGTGCTCGAACGCCTGCACCATCTGTTCGACCAACGGGCGCGCGCTCGCCAACGTGCGCTCGACCTGAATCTTCTTGCGCGCGACCGCTGCCGCATCGCTCGCTTTGCGCGAAAGCTCGCCGAGCTCGCCCAAAGTCGCATCCAGCATCTGCACGTAACCTTGGTCCAGCGCGTACAGCGCGCAGCGCTTACGCACACCGGGTGAGCCTCTATCGAGCAGCTCTCGCGCGGTGTCGCGCAAGCGCGAAATGGCACTCGTGAACGCGGCCGGGGGATCTTCGGTCTCGGCCGGCACGCCCTGCTGAGCCACGCCGGACACGGTCTGCACGACCGAACGCGCTTGCTCGGCCAGCGCCTCGGCCCGAGCCAATGCACTCGCCAGATTGGCGGCAGCGCCTTTGACGTCGGCTTCCGACTGTCGATATTCGGCGAAGCTGCGATCGAGACGCAAGCACTGGTCCGCCGCGAGCCCGATCAAGTCGAGCGAGCAACCACGCAGCAGCGCGCGCTGCTCGGGCGTGCTGTCACGAAAGCGCGCGTGTGCGGCGACCACGACCTCCGCCGAGTCCTCGACGAACTTGGGAATGATCGAGAGGTCTACGGGCTCGCTCGAGCCGTGCAAGGTCTCGCTGGCTGCGTCGAGGAGCCCTTGGTCGGGCTGGCCGAGCTGACGCAC
Organism: Myxococcales bacterium; assembly: GCA_040348785.1. Taxonomy (GTDB): domain Bacteria; phylum Myxococcota_A; class Polyangia; order Polyangiales; family Polyangiaceae; genus PMG-095. The sequence goes on along the minus strand of JBEQTH010000088.1, from coordinate 48,373 downwards.
CAGCCTCTCGAGCTCCACCAGTGCCGCGGGCTTCTGCGGCGGGCGCGCGGAGTCACGTCGATTCACGGCGCTGCCTTGCTTCGATTCATGGCTCTCCCTCCGCCGATGAACGGCAGCTTTTGCCATTTCTTTGCGGGGCTCGCGACTTTTGTCGAACTTTGGGGAGGCGCCTTAAGGGCGGCTCAGCGAGGCCGTTCGGCTGACGCAGCCCGCCGTGACCAAGAAATCTTCGCCCGCCGCTCCCGCCTCAGCCTCTGCCCGAGGCATCATTCACCATTGCGTTGACTGTGCAGCCCTCTCGCCGCCCACCGACGCCATCCGGGCGCTCATCGGCGAGAACGCGGCCTGGCGCCTGAGCCGCCGCCCCACTCGTGACGGCCGTCACGTCGAAGAGTGGCGCTGCCCCACCTGCTGGACGAGCTACTTCCGCGCGCAGAAGTCCGCTTAGTTGGTTTGGTCCCTGGCGCTAGTATCCGGTGTGGCAGCCGCGCTAAAAGAGCGGCCATGCAGAAGCGATCGTTTGGCCCGCTCGCCGTAGAGCTGCCCGTGCTTGGGCTCGGCACCTGGCACCTCGACGAAGCAGACTCGGACAGTGCGCTGGCGGCGCTGCGCACCGGGCTCGACCTCGGCATGCTGCACGTCGACACCGCCGAATACTACGGACCGGTCGTGGAACGCTTGGTGGGCGAAGCGATCGCCGAACGCCGCGAGCAGGTGTTCCTGGTCTCGAAAATCATGCCCCAAGACGCGAGCCGCAAGGGCACCGTGCGCACGTGCGAGAAAGATCTGAAGCGGATCGGGACCGACTACCTCGACTGCTACCTCATTCATTGGCCCGGCTCACACCCGCTCCGGGACAGCATCGCGGGCCTAGAAGAGCTGGTGAAGGAGGGCAAAATCCGCAGCTGGGGCGTCAGCAACTTCGACGAAGCGCTGCTCGCCGAGGTGCTCGAGATTGCCGGGCCCGATCGCCTCGTCTGCAACCAAGTGCTGTATCACCTTGGCGAGCGCAACATCGAGCACGCAGTGCTCCCCTGGTGCGAGCAGAACAACGTCGCAGTCGTCGGCTACACTCCCTTCGGGGAGTCCAGCTTTCCGCCAGCCGGGAAAGCCGGCCAAGTGCTCCAATCCATCGCTCGAAAGCACGGCGCAACGGCGCGCCAAGTCACGCTCGCGTTCCTGACCCGCAAACAGAACCTATTCGCGATCCCCAAGTCCGGAACTGCAGCACACGTCCGAGAGAACGCGGGCGCAAGCGAGGTGAAGCTCGACGCCGCCGATCTCACGGCGATCGAACAAGCGTTTCCCGTCGGCCCACGCCGCCGCGGCGTCGCGATGCTCTGAAGCGCTAAATCAATCCCGAGATAAAACCCAACCCCAAGACTCCGAAGATCACCGCCGCAACTCGGCCGACGATGTGCGGGTTGATCCAACGGCCCAGACGGTTGCCAAGGAAGACGGCGATGGCGCCCACCGCAACCAACGCGGCGGCGGACGAGGTGAAGACCGTGAGCGGCGCCCGGAAGCGGGCGGCGAGAGCGGCTGTGCCGAGCTGCGTGAGATCACCCAGCTCGGCCAGGAATACGACGACGAACGATTTGGCGAAGGCGGCCTTGAAGCTATGGGTCGGCGGAGTGTCCCCAACGTCGACCTCTTCGTCGGGACCGGCAGCGCCACGCCACATGAAGATCGCCGAAGTGACGAACAGGATGCCGGCACCGATGTGCACGGGGCGCGCGGGTAGGAGCGCCAAGAGGCCGCCTGCGGCCACGGCGATCAGGCTCTGAAGCACGAGCGCCAACGCGGTACCGGTGAAGACGGGCCAAGCTCGATAGCGAGTGGCGAGCACGAGCGCGGCCACGGCCGTCTTGTCCGGCAGCTCGGCGATGAAAATCACGCCGAAGACGGTGGCGAAAATCCGCGGGTCCAGCATCACCCGGGTCGTAGACCGCTCACTCGGGCCCGGCAAGGGTTACACTGCGCCCATGCTCCGAATGATCCGTGGGCTCGAGCAGCGGGTGGACGCTGACGCGCGTGACCTGATTTTTCGCGGCCTATTTTCGTCGATTTTCTTGGGTCTTGGCTGTGAGCACTTGCTGGATGATCACGTCATTCAGCACCTGATGCCGGCTTGGGTGGAGTACCGCGTGCTCGCGTCACGCGCGAGCGGCATCGTGCTCCTGCTGGGCGGGCTGTCGATCTTGACCGGCTACCGCGTGCAGCTCGGCGCGCGGCTGCTGGGCGCGTTCTTGGCCGTGGTCACCGTGACGGTGCACGTGCCGGGTTGCTTCACCGTTCCTGCGGACATCCCGGCCGATTCGGCTTGGCTGTGGACCGTGTTTCAACGCTCGAATCTGGTCAAGAACCTATGCCTGTTCGGGGTGTGCGTGCATTTGACCACGCTCGCGCCCGGCCGCTTCAGCGTCGATGCTTGGCTTTCGCGCAAGCGCGAGCGCGCTGCGAGCGCTTAGTACTAATTGGTCCACTTCCGTCTCTGGGTCGAGAGGCCGCGGCGGCTGCTGAATTTGGGGCCGTGCGGTGAGCCCCGCCGTCCCGCGTCACCTCCGGTAGGGCTGCTCAGTGACGCTGCGCGCGGGCCTTGCCTGCCGCCAGTTGCTCGGCGGGCAGCTCGTGCTGCGGCGTGCCCGGCTCGATCCAGGCGGGGTTGCCGCGATGCGGGTCGTGCTCGTTGCCCAACCGAAATGCACGCGCGACGACCTCGGTCATCGGACGCAGCGCTGATTTTTCGTAGCACTTGAGCGGCGTCTGGTGACTCTCGGCAAAGCTCGCCGCACCCGGGCTACCGAGCTGGTGACTCCACACATCGCTCAGCACCACGATTCGGCCCTGCTTGTCCAACATGTCGGCGCGCGACAACGCGACCGGCGTGTGATTGCCATCGTCGGCGCGGCCGCTGACGACCGAGAGCGCGCCATCCGCGCCCTCTTCGTACAAGACCTGTACGCCTTCCACATCCCCCGGGCCGTACAAGGCGTCTTTGATGCCAGGGAACAACCACAAGAAGTGGCTGTACACGGCATCGGTGGCGAGCGCCGGCAGCACGGCATAGGACAGGCCGTTGTCACCCCAGGGCCGCTCCTCCGACCAATACACGAAGTAGCCGACCGCGATCTTCTTGCCCACGCGCTGCGTGCGATAGAGCACGGTGTCGCCGAGCGTCCCTGCCGACCACGACCGCAGACCGACGCAGATCGGTTGTTCGACGACGCGCGCGTCGTCGAGCGAGCGCTGTTCCAGTGTGGCGGGTTTGGGCCATGCCGCCTCGCGAGGCGCGACGGCGCAGCCCATGAGAGAGAGGGCGAGGACACAACGTGAGACGAGTGCAAAAGTGAGCAAGGTGCGGACCCCAAAAGGTAGCGCATTTGCGCCACGCTTGTCTGTAACCTCCTTACGTCCGTGAGCACTTGCAGATGAGGGGGCGCGTTACCGCGAAGAGACGACATGCGCGCATGTGGGAGAGCGACGCTGAGCGGCTGACGCAGGCGCTGATCTGCGCACGCGCGTTCGAACGTTTGAGAAAGCGCGAGGGCTCGCTCTCTAACGCATGAGCGCAAAGAGCGGTCTTTTCGTGCAGCAGGAGCAGGCAGCATGCGAGTCGGATTTTGTTCACGCGCAACGCGTCACGCGTTCGCCATCGCGGCAGCCACGGTGACACTTTGCACTGCGGTGCAAGCGCACGCGGCTCCGTTGCAATGGGCGGGGCGCTCGTGGAACGTGACCTCGGGCGGCATGGCTGGAGTCGCCCGAGGCAGCCCGAGCAACGTCTCGGTCGACGACAGCGGTTACTTGCACCTGAAAATCACCAAGAGCGGCAGCACCTGGACCGCCGCCGAGCTGTTCACGACCGAGAAGCTCGGCTTCGGCACCTATCAGTGGCAAGTGGACGACCCGATCGATCGCTTCGACAAAAACGTGGTCTTGGGCCTGCACCCGTATGGTCCCGCTGCGGGCATCGGCAAAGACGGCACGAACGAGATCGACATCGAATACTCGTTTTGGGCCAACGCAAACGGCGTGAACCCCGGCGATTGGACCGATTACCCCGCGTCCGGCACCGTCATCGGCGAAAAGACGTACAAGTTTTCGCTGAACGGCGGGACACTTTCGACGTCTCGCTTCATCTGGAGCACGAGCAAAATCGACAACTTCTTACTCGAGGATCTGCAGCCCGTCGGCAGCACGAGCGGGCTCATCAACTCGTGGACGTACGCGCCCAACAACGCCACGGTCAACATCCCGCAGCAAGCGCTGCCGCTGGGCATGAACCTGTGGTGCTTCGACAATCCCCCCTCTGACGGCAAAGACGTCGAGGTCGTGATCCGCAACTTCCAGTTCGTGCCCGAGGGCACGAATCCCGGCGGAACGGCGGAGCCGCAGGGGCGGCCGCGGCTGGTAGCGCTGGCTCGACCTCGAACGGTGGCAGCTCGAGCCGCGGCGGCGTGGCTGGGGTGAGCGCGAACGGCAGCGCGGGCGGTGGCGTTTCTGGCGCGAGCCCGACCGGTGACTCAGGCAACGGCGCGCCGACTGCTAGCGGGGGCGCGCCCAGCGCCGGCAGCACGAGCGCGTCGGGCGGGAGCGCGAGTCCCCCCGCGTCGGCGGGCGGTGCCTCGAGCCGAGCGGGAGCACCTGCGCTCGGTGGCAGTGCGGGCGCGGCAGTGAACGGTCCCGACGTGGATCAAGGCTCAGGCTGCAATATCGGCGGAGCCCTGCCTCGGCCTGTGGTGACGTGGCTCGCTCTCTTGCCGCTACTCGCGCTGCGCGCGCGCCGCCGCGCTCCCTAGGGCCCGCGAATGGTAAGTCGATCGCTCTCACGGACGATGCATCCCGGCCGGCTTCGTTACTCCTCGGTTACATACCAGCAGTATGCGCCCTCGTCGCGCCTCCCCAGCCCGGCGCCTCGACCGCGATCATCGACCGACTTAGCCATTCGCGGGCCCTTAGGCCACGCTCACTTCAGCGTGGCGAACATGCATTGCCCCGTGAAGCACTTCGTTGGCCGGGGTGCAGCACACGGCGGGACCGGCCCCATCATGCAGCTCGCGCAATTCATGTCCGCGTAGTTGGACAGGTTGTCGGTGAAGAAGCTGGCCGCGCCAATCCACACCGCTGCGTACTGACAGCCGTTTTCGCACAGGTTGACGGGTGCCAAAACCACGCAGTCGGCATCGCTGACGCAGCCGAATTCGTATTTGTCGAGCAGCTGCTCGCGCTGCTGGCATACCCTTTCATGCCCTCTTCGCAGGTTAATCCCGGATCGTCCACGCACACCGGGCAACAGGCGCCGGGCGGGGTTTCTGCGTGCGTGCCCGGACCGCAACCGATGGCGAGGCAGCCTTGGTCGGGCGCGCACGCCGACTGGCAGACGGGACAGCAGGTGCCCGTTAAGGTGACCGGCTTCGAGCCAGCGGGGCACGCAGGCAGCCCACACTTCACGTTGTTGCATTGAGGGCCGCTGCCCGCCTGCGAGCTGTTCGCCCCGCCGCTGGCGACCGCTCCACCGCTCGCTGCGCCGGCGCGGCCCGTGCTGGGCGCGCCCGCGCTGCCGGCGCCAGCAACGGGCGAGTCATCACCCTCGTCGATGATGGTCCGCGAGCGACCACCGCACGCCCCCAGCAAACAGACGCTGGCAAAGAACAGGGTCGCTAGAGCACTTGCAGTCGATCGCGGATTGAGTCGGTAGGCCATCGCTAAGCTCGCCGGGTGAAGTGGATATTCCGAGCTACTCTAACACGTGCTTGCCTCGCGCCATTCGAGCGTTCTATCTCACTCACTCATCGGGCTCATTGGGCCGCGCCCAGCCGTTGGGCTCGCCGAGCCTGCCAGCGCGCCGCGCAAGATCAGGCAGGAGTCGCCGAACTCATGCTGCAGGTAGCCTTCGTGCACGGCGTGCTGGAACGCTGACTCGAGCAGACGCCGCTCTGCGTAGGCCTCGAGCAGGGAAAAATGGCTGGTTCCGGGCTCGTGCATGCCAGTGAGCAGGGCGTCGCACGAGCGCAGGACCGAGCCGGGACCCAGGATCAACTCGGTGCGCTCGGCGCCCGCTCGCAATTGGCCGCTCCCGGAAGCGGCTTCGAGGGCGCGGGTCACGCTCGTGCCAACGGCCACGATGCGACCGCCACGAGCTTTGGCGCCGCGCACCCGCTCCGCGTTTTCCTCACTCAATTCGTAACGTTCGGCCACGGGCAAGCGCGCATCTAGCGCCGCGTCACCGGTCGAGGACAGGCCCGCGGCGTGCGTCAAGTGTGCCAACTGCACGCCGCGCTGCGCCATGCGAAACAGTGTTTCGAAGCGAAGCGGCTTGCCCGCAGACGGCGCCTCCACCGCCCAGGGGCGCGAGGCAAAGCCGTTCTGCACGTCCCAAAGCCGCAGCGGCGCACGCAGGTAGGCATATTGAATCGGCTGGGCTGCTCGATACAACGCCTGCCAAAGCGCGGCGCCTTGCGGCTCGAATGCGATTCGCAAGAGCCGCGGCGACGCGGGATCGATCGCGACGATGCGAGCCGAAAGCCCATGCCCAAAAGACAGCAGCTCGCCCACGGAGACGCGAGCGGGCGCGCCCCGCTGCTCGGTCGGCATACGAAAGTCGCCCCGGCCGAAGCTGAGCGCGAGCCAGCTGCCGTCCTCGTACGAAGACATCAGCCGCAGCTCGAGATCCTCGGCGGCGCGCAGCGAAGCGGGCAAGGTCGCTGCGTCGTTCAGGACCACGGCATCCCCAGCGCGCAAGAAGTCCGGAAGCTTGCCGATCTCTGAATCGGCGAACAGGCCCGACTGCGGGTCGATCACGAGCAAGCGCTCGAGGTCACCCGCAGCGCGCGGCGCCGTCGCCGCGTTCATGGTGCACCTAGAAACGAGCTGGCCTCGATGCGGCTACCGTTGAGCGTGCCCTCGTTGCGGATGAGGGCCACGATGCGCGCCGCGACCTGCGCGGGGCGAGCGAGGCTCCTGCGATCGGCGTCTGGCATTGCCGCGGCGTGCATCTGCGTGTCCATCTCACCGGGGTCGATGCTCAACGAGCGCACGCCACGCGCCCCGAGCTCGGCGGCCCAGATCCGCGACAGGTGATCGAGTGCCGCCTTCGATACCGAATAGGCCCCCCAATTGGAGTACGCATTCACGCTCGCGTCCGAGCTGATGTGCACGAGCGTGCCGCGCTCACGGAGCGCCATCGAACCGGCGATGATGCGGCTGAGCCGAAATGGGCCGAGCAGATTCACGGCCAGCACGCGCTCCAGATCCTCGCATTCCGTATCGAGCAGCAGGCGCAGCGGGGTCGGGCCGAGCTCGCTCGCGTTGTGGATCAAGAGATCGATGGGGCCGATGAGGGCGCTGGCCGCACCCGCGAGCGGATAGATCTCGTCCTTGGCCCCGAGATCGGCCTCGAGCGCGTGCGCCTCACCGCCGCGCTCGCGAATGCGACGGACGAGCGGCTCGAGATCCGCTCGCGTGCGCGAAACCAGCACCAAGCGAGCGCCTTGGACCGCCAATTCCAAGGCCAGCGCCTCACCGAGGCCGCGGCTCGCGCCCGTGATCAGGGTCGAAGTTCCGGAGATATTCATGTTGCACTTCCTCTCTCCCGGAACGTACGCCGCCTTGGCCGCCGTATTGGCAATCCTGCCGCTCTATTGGCAGAATGCCATTTCATGAGCAACGACCTCGCCGGGCGCCTAGCCAGAAACGTGCGCGAGCTGCGTCAAGCGCGCGGCTTCACCCAAGAGCAGATGGCCAAGCTCGCCGGCCTGCCACGCGCCACTTGGTCGAACCTGGAGTCGGGCACCGGCAACCCCACGCTCACCGTGCTGCACGCGGTGTGTACGGCGTTCCAAGTCTCGCTCGAAGAAATCGTGGCCGAAGCACGCGCCAATGCGCGGCTCTACCCCAAGGGCAGCCTGCCCGAGCGCGTGCGCGGCCTCGTCCGCGTCAGCTCGCTTTTACCCGACAAAATCCCGGGCATGCAGATCGAGCGGCTAGAGCTGCCGGTGGGCAGCCGCATGGTCGGGGTGCCTCACACCCCCGGAACGCGCGAGTACCTCACCTGTGAAAGCGGCGAGCTCGAGCTCGTGGCCTCGGGTGAGTCGTTTCGAGTCAGCGAAGGTGATGTCGTGGTTTTCCGAGGCGACCAAAAGCACTCTTACGTAAACATCGGGCGCAAAATCGCCGTCGGCTATTCGGTGGTGATGCTCAAGCAGCTGGATTGAGCTACCTTTCCGAGCCACGGTGGTCGAAGGGCGGCGCAGGCGGCCAGGGAGCAGAGCATGTCGAAGAGGTCTTGGAGTGGTGGGCGGCGGCGCGTGTCGCGAGCACGGGTCGTCGGCTACACCTGTTCGCTGGTCGCGGTCGTCGCTGGCTGCGGTGGTACCGTGATCACGGCCTCTGACGAGCAAGGCGGCGCGGGGAGCGCTGGCCGGGGAGCCTCGGCGGGCAGCGCGGGCTACGCGGGCGGTGCCCCGGGGTTTGCAGGAGCAGCGGGCGGGAGCACGCCCGGCGCGGGAGCACCCAGCGCAGGAGCACCCAGCGCGGGAGCACCCAGCGCGGGAGCGCCCGGTGCCGGAGCGGGCGGCGCGTTCAACTGCGCGCCCCCGGAAACGTGTGACGACGGCAACCCGTGCACGATTGACGGCTGCGACAACGGCTTGTGCCGGCACCAGCTCGTCGACGTGAACGATGGCAACGCTTGCACCACTGACAGCTGTAACCCAATGTCCGGCGTGGTCCACACGGCGATCCCGCTCGACGATCACAACGCATGCACGAAAGACAGCTGCGACTTCTTGCAAGGCGTCTCGCACTACGGCTTCGACATTAGCGACCAGGACGCATGCACGGTGGATTCGTGCGACCCGAACACCGGCATCGTCACGCATCAGTCCCTCCCGATCGACGACATGAATCCGTGCACCTTCGATTCGTGCAACCCAACCACGGGCATCGTCGGTCACTTTCCTCAGGTGTTCGACGACGGGAACGCGTGCACGCTGGACCAATGCGACCCGGTCACCGGCACGCTGCTCAGCACGCCCGTCGACTGCAACGACGGTGACCCCTGCACTTCTGACTCGTGTGATCCGGCCAGCGGCTGCCTGCACACCGGCGGGCTCGTCTTCAGCGAAGGTTTCAGCAGCAACCAGCAGGGCTGGGAGCTCGGCGTGGGCTGGCAAATCGGGCCGGCCAAGCCGTCGTTCGGGCAGGCCACGGGCAACCCCGACCCCGCGCTGGATCACAGCGCGAGCTCGGACAACGGGCTGGCTGGCGTCGTGATTGGAGGCAACGTGGGCACCGTGATTCAGGGCCCGAGCTACCTGACGAGCCCCGTCATCAACCTGAGCGCGACCTCGGCCGTCGCCACCCTCGAGTACTGGCGCTGGCTCAACTCCGACTACCTGCCGTACATGGACTCGACGATCGAAGTTTTCGACGGCGTCAAATGGATCCGCCTGTTCGCCATGCCAATCAATACCTTCGTCATGGACGACACTTGGACCCGCTACCAATTCGACGTGACCCCCTACAAGAATCCAAGCTTCCGCGTGCGTTGGGGTTTTCTGGTTGGATCGCCGGGCGTGCTCGTCATGTCGGGCTGGAACATCGACGACGTGCGCGTTACCGGCGATTCGCCGAGCGTCTGCTTGTAGTCCTCAGGCGCCCGGGTCGTAGTTCAAGTTCGGGCCCAGCCAACGCTCGACCTCTTCCACGGTCATGCCCTTGCGCGTGTGATAGTCCGCCACTTGATCGCGGTCGATCTTGCCGAGTGTGAAGTAGCGCGCTTCGGGGTGCGCAAAGTACAAGCCGCTCACGCTCGAGCCCGGCCACATCGCGAATGACTCGGTGATCAGCATGCCGGTGTTCTTCTCGACGTCGAGCAGGCGCCAGAGCGTGCCTTTTTCCGTGTGATCGGGGCACGCGGGGTAGCCGGCGGCTGGGCGAATGCCGCGGTATTCCTCTTGAATCAGCTGGTCCTTGGTCAGGTCTTCGGTCTTGCCGTAGCCCCACTCTTCGCGCACGCGCTGGTGCAGGCATTCGGCAAAGGCCTCGGCCAAGCGATCGGCGATCGCTTCGGCCATGATCGCGTTGTAGTCGTCCTGCTTGGCGCGGAAGCCGTCACAGAACTCTTTTAGGCCAATGCCGGTGGTGACCGCGAACGCGCCCAAGTGATCGTTCAGGCCCGTGCCGAGCGGAGCGATGAAGTCCCCCAGCGAGCGACAAGCGTCCGTCGGGCTCTTCTGTGCCTGTTGGCGGAGGAAGTGAAAGCGATCGAGCACCTGCGTGCGCGCGCCATCGGCGTACAGCTCGACGTCGTCACCCACGGCGTTGGCCGGAAACAGACCGTACACGCCGTGCGCGGTGATCGATTTGTTCTCGATCATGAAGTCGAGCAGCGTATTGGCTTCGGCGAAGATCTGCCGCGCCTGCTCGCCATACTTTTCGTGCTCCAAGATGCGCGGATAGACCCCCTTCAGCTCCCAGGTGTGGAAAAACGGCGTCCAATCGATGTAGCCGCGCAGCGTGGCCAGCGGGAAATCGCGCAGCACGCGGACGCCGGTGAATTCGGGCGTCGGCACGTCTTCCGGGCGCCAGGTGATGGGCGTGCGGTGCTCGCGCGCCTGGGCGATGGGCGTCAGCTTCTGTTTGGGTGAGGCGTGGGTGCGGCGCAGCTTCTCGTATTCGGTCCGATGCGCTTGCACGAAGGCGTCCTTGCCGTCATCGCTGAGCAGGCTGGTCGTGACGGGCACGGCGCGGCTGGCATCGAGCACGTGCACCACGGGCTCGCTGTAGTGCGGCGCGATCTTGATCGCGGTGTGCGCCTTGCTGGTCGTCGCTCCGCCGATCAGGAGCGGCAATTTGAAGCCCTGGCGCTCCATCTCGCGCGCCACGTGCGTCATCTCGTCGAGCGAGGGCGTGATGAGCCCGCTCAGGCCGATCATGTCCGCCTTCTCCGCCTTGGCGCGCTCCAAGATCTTTTCGCACGGGACCATCACGCCCATGTCGATCACTTCGTAATTGTTGCACGCGAGCACCACGCCCACGATGTTCTTGCCGATGTCGTGCACGTCGCCTTTGACGGTCGCGAGCACGATTTTGCCCTGGGTCTTCACGACCTGGCCGGCGGCCGCCATCTCGGCCTTCTCGGCTTCCATGAACGGGAACAGGTAAGCCACGGCCTTCTTCATGACGCGCGCCGACTTCACCACCTGAGGCAAGAACATCTTACCCGCGCCGAACAAGTCACCGACCACGCTCATACCGTCCATCAGCGGCCCCTCGATCACGAGCAGGGGGCGGCCGAGCTTGGCGCGGGCCTCTTCGGTGTCGGCATCGATGTACGTGTCGATGCCCTTGACGAGCGCGTGCGACAGGCGCTCCTCGACCGTGCCGTTGCGCCACTCCTCGGTCTTCTTCTCGTCCTTGACGGCCCCGCCGGCCTCGGCCTTCAGCTTCTCACCGAAGTCGACCAAGCGCTCGGTCGCGTCGGGGCGGCGATTGAGCAGCACGTCCTCGACCAACACCTTGAGCTCGGGCTCGATCTCCTCGTACACCTCGAGCATGCCGGCGTTCACGATGCCCATGTCCATGCCCGCGCCGATGGCGTGGAACAGGAACGCGGAGTGCATCGCCTCGCGCACTTTGTTGTTGCCGCGGAAACTGAAGGAGATGTTCGAAACGCCCCCGCTCACCTTGGCATGCGGCAAATTCTGCTTGATCCAGCGCGTGGCATTGATGAAATCCACGGCATAGTTGTTGTGCTCCTCCATGCCCGTGGCCACGGTCAGGATGTTCGGATCGAAGATGATGTCTTCCGGCGCGAAGCCGAGCTCGTCCACCAAGATGTGATACGCGCGGCTGCAGATCCGGATCTTGTCCTCGTACGTTGCCGCTTGGCCTTGTTCGTCGAAGGCCATCACCACGACGGCAGCTCCGTACTTGAGCACCGTACGCGCGTTCTGGCGGAACTTGTCCTCGCCCTCTTTGAGCGAGATCGAATTGACGATGCCCTTGCCCTGCAAGCACTTGAGCCCAGCTTCGATCACTTCCCACTTCGAGGAATCGACCATGAACGGCACCTTGGCCACCTCGGGCTCGCTGCCCAGGAGCTGCAGGTAGCGCGTCATCGCGGCTACGCCGTCGATCATGCCCTCGTCCATACAGATGTCGATCACGTTGGCGCCGTTTTCCACTTGCTGCCGCGCCACGCTGACGGCTTCTTCGTATTTGCCCTCTTTGATCAGCTTCGCGAACTTGGGCGAGCCAGCCACGTTGGTGCGCTCACCGAGCATCATGTACACGCCCAATTGCTGGGTGAACGGCTGCGAGCCGGAGAGCCGGAGCGGGCGCTCCGTGAACGGCGGGGTGACCGGCGCCGCGAGCGCATCGGGCACGCTCGCGCTCACGGCCGTCTCGCTCGGCGGAGCACCGTCGTACGGGCGCGGGGGCGCGTTCTCCAGCGCTTTGGCGATGGCCGCGATGTGCTCCGGAGTATTGCCGCAACAGCCGCCGGCGATGTTGATCAGGCCGTTCTTGGCAAAGTCCCCGAGGTAACGCGCCATGTCCGGCGGCTCGAGATCGAAGCCTGTGGGCGACAGCGGGTTCGGCAAACCGGCGTTCGGATAGGCCGAGATGGCGGTGCTCGACTTCTGGGCGAGCTCTGCCAAAAACGGATACATCAAATCCGGCCCGAGCGAGCAATTGAGCCCGATCGAAATCGGATTCACGTGCTTCACCGCATTCCAATACGCCTCGATGGTCTGCGCTGAGATCATCGTCTCACCGCCGCGGCCGACGGCGGCCGAGATCATGATGGGCAGCTCTTTGCCGTCTTGATCGAACACTTCACGGATCGCGACCAGCGCGGCTTTGGCGTTCAGCGAGTCGAAGATCGTCTCCACCAATAGCACGTCCGAGCCGCCCGCGATCAGAGCGCGGATCTGCTGGAGGTACGCCGTCTTCACCTGGTCGAAGGTGCACACTCGGAAGCCGGCGTCGTCCGCATCCGGCGAGTTGGAGAGCGACACGGTGAGCGGCCCGATGGCGCCTGCGACGAAACGGCGCTTGCCGTCGGCGTTGGCGACGCGGTCCGCCCACTCCCGGCATTGCCGCGCCGACTGCTCGTTGATCTCCCACGCCAAGTCACCGAGGAACTTGTCGTCGATGATCTTCTGATAAAACTCGGGATCCTTGCGGCCGCCGTGCTCACGCGGATCGTCCACGAAGAACTCACTTTGCGTGATGCTCGTCGCGCCGAAGGTGTTGGTCTCGATGATGTCCGCGCCAGCCTCCAAGAAGCGACGATGAATGTCGCAAATCATGTTCGGCTGGGTGAGCGAGAACAAGTCGCCGTTGTTCAGTAGATCCTTGGTCGAACCTTTGAAGCGCTCACCGCGAATGTCCGCCTCGGTCATGCCATAGGTGCGGATGGTCGTGCCCATCGCACCGTCGATGATGGCAATGCGGTTCTGGAAGAGCTGCTGAATGGGATGAAGGTTCGACATATTTTCAAAAAGGATCAGGACGGGATGCGTTTTTTAGCGTGCTTGTCGGCGATGGCCAGCACCACTTCCAAATGCGGCTTTTTGGCCTCACGGGAAGCAATTTCAGAGACTTGAACGTCGAGCCCGGCCGCACCCAGGAAGCGGCGCACCTCACGCGGGGCAAAACCGGGGTGGCGCTCACCGTAGCGCGCCGTCACTTCCTGCTGCTGATGCTGATTGAGGCACAGCAGAACCAAACGCCCGCCGGGGCGCAACACCCGCGCGCACTCGCCCACGGCGCGCGCCGGTTGCTCGGCATAGGTGAGCGTGTGAAACATCATCACGGCGTCGAACGAGGCATCGGCGAAGGGCAATGCGTGCACGTCCGCCACCCGCGTGGTCACCTGTGGGAAGCGCGCGAGGCGGTCCTTCGCGACCTCGATCATGCGCGCGTTGGTATCGATACAGGTGAGCGAACGGCAATGCGGCGCAAGCGACGCGGCCGCCGCGCCGTCACCAGAGCCAACGTCGAGCACGTCACCGAGCTTGAGCAGGGCCGCGATGCCGATCGCCAACGACTGCCAAGTGCGCCCGGGCGAGTAATACCGCTCCAGCTCGTCCGCGACCGACTCCGGCAACCCGCCGCGCCGCTCGGCCTCGAGCTCCTGCAGGCGCTTCTGATCACCGAGCAGCGTCGGATCGTCCGACGCCTCGGCCTCGTCCAACACGGATTTGGCCGTCGCCGGCAAAGTGTCGAGCGCGAGCCCGTAAAAGCACTGCGTGCCCTGCCGCCGATCCCAAACGAAGCCCGCTTCTCGCAAGCGCCCGAGGTGCGTCGACACCCGCGACTGCGCCATGCCCGTCACCCGCACCAAATCCGACACGCACAGCTCCCGCTCACGCAGCAACGCACACAGCCGAATCCGGCTTTCATCGCCCAACAGGTTGAGCGTTTCCACGTAGTGCGAGAGGGTCATCTATCCTGCTATCGAGATGTGCGGATGCATTTGTCCGCTTCGCGCGCCCAAGTCAAGCGCCTGCAGGATTTTTCAATCCTTTCATAACTATATAAGGGTACTACGTCGGTGGGTTGGGGCGCTCTCCGGGCGCGAGCAGCAGCTCCAGGCCTGCAGCAGGTGCTCATGGCGAGCGCGCGCGGTGCGTCCTTCCGAAAGCAGTTGGCGGCGGATGCGAAGTTGCTTCGAAGGCCTCCCCGGAGGACACCCGCTTCGATCCCGGAATAGCGTTCGGGCCCGCGGGCCCGAACACTATTTTCAGCGCGCAACCGCTCTCCGGCGCGGGCGGACAGGAAGGCCGTGAGGCACGACCTGCCCCGTGCTCGTGATCATCAATGAGATCGGGGCGACGACGACGCATGAACATTTCATGAGCCGTTCTGGACATGGCCTCGCTTCAAGGGGGCATGAGCAAGGGTGTCGATTCGCGAGTTCGGTCCCGGGCTCTTGCCTGAGCTTCTGCGGGCCACTCCTGACAGGCGGGGTGGATGCGTTCCACCTCACCTGCCAGGGCAAAAAGCCGCCCAAACCGTAACCAACTACGGCGCTGCGCGGCGCTTGCGGCGGAGCGCATAGAACGCAACCGCGAGGCCAGCGAGCAGCGGTGGGACTCTGCTCGCCGGGTGACCGACGACCGAGCAGCTGCAGTCGTCGTCGCTCTTGGCGACCGGCGTGACAGTGCTCTCTTCGCCGGCAGTGCCGCCTTCGGTGACGACGAGGCCACCAGCCGTGCCGCCCGTTGGGCTGCCTGCGCTCGAGCCACCGACAGCGGGCTCACCTGCCTCACCGCCGACTTCGGGCAGCCCACCCTCACCGCCCTCGCCAGTGGGGCCGGGCAGTGACAGCGTGATGGGAGGAGCGGTGCCCGTGAGGTCGACGCGGTCGATGGCCGTCGGGGTGATCTCGAGCGTGGTGCCCGGAGGCTGCGCGGGGATCGCAACGCGGAACAAATCCCCACCGACGAACTTGGCAGGGGCTTTGATCGCTTTGCCGCCATCGACCTTGTACGACACGTACACGGACTTCACCTCTTCCCCGGTGTCACTCGTGTACGAATCAGTCACGGCCATGTGCATGACGATGGGCGCGCCCGCAACCGGGGTCGGGATCTCGACGCCGCGGAATTTCGGCGGCGTGGTGTCGGCCTTGGAGTTGTCCGAGCCCTTGTACACGCGGTCCTCGCGCGGGGTCCCCTCACCTTGCCCGGTGATGACGTCGATTTTGCCGTCGCCGTCCAAGTCGCCGATGTCGAGGCCCAGGGTGGGATCGTAGATCTCTGGAAAGCCGCCGGTCACGAAGTCGAAGTGACCGGTACCGTCGTTGAGGAGCAGCTTTTCGGGCAGAGCCAGGGAGGCGACGACCAAGTCGTAATGCCCGTCACCGTTGACGTCGGCACACTTTACGGCGTTGTCGTCGGCGTACGGTTCGCCGCTGATGGTCTCGCTCGTCTTGTCCGTGAACTTGCCGGTACCGTCGTTGACGAGCACCTGCGAGATGTTGCCGAAGAAGTCATCGGTCGTGATGTTCCCGCCCGCGTTGTCGAGCAGTAGATCGAGATCGCCGTCTTCGTCGAAGTCACACGCTTCCACGTTGTACGTGTAGGGGCCGTTCTTCTTCGGGTAGCCCGCGGTGCCATCGCTGAACTTGGCGTGCCCATCATTGAAGAAGATTTGGCTCTGCCCGTTGCGGTGATCGACCAAAATGTCCAGATCGTAGTCACCGTCGATATCGGCCAAATCGATGTCGATGGGCCCGGCGCCCACTTCCCAGTCCATGGGCGGGGGCACGGAATCCGCGGGCTGTGGGGTAAACACCCCCTTGCCATCGTTCAGGTAAATCCAGGTATTGCCGTCCGTCTTGAGCGGCGTCGAAGCGCCCCAATCCCCAATCACCAGATCGAGGTCGCCATCGTTGTCGAGGTCGCCGAAGTGCGCGCTGCCTGCGTGCGAGCGTAAGCCGACAGGCAGATGGGTCAGCGCTTGGTCTTCGAAGACGGCAGGAGCGGTTTGAATGAACAGCTTGTCGTTGTCGATCCCGAAGCCGCCGGGCTCGTACAGATCCAGATCGCCGTCGCCGTCCACATCCGCAATCGCGACTTGGCGGAGGCGGCTCTTGGCGTCACCGAACGAGAGCGCAGTCGCATCCCGGAACGCACCGTGGCCGTCGTTCAGGTACACGACCGACGACTCCTGACCCGAAACGCTCTTCTTGTTCTCGTAGTCATAGTCGTCCGGCACGTAGTAGCCGCCGCCATTGGCGAAGATGATGTCCAAGTCCCCGTCGCCGTCGATGTCGGAGGTGACGAGGAAGCTCGTGTAGCAACCCGCTTTGAAGGGGTTATTCGGATCAGAGCACGGCAGCGTGGACGGGAACCAAGTGCTCGTGCTGTCTTGGAAATACGGTGTGGGTACGGGCTCGGGACCCGCGCCGCCCGCCCCCGCGTCGCCGTCTGCGGCGAACGCGAGGCTAGAGACGGTGACGGTCGCCAACGCGGAGAGGATGACTGTTCTAATTTTCATGTCTTAAGCCAATCGCCAGAGGTTGAGTGCACAGCGTGCGAAACGTGATGCGCGTGAAGAACAGGAAGAATCAGCGCAGCGTGACGGTCAGGGAAGAGTCGGGGTGACAGGTGAGGGTTGCTTGGGTGAGGCCAGCGCTAGCCACGCCTGCGCACACGCTGGCGTAGCTCGCCGCGCTGGGCGTCAGCTTGGGCACGGCGCTGCCATCCGCGGGTGGGATGCCCATTAGCAGGAACTGCGCGCTGGAGGCGACCACCCCGCACACCTTGCGCAGCGCCGGCGCCAAGTCCGGGACCGTGCTCGCGTCGGCGTCCAAGGTGCTGCCGAGCACGGCTTCCAACGCGGGCTTCTCCTTGGCCTCGTCGATCGATGCCTGGCCGATCATGCGATCTTTCAAGGCCAACACTAGGTCGCGCGCGGTGCCTTTGCCGGCACTGCTCACCGAGGCCACGAGCTGATCCACGAAGTCAGGCGCTTCTTCACCGGGCAGCTTGCTGCACGTCGCGAAGCGGTTCTCCCAACCCAGGCGAGCTTGGAAATCGAAGCCGCGGAAACCAGGCTCCGAACTCTTCAAGTAGAAGCCGACCTCACTCTGGAACTGGCGCTCGGAGCGAATCAGATCTCCCTGAGGATCGCCGTCTTGCAGGGTGTATGTGTCAGGGAATGCGACCACATCCGGGCGAGCCCAGCCGAGCGCGGCGTACAGCGCGCTCGATGCCGTGCGCGTGGTGAGCGAGACCACCGCGTCCGCCGCGCTGTTCTTGCGCTTGACTGGATCTTGATCCGCGATCACCCACGGGTCGAACACGGCAGGCGCTGTGAAAGCATCACCACAGCCTTCGCTGGGCGCAGCCAGATTCAAGTACGGGCTGGCGAACACTGCCTCCAGCAGCTTCTGATTCGAGAACCCGGATCTCACGAAGGTGTTGGCCAGGAACGCGAGCTGATCGCGCGCCGCGGCGTTGCGCGGAAAGCGCGTCGGAATGGTGAGCGGCGTGCCCACGATTTCCAGCCAAACGTTCTCCGACACGGTCATGGCGACCAAGTACGCGAACGCTTGATCCGGATCAGCGACCTCCCCGGTATCGGGATCGACGCCTAGGCCTTTGCCACGGATCTTCTCGAAGCCAGCACGCAGCGAATCAGCCAGGCCCCAGGGCGAAGAACGAAGCCCGGTCACCGTTCCGAACTTGGCTTCGACCCCCGCAATGTCGGAGGGCACCTGTTCCGCGCTCAAGTAGCGCCCACAAGATTCAGCCCAGCCCCAGGGCTTGGCTCGGCCCTTCTTCACGAAGTCGCTCTCGCACACGGCTTCGGTAGAACAGTAATGAATCGGCTCGTCTTTGGTGGCGCAGCCGGGATTGTAGAACTCCATCTCGGCTTGCTCTTGGGTGTGCTGCTCGTCGCTGCAGGAGTTGACGAAGCCGTAGTAGCGGAGCGGCGCGTGCTCGCGATCCCCGCCCTCGTAACCGCCGAACGTCTTTGGGCCCGTGGACTCGCCAAACAGGCTCTTTTCGAGCAGCGCTGGTAGCGGAAAGTGACGATTGGTCTTGGGGTCCGCGCTCTGAGTGACCGAGAACTCACTGTTGTGGCAGTTCAAACAGACCGTGTCGCGGTGCAGGTAGGAAGCGTCGAACCAGGCCCCGAAATCACGCCGGCGGGTGAGCTCGAGCGCCGCAGGCAAGGCGTTCGCGCCGAGGTAAGTCTTGCTGAGCATCGCGAACAGGTTCGCGGTGTAGATCGGCGTCATGTCGTCGAGCGCCATGGACCCGGCGATCACGTCGTACATGTTGAAGGGCGTATTGCCGGTGCCCGGCGCGCTCGCGGGTTGGTCGCGCACGTAGGCGGCAGCCGCCACCGGATCTTCACTCAGCGGGCTCGCGAAGCAGTCCTTGTTCGCGAGCTCTTCGATGCGCTGCACGCGGATGTAATCGCGATACAGATCTGCCCAGTGTTTCGCGTATTCCGGCTGCTTGAACAGCGCCTCGAGCACGACTTTGCGCGAGTGGCGCAGCTCGGCCTCGGGCTTGGCCAGTTTTTCTTCGTCGCTCAAGCCATCCGCAACGTCGATCTGCTGCATGATTTGGGTGTAAACGTTGACTTCGGCTTGCGAGAAAGCGCGGCGCCCGAGCACACCCAAGATCGCGCGCCGCACGAACGCTTGGTCCGACGACTGACAGCTGTACCAGGCGGTGAGCTCACTGCCCCCGCCGGCTTCACCGCCCTCACCACCCTCACTGCCTTCGCCGGGCGTCGAGTCACCGCCTTCACCCGAGCCAGCGGCGCCAGCAATGGCCGCGCCGCTCGAGCCGCCGCTGCCTGCGCTGGGCCCGCCGCTCTTGCCGCCGTCGGGCGCACCGGCCGAGTCAGCACCGGCTTCGAGCTCACCGCTGCTGCCACCGCCGCCTACGGGAGTGCTCGTGTCGTCACTACAGCCGAGCAGCGACAGGCCACAGCCGAGCGCCAACGCGCAAAGCACTGAGCGGTTCATAGCGCGTACCCCAAGACGCGCTTGGTCACGTCGGCGATGGCTTTGCTGTTTTCGCTTTGATTTTGCACGTCACTGTTGCTGAAACCGGCCGAATCGAAGGGGTAAATGCCCATCGCCAAGAGCGCCGCGATGCGGTTCTCGGTCGGCGTGGTGAACACGCTGGCTTGGCCGCTCTCCGGAATGGCGCCGTACACGCCGGCTTGTTCCTGCTTGATGGGGCCGCCGAAGTAGACCTGCATGTAGCCGTAGGGCCAGTGGTTGCGCCCGTTGCCGCCGTTCTGTGAGCCGGGGGCACGCCCGAACTCTTGGTTCAAGATGATCATGGTCTTGTCCAGATCGATCTTGTTCGGATCACCCTCGCCCGGCTTGTTCACGCGCGACAGGAGATTCGAGAACATGTTGTTCAGGTTGCGCGATTGCGTGAAGCTCATTTCCTCGTGCGTGTCGTAACCGCCGCCGCCGTCGGCCTCCTTCAGGCCGGTATCGATCACGCAACAGTGACGCGCTGGCGAAACCGGGTGCGTGAGCAAATGCGTCGCCAGACGCAGGCTCATCGCGGGCACGTTGATGACCTTGTTCTCCACGCCGCAGGCACTGCCCGGCACCTTGACGAACAGCTCGGGATCGAGCACCTGCTTCACGCTGTCTGACGTTGTGACGGAGCGCGCGGCCTGATTCAGCTCGCGAAAGCGAGTGGAGCGCAGGGCGTCCCCCGTGCCGCCAAAGCGCAGGTTTTGTTGATATTCGTCGAAGTAAACCTGCATCAGCGCGTCGTACTTGGCACGCTCGGTCGTGCCGCCCACGCTGACGCGATCGAGCAAGCCGCTCAGCCGCGTCACGTTGTCGACCTTGATCAGGAGCGGGCGCGCCGAGCCAGGGTGCAAGCCCGTGGCCACGAGCGAGAGCACGTTGTCCGTTGGGATGTAGCCGCCCGCGGTCGCAAAGCCGTAAGAGAAGGGAGCAGCATGACTGCCGTCGTCGTGATCGACGAAATAGCGCTGCACGTGCGTGCCGAGGCTGGCCATGGACGGCGAGCCGAGCGTGCGCCCGCTCAAAGCCAGCGGAATCGCCGCCTCGTGCGGCTCGAGCGAGTGACGGTTGATCACGACGCGCATGCGCGCCACGACATCCGGCCGCGCGAGAAGCGGCCTCAAGAACGGCCCGAGGAAGACCGGCTTGCCCTCTGCGTCCGTGGAGAACGGAGTCAGCAAATCCTTGGTCGAGTCATAACCACACGCTGCCGCGGCGTCTTGGGTCCGTTGATAGAAGGTGTAAAGCCAAGTGTTGCTGCCTTTGCCCTTCGTATCCGAGGCATAGAACGTCTCCCAAGGGGAAACGCCGCCGTACATGAATACTTCCAGGATGCTCTTGGCCTGCACTGCGGCAGGCAGCATCACACTCGCGTATTCAGCAGGAACATCGCCGAAAGGCTCGGCTTTGGCGCGTGATGGCCAGAGCGCAGAGACACCAGTGGCAGCGGCACCACCGGCCGCAGCTGCGCGCAGAAAATCTCGTCGTTTCATACGACCCTCCGGGCAAAATTTGCCCCATGACGGGAAGACCAACCAACCAACGAACGGCGCGCGACCAACGGCGCGACAGCGAACTCAGCGGTTCATGGTGTCGAGCAGCGGTGCGTGACGTCCGCCCAAGCGAACATCGAGATGCGATGTGGGACTTCAGCGGATGTAACGCGGCCATGCGCGAGCCGTCAAAACAAAACATCACATGCGTGCTGCGATTTACCGAGCGCACGCTTGTTACCGACGCCCACTATTTCCAAACACTACACGTCAGCGTGTGTTTGCTTTTCGAAACCATTGCTGCGCGAACGCGGGCAGCGAAACACGCGCGCGCCGAAGCACGCTGCGGTAGCGCTCGCGAAACTCAGCGTTCACTCGGCGCACGAGCCCCCTGTTTACGTGGCCCATTGCTTAGACATGCGCGAAATTTCGTGACGCATCACCCGTGAGTGTGATGCGCAACGTACTCTCGCTTACGAGCGCGTGATCCATTTCGTCTCAGCGCGCGCGACCGCACGCGCTCGCGCCCGTTTCTTCGCCGTGTCCGCTTGCGCGACCGCACGCCGCGGACGCGCCGCACATGGCGGCCAGGTTTCCACACAAAACCGCGCCCAGTGCCCGACGCCGAGCGCGCTCGGCAACGAATGCTAAGTTGCCCCAGCGCGTGAGCATTCAAGACGACTGGCTTTGGGGGTGGGATCCGACACCCGGAATCGTCTCGGTGTGGGCGGATCTCGACGGCCGAGCCACCGTGTGGCGGCGCGATCCAGAAACGCGCGCGCTGCTCAAAGAGGACGCGCTGTTTCGGCCTTGGCTGCTCTTGCCGACGCTCGGCGATCTCGAGCACCTAGGCGCTCGCTTGCGCCCGGAGGCCGAAGGCCCGGGGCTCGGCCGCGTGAGCTACAGCGAGCTCGAAGGGCCCGAGCGCGAGCCAGGGCTCCGGTTCCTGGTCCGGGCGCACGACGGCCATGCGCTGGCGCGCGCCGTGCTGCGCGGCGCACAACAGCGCTTGGGCCGCCCCGTGTCGCACCTGCGCGAGCTCGGCGCGCAAGGCGTGCTTTCGCTGCCGCCCGAAGAGCAGTACTTGGTCGCCACGGGCAGGACTTACTTCAAAGCTCTGCCCTTCGACGCCGTGCGCCGCCTGCAGTTCGACCTCGAAACGACGGGCTTGGACCCGGAATTCGAGCGCATTTTCCTGGTCGCGCTGCGCTTTCCCGAAGGCCAAACCGAGACGCTGGAGGTGGAAGGCGACGGTGACAACGCGGAGGCCGAGCTGCTCATGCAGCTGTGCGCGCGCATTCGCGACGCCGATCCGGACGTGATCGAGAACCATAACCTGCACGGCTTCGACCTGCCGTTCCTGGCCGAGCGCGCGCGCCGCCTCGGGGTGACGCTACTGCTCGGTCGCGCGGGCGGCCCGGGGCTCGAGCGCCGCCCTTCCGCGCGCGGCTCGGCCCTCAGCCGAGGCGCGGACAGCCGGCGCCGCGATCCCATGCGTCGCTCGCGCTACACCGTCCCCGGTCGCGAATTGATCGACTCGTTGGATGCCGTCCGTCGACATGACTTTTCGGCGCGCGATTTGCCAGGGCACGGCTTGAAAGCGGTGGCTCGTCACTTCGGTCTCGCCACGGAAGAGCGCGAATACATCCCCGGCGCGCACGTGCACCGCGTGTTCCTGGACGACCCCGAGCGAGTGCGCCGCTACGCGAAGGACGACGTCGTGGAAGCCGCGGGGCTCGCGCGTTTGCTGGGCGGAGCCGCGTTTGCGCTGGCAAAAATGGCCCCGCGCCGCTACGAGCGGCTGGCCGATGCGGGCGCCGCAACGGGCGTGCTCGACCCGATGCTGGTCCGCGCTTACCTGCGCTCGGGGAGCGCGCTGCCGGTCCACCAATCGGGCGATGGCACCGAGCACAGCGGCGCGGCGCTGCACTTGTTTGCGTGCGGCGTCGCCGAGCGCATCGTGAAGGCGGACGTAGCCAGCCTGTACCCATCCTTGATGCGCCAGTATGGCATTGGACCGAAGCGCGACCGCCTGGGTGCGCTCTTGGCCTTGGTCGACCAGCTCGTGCAACAGCGGTTGGCCGCCAAGGACCGAGCGCGGTTGGCCGAGAAGGGCTCTGCCGAGCGCTTCACGCAGGAGGCAATCTCGGCGGCGATGAAGCTGGTCGTCAATTCGGCGTACGGCTACTTGGGCGCCGTGGGCCTGACGCGCTTTGCGGACGTGCACGCGGCCAACGAAGTGACTCGGCGTGGCCGCGACGTGCTCGGGCTCCTGTGTCGGGAGCTTGCGCGCCGCGGCGTGCAGTTGCTGGAAGCCGATACGGACGGCGTCTACTTCTCCGTTCCCGACGACACGAGCGAAGCCGATGAGCGCCGCATCGTGGCCGAGGTGGCCGCGCTGCTGCCGCCCTTGGTCAAGCTCGAGTTCGATGGGCGCTACGCGGCGATGCTCTCGCACGAGCCGAAAAACTACGCCTTGAAGCCGTATTCTGGCCCGATCGTGCTGCGCGGGGTGGCGTTTCGCTCGAGCCGCGCCGAGCCGTTCGGGGATGACTTCTTGCGCCGCGCGATCGGCCGCTTGCTCGAGGGCGACGTGCTCGGCGTGCGCGAGGCCTACGTCTCGACGGCGCTCGCCATTCGCCAACGCAGCTTGACGACCTACGAGATGTCCGCGCGAGTGCGGCTCACCAAGACGCCCGCGCAGTACCTCGGCACGCGCGCGCAACGCCGCGAGCTCAGCTACGAAGCCCTGCTCGAAAATGGCCACGACGACTGGGACGCGGGCGAGCGCATCCGCGTGTACCGCGGCGCGCGTGGGCGCCCCGGGCTCTTGATCGATCCCGAGGTGCAAGGCGCGCGCGGTGAAGCGCGTGCCGATCCCGACCCCCGCGACTACGACGTCGACTACTACCTCCGACTATTGCGCGAGACGTACGCCGCGCGGCTCGCACGCGGCCTCAGCCCTGAAGATTTTGCTGCAGTTTGCGCCTCACCGGAGCAACCGTCGCTGTTCGAGCGCCCCCTCTCTCAGGCAAAACCGGTATTGACCGTGCTTTCGGACCCGCTCGCGCCGAACGGCAACGCCGCCGAATAGCCGGCTCCGGCCCGGCGTTCGCCACAATTGCGCCTTATTTTCTCCCCCGAAGCTCCCAAGGGCCTGCGCGGGGCGGCCCCATCCGCTCGCTAGAACGAGGGTCTACCGATAGGAGGCGCTTTGAAACGATTTTTGGCGATTGCGGTGATTTGGCTGGGCTGCACCGTGGCGTGGATGATTTTGGGCGGCACGCTACACGTGCGCACCGATTCGCTCTCGGGCAGCTTGAACAACGAGGTCAATGCGCTGTGGGGTCCGCCTGGGCGGCAAGCGCCACCGCTCGCCAACTATCAGCGCATCGAGACCAACGAAGAAGTCACGGTCGAGCAGCGCCCGGAAGGGAACGTGCGCAAAGTGGTGCAGCACGAGACGAAGGTCGACGTGCCGCTTACCCTGGATGCTTCGGATGTGCACGCCACGCTGCAAATGCAACAACAGCGCAAGGGGTTGATGTGGTTTCCAACCTACGGCGTCGACTTCAAAGCCGAATACACATTCCTCAACGACGAGCTCGGAGCCCACGACGTGAACGTGCACTTTCCGCTGGGCCTGTCGGGCACGACGGAGGTCAATGGGCGCTCGTCGTTCCAGAACAGCGCGAGCTTCGATGGCTTCACCGTGCTGGACGGGCAAGGCCAAGCGATCGCCTTCGAAATCAACGGCGCAGAGGCCGTTTTCAAGCGCCATTTCGCGGCCGGTGAGCGGCAAACGTACCGCATCGCCTATCGAACGCGCGGCACCTCGAGCTTTCGCTATTCGATGGCCGAGGGCGCTGGCCGCGTCCATCACCTCAAAGTGCGCATCGACACCAACTTCCCCAATGTAGACTTCCCCGTCGATACGTTGAGCCCGACCGCACGCACCGTCACCGCGAGCAGCTTCAGCGGCACTTGGCAGTTCGATAGTCTGATCTCGAGCAGCGCGATCGGCATCGATCTGCCGCAGTTGCTGAACCCCGGCCCGCTCGCCACCAAGGTCACGTTCTTCGCTCCGGTGTCGCTGTTGTTCTTCTTCTTCGTGGTCGCCGTGCTCAGCCAAGTGCGCGGGCACGAGCTGCACCCGATGCACTACTTCTTGCTCGGCTGCGCGTTCTTCGCCTTCCACCTGCTCTTCGCGTACATGGTCGATCGCTTCTCGATCAACACCTCCTTCGCCGTTTCCTCGGCCGTATCTTTGTTCCTGATCGTGAGCTACGCGCGGCTGTTCGTGGGCTGGAGATTCGCGCTGCGCGAAATGGGCATCGCGCAGCTACTGTACTTGGTGCTTTTTTCCTACACCTTCTTCTGGGACGGCTTTACCGGCCTCGCCATCACCATCGGCGCCATCTGCACGCTGTTTTTCGTGATGCAGGTCACCGGCCGCACCAATTGGCGCGCCGCGACGCGCGAAGCCCCCCTGCCCCATCGCGGACAGGTCGGCGCGCCGGTTTGAGCAGCGCGTCGAGCGCACTCGGGCCCACGCTCACTTCGGCGGATCTTGATCCCCGCCGCCGAAGTGCTGCGGTTGTGGGGGCAGCTTGCCCGGTGCCTCGGGCGGGTTCAGCCCGCGCTCGCGACAGGCTCGACTCGGATCGCCCATGCCCGCGAACGACTCACAAATGTACTCGGTCGAGCGGTCGCAGCCGCTCGCGCGATACACTGCGCCCCCTTCTTCAGACACGGCGACCTGATGCTCGGGGCAACCTTGCTCCCGCGCGAAGCGCGCTTTGAGCCGAGAGCTCGTGGCCGAGCACGCGCTGCTCCACAGCGCGAAGGCCAGCAGCCAGAGGGGCGCTTTCGAAGAGTGGGCCATGGCAGGCAGCTTTTATCATGCCCTGCGTGGCAGCTCGATGACCCCTCGCCCGCGGTGCCGGCGCGATGCCTGGCGGGATGCGCTGGGCAGCGGTATCGTGGCTCGGTGAGCACGCGCCTCGCGATCTTCGTCCTTGCACTCGTGGCGCTAGCCGTTGCCGGAGTGAAGTTGGGTGGAGCGCTGTCCGGCGCTGAGCGTGAGGCTACGCCGCAGGCCAGCGCGAGCGCAGTGCCGGCGCCAGTGACGGCGCCGACTCGAAACGCGGCCGAGCCATCAGCAGTGTCTGCAGCGCCCAGCATCAGCGCGCCCGTCGCACTGAGCGCGGCGCCACTGGTCAGTGCGGCGCCCGCCAAGCGCGCCAGCGCGGCGCCCAAGAAGCTGCTGCCCGACGCAGGCCCCGCTCCAGACTTGAGCTCGGATTTCGGGGGGCGCAAATAAAATACCCCGAAGAGCGGACCTTCAGGGCAGGCCCTCGACGCGTCGAGCAATCGTAGTCAGCGCGGTCGCGCTCGTGACGTCGGTCTTCTACGCCGAGCGCCTGACCTCCCCCTTCATCTGCGCACACTGGCGCCGCTACCGCGCAGCCCTGGCAGCGCATGCTGAAGCATTCAAGTCGTCGTCCCGACATCGTGATGGGGTCAAGATCGCCGTCGAGGGTCCGTTTGCGATCCGTTCTCGCATGTCACCCAGCCGCGTCGCCAATCGGACCACCCTCTCGAGCTCGTTCACCGAGGAACCGCGCGAGCGATCCGGCAAAACGTGTTTGATCGTCGTGTCGGGCCCGAACGCGGGTGAGCTGGTCACGCTGAAGCAGCGTGAAACGGTACTGGGGCGCGGCGAGGATTGCGACATTCAGCTGCGCCACGACTCGGTGAGTCGCCGCCACACCTTGGTCACCAGCATTCTCGATCGCTGGCTGGCGATCGACCTGGGTTCGACGAATGGCACGTATATCAACGCGACGCGTATCGAGCGGGCAGAGCTGAAGGAGGGGGACCTGCTGCGCGTGGGCAAGGTCATCCTCAAGCTTCTGGGTAGTAGCCACGATCAGGAGTACTTGCGACAGGTACTGGAGCTCGCCAACACGGACGCGCTCACGGGTCTATATAATCGTCGGCGCTTCGATGAGAGTTTGTCGGCAGAGCTACGGCGCACGCACGAAGCCGGCGCGCAACACTCTCTCATCCTGTTCGACGTGGATCTCTTCAAAGACGTGAACGACCAGTTCGGGCATCGCGCAGGCGACGCGGTGCTCAAGCACCTCGCCGCCGTTGCCAAGAGCCAGCTCATGTCCGGCCAAGAGCTATTTCGAACCGGTGGCGAGGAGTTCGCCGTTCTCTTGCCGAACACACCGCACTCCCTGGCGCATATATGCGCGGAGCGAATTCGGCGGGCGGTCGAAGAAACAACGTTCAACGTCGAGGGGCGGCCGATTCGCGTCACCCTCAGTCTCGGCGTCGCCCGGTTCGAAGTGAACGACAACGTCACGAGCGTGTACCAGCGCGCCGACAAGCTCCTTTACTGTGCGAAGGCAAACGGACGCAATCGCGTAGCCTGAGCGCGACTCGTTAGAGCGGGAGGCGTCGATGGTTCGTCAAGAACGGCAAGCTCGACGCATCCGCGTTCACTGGCCTGAAGCCGGCCCGTTGCGGTGAAGGCTAAAGTGCGGGCGCTCGTTGGCCTCGAGCTCGATCGCGCCGCGCGCTGAGCAGGTTTCTTGGCGAAGACGCCGACGCGGGCCGGATCCCATCGGTTACTCATGCCTTCGGCGTCGCGGCCGCGATGGCCTCGAACACGGCGTCGCTCTCCAGCGGTTTGGTCAGGTGCCGAACGAAGCCGGCCGCATCGCTCGCCTCGCGGTGCTTCTCGTGCACGAAGCCGGTCATGGCGATGAAGCGGCATTCGGCGACCTCGGGCAAATCACGCAGGTCGCGCGCGAGGAGGTAGCCGGATTCGCAGCGAATCATGATGTCGAGGAACGCGATCTGCGGCTTGAAGCGGCGCGCGACCGACAATGCTTCGTTGACATCGCGCGCTACCGCGGCTTCATGCCCCTCACGTTTGACAGTGCTTGCGAGGAGCTCTGCGCAGTCTAAATTGTCGTCGACGATTAGAATTCGCACCGAGTCTTCGGATTGCACGTTTCACGCCAATATCGCCGCGAAGGGAACGCGCCGTGTGCCTCGGATCGCATTGCTGGCGGAAACCTCGGATCGCACTGCTCCGACCATCGCGTGCTAGCTCTAGCGTGACGTTACGCCCCACTCTTGTAAGGGCCCGTACACCATTTTTCGACTTGGAAGGGACATTGCACTACCTCGATGCCTTGGCCCAGTGTGACCCCTCGACCGTTGCATTGGCGACCCGCCGCGGTTGCGACTACGGTGCGGAAATGCCGAGCTTACAGGGAGCCTCATGGAGCGAAATTGGCGCCTTTCGCGACGCGATCGAGCCGGCGATTGCCGGTGAGCCGAGCCTCTGCGCGGCGGCGCAAAAGTTCGTCACGTCCTTCGTCGCGTCGTTCCCCAGCATCGTTCTGTCGCGCATGTTTGCCGTATTGCCCTTCGCACGGCTCCCGCCGCTCGATGCGGCTGCGGCGCTGCGGTTCGCCGAGACGGCGGATGCCGCTTCGCTGCTGTTACCCACGACACCGGTTTTGTCGCTGCTGGGGTCCTGCGGCGTGAAGCCCGATTGGAACGACCGCTTGCGGTCCCACGGGCATCTTGCGATTCCGCTGCTCAGCCGCGCGCTCGTCGAGGGGATCCCGATGATCGCCCAGCTACTCGCCGATGTCGGGGTCGATTTGAGCTGGCTCGATGGCGCGGGCGAGATCGATTCACGCCGCATGCTGGGCAGCTCCAACCAATGCTTTTACGTCGCGCAGGCCTCTTCATCTCGAGATAGCCGCGGGCGCCTGATCATCCCGTCGCAGACGTTCGTCGCGGAGCTCGGCATCGAGACCGTGTTCGGGATGGCCGGCAGCTACCTCGACGGGACGATGCTCGCAGCCATTTCTTTCAGCACTGAGGTGGTGCAGAGAGCCGCAATCGACCGTTTCCCCACACTGATCGCCAACTTCAAGATGGCCACGACGAAGCTCGCTCTCGAAGGGCGGATTTATCCGCCGGCGGGCTCGGGCTAACTCGTTAACCCAATCAGCGGGGCGGCCCGCCGCAGTCGATGATGGGGCCGCCCGTGGAGCGTGCGGTTTCTGCGAGGGGTCGCTGCCAATCGAAGGTGTCGTTCTTCGCGTTCGCGTCGACCGATTGGGCGATGACAGCGACGGGGCAGCTGGCGTGGTGGATGTTGAGCGTGCCTTTGCCGTGAATGTCTTTGCTGGCAAGCGTCTTGATGGCCGGCAAGGGCTGGCCGGCCACATAGGCAGCCGCAACGAGGTCCGCCTGATCCGCGCACGCCAGGGACACACGAAGCGCACCCGAGTGGGCATCCACGTTGGCGGTGAACCCCGCAGGGCCCACCGGTTGCGGCCCGAAGATCATCAAGGCGTTGGGCTGCAGCTCGATCGGCACCTGCTTGGTCTCCCCCGCGTCCGGCTTGTTCAATGTGCCTTTCGGCTCCCGGCCGAGATGAAAGCGCGATAGCCCGGAGCACAGGTTGATCGTGATCGAGAGGCCGTCGGCGAGTTGCTTCTCGAGTTGATGGTTGCCTTGCTCTTTGGCTTGTCCGTTGGCCAGGTGCTCTGGAGATTGACCAAACACCGAGCCCACGGCGCCCACCACCGATGACCAAATGCCCTTCCGGTCGACCTCGATATCCCCGACTGGGGTGAACGTGACTTCGGGCGGCTTCGAGGGCGTGAACCACAAGCTCACGATGTGATCCGAGGGCGCGTAGGCGATGTCCAGCACCCCGGGGATGGTCGCGGCCATGGCGAACTTCACGTATTGCTGAATGGCGAATGTGCCGCCTGCCTTGTGTTGCTGCTGCGCCGCCCACTGCCAGCCGTTTCCCGCCAAGGTCAGGGTCACCTGGGTGCCGACGTTCGTGACCTTGCACTCGCGGATCCACATCACGCCGGTCACCACTTGGTCGTTGTCCGGGGCGCGCAACGGCCGAAATTGGCCGCGCACCAATTCACACGCCTTCGCGGAGGCGAGCTCCGTGAGCATCACGCGCAGGTCGTTGTCGCCGACCGCACCACGCTCCACCGGCTTCGCGCTCGGTATCGGCTGCGCGGCGCTTGCGCTTGGTTCGGGCGACGGGGTGGTCTTGCAGGCGCTCGGGAAACAGACGAGCGCGAAAGTGAGTACGGGCGCCCAATCGGTTCTAAACATGGCTGGGCCGTTCGAGCTTTTCGACCGCACCGGTGAACCCAAGCCCGGTGGACGGAGTGAACACGAAAGAGAACTCGGCTGAGACGCGGCGCGTGAACAGCAGCCTGAAAAACGCGCGCCCGAGCGCGGGCCGAACTCCGCGCAGCCGCAACCCGACTAGCCCGTGCCGCACGCACGAGGCTTGGATCTCCGCCGGCTTGAGGAACAGCCGTAGCACGTGCAAGTTGCGCGGCGTGTTGCGAACGAACCATTCGACGCCCTTGATCACGATTAGCCACGCCAAAAAGTTGCGGTTGAACGTGTGAAAAAAGAAACGCCCGGATGGTTTGAGCACGCGCGCCGCTTCCGCGATGACGCGATCTGGGTTTTCGACGTGCTCCAAGAAGTCCATCGCGCACACCGCGTCGAACGAAGCGTCGGCGTACGGCAGGCTGAGCGCATTGCCCTGCTGGTAGCGCACCAAGCCGGTGACATCGTAGCGGCTCGCAACCGCCAGCGCGTCACTGGACGCATCCAGCCCGGTCACCTGGTGCCCCAAAGAGCCCAGGTAGTTCGACAAGAACCCACCCCCGCAACCCACGTCGAGCACAGCCGCGGAGCGCGTTCCGAACGCTCGGGTGAGCTCGGCCGCGATCCACGGATTGCGCAAGCGCGACTCAGCGCGCAAGAGCGCGATGGGATCGTCGTCCGCCGCATACCAGCGCTCGCCGAGCGCTTCGTAAACGGCGTTGTTCACTCGCGGTGCCGCCAAGTTCGAGCTCATTCAGCGTCCTCGGTGCTCGGGGCCCTGGTCACGGCCCTCCAGCTCGAGCTCACGTTCCAATACACGAATTGATAGGTCATCAGCGCCAGCGTCGAGGCCAAGGCGCCCTTCAGGATCCAGGCATCGCTGCCTGAGAGCCAAATCAATCCGAAGGCGAAAAACACGATCGGATGCAGCACGAATAGCACTGCGTGCAGCCATGTCTCGAGCGGCTCACACACCCTTGCATGGACGAATTCATCCTTCGTGATGAACAAGCACGACGCCGCGCACAACCCCACGTACACCCCGAGCGCGTGCGGGTGACTCGCCGGCACGAGGACCAGCCAAGCGTAGCAAGCCGAGGCCGTCAAGGTGTCGAGCGGGTGTCCCAAGCGCTCCCAGCGCGGTAGCCCGCGCTGGCGATGAAACACCCGTTCGTCGATGAACATCGCAAGCCCTTGCAGGAGCGCTGGCAAGAGCAACCAGGGCAGCATGTCAGTGCTTCCTGAACAGGCCACCGCATACGGTCAGGCCGGGACCAAACGCCAAGCTCAAGATCAAGGTGCCCGATCCAACGGCTTCGTCCGAGAGAATGCGCTGCCAAACGTGCGGCAGGGTCGCCGATGACATGTTTCCGTGTTCGAACAAGACGGCGCGGCTCGCTTGCACTTGCTCGACACGTAGCTCCAACACCTCTTGCACGCGGTCGATGATCTTCGGCCCGCCGGGGTGGACGGCGACCACGGCGTGCCGCAACTCGCCCGCCACGTCGAGCCCGGCCTTGGAGAAGAGCTGACTCAGGAACGGACGCAGCGCGCTCGCGATCCGATCGGGCACGTCGCGCAGCAACGTCATGTGCATGCCGAAGTCTCCCACCGCCCAGCCCATCGAATCTGCGGAGTCAGGCAAGAGTTGCTCGCTGACCGCCAGCACTTCCAAGCCGGGTTTGATCTCGTTCGGGGCGGTTTGGCGCAGCGAATAGCGCACGAAGCCATCGGCGAACAAGCTCTGCACCACGCATTGCTCCGCCGAGTGATCGCTCGGGTCCAAGTGCAACGTGCACAGCTCGGTGTGTACGATGTCGACTCGCTGGTCGCTCCCGGAGCGCATGGCCTCTGGCATGCTCAAATGCCCCGCCGCAATTTGGAGCGCAGGAAACGCCGCGTAGCAGCCCATGTGGTACGCGTGCGTTACGTGAGTGAGCGCTCCCCAGCCCTTGTTTGCGACCAGGCGCTGCGCGCCACTGGGCGACACGTATCCCGTGCAAGTAACGTGGATCAGCGCGCTCGGGGCATGCTCTTCCTCCGCGAATTCCCGTTCGAAGTAGGCATTCACGACCTCGGCAAAGACCCGCGAGCGCGCGGCCGAACCTTGGCCGCGCGGGAAGCGGCGCACGTCGTACAGCTCCAGGGGATCTCTCGACCCCAAATCCGCGGTAACGTGCCCGCGCTTGCCGATCCGATCGGGGGCGCACGCGCAGCGTTCGACCAACTTGCTGAAACGCTCGGCAAATGCGCGGCGCTCAGGTTCGCCCCAGCCGTTCAAAGTCGCTTCGGCCGTCGCATGGAGCTCGCTCAACCAGTGCAGTGCGCGCTGCTGAGGCAGCTCATACTGGGGGCGCTGGATAGAAAAGTTCGTTAGCGTCAGCATGCGAAGACACGCGAAGTTCTTGGGCTGCGGGCTGCAAGGAGCGTGCCCTCAACGCGAACGCGTCACGCTTCGTCGTTTTGCGACCTTACTTGGCTGATCGGGCGCCCCGCGCGCGAGGCAATTCGCTCATGGGTGTCATGTTGCGACCCTTGGCGCTCGCGGCTGCGTGCTAACACCCACTGTCGATGAGCGATGTCGCGCGGACCGTCGCATTCCTGAAACTTGGTCGACCGCACTTTTTGGTCGGCGGGCTGCTGCTGTTCGCGCTCGGGGCCGCGCTCGCTGCCGTGCGCGGCGTCGGCATCGCTTGGGATCGCTATGTTTTAGGCCAAATCGTGATCACGGCGGCGCAGTGGATGACCCACTATTCGAACGACTACTTCGACCTAGACGCCGATCGCGCGAACACCACGCCCACGCGCTGGTCTGGGGGGAGCCGCGTCTTGGTGAAGGGCTCCGTCGCTCCGCGGGCTGCGCTCGCGGCTTCGTTGATTCTGGGCGTCATTTCCTGCGCCGCGGCGCTACGCCTCGCGACTTTGCCGGGCAGTCCGCCCCTGGTGCTGCCGTTGTCGTTGCTGATCGTCGCTCTATCTTGGAGCTACAGCGCCCCCCCGCTGCGTCTGCTGAGCCGCGGGCTCGGTGAGGCCACAACGGCATTGGTCGTTACCTTGCTGACGCCGCTCTTGGGTTTCTACCTTCAGAGCCGCAGCTGGAGCGCATCGCTGCTTCTCGGGTGTTTTCCTCTGGTGTGCTTGCAGCTCAGCATGCTGCTCACCATCGAGTTACCGGACGCCGCGGGGGACGCGGCCCAGGGCAAGCGGACGTTGGTCGTGCGTTACGGCGCGCACTGGGCGGGGCGAGCGATTGCCGGCCTGCTGTTGGCGGCGTTCGGCTCGTTGCCGGCTTTGTGGCTACTGGGTCTACCGCCGCTGGTCATCTCCCTTGCTGCACTACCGGCGCCGTTCGCCGCCTGGCAGGCCATGCGTCTCTGGCGTGGCGCCTTCCAAGATCCTGAGCGCTGGGAGAGCCTGGCATTGTGTAGCGTCGCGCTCCTCGTGGTCGCCACGCTCGCCGAGCTGAGCGGTGCACTGCTGACGCTGATCACGGATCCTTAGTTGCCGCCAAGGACTCCCCTGACCTTCAGACGCCGTCCGAACGCGGCCGGCGAAAATATTTCCCGCCGCGCTCGGCTTGGCGTCGAGCAGCGCGGGCCGGCTTCGCCAAAGGTCAGGAGCAATAGTACGAAGCTCGTCGCGGTACACCTTGATCCCGACGTCGCTCTTCAGCTCGCCCAGCAACTCCTGGTAGCGCATCTCGATCCCGTCTTGACCGATGGAGCGAGCTGCAGAATAGGTGGCCCGCTCACTTCGGACCCGATTTCAGGGGCTCTGCCGCTCGAGCGTGCCGCATCCGCTTGAAGACCTCGAACCACGCCACACTGAGCCCGCCGGCTACGATACACACTGCAACTTCGAGCGCCCCGAGCGGCGCGAAACGAAACAAGCGCGCCAGCGGCGGTAGGTAGACGACCAGCGCCAGAAACAGCAATGCGCTCGCGGTGACCGCCCACAATGCCATGTCGCTGCGCGGCGCGGACGTGACGCCCGGCGACCACGAACGGTTGCTGAAAATCAGCCCCAAGTTGGCAACCAGAAACGTCGAGAACGTGAGCGCGCGCGCCGCGGCTTCTGGCTGACGGAGCCGAAGGGCAACTGCGTAAACCGCGAGCACGACCAGCAGGACGGCGCAGCCTTGGGCCACGCTGATGCCGATCAGGCGCTTGTCGAACATCGGGGCCTGGGGAGCGCGCGGCGGGCGATTCATCACGTCGGCTTCTTCGGGCTGTGCTTCGAAGACCACCGAACATGCGGGATCGATTACCAAGTGCAAGATCGCGATGTGAATCGGCATCAGCACGAGCGGCCAGCCCATGGCGATGGGCACGAGCGTCAACCCGACGATCGGAAGGTGCACGGCCAAAATGTACGTGAGCGCCTTCTTCAGGTTGTCGACGATGCGCCTGCCGGTGCGAATGCCGTGCACGAGCGCCGCGAAGTCGTCTTCCAAGAGCACGACGGCCGCAGCTTCCCGCGCGACGTCCGTGCCGCGAGCGCCCATCGCGATGCCGACGTGCGCCGCCTTGAGAGCCGGGGCATCGTTCACGCCGTCACCGGTCATGCCCACGATTTCGCCGTTGGCGGCGAGCGCTCGAACCAGCTCGAGCTTCTGTTCGGGGAGCATACGCGCGAAAACGCTCGTGTCTGCGACGCGCTTTCGACGCTCGCCGTCGCTCATGGCCGCTAGCTCGGGCCCGGTAACGAGCCGCTCCGAGTCGAGGCCCGCTTGGCGCGCGATGGCCTGTGCGGTCGAGGGATAGTCGCCCGTGATCATCACGACTCGAATTCCCGCGCCGTGGCACTCGGCCACGGCAGCGGGGACGCCTGGCCGAACGGGATCCTCCAGGCCAACCAAGCCCACGAAGTGGAATTCGAATGCAGCCGCGTCCTCCGGCAGCGCGCTTTCTTCGGCTCGGCAATGCGCGACGGCCAGCACGCGCAGACCGCTCGCAGCGAGCAAACGGACGTCTTGGTCGAACTGCGAGCGCTCGGCGTCCTGGATGGCGCACAGCTCTGCGATTGCCTCCGGCGCACCCTTCGCGGCGACCACGAGCTCGCGCTCCCTCGGGTTCTGCCAAACCTGAATGACGGCGAGACGCTCGCGAGTCAATGGGTACTCTCGCACGAGTGACCAAGTCGGATGTAAATGCTCGGTTCCCGAGAGCTGCCCCTCGCCCAGCACCTTGAACGCAAGCTCCATCGGGTCGAACGGGTCGCGGCGGCTGGCGAGGATGCTGTATTCCACGGTCTCGTGCATCGCTTCTGGGAGCGTCGTTTCGCGCAGCATTTCCAGATCGAAGGCTTGGCCGTTCGCCATCATTCGGCTCACCTTCATCCGGCTTTCGGTGAGGGTGCCGGTCTTGTCGACGCAAAGCACCGTGATTGCGCCCAATGATTCGACGGCGGGGATGCGTCGAGCAAGCACTTCACGTTTTCCCAAGCGCCAAGCGCCGAGCGCCAAAAACATGGTCACGACGACCGGGAACTCGTTGGGAAGGATCGCCATGCCCAGCGTCAACCCAGCCAATAGACCGCCCAGCGGATCGTGTTTGGCGATCGCGTATCCGAGCGCTGCGATCAAAGACAGGCCGCCACCCACCCAGGCGAGCTTGACGACCAGACGACGCGCCTCTGCCTGGAGCGCGGTCTCTTGGGGCTTTTCTTGCTCCAGCAGCGCGGCGCCGATGCGCCCGATCTCGGTGCGCGGCCCAGTCGCTCGCACACGCGCGATGCCGGCCCCGCCGGTAACCAGCGTGCCCGCATACACGAACGGCAGATCTTCGCCGCCGGGCCGCGCAAACGGCAACACACCGTCCCAAGCACTCTTTCGAACCGGCACCGATTCACCGCTCACGAGCGACTCGTCGACGACGACGTGGCTTGCTTGCACGACCACCGCATCGGCCGGGACGCGATCTCCCTCGCCGAACACGATCAGATCGTCTTCGACCAGCTCTCGCCCGGCGATTCGAAGACGCCGCCCGTCGCGAATGACGAGCGCGCGCGGGCTCGCCAAATCGCGCAGTGCGGCGAGCGCGCGCCCAGTCTTTCGTTCCTGAAACAAGGTCAGGGCCATGATGAAAATCACGAAGCCAAGCAGCATCGCCGCTTCTTGGCGATCCCCGACGGCAGCGTAGATCCCTCCGCACACGAGCAGAAGCAGCGACATTGGCTCGCGCAGCAACGCGAAGATGTCCGAAAGCAATCCGCTCTTCCCAGCGGTTGGGAGCTCGTTGAAACCGCGTTGCGCGCGGCGTTCGGCGACCTGATCTGAGCTGAGGCCACGCAGCTCACCGGTGGGGTCAGGCATCGGATCGGACATTCAGCAGCGATGATCGCAAGAAGCGAGCCGGCTCTCGGCTTGGCTCGTGCCTGCTCTTCTTGGCCGCAGGCACGCGAACGATTTGCGTTCGCGTGCAACCTTTGCGCGCCTCACGCGGTGCGGAACGTCAAGGCACCGTGATTCGGCCTGGGGCCATGTTGCTGCCGTTCTGAGTATGGCAGGAGTTGCAATCGCCCGAGCTCTGCGGCGTCGCCATCAGGCGCTCTCGGCCTTGATAGGTGACCTTCGCTTGGTACGGAGTCTTGATCGCGGCGGTCGAAGAAAAGTTGCCGGCTGCGTTGGGAGTGAGCGTCGTCATTTTCCCGTCCGCGCCGATGATCACTACGCGCGCGCCGGCCGTCCCGATCGTACTGTTGCAACGATCGGGCTCGTGCCCGGTCGGGTAAATGGTCCCGGCAATGTTGAAGCGTGGGCCTTCTCCAGTGCTGTGGCACGTGATGCAGGCCATGCCTGGGTTCATCGAAGCCGAGCCGCGGTTCCCGTTGTTCCAAGTCGTCATGCTGGTGCAAGTCGGCATTGCATTCAGGGGGTCCACGGCGCCGCCTCCTGCGCTACCTCCACCTCCGCCCGTGCCGCCGTCACCGGTTGGGCAACTAGGCTTCGGATAGCCCTGCGAAATGAAGGCCTGGAGCGCCGCGATGTCACTCGCGCTTGCGGGAGCACCTGGTGCAGGCGGCATCGGCGTCGTCGCACTTTGTAGGCGTGCGAGCGCGACGACTGCATAAGTCTTGCTTGGATCGCTCTGCGCTGGAGCGACCAAGTTCGCGTAACTCACGAGCGAAGGGAGGGTCGGCAATGGGGTGCTGCCGTGGCACGCGGCGCATTTGTTCGCAAGCATCGTCTGGATGGTTGAAGGCAGCGTCTCGACCGAGCACGTGCCGCCATTGGCGCTTCCGCCCACGGGGGATGTGCCGCCTGCAGCAGTCACTCCGCCGGCGGAGCCGTTGGCAGTGGAGCCCGCGTTGGCGGTCGAGCCCGCGTTGGCAGTCGAGCCAGCGGCGCCCGTCGAGTTAGCGCCCACTCCGCTCGTACTCCCGGTCGCCTGGACACCGCTTGCACCGCCGTCGAACAGGCTGGACTCGTCGCCGGCAATTCCAGTGCAACCAACGATTGGTATTAAAAGGGCGCAGGCGAGGTAAAGCTTGTTCAAGTACGAAGCCTTTCTTGAAGCGTGGAAACCTCTCGAGCTTGCGTGAGGCATTGCTTGGGTTACTCGAGGCGCGCAGAGTCAGGCACTCGGCTGCTCATTTCTCTTCAAGTCGATATCATGGGGATGATTCGTGCTCGGGTATCGCGAGCAGCGTTGTCCGTGTCGAAGATCGCCGGCCAAGCTCGCCAAATCGGGGTCAGAAAAGATGCGCTTTCGTACTTCGCGTCGGCCGCGGGCAAGGCGAGTCCTCGCCGCGGCCACGCTCACGCCCGTCATGTGGGCAACCTCGCGCATGTCGTAGCCGTAGACGTCGTGAAGCAAGAAGGTGAACGTGCGGTTGGCGTCGAGCCGGCTCAGGTGTCTACGCACGCGCTTGAGCGCATCGCGCATCATGAAGTCGCGCGCCGTGGCTCTGCTGGTCTCGATTGGGACGACGCCAAGCCGTCTCTCGAGTTGACGTCGCTTGATGTGCTTGTACACGACCCGCGAGCTGACGACGCGGACCCAAGCGTCCAACGTTCCCGATTCGCCGAAATTTGCGATAGTTCGGAGAAGCTCGATGAACGCAAGTTGAGCCAGGTCTTCGGCCTCGGGGTCGCCCTTGCCGAGCAGACGATTCACCGTCTGAGCGATGACGCGCTGAGCTCGACGGTGAAGGGCGGCGGCCGCGCCCGGCTCTCTGGCTTCAATCGACGCTAGTAGATCGCGGTCGTCCTTCTTCGGCTCGTCCAGGCCGCCCAATCCAAAACGAGCACAGCGAGCTTGCCGGGAGCGCACAGCGAGGAGCGGCGACATTGCCTTTGCTTGTGGGTGCCCCGGCGCCCGGGATCCCAGGCACGCGGCGCGCACGATTCCCTCTAGGCCTCGCTGTCGAGTTCATGGTTTTAGGGGGTGCCGCGACGGCCCTGCGATCGCGCGATTTTTCGCGCTGGGCGACGCCTACGAAGGAATGTTTTTTTGCTCTGGGCAGCCTGATATTCGTCCGTAGTGGCACCCCGCCAAAATCGCGGGCTGTGCAGTCAATGGTCCTCGCCAGAACCCGGAAGGCCTACACTGGGTCCGATGCTCGGTGCCGCTCTCGTTGTCGTAATCGTTGGAAGCGCGCCGCCCCAGCCCGTGACGACCGCATTCGAAGCTGCGGCGCGCGGTGTTTTGGGAGCCGACGCGAAGCTCGAAATCATTGGGCTCGAAGTAGCGCCTTCCGACGACGAGGCAGTAGCGCGTGCGCAGGCGGTCGACGGCGTCGTCGAACTCATTTGGACGAAGGATGGGGCGAAGACCCGGCTCCACTGTTACGTCTCTCGCGAGCAGCGCTGGGTGGATCGCGAGATTTCCTTCGGTGCCAACGAGGTACGCTCGACTCGTGATGCTAGTGAACGCGGTCGGTTGCTGGGATATGCCGTAGCCACCATGTTTGCCGACGAGTCTGCGCTCGAGCCAGCACGGGAGACGAAACGCCCACCACCCCAGGCCCCTCCAACCCCTGCCAATCAGCCCGAAATCACGCGCCCCGCGCCTGCGTCAGGGGAGCTGAACCAACCGACGCTCGCTCGTCGCGCTTTGGAGTTTTATGGAATGGCAAGCTCCGGGCTCGGCGGCATTGCGTCGGGCCTCGGCGCGGCCGCGGGGATTCGTGGGTCATTGAGCGGTGTGCTCTCGGCGCGGCTATTCGTCGCGGGTCGGGCTGGCAGCATCACGCAAGCGCAGACGACCACTCGCGATGCCTATTTCGGCGCTGGCTTAGCTGTCGCGGTTCCGTTTCGGGAGCGCCAGTTCGAGCTTGGTCTGCGCAGCGACCTGTTCGTGAGCTACTTCGACGCAACTCACCTCTCGGAGGACGACGTATCTCCGGATCGACGCAGCCGCTGGCTACCCGGGACTGACATAATCGCGGAAGGCGGATTCCGCTTTGCCGAAAGTGCAGGCGTATTCGCGGGCGTTGGCGGCGAGGCGGTGTTCGGGAAAACCGACCTTTACACACACGGTCAGCGCGTCGCCGTCGTTCCAGCGCTACGCGCGGTCGGAGAGCTGGGCTTTAGGATAGGCTTCTGACCGATACTTGCCTGCTTTTCCTGGCATTCAAACACCTACTACCCGAGTCCATGTCTCCCGCTGCCCGCCCACCACTGATGCTCGTCCCGGAGCTGCCGGCGGCGGGCGGCGTGCTTCTGGAGCCTCCGGCCCACGACGATAGCGCGCTGCTCGCGGGGCTCAAGGCGCGGGATGCCAGCCTGTCAACGGCCTTCTACGACCGGGTGCGACCGATCGTCGATCGCACCCTAGGCCGGCTTCTGGGCAGCCGCGACAATGACTACGAGGACGTTGCCCAGCGCGCGCTGTTCGAGCTGGTCGACACAATCGATCGCTTCCGCGGAGAATGCCCGCTCGATGCTTGGATTTCGATCGTGACCGCGCGCTCGGCATTCCGGGTCATCCGACGCCGCAAGATCGAGCGCCGCCTGTTCGTGGACGTTCAGGCAGCGGATGCTCCAGCCGTGACGCGCAGCCATGGCAGCGCGGTCGCAGCGCGCCAGGCCATCGAGCGCATTCGGGTGGAGCTGGAGCGGATGGACGCCAATCGCGCCTGGACCTTCCTGCTTCACGACGTGTACGGCTACGACCTCAAAGAAGTGGGTCAGATCACCGGCGTCAGCCTCAGCGCCGCGCAAAGCCGACTCGTGCGCGGGCGACGCGAGATTCATGAACGGATCCGCAACGATCCTGCTCTGAGCCGCTATTTGCAGCAACCTCCGGAGGGCGAATGAACGTTCCGCGCTTTGCTTCCGCCGCGGCCAAGCTGCTTCGCGGTTCTTTGCCCGAAGACAAGCCGAAGGCAGGCGACCGTGTCCGAGGCATCGCCACCACCGAGCGGGCAATGCTCGCCCGAGCCCGTCGTCGTCGCTTGAAGTGGGCAGGCGCCGCAGTAGTGTCGTGTGCGGCGGCGTTTTTGCTGGTGAGCGCGGGGCGCTGGACGAGCGCACGCCGGCCAACCGGGCCCGTGGTCTCGATCAATGTCTCACCGGCAGGTCATGGCGCGGCCCTGCGTGCAGGCGATCACGCCGAGGCGTTGCCCGAGCGCGCCGAGCTCGCGTCTGGTCAACGCATCGAAACGCCGGCGGATGGCGGCGCGTCACTGCGCCTGTCGACCGGCACGTCGATGGACTTGGGCGGCAGCACGTCATTCCAAGTCGACAGCCAGGGCAGCGTCGAACGGTTCTCGTTGCAACAGGGTGAGCTGTCCGCGCACGTTGCCAAGCTCTCTGTGGGGCAGCGCTTCATCATCGGCACTCCCGATGCCGAGGTAGAGGTTCGCGGCACCCGGTTCCGAGTGCGTGTGCTCGACAAGGCGGGAGCCTGCGGTTCCGGCTCTCGGACAAGGTTAGAAGTGACCGAGGGCATCGTCGAGGTGAGGGCATCGGGCACGACGGTCGACGTCGTTGCGGGCCAGCGTTGGCCCAGTGATTGCGCTGAACCCGAGTCAAAGTATCCCGCTACGGCAGCACCCAGCCTCCCGGGAATGGTACCCAGCCCGAGCGCCTCCGTAGACGCCACGCACACTCCGGTGAGGCGCCCGCTCTCGATTGGCCCAGCCGACCAGGCGCCGTCCGTCCGAGAGATAGGCGAGCAGGCCTCCGAGCTGGCCCAACAGAACGACTCGTTCGCGGAGGGCGTAGCGCTGCATCGGCAGGGCGATGTCGCGGGCGCCCTCCGCGCGTTTCAATCGTTCATGGTGCGCTTTCCGCGGAGCCCTCTCGCGGAAAATGCCTTGGTCCAGCGGATGCGGCTCTTGGCCAACGCTCACGACCCAAGCGCGCGTGCAGAAGCTCAACGCTACATCGCTCGCTATCCACGAGGCTTCGCCCTGAAGGAAGCCAAGCAGTTGGCAGAAGCTCCGTGAAACGCGTCCGTAGCACTCGGCGATTGGGACGCTGGGCCCCGGTTCTATTCGCACTTTCTGCGTCGGTCGTGGGCGTTCAGGCTTGCAACACCCGCTTCGAGTTCGACGTTCCCAGCGGCGGAAGCGGAGGCTCGGCTGCCAGCGCGGGGGCAGCCGGAGCCAGGGCAGGGGCTGGGGCTGGGGGGGCAATCGCCGGAGCAGCGGGGGCGCCCGCAGGGGCCGCTGGCCTGGTGGCGAGCGGCGGGGGCTGCGGCGTTCATCCTCAGTGCCCGGCCCCGCTGCATTGCGTTGGCGGAGAATGTTCCGAATGCTCCGAGGACGCTGACTGCACGAACGCGGCGCGGCCTCGTTGCGACGAAAGCAATCGCTGTGTCGGATGCTTGCTCGACTCGGACTGCAGCGCGGGGTTCATTTGCGACTCGAACGCCAACCGTTGCT
The DNA here is from genome assembly GCA_040348785.1 of Myxococcales bacterium. Lineage (GTDB taxonomy): Bacteria > Myxococcota_A > Polyangia > Polyangiales > Polyangiaceae > PMG-095. The sequence goes on along the minus strand of JBEQTH010000088.1, from coordinate 6,322 downwards.
TACAACACTGCACGGTGAAAGCAGATTGCCCGGTTACGGCGCACGGCTGCGACGACGATCGACACGTCTGCTACCAGTGTGACGAGGACCGAGAGTGCTCCGCCTCCACGCTCGGTCCGCGCTGCGCGTCCGATGGCAGCGCTTGCGTGCAGTGCCGAGGCGATGCCGACTGCCCGATGCAGCATTGCGACGTTCTTGTCGGGCGCTGCGTGGAGTGCCGCGACTGGCGCGACTGCGCCTCGGGCCTGTGCACGCCGGGCACGGGAGTTTGCGCCGAGTTTCAGTAGCCGCGAGCGCGTATGGCGCGCGGGCTGCGTGCGCGTCAACTTGAACAACACAGCTCAGGAGAGCGCCAACGCACCGCCCTGCCAGAGCTTCAGGCCACTTCCTCGCGCAGCTTTTCGCCTGCTAACGCATACCTGCGACAGTGCTCCAGGTACGCGCGTTCGTGGACCCCGATCAGGTCCACGACGCTCGACCACAACCAGCTGGGGGCTTCGATGCTGCGGCTCATCGCGCCTTCGAGGTCTTGCCGCCATTGTTTGCGAGTGGGTTCATCCAGTTGCCTCGCGTGGGCCAGACCGACGATGCGAGCCAACGCGCGGGCAGTGGTCCGGGCCTCGGTGTCGTCCATCATTTCGAGCTCGAGCTTGAGGTCTTGCGGCATCAGCTCACGAACGAATACCGAATGTCCCGCGACCGTCCCGGAAACCATGCGCTCACCGAGCGTGGGGGAGAGGGCTTTGGTGCCGCGCACCACGCGCTCGCCTTGGTGCGTGGGGACGACCTCACTCAGGGCCACGGGGGCCACGGCTGCCACCGCTTCTTTGATGTCCAGCAGCGAATAGCCACCCTTGCCCTGTTCTTGACCTACGATGTCGATCAAGGCAGCGCAGCGCCACAGGCCGAGCGAGCTGCAGCCCTTCACCCAGTACGCGGCATCACGCACTCGGATTTGGGCGTTGTCATCGCGGCAGTCCAGGGAGGTCACGAGCTGGCGGATGCGCTCGCGATTCAGGAAGGCCTCGACGGCTTGGCGCTCTTCTAGGACGAGAGGTAAGAATCGGTCGCCGATCGGGAACTTCGGTTTTTTGCCGATCCGCTCGCGGTGGAGGTGCCGCCACTTTCGGCGGAGCGCTTCTCGGAGCACGAACCGGACGGCCGCGCTCTCGGTTTCCGGTGCCGTGTCGTTCGAGTGCGCAAAGGCATCCAGATAGCCGCTCATCAACTCTTCGATGAGCCGTGCCGTCACGACGCCCGGCAAGTCGGAGCTGCGAGCAGCCATTGCCAGGGACAGCCCAAGACGAATCAGGTCGTGGGCCGGGTTGCCTGGCACCGTCTGATCGAGGTCACGAAGCTCCACTTGGACGTTTGCATCGCAGCGCGCAATGGGGCCGAGATTACCGACGTGGGCATCGCCACAGATCCAAACGGTGGGGCCCTGCGGAACGCCTCGATTCTTGGCGTCAGCCAGCCACTCGTAGAATTGCACCGTGCTTCCGCGCACGAAAGCGTGCGCGCTGCGCGCCATTTTGAGGTCGCGCCGCCGGTGCAGAGCCGGCATCCGCGCCAGCTGAGCGCGCACCGCCTCGTTGTCGTTCGGTTTCCCCGTAATCAGGTCGTTCACGCGATCGCGCTGCCCACTGCCTGCGCCATGATGTTGATCAGCGAGCCGCGCTCGGTGGTGCGTGCGATCGCATAAGAGAGGCTCTTGGTGATGGCGAGCGCGAACACGGAGCCGCGACCGCGCTTGCTGCCGAGCGCGACGACCGAGAGTGTCACGGCGGCGCCGATCCCTGCACCGACGAGCAAGGTTCCGAATTGAGTCTTTTCTCGTGGCGGCGGGCTCGAGACAAGGCCGCCAACCGCATTGCTATCGCTATGCGGCTGGGCGTGTTGCGGATGAGCAACGATTGTGGCCTTCTTGGCGCGCGGGCGCCTGCCACGCGCGGCCCGCGGCTCCGCCGCTCCTTGCTTCTTGCTGGCGGGCACGGAGCGCGACTCGCTTTGGGTCTCGGGTTCGCTGGCAGAGGGCGCCGTGGTGGACATGAACGATTCGTAATGCAGTAACCGGGCCGCCCGCGAACACGCCGATTTGACGAACAAAGCGTGACATCACGCCTCAGTTGCAAACAAATACGAGCATTTTGGCGACAACTGGCGCCCTCAGTCACCGGCCCTTACCCGATGCGCGCGCCGCTGCATGGCTCGTGCAATTCGAAGCACGCCGACCCGCCGTACGCCGTGAGTCATCGAGCTAGGGGCTGCACCAGAAGTGAAAAGCTCGGGATGAGCGCCCCGCGTTTGGTGACACGCCGAGAGTGCTACCGATCAGCGCGCCGGCCGCGTAGTAAGTCCCGGTGCTGGATGCCGGCAAGATGTCGAACGTGGCGTCGTGCGTGTACGGGACGACTTCAGCGGACCGCACTAGGTGCTCAGCGTCCAACTTGCCGCCCGCAAGCAGGTCGCCGAATGTGCGGCCGTCAGCGGTTGGGTGTCCCGGGCTGATCTCCAACACTCGCCCGCTTTCGAGGGTGACGCGCACGACTCGATGGTGAGCAACGGAAGTGCGCCCGACCTTGATCAACGGCACGACCACGATGGCGTCGTGTTCCTCGCTGTACACAAGATCGCCCACCTGCAGCGACGCGATCGGCTGCTCCCCGTTCGGAGTCGCAATCGGAGTGTCGGGCGCGGCGCAGATCGGACACATCCCTCCGCCCCACCGCCAAAAGCCGTCGGTGCAGGTGATGGTCAAGGTGCAATCGGGACCGCACGACGCGCCCGGCGTGCTGCAGGGCGTGCCGGCTTGGGGCATGACGGTGGGGCAACCCACCGCGGGGCTCGCGCAGGCCCACTGCGGTGGATTGATGGACTGACAGATCGGATATTCGGTGCCGAGCTTGCAAGCGCTGCACGAACACCGTTGGCCATCTCCGTACCAGCAGGACAGCATTTCATCGGAGCAGACGGTGCTCGGGCTTGGCGGCGGCGTCGGGCAGGCAGCCGGCAGAGGAGGCATTGCGCACGCAGGGGTGGAGACTTGCCACGCTCCGCCGGTGCACACAGCGAGCGTGCGGCAGCGCGGACGAGGGTCGTCACCGTAGCTGCATTGAGCGATGCCGTTCGAAGTGTCAGGCACCGCACAGGATGCCCCGTTCATCGGTGGCGCGCCGGGACAGGGGCCACTGCTTGACCCCCCATTCGTAGCGCCAGCACTTCCTGCAACTTCCCCGGAACCAGCGGAGCCCGTCGAGCCCGCGCGTCCTCCGGCGTTGTCCACCGCTGACTGACCACCGCAAGCGATGGCTAGACCGAGCAAGGTCAAGCAAGCGTCCGAGGTCGCACTCCGCACTAGGTCCCGCACCTGGTTGTGCGAGAGTTAAACACGCCGAGCACGACTGATCACGTTGTTCACGGTGTAAGTGTCGATACTGAGGGCCCAAAGGCGCCGTTTGCACGCAGCCCGCTCACCGAACCGGCCACGCGCGCAGAACCGCTCGAACACACAGCGACCAGACCTACATTGGCCCTAGCTGTGCGACCTCCTGCCGTGGCTGGCGCGCCGCTGGCCACAGTGCAGGGCGCGACTCGAGCGCCTTGGGCGCGGCATCGAGGTGTACACTCGTCGCCGATGGGTGGTCTTGTTCTCGGATCATAGCTCGATTCAAGTCACCGCTGTCGGCCCGAAGAGCAGCTCGGTGAGCGCGTCGATCAACGTTCACTTCACGAGTGGTGATGCCCTTGAAGGCACGGTGTCGGCGTCTGCGAACTGCGACGACGCTGTCGTTGACGCGTACTTGAACGGCAATCCGAAGTGCAAATGAGCTACCGCATCATTCGGTCGACTCTCCTGCCGCTCACCGGATGGTAGGCGGCGCGGGTGACTGAACTACAAGCTCGACGTGCGTGGCCCTTGTTGCTATCGCGCGGACTACGAGGCGCCATCGACGGCACGGTGAGCGTGATGCTTGCGGGTTACCTTGCGCACCTCGGCTTCACACCGGTCGGTGTGGGCGCCGTCGTGACGGGGACGTTGTTCGGCTCCGGCGTCGTGACGTTGGTCGTCGGCTTCCTCGCTCACCGAATCTCGAGCCGGAGGTTGCTTCTGTTTGCCGCGTGCTTGATGTTCGGCACGGGCCTCGGGTTCGTTACTTTCACCGGATTTTGGCCCCTGCTTGTGGTGGCCGTTCTCGGGACGATGAACCCCTCGAACGGTGACGTCAGCCTATTCCTGCCGTTGGAGCAGGCCGCCCTCGCGGGCCTTGCCGTAGGAAGGCGCGCTACGACGGCGCTCTTTGCCCGCTACAATGTCATCGGTAGCTTTTCCGGGGCACTCGGTGCGCTCGCCGTCGGATTTCCGGATCTCCTCGCGCGCTGGTGCGGTGTCGCAACACTCGTCGCGGAGAGGTCTGTCTTTCTCGCATACAGCGCAGTCGGAGCTTTCGTCGCGTGGCTCTATGCGCAAACCTCGGACGTACCCGTCGCTCGCGCTGCGCGGCAACCGCTCGTTGCTTCGCGTGCAGCAGTGCTGCGGCTCTCCGCGCTGTTCAGCTTGGATTCGTTCGGCGGCGGGTTCGTCGTGCAGTCGTTGCTTGCATTGTGGCTGTTTCGACGGTTCCAGTTATCGCTGAGCGCGGCCGGCGCGTTCTTTTTCGTGTCTAGCCTGGCATCCTCACTCTCGCAATTTCTGTCACCACGGCTCGCCGAGCGAATTGGTCTCGTGCGAACCATGGTTTTCACCCACGTGCCGGCGAACCTATTCTTGATGCTCGCCGCCTTGATGCCCACGCTCTGGCTTACGCTAGGTTGCCTACTGCTGAGGGCCAGTGTCTCGTCGATGGATGTTCCCGCGCGGCAAGCCTACGTAATGTCCGTCGTTCCGCCCCAAGAACGCGCCGCTGCGGCTAGCATCACCAACGTCCCGAGAAGTCTCGCCTCCGGGATAGCGCCCACCCTTGCCGGTCTGCTGCTCGAACGAACGACGTTCGGCTGGCCGCTGCTCTGCGCTGGCGCGCTCAAGCTCACGTATGACTTGTTGTTGCTCGCGTTGTTTCACAAAGCCGAGGCGCAGCTACAGCTCGCGAAGCCGTAGCGACGCACCAGGCTTTCGCGGCTTCAATGGGGCCGCCGCGTGAACACGGCGGAATGTGGGATAACACCACGGCTTCGCGCGGGCTCGATAAGGGCTTCAATGGGGCCGCCGCGTGAACACGGCGGAATGATCATTGCGGGCAGACAGAATCATTGAGTCTGGACTAAGCTTCAATGGGGCCGCCGCGTGAACACGGCGGAATGTTGCTGAGCTGGAGACAACAATCCTAGAGGCTACCAAGTGCTTCAATGGGGCCGCCGCGTGAACACGGCGGAATGGGTGCGCGCAGCCTGTCCCCTTAGCCGGCGGCCGGTAGCTTCAATGGGGCCGCCGCGTGAACACGGCGGAATGCTTGATGCTCATGGCGTAGGCGTTGAACCCAATCAGCGCTTCAATGGGGCCGCCGCGTGAACACGGCGGAATGCAAATAGTGTTCCCACGAGATTCGTTCCCGGTTTGCGTAGCTTCAATGGGGCCGCCGCGTGAACACGGCGGAATGGGCTCGTCCTTCGTGCCCGCGCACTTCGCGCAGTCGCAGCTTCAATGGGGCCGCCGCGTGAACACGGCGGAATGACCTCGCAGCGCATGCGAAAGGCGTGCAAGCGATCGCTTCAATGGGGCCGCCGCGTGAACACGGCGGAATGTTGGCAAAGGATACTTAGATCAAAAGTTTAACTGCCGGCTTCAATGGGGCCGCCGCGTGAACACGGCGGAATGCGTCAAGCTCGGTGTCGAAACCCCCGCAACCGCGTGGGCTTCAATGGGGCCGCCGCGTGAACACGGCGGAATGTGGCGTAGTAGGGCGTTGCGTGGTCGCGCGCGGCGTCGCTTCAATGGGGCCGCCGCGTGAACACGGCGGAATGCGCCGAGCAGCGTGCGGAGCACGTTGAGCAGCATCTTGCTTCAATGGGGCCGCCGCGTGAACACGGCGGAATGAGAGTAGGCGCTCGAGTACCTCTTCGTTGCAAACCCGCTTCAATGGGGCCGCCGCGTGAACACGGCGGAATGGTCTAGCTGGCGCTCTAAGTGCTTCGGATAGCCCTTCGCTTCAATGGGGCCGCCGCGTGAACACGGCGGAATGGATGGGTCCGCGTGACACTCTCATGCTCCAGAGCTTCGCTTCAATGGGGCCGCCGCGTGAACACGGCGGAATGCTTGTGCGAGCAACTGATGAGAGCCAGTCATCAGAGCTTCAATGGGGCCGCCGCGTGAACACGGCGGAATGGC